>JAKVBY010000032.1:67047-90134 GCA_022446825.1 Pirellulaceae bacterium
GTACCGAGGCTGGGGCATATGCCGTGCTTGCGGTCGACCGCAGGTCTCCGACTCTATGTGCCGATCCGCTTTCGATCTGCCGGTTTGGGGTTTATTGCTGCTATTGGCCAGGCTCGCCAACGTATTTTCAACGGCTTGTCGGCTTCAGTCTGGGTTGCTCTCGTTGTGGTACGCCAACTAGGATCTGATCGTGGAGAGACCGACATGTTAACGAGAGCTCCGCTGGCGAGGCCCGAAGTTAGGCCACCGATGCCCCCTTCAGAAGGTGATTACAAACGTTGAACGTTGATTCGAGCAAAGCTAAACGAATTGCTGTGATTGGGGGTGGTATCTCGGGTCTGGCGGCAGCGCATCGAATTGTCGAACTAGATCCTAAGGTGGAGCTTGCTCTGTTTGAGGCCAGTGATCGGCTGGGGGGTGTGATTCAAACCGAGCAGCATGATGGATTTCTCGTCGAACGTGGTGGAGACATGTTTACCACACGGGAACCTTGGGCCCTGGAGCTGTGCCAGCGCATTGGATTTGAGGATCAATTAATCAACACGAACGCGGCCCAGCGTCGTGCCTTCATTGTCCGACAAGGAAAGCTTGTGGAAGTGCCTCAAGGATTCACGTTGATGAGTCCTAGTCGTCTTTGGCCGATACTGACGACACCATTATTGAGTGTTGCTGGAAAGCTGCGCTTGGCCAAAGAAATCTATCTGCCGGCAAAAAGTACACGTGAAGATGAAAGCCTTGCTTCTTTTGCCATACGACGTTTTGGTCAGCAGACGTTTGAGCGGATTATTCAGCCGATGATTGGCGGCATCTACACAGCTGACCCGACGAAGTTAAGTATGGCAGCAACGATGTCGCAATTTGTCGAGATGGAACAAGAACACGGTAGTGTCATTCGTGGCATGAGGAAAAAGAATAAGCAAAAGACAGAACGGGCGAGTGGCGCTCGCTATGGAATGTTTTTAGCGCCCCGTGCTGGGCTGTCAAGTTTGATTCAAGCGATTGCAGATCGACTTCCGAAGAATTGCATCCAACTTAATACTCCGTTAGAAAGTCTCCGTCGGGACCGTCAGGGTTGGCGTTTGGGTTTTGCTGGAAAGGCAAAAGAACAAATCTATGACGGAGTTGTTCTCTGTACGCCAGCTCGACACTCGAGCTGCTTCCTCCAACCCATTGATAAAGAACTTGCTGCAACAATAGATCAAATTTCTTCTGCGAGCGCAGCCGTCGTGTTGATTGGTCTACACCGAAAATCTATTCAGCATCCACTGAATGGATTCGGTTTCATTGTCCCTGCTGTAGAAAGGCGGCGTATTCTTGCCGGCAGCTTTTCGAGTGTGAAGTTTGAGAACCGTGCTCGGCCCGACGAGGTGTTGTTGCGAATTTTTGTTGGCGGTGCATTGCAAGAGAAGTTGCTCGAGTTAGACGATGACGAAATTAAAAAGCTTGTATTCGAAGAAGTCCGTGAGTTAATTGGCGTCCGCGGCGCTCCTCTGTTTTGTGATGTGGCACGTTGGCATCAGGGGATGCCACAGTATCATGTTGGCCACCTGGAATTGGTAGCACAGATTGAAAAACGGGTGGCCAAGATTTCAGGACTGGAACTTGCGGGCAATGCTTATCGAGGCGTGGGCATTCCCTTTTGTGTCCACAGTGGAGAACAGGCAGCAGCTCGTGTTTTGGGAATCACTCCATCTTAACCAGCGTTCGCATGATGGTTGTCAATATTGCGGTGAGCCGGGTCTAGAAAAACGTGGAGACGTTCCTGTGGAGGAGACGCGTGGTTCTGATATGGTTGCTCTAGACCAAATTAGGCAGCCGCTCTGGCAAGAAAACAAAGATGAATTGTGGCTGGTTCTTGTTGATCAAGAAGAAGCTTTGAAAATCTGGAGTCAACTTCCAGATGCGCTGGTCATGGCCTGACCTGCCCCGAAAAGTAGGTGTTGGATTAAAGCAAGGTCTCTGCCAAAGCGGATTCNCAAGGCNACGTCTGTCNCGAACCCAACAGGGTGGTGGGAGGTGGCCAGGACATCTTGAAGTTAATCAGGTAGGTGAAATGGGTCACCGCTTTGTTTATAGTACCAGCTCCACAGAGATGAAATTATTCGAGCTTTAGGAGCCTTGATATGAATCGTAAATTCAGCGAAATCGTTGGTGTTGGTTTGGTGATCCTGTTTTTATTCGGCGCATTTGGATGTGTCATTGCAGCGGAGCCGGTGAATCTTTTCAATGGCAAAGATCTTTCCGGCTGGGAACACTTTTTGACAGAAGACGTGAAGCAAGAAGATGTGTGGAGTGTGGAAGAGGGAATTCTTGTCTGTCAGGGAAAGCCAGGCGGATATCTTTGTACTAAGGAAAAATACAAGAACTTTCAACTTGTTGTGGAGTGGCGTTGGCCGGCTGAGCCAGGCAACAGTGGCGTGCTCATGAGAATTACAGGAAAACCGACCATGTTGCCAAACTGCGTGGAAGCCCAACTAGCTAACGGAAGTGCAGGTGATATGTACGGTTTTCAAGGTTTTAAAATCGACGGTGAGGAATCGCGAAGATTCGACAATCCTAATTTTGCTGGCGGTTTGCGTGGACTCAAAAAAGTGAAAGGAAACGAAAACAAACCTGGCGAGTGGAATAAATATGAAATTACTGCCAAGGACGGCACGATTACTTTGCTCGTGAATGGGGAGCAGGTCAACGAAGCTGTGGACTGTGATGTCCGAGACGGACAGATTGGCCTGCAGTCAGAAGGCGGAGTGATCCATTTTCGCAAGGTCCAGCTGACCATGTTGGAGTGAGTTGGTAGCAGGAAGAAATCGGGAGACGAGTATCACTCCCCCGAGCGTTTCTGTGATCAGGATGATGCACAGAAATCGGGTGACAAGTTCAGAGCAACGCTTTGCTGTGTGCGTTGGCCATGTGTGTTGTACACAGCTGCTCTGATTCTCTCGAGTGGGTGCCCTGTGCAGGAATTTTGTGCAGGAATCCGGTGCCCTCGTCATGCCAGCAGACTTGTCACGACTTCACCATGAACATCGGTGAGCCGGTAGTCTCGGCCAGCGTAGCGGTAGGTAAGCTGCTCGTGGTCTAAACCGAGGAGGTGTAGGATTGTGGCATGGAAATCGTGCACGTGGACACGATCTTCAGCGACGTTGATTCCATACTCGTCAGAGGAACCATGAACGATTCCCGGTTTGACCCCAGCGCCAGCCATCCACGAACAGAAGGCCTGATGATGGTGCTCTCGCCCGGGATGTTCCATGTCTTCGTGATATGGCGTGCGACCAAATTCGGTAGTCCAAACAACCAGCGTGTCGTCTAACATACCGCGTGCCTTGAGATCTTTGATCAAGGCTGCAATTGGCTGATCAACATTTTTGGCCAAGCTGACATGATCCTGCATGTTGGCATGAGAGTCCCAATTGCCCATCGAACCCGTGTCGATCAACTCGATGAAGCGTACGCCGCGTTCGGCCAAGCGACGGCCGATCAGGCACTGCCAGCCGAATCCGTCGGTACGCCCTGGCTCAATCCCATACATCTCTAAGGTTTGCCGACTTTCACCAGCCAAATCAAACAATTCGGGGGCAGCCTGCTGCATACCAAAAGCGGTTTCAAAGGATTTGATTACCGTTTCGAGATTGGTATCTTCGCCACGGAGTCGCAAATGTTCTTGATTGGCTTGTGCAACCAGGTCCAGTTCGAGTTTTTGCAGAGTCGTTGATGCGACTCGCCGTTTTAAGTTCGGGATTGGGTTGTTCCCCGGTTTGAGACGTGTCCCCTGATGACACCCGGGTAAGAAGTCACTGCCCCAAGTTTGGGCACCGGCATACGGTTCCGCTGGCGCAACAACGACAAACGAGGGAAGATTTTGATTTTCTGAGCCCAGCCCATAGCTTACCCAAGAGCCGATGCTGGGCCGTGCAAATGTCCACGAACCGCAATGCATCCCGAGCGTGCTTTCGTAATGATTTGTGTGATCGGTCTGCATCGATCGAATAATGGCCAAGTCATCGACGATCTTACGGACTTCGGGAAACAAATCGCTGACCATGACTCCATTATCACCACCGGGTTGAAATCCCCATTTCGGGCGGCGCAGATAGCGTTTGAATTCACCAATCTTTCCTTGCCAATTATCCATCACAATCGATTTGGCATCATCTTTGATCAATTGTGGTTTGTAATCGAACGATTCTACGTGCGAAACGCCGCCGGTCATGTAGAGGAAAATGACACGCTTTGCTTTGGCGGGAAAGTGCGGTACCTGCGGCGCCAGCGGGTCCTCAAGGCGATTTTGTGATGCGGCTTGGGTCGTGTCATTGAGCATGGCACCCAACGCCGTTGCACCGAAACCACCCGCTGCGCGGGATAACCATTGTCGCCGAGTAGGAAGGTACATTGGATTCATCTCAATCTACAAAAAGGAATTCATTTCTGACAAACAAAGTTCGCACCAAAGCACTCAAAACATGGATTGTCGATTCGTCGCTGGTTGGGTCATTTTCTTCCAGGCTAGCCGCATAACGACCCACAAAATCTCGACTGGAATTCAACTCGTCGCCCGCAGGATTTCGTAGCAGGGTAGCGCGATAGGCGGCACGAATCTGCTCGTTTGCATCCTCGGGATATAGGTTAAGCAGGCGGTTGGCCAATGAACGTGACCGGTCATGAACGAACGGATCATTCATCAGGAAGAGGGTTTGCGTTGGTACGGTTGTGAGTGTGCGTTTGGCAGTGCTGACATTTGGATCCGCCCCGTCGAAGAGTGCTAAAAAGGGATGACGTTTCAAACGTTGTTGCATGAGATAGATGCTGCGGCGGTTTGTTTCATAGAGCCCATAAAAGGGGCCATGTTGGGTAAAGTTCCAAGAGGAAACTGGTGGGAATGGGTGTTCTTCCCCAACCGAAGGGTCTAGGTCACCACTGACAAACAGCAGCGAATCGCGAATTTCTTCAGCGCTGAGACGGCGGCGGTTAAATTTCCAGAGCAACTTAACTTCACGGTCAAGTTCCATGGCTTGCTCATCGGAACGACTGGACTGCTGGTAGGTCGCAGAGGTCATGATCAGTTGGTGCATGGCTTTGATCGACCAGCCGGACTCAATAAAACGCGACGCCAACCAGTCGAGAAGTTCAGGGTGAGTTGGGAGTTGTCCCCGTACGCCAAAATCGTTTTCCGTGCGCACCAGACCATTACCAAAATGATGTTGCCAGATTCGGTTTGCCATCACGCGTGCTGTGAGCGGATTCTCTTTTCTTGTGAGCCAATCTGCCAGCAATAATCGACCACTCTGGTCACCCAGCGGTACTAATTCGCTACCAAGAATCTCCAGATTTCGTCGCGGTACTTCGTCGCCCAGTTCGAGATGATTTCCACGCACGTGAATGTTGGCATTTTGGGCTTCCCCTTCGACCACGCCGTAGACGGCTTGATAGGGGCCGTTGTCGTTCATTAACTGTTGGTGCGTCGTCAATTTTGACAAGGTGGTGACCGTTTGGTCCAGTTCGTCTTTGAGCTGAAAGGCATGCTCACGTGAGTGGGTGAGTTCTTCGTCGCTTAGTACATCTGCTTTTGCCCAAGCTTCCCGCAGGTTTTCCTGAGTTGCGAAGAAAAACCAGGTGTCTTCGTTGCCATATTGGTCACTATGTGGATTTCCGTCTCCACCTTCGTGCAAATCGCCAACCACATCCTTGGCCAGATTCCATGACTGTGGCTCTTTCTCAAGCGAATCAATTTGAAGGTCGATGTGGGTAAGATCGCAGCCCAAGTCTCCATTCATGAAGATGGCCAGCTGCAGGATGTCGCCTTTGCGGACCTGGAGTTCCAGCGATCCGGCTGCGGCCTCTGCTGAGGCTCCGATCATCTGAGTGCCATTGCGTCCAGGTTGGCCATCTGCAAGTGCTTTAAAACCAGACGTTGCCAAGTGGTCCAGATGCCAACGGATGCTATCACCGCAGTCATGTATGTCCCGCACAGAGCCGCGAAGACGTACCGTACCTGTGAGAGGGCTGCGCCAAGCCAACGCGATGCCGTCATTTGTATCTGGATGAACGCACACACCTTTGGCAGGTACAATTCCCGGCACGCGGATGACTTCCTCGGTTGTATTGACCGCAAGCATGGGGATCCCTCGTCCAGAGGGGCGGAATACGTGGAACCCTTCGTGACCCGACTCATTAGGAATAAAGTCGGTGAAGAGACGTGCATTGACATCGGAAAGAAATGGATTCCAGCCGGGTTCTTCTGGAGAATCATCAACGAACAAGCGCGCATAAGGTTTGAGATCTTCTTCCAATTTGATGCGCCGGGCACTGAGCCGAGCAAGTTCGTCAGAGACTCGTTTGACTTCCAGGTCGAAGGCAGCTTTCCGATTGTGTGCAACCTCCAACGGAATCAGAGGTGTCATGTCCTGCGGGCGGTTGTTCCCTTCACTCCCTGACTGGGCGTATGTCGTACTATCGAAAATTCCATACCACGCATAGTAATCGGCTTTGTTCACCGGATCATATTTGTGGTCGTGACAGCGAGCGCAGCCAAGAGACAGCCCTAATAAAGATTGTCCTAAAGTATCGATCGTATCTTGAATCGTCAGATATTGGTGATTTTGAGCGTTGTAACCGAAACGTCGAGAAATGGCCAAATATCCCGTGGCCGTGACTAGTTCACGAAAGCGATTGCTGAGTACTTCATTGCCAAAGACGGTTGCATCCGAGAGGATTGGGTCAAAACCCTCCGGACCTGGCTTGCCGTCATGTTGGATCTGCTCTGCGACAAGTTGTTCCGCCAGAATGTCTCCGGCAACTTGCTCGCGAATAAAGGCGTCATAAGGCTTGTCTATATTGAATGCCTGGACCACATAGTTACGGTACAAATAAGCTTCGCGAACAGGAAAGTCACCCGTTTCACCTGCCGTGTCGGCATAGCGAACCACGTCCAGCCAATGGCGACCCCAACGTTCACCATAGGCAGGCTTGCGCAGCAAGCGAGCTACCAGTTGTTCAAAGGCTTGTGGGGAGGTGTTTCCTAGAAACTCATCGACTTCTATGGGCGTGGGTGGAAGCCCGGTGAGGTCGAAGGTGGCCCGGCGAATCAAGGTGCGCTTGTCAGCCGGTTTGGATGCCTTCACAGGGGTCTCTTTTAGCCGGGCCAGGACAAAATGGTCGATTGGATTGTGTGCGATCGAGGTCTCGTCTATCGCAGGCGGTTCCGGATCTCGTATTGGTTGGAACGACCAAAATGCTTGTTCATGAGCAGTAATTTCTCCACTACGAATTGTGATGCTGGTGTTGTCCCCGCTGGCCGCCGGAAAGGGGGCTCCCAGGGCAACCCATTTTTCGAGTACGGCAATCTGGTCTTGGGCAAGTGCTTTCTCAGGTGGCATTTTCAAATCACCGGTCCGGCGGATGGATTGGATCAGCAGGCTCTCATCCGGGTTACCTGGCACGATGGCTTCACCTTGCAGACCGCCACGTCTTAAAGCTTCACCGGTATGCAAGGCGAGTTCTGATTCCTGTTTCTTTGCGCCGTGACACTTGAAACAGTGTGCAGCGAGCAACGGCCGGATTTCATTTTCGAAGAAGAGTATCTTGGTTTCGTCGGATTCGGCCCAGACGGAGCCTAGGTTCGTTGAAAAAACGGCAAGCGCAAGGATTAATCTTGAGAGGAATTGATGCTTCATCGGAACGACACAAAGATCCAGACAAAGTGGCAGGCAGGGGTGAACTTCTTTCATTGCCTCTAGTTTACCGACAATAGGTTGGATCTGTAAGTGTTTTCAGGCTGGGAGTGTGGATTTGCAAGCCCAGAGAGTGACCGCGCACAAACGGGGATTTTTTGTGAAAAGGTCGGGTATTTGGAAAACGCTCAGTCTAGAGCCAACTCATAACCCATTTCACGGTCAGCATTTCACATTCTTCGTTGCGAGATATTTTCTTCCTGACGAGGGCTGCTCGTAAGAATTTTCAGCTTAGCCAAAGTCAATTTCCGGTTCCCAGGGAAATTGATTGGGCGTTTTTACTACGTCCGAAGCCATGTAGTGATACTGCAGCGCACGGCGGCGCTGCGTTGTGCGGTTGGGTGGCGTGAAATGGAACAGTTCACAGTGAAACAGCAACGCGTCACCAGGCTCGAGAGGCACGGGCAGGATCTCTTTTGCTTTTGGAATTTCCGTGAGCCCGAAATCATCGCCGGAACCTGCGTGGGGCTGCAGACCATGATGATGGGATCCGGGCACAATGTGCATGCAGCCGTTTGCTACGGTTGCCGGGTCGCACGCAATCCAAAACCCAAAGCAAGCGGCTGGGCTGACTGAAAAATAACCGTTGTCCTGATGCCAAACCTTGGGACCGCTGATTCCAGGCGGTTTCATTAACAACATGGTTTGTAATAACGTCACTTTTGATCCGAGTAGTTTCCGCGCAGTTACCAGAAGATTCGGATGATGCGCGAGTTGGCGAAAAAACTCGAGATGCTTTGCCATTCGATAGAATTTGCGGACGTGAAGTTCATTGGTTTCCGTATGTGGTTTTCCACGCATGGACGGTTCGTACTGAATCAGATCGTCGGGTATGTCCGGCCGTTGGTCCATGGCTGCCGTGATTTCGACAAAAACTTGCTCGACGGTTTCCTTTGCCAACATGCCGGGAAGAATCAGAAATCCTTCCTCCTGGAAATGCCGAATTTGCTGGTCTGCAAGTGTGTGGTTCATAAGGCGTCAGCGAATTTTAGTTGCACCAGAATCAGTTACACCAGGATCATTGAACGACGGATCCCCTCAGGAATGTACAATGTTACTCCGCTGTGGAGTTCTCCAACAAGGTGTCACGAGCAAGCGAAAAGGACGAACTTGCCATGTAATTCTTGCAACCGTTTTATGGGCACGTTAGAACAACGACAAACAACTCCTGTGTGTGAGCTCCTGTGTGTGAGGACGATTCGATGCTGCATTGTCGAAAATTCTTTTGCTTGGTGTTTTTGTTGCTGGTGACTCCATCGATGTCAGCGGAGTGGCCGCAGTTTCGTGGTCCGGATGGTCAGGGGCACTCGGATGCCGAAGGGATTCCCTTAGATTGGAGTGAAGAGGAGTCCGTTACTTGGAAGACAGAAATTCCCGGTGAGGGCTGGTCTTCTCCCGTGATCTGGGGAAACCAAATTTGGATGACCTCCGCAGCAAGTGATGGCAAATCTTTACACGCCATCTGTGTCGAAAAAACGAGCGGTCGTTTGTTACACGATGTGGAAGTGTTGCGGCCCGCAGATTCGGGACCCAAACATGCTTTGAATGGCTTTGCCTCACCCACGCCGGTACTCGATGGCAAGCACATTTACGTCCATTTTGGATCCCGCGGGACCGCTTGTCTCGACCAGCAGGGAAATGTTGTCTGGAAAAATACCACGTTGCCCTTTGATGCACCGCAAGGTGCTGCCAGTTCGCCGATTTTACATGGAGACCTCCTCATTCTCACCTGTGACGGTACCGATCAACAATTTCTTGCGGCACTCGATAAAGCCACAGGTGAAATCCGCTGGAAACAGCCGCGCCAACATCTTGAACGTGCCCGCAGTATCAATCCTATTTTTCAGATGGCCTACTCGACGCCGCTTGTAGGTGAAGTGGATGGTGTTCCCCAGTTGGTCAGCACGAGTGCAGAGCACGTTGCCGCTTATGACCTGCGTACTGGTGAAGAACTGTGGTGGATGCAATATGAGGGGTGTAGTCTGGTCGGGCGTCCTTCCTTTGGGAACGGACTCTTTTATGTGGTGGGTTCGATTAAACTCGATCATCATGCGGTTTATGCAATCCGCCCGGGTGGTCAAGGACGAATCTCTGAGGAACAGCTGATGTGGCAACTTTCGGAAGGCATTCCGCATGTCCCTTCTCCTTTATTGAAGGGTCAGGAATTGTTTGTGGTTCATGACGGCGGAACGGCGTCATGCATCGATGCCATTACCGGGAAGGTTCATTGGAAGAAGCGACTTGGTGGAAACTTTCGCTCCTCACCGATTGAAGTTCAAAATCGTATTTATGTGAGTAGCCAAGAAGGCGAAATGTATATTTTTGAAGCGAGTAAGGATTTTAAGCTTTTGGCGACGAACCAACTCGATGGAAAATTCTTTGCGTCCCCTGCGATTGCTGACGGTGCACTGTTCCTGCGCAGCGAAACACATTTGTATCGGATTGAAGAGTAAGCAATTTGCGGTCAGGTACGAATCGCTGACGCAATTTCATCTGCTTAGCGACCTCCGTGTGCTGGACCGAGTGTGGGTGTTGACTGGATACGCAAGCGAAGGAAGAAAGTGTGAAAGTCTTAATCGCTTGCGATCTCCCCAAAAAGTGCTCCCAGTATGGCCAAGAGACATTTTAAATTTGTTATCAGAGTTTTCTCTGAAAGGCCCAACTACCTGGCAAAAATTGTCGGTTTCATGCCACTCTCAAGAGGACTTGTGAGGGCTTCAAATAAAGTGAGCACCTGACTTAGGACTTGGTCAAAATGCTTTGCAGCGACAAGACGCTTTGGTATCCAAAATGCGAGATGGTCGCCACATGATTCTACACACCATCCAGGGTTTTCATTGAAGCTGCGCATCGTGGCAAGTGAAAATTGTTCCGCAATTTGATCGACTTGCGATTTGCTGTCATTTTCTTCGACACCAGGGATCCCGGCTCTCTTTAAGAGCTGTTTGGCGATGCCGGTAGAAACGAAATACTCGCGATTGAAAGCGCTCAGGATGTCACTGTCTAAAGTGCTGCTGCTGGAGTGATTCTGGAGCTGAAAATCAAGACCTCGCACACCGAAAACAGTAAGTATCTTGGTCATGACACCACGCGGACGAATTTCGAATTCGGGGCTTGGTTTAGCGGAGATTTGGATCACAAAGACCGTGTGGCATTCATAATTAGTCCCACCACTACGGTGCGGATTGGATTGTTTGCGCGCCGTGTAATCAAAACATTCGACTGGTACCCCGTTCCATTCACCGGTCAGCCGGTTTGCGGCGGACGAGAAACTTTCGAGTAACACCAAGTCCTGGTAGGCAGCCGTCTCTGCCTTTTTCATCGTGGGGCTGAAATGGAAGTGACGAAACGCAGCCCAATGGGCCAGACCAGTAGTTCGACGCCATTGCCGTAGCACATGGATTGCGCCGCCCATCAAAGCAATACTTCCGCCCAAGAGGGCGCATGCCCATTGGCTTGATAGGGGCCACGGCCAATTTTCCAAGAATTCTTCTTGGAACCCGGCCAAGGTTCTATTGAGGAAGTACCAGAAAATGGCAATGAACAAAGTGGTAGCAAGAGGGCCGATGACAAGTAGCCGTAGTTGTTTCATCACACACCATGATTGGGAGTTGCGTGGTGTTAAAGGCTTAGGTGTTGATTCGTTGTGACCTGGGAAATCTTAACAAAAAAGAAGCGAGAAAATTCTGAATTCTAGAGAACTGCGGGCGGAGATTTTGTTAGTTTGGCTGTTTGTAGTGAAGTGAAACAGATCGAAATACAGCTTGCCTGCGGTCTGCCGTGTGATTGATACCGTAGGGATTATGGAGCTTATCAGGAATGAAAATTCTCGACGTCGAAGTGACGGTTGTGGAGATTCCTCAAACGGAACCGTTGGCGCCTTACCGTTCTCACGTTCGTTCTAGCTCTACGACAAAGAGTGCGATTGTTCGTGTCGACACGGATTCTGGCATCACCGGTTGGGGTGAGTATAACGTCAATTTTTTGCCCAATCTAAATCACGCGAAGATGCAGTCTGCCGCTCGTGACTGGGCAGTCGGTCGTGATGCGATGAACCTCAGTTTGTTTCATCGAGAATGCCCACTGGAAACACGTTTGAAATCAGGGATCGAATTGGCGTTGTGGGACATTCGCGGGAAAGCGGCTAGTCTCTCGGTGGCCGCCCTGCTGGGTGGAGTGCTACGGCCACGTGTTGAAGTCGCTGCCTGCATGGGAATTCAGACTTATCAACGGGCTGGTGAAATTGCCACGCTGTACGTGGAACAAGGCTTTCGAACACTAAAAACCAAAGCGGGCGCGGACATGCACGAAGATCTAGAAATGGTGCGAGGCGTACGTGATGCTGTGGGGGATCGACTCAAGTTGCGCATTGATCCAAATCGGGCCTATTCTCCCAGTCAGGCAGTGGAATTGGCACGTCAACTTGAACCGTATGAATTAGAGTATCTCGAGCAACCGATTCCCGCAGAACCGTTGACGGACGCAACCTGGTTGCGCGAGCAAACAAAAACTCCCATTGCACTGAACGAGAGTGTGGTGAACCCGGCAAGTGTTTGGCAAATTCTCAGTTTGCGCGCGGCTGAGTTTATTTTGCCGGACACCCACATCGCGGGTGGGATTCAACCTTGTGTTGAGATTGGGCACCTCTGCGCGGCAGCAGACATACCTTGTATCATGCACTGTGGACATGACCTGGGCCCAAAGACGGCTGCTATGCTGCACATCGCGGCTGCTTGCGAGGCTTACTCTTTGGGAAATGACAGTACTTATTATGGTCTTGAAGATGATATCATTTTTGAACCTTGGAAAATCTCTGCAGGGATGATCGAAGTTCCTGAAACGCCAGGACTAGGTATCGAGGTGGACCCGGATAAGTTGAAACGGTATGCGGTCGATGGTTAATGCCGCTACCCTTGGTTCCTTGCAGTGAGATCGCCGGCGCGCTACAGGCCATCGAGCTTACCGGTTATGCTCATTGCCTCCGATTACGAAGACTCTGACACCTGATGGGATGCGTTTGATGAATTCTCTCTTATCTTCCGACTTCTGAAAGGGAAGGGATGTCATGCTCAGCAGAAGGAGCAAGGCCTTCCCTGGTGCAGGATTCGTATTTTCCAGAAGGCTCAGCAACCCAGCGTTGACCGAAGGGTGATTTTGAAACGACCGATGGTGCCGTTTTTTTTGTCACACCGACGTTATCAATGTTTATATGGCTCTTGCTGACATGGTGTTGCGATGTGAGTCGTTGCTTGGACACGGATGTCTACAGCCAAAGGGCAAGAAATGACTGGCCCTGCGGTATGCAAACAAGCTGGCAGGGAGCGTCTACGGGCGCTGATGGTGGTTCATGAATCAGTTGCCCAATGACGCAAAAACCGCGCGCCCGGATCACAAGGCAAAAGACGCTGTCTCCGAGCAGTCCCGGCAGCGGTTGTTAGAAATGATCCTTCGTAGCGAGTCGCGACGAAGAAAGCAGCGAGTGGCGAATAGTTTTTGAGATTTCCTGATTTGTATTGCTCGACAGATTTGTCACAGCGCCGGTCAATCAACACTGTGTTTTCGGAGTCTGCAGGATTCCCCGAGCGCGGAATGCTTGGACACTAAGGATGTCAGCCGTGAAAGGGATTCGTTAGATGAACGGTTCTGATTTCGGAGGGTTTCGCTATCAATGGAAGGTCTTTGCCAACTACTTGGCTGTCCACTATATTTTCTGCACCCTGGTTTTTGTCGTTTTGGGCCCGTTTTGCCACGATGGATTTGCGCGACTGCCGCGTTTACCGTTCGCACCTCAAACATCGACTCCTCCGCATCCGGCGGTTGTCCGCATCGTGGCTGATGAAGGCGGCTCGTTTTCCAAGGGTTCTGGGACGTTGGTGGAGGTGCGTGACCGCCACGGTTTTGTCGTGACGAATTGGCATGTTGTGCGTGACGCCAAGAAAAGCGTGCGTGTTTTTTTTGCGGACGGTTTTCAGTCGGCTGCGCAAGTGATCCATACCGATGCCAACTGGGATTTGGCTGCTTTAGCAATCTGGCGGCCGACCGTGAAGCCGGTGACAATAGCTTCGCGCGCTCCCCATCCCGGCGATCTTTTGACAATTGCGGGGTATGGTGAGGATTCCTACCAGACTCGATCCGGGAAGTGTACTCAGTACGTTTCTCCAGGTATTAACATGCCCTATGAAATGGTGGAGGTCTCGGTGCAGGCGCGGCAGGGAGATTCTGGTGGACCGATTTTCAATCGACAAGGTGAACTCGCTGGTGTGTTGTTCGGAGCATCGGGAGGTAGAACGTCGGGAAGTTACGCCGGTCGAGTTCAGTCCTTTCTGCAAGAATCTTGGGCCAAGATTCAACTCTCGGAAGAATCGTCGCCAACGATTTCCACCAACAAAAGAATACCGGCGCTCGAAAAGATTCGAATTGTGGCAGCGCCAGGCGTTGAGGCATCGAGCCGAGGTGGTGAGTCAACCCAGAGCATGCCACTTGAAACTTTTGACCCTTCTTTACGACCATTTGACGGTCAACGAGCGCCAAACTCAGCTGCTGACGATGCCATGGCAAACCGCGAGCGATTAGGATTATGGCAAGAGCTTGCAGGAACGTCTCCTTTTGAACAAACCAAAACACTTCTGGCAATTTTTGGTGCCGCAACAATCCTGATGATGTGTTTACGCTATACCAGCAAATCGTAGCTTCCGATGTCGCGGAACTTCTCTGGCGGTAGGTGTTGTTTTATTGGCAGTGTGCTGCTTGCGGTTTGTTGTTTGTAGTGTCTCGATTGAGACGAGATGAGAAAGCCCCTAATGGTGGGGCGGAAAAGTTCTTGGCAGACAGGAATTTAAGCCAGTAAATTTACGATTGCCGATTTTGTAAGGTGAATTGACGTTGCAGGCCACCTCACTCGAAAAGGACTTAAAACGAGCGAAAGGGCACGAAAGGATACAGCGACCAATTCTCAGAGGCCGTCTTTTCATGGTTGTGTTGGAGCTTCATGAAGTTTGTTAAGGGCGCAGCCGGCTGGTAGGTGAAAATGGCTTAGGTGGCTTGGCTTGTGCTGACGGGAGGGATGGAAAAATTGAGTGACCAACGAAGCGATCTGCTAGCGTGTTGAGTTCACTTCGGTCCGGTTCACTTCGGTCCACGGCATGGCCTTCGGAAGGCAATCGGCTAGACCACTTGTCCAGCCGAATTTTCTGCGGTTGTGAGGAACTTCTGCTCGAGGTCGATGATCAAGAAGGACTTGCAGTTCGTGCTATCAACGTCGGCAACGCGAATACCCACTTTTTCAGGGGTGGTGCTGAGCACAACCTGCTTTTACGCAGCGGGTGTCACTTTTTCCAGTTCCAACGTGGGAAAACGGCCTCGGTACAAAAGTCTTTCCCACCAGTGAGCGAGGCGTAAGTTTTCATCAACCGCAGCTACTGTGTGCTGCTTTCCGCGTCGCGTCCGCAGCTGCACTTGGCCCGCTGGATCACTGTCGATAACGACCCAAAACTTATCTACTTGGTAGGAATATTGCTCACCATGCGCTGAAGGGAAGATGGCTTTTGCACGGGGGCCGGGAGAACTACTGCGTTTAAGCTTTCGATAAACGACCAAATCACCTCGCTTAAACTTCTTACGGTGCATCGCTTTGATAATCTCCGTCACAGGTTGCTTTCCAAGTCACCTTAATTCTATCGAATGGCAAAAATTTCATCAAATTGTTGGGTTTTGCAGCTTCCTTCAGGCCCACTGCAGTCTCCCGAGCCTCTGTAGTACTACTCGGCATCATGACGCTGCGGAGAGAATTTACCGTGGCCAAATCATCTCAACAGGTGTTTCAGATCTATCTGTCCCCTACTAGGCGCCAAGAATATTAAGGCATTGTGAACTGTGTGTTAGTTTGCGATCAATTTTGGGTGAAACTGCAGTCAGACAACCTATTTCTATTCTTCATGGGCGAATTAAAAACTACGATTCATAAAGAGAGATTAACGACGGCAAACGATTGCGTGAAATTTGGGTGGGGCTTCGATGACAAAACAGCAAAGAATAGGTGATGGCAACGTGAATGCGGTGGCCGCACAGCAGACACAGGGTGCGAAAACACTGCGAAATATCGGCGTATCGCCGATGTGCAATGGAGATGACAGGTCTCTGGCGACAAGTCAGGCGGGCACTTATGCAAGCGTGTGAAGGATGAGGCTGGCAATTTAGAGGATTGCGAGGATTTGTTCTGGTGGCCGTCCGATTTTTGCTTTGTTGCCAACAACCACGATGGGACGTTGCAGAATTTCTGGATGTGCCACCAATTGGTCGATAAGTTCATCTTCATCGACCGCTAAGGGAAGGCCCAGTGTTTGATGTTCTTTGCTACGGACAAGTTCTTTGGGTGGCAAGTTGAGTTTTGCTAAGATGGCTCGTAGCGTGGCCGCATCCGGTGGCGTTTTGAGGTATTCGATGATTTCGAAGGAGACTCCGGAATCTTGCAAAATTGCCAGGGCTCGTCGACTCTTGGAACACTTTGGATTGTGATAGATAACTACGGAACTCATGATGCGATGGTTGTCGTTAGGGGTCGAATTTTTAGCAAGCAGCTGAGCGAAAAATGCGCTGGTTGGACGGGGTTTGGTCCAACCGACCAGAGCTATTGACGTAGATCATAACGCGATTCGTTCGCTGGGGAAAAGCATTCTTAGATCGAGGGATCTAAGGACCACTTAGAAACGCATTTGCAAGCCTGCATTGATCGTCTGCACCCAGAATGTACTAGGCTGAAAGTTGAATCCCGGGCTTTGTGTGCCTGTCGCAGGAAAACTTAGATTTGACGCGAGTAGCGGATCCAATTGATCGGCGACTTGTCCTGCTTCTGTCCACCAAATAGCAGAATAACCTAGGGTTAAGGCAACGCATGCGTTCAATTCATAGATGAGTTTGACTTGTAACTCGGGGACGATGGAGAATTCTTCACGCGTGAAACGTCCGATGTTCGTCGAGCGTGCTAACAGACCACCTCCCGGTTCGACCAATGGCCCGCCACCTGTGTCGCGCGTTGTTTGACCTTGGATGGTGACGGTGCTCTGCATGTTGCCCAAGCCGACCTTGGCTAGCGCCTCACAGGTCAAGTTGCGGCGTTGAAATCTACCGGCGACGCCGAGCAGGGTGCCGTTGAATTCGTTGCTGACATCAAAGGAGTCGCGCAGATTCAGAGTCGCTTCTCCGGGGCCGGGAATCACTGGAGCGGTCGAGGTTGATTGAATCGTCAGATCTTCTTGGATCCACGAATTCTGATAGCCAACCAGAAAGTCGATTGTATTACAACACGAACGCACCAATCGACGTCGAAAATAAACGTCGGTGTTGTGAATTTGTGAGTCACTTGAAATGGCGACGTTGCCGGTTATGCCTTGTGTCGGGTCATTGATCAGCAATATTTCCTGAAGCGGTGATGTTAATTCATCGGAAACATCTAAAAACGGCCGTCCAAAGACAAGATTACTCTCTGCATCTAGCTCAAAGTTACTCGCTTGGTTACCGAGGGTAAAAAAGCGTATGCCGGCTCCCCAACATTTTTGGCGGCCTAGCCAGGTGCCGATGTCGAAACGTGCTCCAACGCGGGCTCGATCCCCGATTTGTTCATTACCGAAATGGACCGTTGTTGCGGGCTGATCGAGGGTGTCATTAGTGACCAATGGCGGCAGGTTGCGAGATTGTTGCCAACCCATGAGAAATTCGAAATTGAGCCAGCGGCGATTACAGAAAGAATCGCAGCCGAAACGGTTGTTGCTACATGAATCACAAGATTCGTGAGTAAGAATTTCATCTGTGGAGAAGAAGGCCTGATCATCTTGCGTAACGAACTTCGGGGTCCGCGCAGCCTGCTGGAGTGCTTTGGTGTGCGACGTGCGACGTGCCTTGAGGGGGGATATTTTGTGGTCCGGAACCGAGGCTCGCACGCTCCGTTGCGAACTTCGTGGCGGGCGTTCCGCCGCCGTAAGAGCAAATGACGAGAGAAGCAATGTCAGCACAATGGGTGCCAGCAAGGTCCTTACTATCCGTCGGCCTATCCGTCGGCGTCCGCACATGGTTGGTGTTCCAACATATCCAAGCAGGCCCCCCTGCTATGAGCGTTCAGCAAGCGCCAAGGCGGCGATTTCCCCGCTTACACAGGCATTCTTCGGCGGTTTGGATCGTGCCAATTAAGTAAACTTGGATATTTACGCCGACTTTACGGGAATCGCTTGTGGATGAACTCGAGGAAATTTAGCGTTCATTAAGATGAGACCAGCTGTGGGGAAACTGAAATTAGGGAAAGAATCTGCTACTGGGGAGATGCCCCCTTGTGTGTGTGAGGTGATTCGACCATCATAAGCTGTTGGCTGGCAGTAGATTAGCTCATATAGAGTGGCCTTCGCTCTGGAAGTCTGCTCACTTTTATATACAGATTTGCTGACGCACCGCACTGCTGTCCCGCCTCGCGTCGGCTTGCTGAACTTTCTTTGAATGATCGAGGAGCAATCGGTTAATGGCACGATACACTGGTCCTAAAGCCCGTGTGAACCGGCGTTTAAAGGCAATGGTCTACGAAGATGCGGGTGCCGTTCGGGCGATGGAACGGCGCGAGAACCCACCTGGAATGCATACCCGTGGCCGCCGGCCGTCCAATTACGGTATGGCATTGATGGAAAAGCAAAAGATCAAGCATTTTTATGGCTTGGGAGAACGCCAACTCCGCCGGTATTTTAATTCCGTGACGCGAAAAAAAGGCAACACGGGAGAAAATTTACTGGTCGTCTGTGAGCGACGTTTAGACAATGTCGTGCGGCGCACTGGTTTTACGAAGACGCGGCCGCAAGCGCGACAAGGAATTGCGCACGGCCATTTTCAGGTTAATGGCGTGAAGGTCACAAGTCCGTCATACCAAATACGGCCTGGTGATGTGATTACGGTTCGCAACCGTACGAACTTGTTGAATTTTTATCGAGTGCTCGCAGAAGAGGCGGCGTCGGAGCCTCTAGATTGGGTAACGTTTGACGTGGAAACATTGCGGGCTACGGTACAAGGGAATCCAAGCTCGACTGATATCAGTGCGCCTTTGGACGCCACTGCGATTAACATGGTTGTTGAGTTCCTCTCCCGTTAAATCAGTCAAAACTTAAAAGAAGATTACCAAAAGCCCTGCGCCATCGTAGGGCTTTTTTAACGGAGTCACAGTACCTGCCTCGCGCGTGCAACGGACGCATTCCTTGCGACGTGTGGTGGCTTTTCGAAAGATATCGATGCACACAGATCTGTTGGTCCTTGGTGGCGGTCCAGGTGGATATTCTGCAGCTTTTCTCGCGGCAGATGCAGGAATTGATGTAACACTCGTCGAATCAGAGTTGCGGCTGGGCGGAACCTGCTTGTTGCAGGGGTGCATTCCTTCCAAAGCGTTGTTACATGTTGCCCGTGTGATTTCAGAAGTCGAAGAGCTTTCGTCAGATTGGGGCCTTGAATACCCTGCGCCCAATATCGAACTCGATAAAATTCGCCAGCGAAAAGAGCAAGTCATCACAAATCTTTCTGGCGGCCTCAAGCAGTTAGCAAAACGCCGTAAGGTCAAGGTGATTACGGCGCGTGGCGTATTTGAGAATTCGACCACAATGCAACTTCAAGGAGACGATGCATCTCTGCCCGAGAGCAGAAAAATCACCTTCGATCATTGCATTTTGGCCACCGGCTCGGTCCCCGCCATGCCATCTGCATTTGAGATTGGATCGGACCGAGTAATGGATTCGACTGGCGCCCTCCAACTGACCGATATACCGGAGTCGCTGTTAGTCGTGGGCGGGGGTTATATCGGTCTAGAAATGGGTACGGTTTATGCCAATCTTGGCAGCAAAGTCAGCGTGGTGGAATTGCTTGACGGTCTGCTTCCTGGTGCGGATCGAGATTTAGTGAAACCGTTACACCGTCGGCTCAGCAAGTTGTGCGGCGATCGCATCTTTCTCAACACTAAAGTTAGCTCGCTGGTAGAGGTTGCTGAGGGCATTGAAGTAACCTTTGAAGGTGCCGAAAAATCCGACGTGGATCGGTTTGATCGAGTACTGGTTGCTGTTGGCCGTCGACCGGCGTCGAATGGAATTGGATTGGAGAACACGGCTGTTCAACTCGATGAGCGAGGATTTGTGATTTGCCAGCGGAATCAGCAAACAGCAGATAGCCATCTTTTCGCCATTGGAGATGTTGCTGGCGAGCCGATGCTAGCGCACAAGGCGACGCATGAAGCCAAAGTTGCAGTGGAAGTCATTCTTGGTAAAACCGCGGAATTCGATAAATTAGCGATACCCGCTGTGGTTTTTACCGATCCAGAAATTGCGTGGGCGGGACTTACCGAAGACCAAGCCAAAGCAGAGCAACGATCCGTCGAAGTCGCAATTTATCCCTGGGCGGCGAGTGGCCGAGCGCAAGCGATCGGTCGTACCGAAGGTTTGACTAAATGGCTTATCGACCCCGAGACCCAGCGCCTTTTAGGTTGTGGGATGGTCGGACCCGGCGCTGGTGAACTGATCGGCGAGGCTGTGTTGGCGATTGAAATGGGCTGTGAGGTCCGAGATCTTACGGAGTCGATCCATCCGCATCCGACTCTGAGCGAAACGCTGATGAATGCTGGCGAAGTCTTTTTCGGCACTGCGACGGAAATTTATAAGCCGAAGCGATAGTGGAGTTGCCAAGGCACATTGTTTGGTGATGACTGGCTACTCTGGTGGAATGGCAAACGGCATCCTGGCTGCTCACCTTTCTCGTCCTTAGAGGGAGCTATTCACGACGAGGCGAATGTTGCCGGCGGTTTTTGGAACCTGTTGTCGCGTCGGGAGCGATCAAACCGGTAACGCCGTAATTCGTGATTGCTTGCTCAACGTGCGCACGATTTCCTGAGCGCTGCCAGATTCCTCAAAAATGGACGTTTGTTTATCTGCCCAACTGGGACCTTCGGAAATAGCCTGAATTCGTTCGAGATGAGATTCACAATGAAGATTTTGAGAAATCGGTCGTAAACGTTGAATCAGAGTCTCGACATTTTTTGCCACATGTTGCACTTCGTGGGTGTACGAATTAACCAGTTGTGCTTTGTTGCCAAAGCGGCAGGCACGCCATTTGTTTTGTCGAACCATCATTGGATGGCAATCATGTTGGTAGGTACCTTCATCAATTTCGTCGGAGAGTGCGGTAACTAAGCATTGCGTAAATGCAGCGATTGCCAGTACATCATCGAGGTTGCCGGGCATGTCGCAAACGCGGACTTCGACGGTTCCAAAGTTATGGTGTGGGCGGACATCCCACCAGATTTCACGAATGGTGTTGATAAAACCCGTGTCGACCATATGGCTTACAAGCCAAACATATTCGCTCCAATTTCGCATCAAGGTCGGAAGACCTGCAGTCGGAAGCCCCTCCATGATCTTTGAACGATGTGAGTGCAAGCCGGTGGAACGATTCTCCCAATAGGGACTGCTGCCACTCAATGCCAACATGGTTGGTAAATGTTGCATGATGCGGTCACAAATCATGACGGCTTTATCGCCCGAATCGACACCGACATGAATGTGCAATCCAAAGGTGACTAGACGTCGGGCCATTTCTTGGAGCAGATTAACCAGGGATTGGTAACGGTCATTGGGTGTGACTTGCTGATGTTTCCAGAGGGAAAATGGATGTGTTGCGCCCCACCACAAGCGGAGGTTCAGTTGATCGGCAGCCAGTTCAACTTGAGCTAATTTAGCGCGCAGGTCTTTTTCTGCTTCATCGACCGTCTCGCAAACATCGGTGTTGACTTCGATACAGCACTGCATCAATTCCGGCTTGAAGCAATGGACGGCGCCCCTTGGTAAGAGTGCGAGCAGCTCTGTGATCGAACTGGAAAGAGCCATGGTTTCGCCGTCTACCAATCCCAATTCGATTTCGACCCCTAATGTTGGCTTGGGATTAGAATTAAAGTTGTATTTACTCATGACGAGGTCCTCAGATTGCAGAAGCACCATCTTGTTCAGCGCGGCGCTGGTTGCCAAAAATCAAATGCCTGCTCCCAAATCGGTGTTAATTTTTTTGTGTTTGTGTTTGTGGGGGCCTTGAGGATCGGCCCACCTGACAGCGGAACGAGCGAGAATTTTCGCGGCAATTCGAATTGATTCTTCGTCAATGTCGAACAAGGTTGAATGAAGAGCCGCATTACCTAATTGGGATGATGCACACCCAATGCGAATCATCGCACCAGGAACTTCGTCTAAATAAAACGCGAAATCTTCACTCCCCATACTGGGTCTTTCGATTTCTTCCAATCCATTTTCTCCCAGGACTTCGCGCGCCGCGCAACGTAACAACGATGTCATTTGTTCGTCGTTAACGACCGAAGGTGCGGCGACACCCCAGTGCACCTTGATTTCAGTTTCGGTTGTTTTTCCGATTCCCTGAGCTAATCGATAGATGTGGTCAAAAGTGTTGGTGCGGACGGTACGGTCCAGTGTTCGAACGGTACCACGGAGCTTAACTTGTTCCGGAATGACATTAGCCATTTCACCACCAACAACTTGTCCGACAGTCACAACCACTGCGTCCTGACTGTCGGTAGCCCTCGGAATGAATAAATACAAAGCGTTAATCAATTGCGCTGCGGCTGCGATGGGATCACTTGCTTCGTGGGGCCGTGCTGCGTGTCCACCTCTTCCCGTGATAGTCACATGCATCTCGTCACAATTAGCTGTAAGCACCCCTGTCCTCCATCCGATTTTGCCAACTTTTCGGGAGGGATCCATATGGATGGAGAGAATTCCAGCGACGCCGTCGAGCACCC
Organism: Pirellulaceae bacterium; assembly: GCA_022446825.1. Lineage (GTDB taxonomy): Bacteria > Planctomycetota > Planctomycetia > Pirellulales > Pirellulaceae > JAKVBY01. Next base: position 89,587 of record JAKVBY010000032.1, read on the forward strand.
CGACGTCGATCATGGACTTTGCTCCAGTACAGATTTCTTCTGCAGGTTGAAAAACGCTGCGCAAAGGAACCGGCCAGGGAAGGCAGTTCGTATTGGCAAGTTCTTGGAGCGCGGCTGTCGCACCGAAGACAATCGCAGTGTGAGCATCGTGCCCACAAGCATGCATGACACCATCGCATTGACTTCGGTAGGTAACCTCCTTGGTGTCATGAATCTGTAGAGCGTCGATATCGGCGCGCAGTGCGATGCGTTGGGCAGTCGCCACTTCTGTATCGTTGCCAGAATCGACAATCACGCCACAACCATCGGGGCCCATGCGGACGTCCAAGTCCTCATCGCCCAAAAGTTGGTATAGAAACAGGCTTGTTTGACGTTCGTCTCCCGATAATTCCGGGTGCGNATGNAAATGACGGCGAATATCCACCATTGTCTCGAATCGTCGATCAATGGTTTCNTCAAGTAATTCGGACCACTTAGGTGTCATCGATAGGTTGGTCCTTTGTATTCAAAGCCCTTGCGTGCCTGAGCTGCGTTGTTTCANNTGNNNT
>JAKVBY010000032.1:90139-103933 GCA_022446825.1 Pirellulaceae bacterium
GTCTTATTTCAATTTACCATACCTGGTATTTATTTCTCCAGCATAGGGAACGCGTCCCAACGTTTGCCTCACGATGGAAACCTCTGGCACTGATGGTGTTATCCGGATTCCCGAATGATCACGACATGCCAATGACCAGGACCGTGAACACCGGTCGTCAATTGTAGCTCGATGTCACCCGTTTTGCTGGGACCGGTAATCAACGCAATATTACTGGGTAATGAACCGTCGCTACGGCGAAGTAGTTCGATGGCGTCTAACAAGTCTGGCACAAGCTGAGATTCTTCAACAAGGGCGATGTGGACAGGCGGTAGTAACGATGTCACTCGTTCCTGACCGGGTTGTGCGCAGACAATTAATGTTCCCGTTTCGGCGATGGCAAAATCGACGCTGGAGATGCCGATGTCGGCTTCTCGAGCTATTTGCAGACGCTGGGACCAATCATGTTTAACAAGGGAATCGTAGCAGTGTTTTGCAACGCCCTGGCGGCTGAGTAAGTCATCCAATTCGCAGCGATTGAGTACTGGGTGTTGCCAGCAAAGTGCAGACAACACGGAATATTGCTTGCAGAGAGCAGCGATTTGCTCACGGGCTTCTGCATGACTGGATACGATCTTGGCAACCCCTCCTACCGCATTTACTTCGCGGGCCATGGCATCGCAAAGATCGCCCTGAACGCCGACATAGCTGACATTCTCGGGACGCGGTGGTACGTGAATGCGGTAAGCATTGCCGAGGCGAGCGGCTTGGGCCACTCGCGTTAAGAACTCATCACGGTTCATTACGTCCCTCGTGCTTCCACCAATCTCGAAAGCGGTTCGGTGCCGGCGCTGGGAAATCTCGTTTTTGTGTCCAGCCGTGAAGTTTTCCAGGCAGTCGCTGTAGCCATCCGGAGCGACGCTTCCAACGGCCCAGAGTACGTGTCGCTAACCATGTTCCGATCCGATATGCGAAAGGGCTCCGTAGGGCACGCGCCCAGAATCGATAGGCCGCCGTTTCGAAGAATCCTAATTGACCAGGTTCCTGATGGAGTTGTTCGCGAAGTTTGATTAATAAATCGGGAATCGCAATTTTCACAGGACATGCTGCTTGACACGCACCGCACAAACTGGACGCGTGCGGTAGATGGTGATTTTCAGAGAGCCCGTCATAAAGCGGTGTAATTACAGCCCCAATGGGGCCCGCATAGACACCACCATACGCGTGACCACCAACATTACGATAGATCGGACATGCATTCAAACAAGCACCGCAACGGATGCAAAACAGGCTTTCCCGTAATGGACCCTGAAGAATTCGACTTCGCCCATTGTCGAGAATGATGAGATGAAATTCTTCCGGTCCGTCAATTTCTTCTGCGCGCCGAGCACCGGTCACAATCGAGGCATAAACCGATTGTTTTTGTCCGGTTGCTGCGCGGGCAAGAACTTTGAGAAAATACGGCAGATCTTGTAGGCGTGGAATTACTTTTTCCATACCCATGATGGCGATATGTATGCGTGGTAAAGACGTCGTCAATCGCGCATTGCCCTCATTAGAGATAAGGACGATGGACCCGGTTTCTGCGATCGCAAAATTGACACCCGTGATACCGATATCCGCAGCGGCAAAACTTTGACGTAGTTTGCGGCGTGCAAAGGCGGTCAGTTCTTTGCGATTGTTTGCCAAGGGTGTTTCGGAAACTGTGCTCAATACACTGGCAACGTCCGTGGCGGAGAGGTGAACTGCCGGTGCCACAATGTGCGATGGCCGATGCCCGGCCACCTGGAGAATGTATTCACCGAGGTCTGTTTCGACCGTTTCGATTCCAGCGGTTTCCAGGGCTTGATTGAGATGAATCTCTTCGCTTGTCATCGACTTTGATTTAACGACGCGTTGGGCGTTTGCGGACCGCGCAATTTTCAGGACGGCATCACATGCTTCCTCTCCATCAGCGGCCCAATGAACCGTTCCACCGCCCTCCATGACGCTGCGTTCCAAAGTCTCCAAATGTTTGTCTAACTCTGCCAGGGTCTCATCCTTGATCGCCCGAGCTTGTTCGCGCGCCTGATCAGAACCAGGAAATGCGTTCCAAGCATCGCGATTTCGTTGACTAAAGGAGTCATTCAATTGGCCGAGGATTCCCTGTAGGCGGTCGTCGGCCATTGCTTCGGCCGCTGCGTCAAGGAATTCATGATGCTCAGATTTTAAGTAGTCGAGGTTGCTCATGCTCTGTCGTCGAGATTACTGTCAAACGAGATTATTTTCGGACGAAATGGAGGAATCGCAAGGGGCTCAGGCAGAAAGCTCGTTGGCTTTTAGGGGCTAACCGATTCGCTGGTATCCTTGGTTGGCAGCTTATAAGATTGAAAACAGGTACAAGCCAAAAGGTGCGATCGCAATGACCAGCACGCCGGCCGTTATCAGCCGCGGTGGTTTTACGGGGCAGAGAAAATGAACTGCAGCAGTCAATAGGAGCGATATCACGGATAAAATAATCGCTACAAAACCAAGATAGAGCGGAACAAGTTCCGATGTTGTTGAGAGTTGATCAAGAGATTGAATGTTGATAATAACGACCGCGCCAACAGCCCCAAGATCTGCGAAGAAATTCGCAGTCGCCGTCAGCATCCAACCAACCATGAACTTGTCGGCGGACTTCAAATCTTGCCGTGCTACTTTTGCCTTAGGAGGGCTTCCTACCGGCACTCGCGGATTATTGTTTTTTGGCTTCGACAAAAAGAATCACTTGGTTCGAGAGACAAAAAAGGCCCGAGTAACGGATTCGTTATCTCGGACCAAGCTTGTCTCGTCAACTCATTGCATAAGCGATGAGCTAAATTTACTGCTTAGAGACCAAAGGTGTGAACCACGACGTTGCCACATTTTTTAAAGACCACTTTCACGCGATAGCCACAGGCCCAACGATACACAACCGATCCACCTAACAAACAACAGTGACTCACAACGCAGGGTTCCCCCTCACAACATGCGGGAACACAAACGTCGATCTTGTAGTAGCAACAACAGCAACTACAAGGATTTTTGACCATTAAGGAGGTTTGGACAGGGGGAGGGCAGTCACAGCAACTGCGGCGACATTTGCTTTTCCCGTGGTGGCGATAGGTAACACAGGGTTGATCACTGCAGAGGGTAAGTTCTCCACCTTCTGTTTCGCTACGGTAGACGACGGCGTAAACCGGCTGTGGTAGGGGGGCTGCGGTAATTTCTTCTGCTGCCTCAATCGCAGCGAGAGTACGCGCAAATCTTCCGGCAGCAGTAGTAGAACCAGCGGAGGCCAAGGTGGCGATTAGTGCTCCGGCCAAGACCATCATTTTAAATCGAAAAACGGTTTTCATAGGAAACTCCTTCACTGTGTTGTGACTGGAAACTAATTGTTATTCACTTAAACCAAACATCTAGCGTGGGACCTCAACAGGATGGCAAAGTTTGCGCAAAACGCAAGGCCCTGCCATGATTCCCATCCTGTCAAGGCGTCCTAAATTATTTTGTGAGCATGGTTTATGGTATGCTGCAGAAACTTTGAGGGGCCCCTCGGTTGTTATGTGTCTCGGGCGAGTCGTTTTCTGTCGACCTCAGACGGCCCATACAGGCTGCACGTGGAAACGTCCAATTTCGTTTCCTTTATGTCAGAAAAATCTGTGTCGCAATGACCGATTCGGCAAACAAAATGGAGCGTGGATGTCAAACGGGCAATCAATAGCAAAGCAATGTGCTTCCCGCCGGAAGGGTTGGACTCATTTTTGTTTTAGGGACTGATGTTTGATACTGGAGTCGGTGTTACGTTGGAATTTACATTGGACGCGATACCTCTAGGACTCCCCCTTGGCCCTGCGATTGGACTGGCAACGGGACGAGTTACTTATTGATGCCATACTGGCACCGGACTAACCACTCAGTAATATTCGCCACATAACAAACGGATGCACGCGGAGCCGGAAAAGCCGGGCTGGCTCGCTTTGCTTGTTCAGGTCAACTTCCGGTTTGGTCATCGCGGACGTTCATGCGGAAGAGGTTTTCATCATGTCGACAATGGTTTGGATTCTATTGAACTTCTCGAGAAACACGCGAAATTGTCGACAAGGCGAGAATCGACACTGTTTTTCGGACACTCCTGCCGACCGAAACTACCGCTGGCAGCTGATGAGGATGGCGATTCTTTTCGTGATGTTGCTGGGGATGACGTCGTTTTCCGCGGCACGAGAGAGTCCGAACATCCTTTTCGCAATTGCCGACGATTGGGGTTTCCCCCATGCCGGCGCCTATGGTGACCCTGTGGTGAATACTCCTGCGTTCGACCGCTTGGCCCGTGAAGGGGTGCTGTTTCAGCATGCCTACGTTTCCTCACCTTCTTGCACACCCTCGCGGGGTGCAATACTGACTGGTCGCTATCACTGGCAGTTAGAGGGGGCGGGCAATCTGTGGAGTATTTTTCCCGATCGTTTTAGAACGTATCCCGAAATTTTGCAGGAAGCTGGTTATTTCACGGGAATGACGGGGAAAGGTTGGGGGCCAGGACGGACCGAATCGAAGCACAGAATGCTGGCCGGGAAACGTTTTCAGAACTTTCAAGAATTCGTTACCGAGCGTCCCCAAGGAGCGCCCTTCTGTTTTTGGCTAGGTACGAATGACCCACATCGCCCGTTTGAGAAAGGTTCCGGTACCAGATCTGGAATCGATTTAACCAAGATTAAGCTGCCAGCATGTTTTCCGGACGTTCTCAAAGTTCGTGCTGATGTCGCTGATTATTATGTTGAAGTTCAACGTTTTGACTCGCTGGTCCAAAATGCTCTGACGATTTTAGAGGGGCTTGGCGAACTTGATAATACGATCGTGGTGATGACCAGCGATCATGGTATGCCATTTCCTCGGTGTAAGAGCAATATTTACGACACGGGTGTCCGAGTTCCATTCGTGATCCGTTGGCCTGCGGGAGGAATTCAGGGTGGCAATCGTTTCGAAGCGTTTGTCAGTTTGATCGAAGTTGCACCAACACTCCTCGACGCTGCTGGCATCGAACGGCCGAACGGTTGGCCCGGTTCAAGTTTTTTATCTGATTTGACAGGGAAAGATTTCACAAGGAAACGCGAGCCTGGGTCGCGTAACCAAGTGATATTTGGAAAGGAACGACATGTGGTTGCTCAGGAAGCTCCGGACATGGGTGGATATCCTTGTCGGGGAATTCGAACGAAAGATTTTCTCTACATCCGCAACTATCGTCCTGAGCGTTGGCCCAACGGGACACCGCACTATGAAAAGGCCACTATTCCAGGAGCCTGGTTTGCGGATACCGACAACGGTCCTACGAAGAGTCATATGATTTTTCAGAAAGATATCGATGAGAATCATCGCAAGTTGTTTGCGTTGTCCTTCGCCAAACGACCTCACGAAGAGTTGTACGAACTATCGAAAGATCCCGACCAACTGAACAACCTTGCGGATGACCCGGCATACGCCGAAACACAGCTGGCACTGGCGAGGCAACTCAAGAAGAAGTTAGTTGCGACGGGTGATCCACGTGCGTCAGGTGCGGGTGACGAATTTGATCACCACCCTTACTTAGGAGGAGCGCCGAAGCATCCTCAATGGAAAAAGAATTGAATGAATCGAGGGACGCGTCCCCAAAGGAAAACTCATGAGTGACACACCGAATTTTTTGTGGCAATTGACCGGTTCTTTTTCTAAGCCGGCTGGCGACAACCCCACCGTAGCGATGATCGAGGCTGCTTACCAGCATCACGGCATGGAATGGCGTTATGTCAACTTCGAAGTGGATCCAAGTAATCTTGGTGCAGCAGTGCAAGGTGCTCGCGCAATGGATTTCGCAGGTTTTAATTGTTCGTTGCCTCACAAAGTCACGGTGATTGAATATCTGGATGGTCTAGGAGAATCTGCCAAGATCATGGGTGCTGTGAATTGCGTTGTTCGTCGTGAAGAAAAGTACATTGGAGAGAATACCGACGGCAAAGGTTTCCTCAAGTCATTGCAAGAAAAGGTCGATCCGGCCGGGAAAACGATTGTTTTATTCGGAGCAGGCGGTGCGGCACGGGCGATTGGCGTTGAAGTCGCACTGGCAGGTGCCGCAAGAATCACCGTGGTCAATCGTAACGCAGAGCGAGGTCGGGAGCTGGTCCATTTGCTGAATGAGAAAACAGCAACGGAAGCAGAATTCACCCCCTGGGAGGGCGATTATGCGGTTCCCTTAGGCACCCATGTCGTTGTGAATGCGACGTCTGTGGGAATGTATCCCGACGTTGACACGCGGCTTGCTGTGGATCTTGATTCGCTTGATTCCAGCATGGTGGTGGCGGACGTAATTGCAAATCCGTTACGAACCAACCTAATTTCTGCTGCAGAGCAGCGTGGATGTACGGTTTTGGATGGCTTAGGCATGCTTGTGAATCAAGGTGTGATTAGTATTAAGTATTGGACCGACGTGGATGTTGAGCCATCCGTGATGCGTAATAAGATTCTAGAAATCATCGATTAAGTGCGAGAATTCTCCATGCATTTAAAGATGCACCCGCGTTATCAGCAGTTGGTCGAGACGGCCAAAGACAGTCACGAAAAGAACCGTAATCCGGCGGATGTCTCGAGTTCGGACATCAATTTATCACGATTGTATAGTTACGGGTTTCGGCTCCATGTGATCGGCGCCTTTCATGCTGCACGCGTTGCTTTAGAGGCAGTGCCTCCTGCGAACGCCCTTGCGGAAAGCTATCGACTACGGGCCATTGATGCTCTGGAAGACCTGGCTAACCAGGCAACGGAACCCGTGCCCAGGGATTTTTGTGCGGTCATCTCGACGTTTTACCGTTATCATCGCGGTGTGGTGCGGGTACTGGAGAGCCTGGAAAGCGAAAAATCCCAGAACCATCATGAGCCACTGCTCGCAATAGCGCAGTTGTTTCGAGAGACGATCGAAGGCATCACCAGTGAATGTGGCATTCATCTGACTCGGGACACACACGCACCTGAACAAGCCAGCTTTGTTGTCCCCGGTCTTGGCATCATCATCGTACCGCTCGTCTATGGCGACTTTCATTCGTGGAATCTAGCCTATTTGGCCGGCGAGGCACGTGATGTGCCAACTCATCGACATTACCACGGCGTGGAAATTCATTTGGGTTATAACCCTACACATGGGATGACTGTCCTTGGCAAGCATCGGGCCAATGTCGATGAGGGGTATGCCATGCCGATTCCTCCAGAAACGGACCATGGTTGGGTAAACACGGGCGAGGACGCTCATCATGTACCATTCATTTTTGGTTCACTGATGCATGGGGGCTGGGGAGTATTTCTCGACGTTGAGGCACAGACCACACCCGTGGAGGAAGCCACGACTTTGGTGGATCGTGAGACGACGCACTTTGGCCAAATGGTATTTCTCGAACGTGAAATTGAGAAAGTCGCTAAAATGACTTCTGCTTGGCGCCGCGTCTTGATTCCTGCGAGTGTAACCAATCGTCAGGGTAGCGGAGGTTTAGAGTTAAGCCTGACAAGAATCAACCCTACCGGGTTTTCTTATCAAGTGGATGATTTTCGAATTGTTTCCATCGTACGTGGGGAAGGAACGGTAACCATTGAGGACGTCGAACGGGCAGTTACGGCGCACGATCATTTTGGGGTACCGGCGGGAATGAAGGTTACCTTACGTCAAACAGGTGAGGTGCCAATGGTTGCTTTGGATGCGATGATTCGGGGAGTTACTAGCGGAATGAATCATTGAGAGGAAGGCTTCATGAACGGCAATCCGATATTCTCGATGATGATCGGATTAGCAATCAGTCTCGGCGCGAACGCAGCGCCGATCGACTTTAATCGCGACGTTCGTCCCATTCTTTCCGACAGTTGCTTTCAATGCCATGGACCTGACAAGCACTCTCGCCAAGCTGAATTGCGCCTGGATCAACCGAGTGGTGATCAAGGCGCCCATAGTGATCGCAACGGCATACAGGCCGGCTCCCCTGGCTTGCTAGAAGAAAGCGAAGTTTGGCGCCGCATCACTAGTAGCGACGATGGTGAACTAACGCCGCCGAGCGCTTCGCATAAGAAACCACTCACGGCGCCGGAGAAGGCCGTTGACCTAAGCTAACAATTCAGAGTGAGCAGTTTTTCGCGAGACGGAGACCGTTGTCCGCCGAAAGCTCTGCGTTTGCAGCGTATTTCGTCCGTGCTGACCGATTCTGGCTCAAATGAGACGTTCACGGAAACGCCTTGGTTTATAACTTGGAAAGCGTTTTTTGCTCACTTCGAGTAACAACGCGTTAAAAAGGGTCCCAACACGTCACGGCTTGTCGGGTTTCCTAAACGCATGCGGGACGGTCGTATTGGCGGCTCTTCTGATTAACGTTGTCGCTGCTGCTGCAAGTCCCTTTGGAAAGTGCGCCAGCGCCGGTGAGTGGGCCACGCTCTTTAACGGCAAAGACATCGAAGGCTGGCAACAGAAAGGCGGTGACGCAACATGTGAGATCGAAGACGGTATTTGGTGCGTAGTGTTGTCTAAGGCGGCCTTGCTTGCTTGATTCCCGATTCGCGCCAGATTGCCCAGCATTACCTAACTGTGAGATCCTCAGATAGGCAACCCACGTCTAGCAATCACCGTTGCCCGCTTTGATGTTTTCTTTTAGCCATGAGGTGGATAGCGTTTGGTGATCAATGCAAAGTTGAGCGATTTCCATTACACAATGCGTTCTGCGCGGCAGCCAACTATTGTGAAAACAGCTTTTATTCAGACTCGGAAATTCGTCATAGTATGACACCCGTTTGCTTACCTTCGATTAAGGCGCGTCCCGCAAGGATTGGATACCGAGCCTGACCGAGTATTTTCGTTCGCCAGCGCGTGATAAGCGAGATTGCCCAGGCGAAGCTTGCCACACCTCTATCTTGGGCGAAGCAGAGGGTGATGCAACGATAGAGACAGTCGTTCTTGATGCCCAGGCGCTAGAAGTCAGCCCGCAAGTGGTTCCGTGGAGGATTTTCCGAAGGTGGTTTGTGGTACTGTGATCGGCGCCGTGCGGAGCGCTGCCGGTATGCAGAAACGTTTAACTCGTTAAGCGCGACGTCGCTTTGGTAAAGATAGGGTTTCCGTTGTGGGAGCCGTTTTCGACGAGTTTTTGACTTGCTCTACTTTTTCCCGCGGTAAAATTTGGATGACATCAGTGATGTCGATCAACCCAACGGGACGACCTTGGTTGTTAACAATTGGCAATTCACTAATCTTGCGTTCTGCCAAGATATCGACAGCGGCGCTTAATCGTGTCCCTGTTGAAATGCTGATGGGCGACTCTGTCATGACTTCACGAATGGGAGCATCGATTGCTGCTTCCTGTTTGTTCTCGAATAGACGTGCTAGGTCACTGTCGGTGAAAATACCCGAAAGTTGGCCTCGTTCGTCCGTTAAAAGAATCGCTCCGGTGCGCCGTTGGGGACGACTGGCACGGACGTAAATTTCTCTTACGCTCAATCCATCCTGAGCCACACAGCAATCATCGATCGGTCGCATCACGTCTTCAACCTTGGCGAGTTTGCGACCCAAACTTCCACCCGGATGAAATTTCGCGAAGTCTTCATCGCGGAAACATCGCATTTGGCTGACCACCAGAGCGATTGCATCCCCGATAGCCAGCATGACTGTAGTGCTCGTACTGGGAGCTAACCCCAAAGAACAAGCCTCTTCAGAGACGCCCATATCAACGGTTACTGTAGCTGCGCGTCCTAAGGTGCTCGCGGGACAACTGGTCACGGCAATGATGGGCAGCGCAAAATTCTTTAAGATGGGGAGCAAGCGAACGATTTCTTCAGACTCACCGCTATTGGAAAGCATGACCACAAGATCATTTTGGCGAACCCGTCCCAGGTCACCATGCATCGCTTCCCCCGGGTGCAAGAATTGGCTTGGTGTTCCGGTGGAAGCAAAGGTTGCTGAAAGCTTTTGTCCGACGTGTCCCGCTTTTCCGATGCCACAAACGATCACATCCCCCGGACACGAAAAGATCAGGTCCACCGCCTGACAAAACTCCTCACCAAGCCGATCCGCCAAGGCCAACAATCCAGCGGCTTCATGACGCAGAATTTGGTCTGCAATGCGGAGTTGGTCGATAGAAGTACGTGCGGTGCTGCTGGAGTCCTTCACGTGCACCTTTGCCTCTCTTTCCTGGGCTTGGGAGAATCAGGGGTGAAATAGTAATTGAGTAACTTCACTACAGCAAGAGAAATTAAGGGATCCGTTGGCAGGAGATCTGGACAGGGGCCGTTGTCTCGACGGCCCTCGGCCTCTAGTGAAAGCAGAGAGCCAAGTTCCTTGCCACAGTGGGGCGCAGCGCACAACGAAGCGAGTGCTTGCTGAGAGCGTCGGGGAAGATGAATGCTAGCGACTGCAATCCAAGCAGTTTTCATCTAAAACAGCGTGGTCCTACGGGCAGACGAGCTTGCTGGCAGCGAACTGGTTGCTCGCCAGACATTTTTTCCTACCCCTTGAAGAGCAACCCTGGTGGCAATGCAGTAACGCGACACTAGTCTGCAGACGGGTCAGATTTAGAGGTCCGCGGATTGAATTAGCGTTTTCTAGCCTCTGCCACCGAGCCACCGTTTGAGGCGGCCCGTGGGTGGCGCGGCTAACCAAATCTACAGCAGAACAAAAAGACAGAATTCATTGCGCTGGTATAGGTGAGATTACGCAATGACGAGACGCACCGTTAATTCAGTTCTTTGACGAACACATTGCGGAAGTACAACGTGTTGCCATGGTTCTGCAATTCAATCGAACCACGTTCATAGAGTGGTTTGTCACGTTCCCAGAAGTTTTCTAGAACCGTGTTGTCGACAACCAGTTTTCCATTTAATTTGACGGTCACCTTATCGCCGACCATTTTGATGTAAAACGTATTCCATTCACCGATTGGATTATCTGCTACGACGAGCGCTTCGCGAGGATTCTTTTGATTGTTGTAGAGGCCTCCTGATCCTTTGTCGGCACCCCCGACATCTTTGTTACCCGGGTCCCAAATTTGAATTTGAGGGGTGCCGCGTACATAGATTCCACTATCTCCATTGGCTTTGATTTTCCAGTCAACATACAATTCGAAATCACCATAATCTTTGGCGCTGCACAAACTCTGTCCTTTGCCATCAAAGACAAGCACTTCATCGACGACCTGCCAGTGAGCTTCCATTTCAGCGTCGGCTTTTTCTTGAGCTGTGGCCAACTCGCTGGCGGACATTTCTGCGCGTGTCTTGGGGTTGCCAACCAATCCCTTCCATCCGCTGAGATCCTTGCCGTTAAACAGAGCCGTGAATCCTTGTGGGGGATTGGAAGCAGTTGGTTCTGCAGCAGAACTAGAATACACGGTGCAGATAAACAGACAGATGGCAGCAGATACGGTGCATAAAGTTCGCATGAAGAACACCCTCTCTTTGAATTTTTAGCTGATGAATCAAGTTGAGCCCCTATCCTAGACCATTTCAGGTTTGATTTCACAACGATTGGGGGCTGGAAAGCAAGATTTTTCGCCAATGATTTTGTTCGCGAGCTATTTGCATTCCAGTATCTCAGCGGTGACAATTCCAGTTTTGCCTGGAAGGTTTCATGTGCTGTAGATAGGAGCAATGTTGTGCCATCAAGTTACCGCGTCGGCGTAATTGGTCATACTGGTCGGGGAAATTATGGTCACGGTTTGGATACTTGCTGGTTGGCGATGCCGGAAGTTCACGTGGTGGGTGTGGCCGATGCTGATGAAGCGGGACGCGCCTCAGCTGCCGACCGCTTAAAAGCACCTCGGGCCTTTGCCGATTATCGAAAGCTCTTGGATGAAACCAAGCCCCAGATTGTAAGCATTGGACCTCGGTGGTTAGATCAACATCACGCCATGGTTCTGGCGGCTGTGGAACGTGGTATTCATGTTTACATGGAAAAGCCATTTTGCCGCAATTTGGCAGAAGCAGACGCCCTTGTAACGGCCTGTGAAAAACACAATGTCAAGTTGGCAATTGCGCACCAGACGCGTTACAGTCCCTACATCCAAGTGATTCATGATCTTATTTACGATGGAAAAATTGGCCAAGTTCTGGAGCTGCGAGGCCGTGGGAAAGAGGATGGTCGAGGGGGTGGCGAGGACCTGTGGGTTTTGGGGAGTCACATCATGAATCTGATGCAGACGTTTGGTGGGGAGCCGAGTTGGTGTTTTGCTCAGGTGTTAGAAGCTGGTAAACCGATTCGTTCCGAGGATGTGCGGCCAGGTAAAGAAGGGATTGGTCCGCTGGCCGGAGACACGCTGTCCGCGATGTACGGGATGGATGAGGGTGTGACTGCTTACTTTGCTTCACAGCGCGGCATGGCTGGCTCACCACGTCGCTTTGGCCTCCAAATTTTTGGCTCCCAAGGCATCATTGAACTGACGACCGGATACCTTCCACAGGCTGCCATTCTTTTAGATTCTTCTTGGTCCCCGCAGCGGAGCGGTTCCCAGTGGCAGAAGATTAGCTCAGCAGGCATCGGTAAGCCTGAGACGTTGATGGATCCTGATCACAATTTGGGTAATGTTGCTGCTTGTCGAGATCTGATTGAGGCAATTGAAGAAGATCGCTTACCAGAGTGTAACGTCTACGAAGCACGCATGACGGTAGAAATGATTGCGGGCGTGTTTGAATCACATCGTCTCCAGTCTCCTGCTGAGTTGCCTTTGGAGAATCGACAGAATCCGTTAAGGTCGCTTTCATGAACCGACATGGATCAATGCTGGAGATGCGTTAGCCACCATGATAGGATGTGGTTTGGTTTGAGTTTAGGAGTTCTCAGAGCGAGCTCCCGAACGAGTAATGTAGATCATGGAACCTAGCAAAGAATATAAAATGGATCAGGATGCCTTCTTTACTTCCTCTTTTGTGAGTGCAAGCGCATGATGTGTGATTTCGGTCGAAAATTATTTTTTGTAATGCTTATTTGCTTTCTGGTTAGCTACACGGCTGGCAGATCGCAAGAAACTCACATTTCGGGTGATGCCGAGATTTTTCCCAACGACGTACAAATCGAAACCCTCTGGGAGGAAGGTGGCTTTACCGAAGGTGCCGCAGTGGGGCCTGACGGAAATTTGTATTTCAGTGACTTTGGCCAACCCTTTGATGCTCGGCCAGCGCGCATCATGAAGTACGATCCCGTCAGTGGCGAAATGAACATTCACTGTGCGGACAGTAAAATGGCAAATGGCTTAATGTTTGATCGCCAAGGACGATTGTTGGCTTGCTGTGCATCGCCTCTCGGAGGCCAGCGAGCCTTAGTCGAGATCCTGCCAAATGGTACGGTGCGGCCAATTGTCGAACGTTTCCAAGGGAAGCGATTTAACTCACCCAATGACATTGTCATTGATCGCAAGGGTCGGGTTTATTTCAGCGATCCAAAATATGTTGGTCCAGAAAAGATGGAATTGGATTCCATGGATGTCTACCGACTTGATCTCGATTCCTCGCTGCATCGTGTCACTTCAGATATTGACAAGCCAAACGGACTAAACCTTTCACCTGATGGAATGACACTCTATGTGGCGGAGACGGATAATGGCACGGCCGAGGCGGAAACTGAGACAGACGCTAAGATGGGCCGCATGACGTTGAACGCATTTCCGGTGAACCCAGACGGTTCCCTGGGGAAGAAAAGGGTTCTTAAGAACTTCGGTGACCAAACTGGCATCGATGGGATGACATTGGATGTCCGCGGCAACATTTATACGGCAGTGCGTTCTGAAAAGCGTTTTGGAATTGTCGTCTTTTCCCCGGAAGGCAAGGAGCGTGGTTACA
>JAKVBY010000033.1 GCA_022446825.1 Pirellulaceae bacterium
TCAGGAGATTTCCATTCCGGTAATGCGTTGCCATTTTTCCCGAAAGCTGGGGCGTTTCAAGAGATCGGGATTGAGCACTCCAGACGGCTGTTTTCCCCTGGAGAGATCAAGCATGATTTGACAGGCAGTCTGGCCGATATCACGAAACAATTCTCCCGTCCAGGCGATCGAGTGGGGTGCCAGAATGACATTCTTTAATTGACCAAAGCGGTGCGGCTTGACCACTGGTTCCATATCAAAGCAGTCGAGCGCAGCACCGGCAATACGGCGATTTTTCAACGCGTTGAATAGCGCATCTTCGTCTACAATGCCTCCTCGCGCGGTATTGATTAGATAAGCGTCTGGTTTCATTAAGGCGAGTTGATTTGTCCCGATGAGGCCGGCGGTGTGGTCATTGAGCGGACAATGCAAGGAAACAAAATCTGCTGAGCCGAGCAATTCTTCTAGAGAAACAGAGCGGACGCCCAGCTCCGCATAGACGTCTGCTGGTAAAAATGGATCGAAAGCAATTGGCTGCTGCATTCCAAATCCGGCCAATAGAGAAATCAGTTGTTGCCCGATACCCCCCAGTCCGATTACGCCTAGAGTTCGATCTCGCAATTCACAGCCCATATAAGCAGTCCGTTCATCCCAAGTTCCGTCGCGAACGATGCGATCTTTGGTCAGCATGTGGTGCGTCAGAGCGAGCATCCAACCGATGGTGGCTTCCGCGACCGGACGGTCGACGGCGCCGGATGTGATCATCACCAAAACTTCGGCAGCGGTACATGCGTCGACATCTACGTTGTCATAACCAACTCCAAATCGACAAAGCCCCAAAAGATTGTCTGTTTGAGAGACCGTGTGACGCGTGACATGTGGCGTGAGGACGATTGCCCCGTGGCAATCCTGGAGTTGCTCCGCTGTGATTTCCGGCAAGTGTTCCTGGAATTGTCCAACTTGAATATGCGAGTGGTTTGTGAACGTGTCCAAGCCGAGATCCATAAATTTTGGTTGTCCCGTGGAATCGTAGAAATCGGCAGTTAATTGCAGGCGGAAATGATTAGGTGGAGGTTTCATTAGATTAAGGAGAGTCCTCAAGAAAGAGATCAGAGGGGATGAATTGTCTTCAGGATTTGCAGACAAATCTAGTGGGTGATGAATACTGAAGGTCGTTTCGCTTTCGAAGTGGTTGCGATTTGTGTTAAAATGACGCTTGTGTTCGTGACGGATGTTTCTCCATTCTTGACAACATTTGGATCAGAAATGTTATCTATTGGTAATAACCCGTTTCGCGATTGTCAGGGAATGACACGACGAGGCATTTTGAAGTTGGGGGCCAGCTTGCCGATCGCCGGTGTAGCAGATGCGACACTAGCTGCGGCGGCTGCGAAAGCTGCTCCTCGGGCGAAGTCGGTCATGCTGGTGTGGTTGATCGGTGGTCCGAGTCATCTGGATCTGTGTGATCCCAAGCCGCATGCCCCCATGGACTATCGAGGGCCGTTCAGTGCGATTCAGACTAAGACTCCGGGAATGCAATTTACCGAACTGCTCCCGAAACTTGCTTCGATGAGTGACAAGTTTTCTGTAGTGCGCACCAATGTGAATCGTGAGCCAGGACACCGCTCGGCGATAAGCGTGGGACTAACCGGGTATTTGGCTCCGGATGGCGGCGAAGACCGTGGTGGTAAGCCGGGGCAGTACCAGCCTCATTTTGGTTCCGTGGTTTCACGATTCAAGAAGGGAAGCGAGTTGCCGGGCTTTGTCTCACTGGCTCGTGGACCCATCGGGGACGGAGTTGGTCCCAGTTGGGGTTATGGGGGAGGGATTTGGGGACAGCGTTATGATCCATTTATGATTGATTGTTCGCCGCGCGGCGAAGTTTCGGTTCCTCAGCTGCAGTTACTGGACGGGATTACGCCAGCTCGACTGGGTGACCGGAGTTTGATCCGACGTGAACTGAACAAGGTCCAGCGAGATTTCGATTTTTTGTCGGCACAAAAGCTCGATAAAGATTATCAACAAGCACGTGATTTGTTAACCTCGCCTAAAACCAATGCCGCCTTTGATTTGTCCAAGGAATCGGAACGGACGCGTGCAGCCTATGGCCATAGTTCTTTTGGTCAAAGTGCCTTACTAGGTCGTCGCTTGGTCGAGTCGGGAGTTCCTTTTGTCCAAGTCAATTGGTCGCAGTTTGTAGAGGTCTTTTACAAATTCTCAGATTATGGTTGGGACACGCATGCGGACAATTTTAACCTCCTGGCGGAGTGGCATGGGCCGTTGTTAGATCGGGTCCTGTCGACGTTAATTCAGGATTTAGATCAACGCGGTCTGCTCGATACGACACTTGTGGTCTGTATGGGAGAGTTTGGACGCACGCCGCACATAAATTCTATTGCTTCACGCGATCATTGGCATCCATGCTATTTTTCGCTCTGGGCCGGGGGCGGCGTCCAGCCGGGGCGGGCGATTGGCGAAAGTGATGCGCGTGGCGAACAGCCGCTCACAGATCCGATGACACCCGATCGTGTGGGCGTGACCATGTTGGATTTGCTAGGAATCCACGCGGAGCAGCGTGCGGAATTGGGGGTCTTACAAGGTGCGGAGCTTATTCATGAATTGCTGTAAGCGATTGCTTGTTCTTTGTGCCATCGTTTGTAGCTTCGCGGAAACGGGGGCGTTTACCAGCGCTCAAGAATTAGAGCGTCTCACACGCGATGGACGTCGCAAGTTTTCCCCCGTGCTCATTGATAGTGGCCGGACACTGCTCTATTGCTGTGTTTTGGAGGAGTCCCGCAAGGTGCATGTCTTGAAAAGAGACATGGAAACGGGGTTTACGGAACTGCTGGAACCGACCAATGCGGCCCATCTCTACGATCCGGTCGTTTCGCTCCAGGGGAGATACTTCGTTTGTTCGGTTTCCAGTGGGAACCCCCAGCTGTTTTTGCGGATCATTGATCAGACGGCAAACACGCGACATGAATATCGCCCGCCGGGCTCGCGATCGACAGCGCGGCACGCGATCATTAGCTTGAAACATCAACGCGTCTTCTTCACGGTGAACACGGAGGGGGGCCAGCAAATCGGGAGTGTGGACTTGCAAGGTGGCGATTTTCGACAGTTGGCAAAGTCGCCTGGCATCAACGCTTGGCCGTCTCTGTCACCGGATGAAGAAACAATCGCTTTTACCTCGAGTCGCGGGGGGGATTTAGACATCTATACGATGGATGTGCGGGGAGAGAATGTGCGGCGTTTGACCGAGGAGCCACTCCGCGACGTGCGTGCGGCCTGGTCGCCGGATGGTGAACGCATTGCCTTTTGTAGTGTTCGTGACGGCAACCACAACATTTTTGTCATGGATGCTGACGGAACGAGCGTCCGGCGGTTGACGCGGGATCCGGGGCGCGATGATTTTCCGACGTGGCATCCCGACGGAAAACATCTTGTGATTGTGGCGGAAAGAGCAGGCCAGAGCGATCTCTATCGGTTGGTGGTGACAAAGTGAATGAAGTCGAAGAATCTTCTAGTGGCTAATGGTTTTAGCGGTCACTAGATTGGGCTACCATGGGCGGCGGTTTTCCGGCACATTTCCTGGCACGTCCATAAGTGACGTGGCATGATGGGCACGCCAGGATCCAGCCCGCAGCCATCAAGCCAGCAAGGAACCTCGATATCCAGAAAGGAATTCCGATTATGTATTTGCATTTTGCAACTTCTTGGTTCACGACGCGCTGGAGTCTTTCTGGAAAGTGTCTTTTTGTCCTTATCTTCCTTGCTTGGACATGTGGCGTTGCTGCGGAAGATGTGCCGCTCACACAATTTGAACAAATGCCGGTCAAGGAGCCGGTAGTGACTGCGACTGCAGTGGCAAATGGGACGGTCGAGCGTGTGCAACTTGATGTCCGCCAGGGACCGCTTCCTCATTGGATTTGGGGTTCCACCAAAGACATTGAGGAGACGTATTGGTTACGGACCACCTTTGAGGGCGGTTGTAAATCAGCCTCCTTACTTGGTGTTGGCGACAATACGCTGGAAGTTTTTATCAATGGAAAACCGGTTGTGGCAAGTGAATCCTTAGATCAACCGATCGGAGTGCGTATTGATCATAAGATTCAAGAAGGTACGAACGAATTAAGCGTTCGCTGTCAAAATTATGGCGGACCGGGCGCGGTGATCTTAAAGATTGCGATGCAACTGGAGGACGGAAGTTGGCGTTATGTGATTACGGATGATAGTTGGGAAGCAACGCATGATCCGGAAACGATGCCTTGGGCGCCAGTGTACGACTTCGGAGCACTGGAAGATACTTTGTGGGACAAAAAGGTATTTGATTCTTTTCAGGAAGCTCTCTTGCCTCTGGCTAAGCGGGATGTCTTTCAAGTGCTTCCCGGATTTGAAGTCGAACGTTTGGTCGATGTTCCCCGAACTTCTTTTGGTTCCTGGGTTTGCCTTGCGTTTGATCCGCAAGGGCGCTTACTTGCCAGTGACGAACGGGGTGCGGGGATCGCGCGGATTACGCCTGCGCCAATTGGCAGTGATCAACCCACACGCGTCGAAAAGCTGCCGCTGGATATCACGGGTGCGCAAGGATTGTTGTGTGCCTTTGACAGTCTTTACATTTTAGCAAGCGGCACGCCCAGTCGCCTTTATCGTGTGCGCGACACCAATGGGGATGATCAATACGACGAAGTAGAAATATTGCGTGAAATTGCCGGTGCCGGCGAACATGGCCCGCATGCACTGCGGCTATCGCCGGACGGAAAATGGATCTACATGATTGCTGGTAACTTTACCGACATGCCTGCGTACACGCAGAGTCGTGTGCCGTTGCAATGGGGCGAAGACCATTTATTGCCACGCCAACATGACCCCTCGGGCTTCAGTAAGGATCGCTTGGCCCCAGGGGGTTTTGTGTGTCGATTTGACCCTAATGGAAACGACCTAGAGATTGTCACGACCGGGTTTCGTAATCCCTATGATTTTGATTTTAGCCCGGAAGGCGACCTGTTTACCTTCGATGCCGATATGGAAGACGATATGGGTACTTCCTGGTATCGTCCCACACGGGTTTGTCTGGTCGCCAGTGGCATCGATTACGGTTGGCGTAATGGCAGCGGAAAATTTCCGGAGTACTACGCGGATACGCTTCCCGCCACGCTCAATGTTGGTCCTGGTTCCCCGGTCGGTGTAAAGTTTGGCGCGGGCACACGTTTTCCGGCAGCTTATCAACGTGCTTTGTTCGTCCTTGATTGGTCTTATGGCACGATGTATGCGTTGCATTTAGAAGGTACAGGTGCGGGTTGGACCGCGCGGTCAGAAGAGTTTTTGTCGCGGACTCCACTGCCTCTGACCGATGCTGAGGTTGGTCCTGATGGCGCGCTCTACTTTACGATGGGAGGACGGGGTGTTCCTTCTGCATTGTTCCGAGTTACTTACACGGGGGACGAATCGGTTTCTCCGATTGCGATTGGAGAAGATGAGTCGATTCACCGCCGTATGCGGCGACGTTTGGAAACGCTGCATGAATCCGATTTGGCGACTGCGGACGACCTGGCCTTTGCCAGGGGATTTTTGGGTAGTGAAGATCGCTGGTTGCGTTATGCCGCCCGCGTTGCACTCGAACATCAGCCAAGTGAGTTATGGCAGGAGGAGGTGCTCCGTCTGAGTGCACCACGGGCTCTGGTGACAGGAGTCGTAGCACTGGCTCGTGTGGGCGATTCGTCTTTGACAGCGCGTCTGCTCGATAAATTGAATTCCATTGAATTCGGGTCTTTGCCAACGAGCGTGAAACTAGAAATGCTGCGGGCGTATGCGCTCGTTTTCATACGAGGAAGCGAAATTGATGATGCCACAAGGGCATCGATTGAAGCGAAATTGACCGGACATTTTCCGGCCGATTCAAAATCCTTGAATCGTGAGTTAAGTCGTGTGCTGGTTTATCTCGGGTCGCCCACCGTGATCGAGAAAACATTGGATTTGATGCAGCCAACGGAAAAACAATCGCTGGATGAGATGGTCGCGTTGTTATCGCGAAATGACAGGCTGGGGGGCAAGATTGCCAAGATGTTGGATAATCAGCCGGAAATCCAAAATGTCCATTATGCGCACATGCTAAGTGGCATTCGTTACGGTTGGACATTGGCGCAGCGGCAAAAACTATTTGCCTGGCTGGGGCAGGCGGCAGCCCAGAATGGTGGTAGGTCCTATCAGGGTTATATCGCCAATATTCGGCAGCGAGCCTTGGACAATGTTGCTGAGAAAGAACGCGCGCAATTGCAAACGGAATTTCAGCCTGAGGTCGTTCAGGCAGCAGGGTTACCGCAGCCGATCGGACCGGGCCGATCATGGACCGTGGCTGACATTGTTGCTCGGACTTCGGCGGGGATCCATAGTCGTAGTTTTGAGAACGGACGCCGCGCGTTCGCAGCGGCAAAGTGCATCCAGTGTCACCGTTTTGATGGAGAGGGTGGTGCAACGGGACCTGATTTGGGAAATTTGGCGGGACGTTTTAGCATCCAGGCGATTGCGGAGGCGGTCGTGCAGCCAAGTAAGGTCATACCCGATCGTTACCAAGGGACCATTGTGGTGGATCGTGATGGAAAGATTCATACGGGAAGAATGACTGCACGGTCGGAGGAAAAAATTACTTTGTTGACCGATGCCTATGATCCGAATAAAAGCACGGTGATTTTAACGCGTGATATTGAGGAGATGCGTCCTTCGCCAACGTCGCTCATGCCGGACAAATTAGCAGATGTTTTGAACGAAGATGAACTGCTTGATTTGCTGGCTTATCTGTTGTCACGTGGTAATCCAGACGACCGCGTATTTTTGCCGAATTAATTTACCCCAGTACAGCCTGTTGCTCGAGTCATAGCCTGAAAGTATCCCACATTATGTCAAACTCACTGCTGGACTTAAGCGGTCGCGTGGCGCTCGTTACCGGTGCAAGTTCCGGAATCGGCCAGGCGGTCGCCGAGTTACTGGGATCGCGTGGCGCCAAGCTCGGGATCCACTATCACCAAGGGCGTGAGCGAGCGGAGGCGACCTTGTCCGCAGTACGGGCTGCAGGTGGAGAAGGAGTTTTGCTGCAAGCTAATCTGGCAGACCCTCAAAGTACGCTGGGGGTCGTCGACGAACTTGTGAGTGCCTTCGGACGCCTCGATATTTTGGTGAACAACGCCGGTGATCCACTCGAACGGGTGGCGATCGAGGATTGTTCGCTCGAACTGTGGAATCAGGTGCTGGCAACCAATTTAACCGGCCCTTTTTTGGTCACAAAACAGGCCGTCCCCCATTTGCGTGCCAGTGGAAATGGTGTGGTTATCAACAACCTTAGTCTGTCAGTACAAACGGGGGGGGCCAATGGAGCAGGGCCCTATGCGATTGCAAAAGGTGGTCTGCAGGTGATGACGCGAACGTTAGCAAGAGAATTAGCTCCAGAAATTAGGGTGAATTCGATTATGCCTGGTGTGATCGAAACACCGCATCACGAACGTTTTACCCCACCAGAGCGGATGGAGCAGTATCGCACAGAAACCCCCTTGGGACGAAATGGAACGGCGGGTGAAGTCGCAGCTGCCGTGCTGATGCTAGTGGGTGAAGCGGGCAGCTTCATCAACGGAGCACTTGTCGACATCAATGGTGGCAGATTTTTGCGCTAAGGGTTGGATAGCTTCCAGTGGATGGTCAGGCAGCAGTATCGCTGGTATGATCGAAGCGAATTACATGGAAGTCTTCGCTGCGAGACAATCCGGATGTCGAGCCTGTCGCCAGATTTAAACCCGTCCCAGCGCGCCGCCGTAGAACATGGCGATAGCCCCCTGGTAGTGATCGCAGGCGCAGGCACGGGGAAGACCCGTACGCTTGTGCATCGCGTGGCTCATTTGCTGGATGGTGGGATTGTTCCTGAACGCATTCTTTTGTTGACCTTTACGCGCCGCGCCTCCGCAGAAATGCTGCGGCGGCTTGAGACGACCTTGCAGCAAGCAGGCCGAGAGTTTTCTCAAACACGCCGTATTTGGGGAGGCACTTTTCATGCTATTGGCACGCGTTTGTTAAGGGTTTACGGGCGGATGCTTGGCTTTGAACCGGGATTTACGGTTTTGGATCGTAGTGACGCGGAAGATTTACTGGACCTGGTCCGCACAGAGCAAGGGTTGCCCAAGTCGCACAAACGCTTTCCACGCAAAGGCACTTGCCTGGCGATTTATAGTGCCGTGGTCAACTCGCGGCGCTCGTTGCATGCTGTGTTGGTAGAGGATTTTCCTTGGTGCCGGGATTTTGAAGATGAACTAAAAAAGTTGTTTTCTGGATTTGTCGACCGCAAAGAAGACGCACAAGCAGTTGATTACGACGATCTGTTGTTGTTTTGGCACGCCTTGTTAGAAGACGAAGAACTTGGTCAGCGTGTGAGGGAGCGTTTTGATTGTGTTTTGGTGGACGAATATCAGGACACCAATCGCTTGCAAGCCGAAATTTTGCAGCGCCTCGCGCCGACTGGAAAAGGCCTCACAGTGGTGGGAGATGACGCGCAGTCGATTTATTCGTTTCGCGCTGCGACGGTCCGTAATATTCTTGATTTTGCAGAGACCTTCCCGGGAACCACGACAGTCAAGCTCGAAGAGAATTATCGCTCTTCTCCTGGAATTCTGCAATTAACAAATCAGGTTATCTCCGAAGCCAGTGAAGGGATTGCGAAAGTGCTCTGGTCAGCGCGCAGTGATGAAAAAAAACCGCGATTAGTACATTGCGAGGATGAAGAGGAGCAGGCGCAGTATTTAATTGACCGTGTGTTAGAACATCGTGAGCAAGGGCTGCTTCTGAAAGAACAAGCAGTATTGTTTCGTACTTCACATCACAGCTCTTTATTGGAAACCGAGTTGTCACGTCGCAATATTCCGTTCGTGAAATATGGCGGGTTGAAGTTTATCGAAGCAGCCCACGTTAAGGACCTGATAGCGTTTTTGCGGCTGGTGGAAAATCCTCGAGATTTAGTTGCCGGTTGTCGCGTCTTGACATTATTGCCAGGGATTGGTCCGCAACGTTCGCGGCGGTTGATGGATGCGGTTTTACGGCATGCAGGGCAATATGATGTCTGGAATCGTAGCGTGGCCCCTGCGGACGCTCAGCAGCGGCTTCAGGAACTGGCTCAGTTACTTACTCGCTTGCGGCAAAATGAAGACTTACCAGTTTCGGCCCAGTTGTCGCAATTGCGCACCTTTTATCAGCCATTGCTGGAAGAAAAATATGATAAGGTCGAGCCGCGAGTGCGTGAACTTGAGCAGTTGGAAAGTCTCGCTGGGCGTTACACCGATCGCACCGCAATGATTACGGAGTTTGCACTTGATCCGCCGGCCAGTAGTGAGGACCTTGCTGGTGAGCCTCATTTAGATGAGGACTATTTGATTTTGAGCACCATTCATTCGGCCAAAGGCCTGGAATGGAAAGTGGTCTACACGATTCATGCTGCAGATGGAAACATACCTTCGGACATGTCCACAAAGAATGTTGCTCAAATTGACGAAGAGCGACGGCTATTTTATGTGGCGCTGACCCGGGCAAAAGACTGGCTTTATGTCTGTTGTCCTCATCGTTATTACCACCATCACCGTGGTCCTAAAATGGATCAGCATGGGTATGCGCAACTAACACGTTTTTTGTCCCAGCCCGCTTTGGCGAAGATGGAAATATCGACAGTTCAACCTGCCCATCCGCATCGCCCAGACCAACCGCATGCCGGCCAATGGAGCCAGTCGATACGTCAACGAGTGAAATCGATGTGGGACGATTGATCGGGTCCTCGCGAAACGATCTGGCCCATGGAACAACGAAGGTAACTCTGCAGAGAAATCAATCCAAGGATCCTTGAGCGGCTGAAGAATATTTTTAGTGGTTCGCCGTTTAACTTATTGGCGATGGTTGCCGTTGAGAATTCTAGGTCCGCCGTAGGTTGCTGAGGGCGTCTGGGTAATCGGAGAGGTCGCTGGCGATTGTCAGCACGCCTGTGGCTCGTTAAGTTCGTTACGTTTAATCTAAAAGACAGTTAATCTAAAAGACAGTCAGTACGATTTTGAGAAAGATATTATGAAAATCCAGCCTGCTATGTTCTTTTTGTTTTTGTCGGCATCGATCTTTTGTGTTCAGGTTGGGGCTGAAGAGGAGAAAACATTTTACGATCCCGTCGAGAAAACGATTGAAGGTTGGAAAATTGCCGTCGATCCTGAGCTGTTAGAAAAGGAACATGAGGAAGTTGGTGAAAAAGCGTTGAAAGCGCTGGCAAATCATCTTCAGAGAATCACTTATATTGTTCCTGAAGATCGCCTGGAGAAGATGCGAAAGCTCCCCATTTGGCTCGAACGAGATAATCCCGTTTTGGGGAATATGCAATATCATCCTGGACGTGGGTGGCTTGTTGACAATGGTCACGATCCCCGTTTAGTGAAGCACGTTCACATTCCACGTGCCAAACAACTTTACGATCGACACATGTGGGCCAAGCATCCGTATGTGGTGCTCCATGAAATTGCACATGCTTTTCACGATCAGATTCTCAGCTTTGATGATCCGGAGATTTTAGCAGCGTACAATGCGGCAAAAGATTCAGGTATTTACGACCGTGTTTTGTTGTTCACGGGAGATCAAGTTCGACACTATGGCTTGAATAATCAAATGGAGTATTTTGCCGAGGCAACCGAAGCCTATTTTGGAGTTAACGATTTTTATCCATTTGTACGCGCGGAATTAAAAGAACATGATCCTCGAGCGTTTTCCGTACTCGAGAAAGTCTGGGGCCCCGTACGCTAGTTGTTGGCATAGAGGGCGCGTTGGGGAACGGTGCGGCAAGCTGTGAAAAGGATTTAGAATGCGAGCTGAGCATTATTTACTGCTTGCCCAAAAAGAACTGTTGCGTGCAGCATTTACAGACTCGAGCGTTCTGACAAGGCGTGCTGACGAGTATGGGGTTGCCATGATGGNCGTATGCTCCACNCAGAAGGTCNGAAGGTTTGAAGTTGGAGTGATCAGGCGTTCGTGTGGACGCCCTAGGTGTTGATATTTTCGGTCTAAAAACCGCCATTCGCAATGAACGAAGTGAAAGGGAAGTGATGACGATTACAATTACGGGAGTCGATGTTGTCGATGTCCGGTTTCCAACTTCTGACAACCTAGACGGATCGGATGCGATGAATCCGGATCCGGATTATTCTGCGGCCTACGTAACGTTGCATACCGATGTGGAAGGACTCGAGGGTCACGGTTTGACGTTTACGATTGGCCGTGGAACGGACTTGTGTGCGGCGGCGGTCGATTCACTATCCCCTCTTGTTATCGGTCTCAGTCTGGAATCGATTAAGAACGATATGGCTGGATTCTGGCGCAGAATCACGGGAGACAGTCAATTGCGTTGGGTAGGACCCGAAAAAGGCGTGATCCACATGGCGACTGCAGCTGTCGTCAATGCAGTTTGGGATTTATATGCCAAGCAAGAGGGCAAGCCAGTTTGGCAGTTGATTTGCGAGATGACGCCTGCCCAGATCGTGGCTTGCATTGATTTCCGTTATATCACCGATGCATTGACGCCTGATGAGGCACTCTCAATACTCCAAAGCCGCTATGACACACGCGGCGAAAGAGTTGCCGAGATGAGAGAAAGTGGCTATCCGACCTACACGACTTCGGCCGGGTGGCTTGGATATCCGGATGAAAAACTTCGTCGTATTTGCCGTGAAATGACGGCCCGAGGTTGGCAGCATTACAAGATTAAAGTGGGGCGTGATATTGACGATGACATTCGGCGTTCACGGATTATTCGTGAAGAGATTGGTCAAGATCGCCGGTTGATGATGGATGCCAACCAAGTTTGGGATGTGGATGAAGCGATCGTCAACATGAAGCGCCTGGCAGAATTCAATCCATGGTTCATTGAAGAGCCGACGAATCCTGATGATGTTCTCGGTCATGCCCGCATTGCCGAAGCGATTGCGCCGATTAAAGTTGCCACGGGAGAAACGTGTCAAAATCGCGTGATGTTTAAGCAGTTTCTACAAGCGAAAGGGTTGCAGATTTTGCAGATTGACAGTTGTCGCATCGGTGGGATTAATGAAATTTTGGCGGTGCAATTAATGGCTGCCAAGTTCGGTGTACCGGTTTGTCCACATGCTGGCGGTGTTGGACTTTGCGAATATGTTCAGCATTTGGCAATTATCGATTATGTTTGTATCAGTGGTTTGCTGGAAGATCGGATCGCCGAATACTCAGATCATCTTCATGAGCATTTTGTGCATCCATTAAAGACGAAGAACGGCCGTTATATGCCGCCAGCTGAGCCTGGCTATAGCATTACGATGAAAGCCGAATCGCTGGCTGAGTTTTCCTATCCTTCCGGGAGTCTCTGGCAGGCGCGTGGTGCAGAATGACGAAGAGTAATAAAGTAGATGAGTTGTGAACAAACAATCTCTGGCGTCGCAGGCAAGGTATCGGAGGCATATAATAAAATAATTGTCAGTGGACTGCCTGTTGATTGATACGTGTCGTCTCGGGTAGCGTTCAGGTTGAATGTGTCTCCGCTGCATGCATTTCACGTGATCCGCCGGCGCTACTGCAAGCGGTGTTTTGATACAACTTACCACCTGCGACGAATTTAAATGAAACAGCTGCTTTCCTACCGAATGATTTCGTGGCCCGTTTTAAGCTTGCTGCTGACCTGGGGCCTAGGGCCACTGACTGTGAGGGCCCAAGTTGACTTTAATCAAGACATTAAACCAATTTTGTCGGATCGTTGTTTTAAGTGTCATGGTCCTGACGCAGAGAATCGGCAAGCCGGTTTGCGATTGGATGTGAAAGAGTCGGCTCTGTCTGCAGTGGCGTCCAATGAGCGGCGAGTGATTGCGGCTGGTGTTCCGGATGAAAGCGAGTTGCTTCAGCGCATTGAAGCAACGGATCCCGACCGTCGTATGCCACCGGCAGAATCAAAATTAGAGCTCAGCACAGAAGAACGAAGTTTGTTACGTGATTGGATTGCTCAGGGAGCCGAGTGGCAACAGCACTGGTCCTTTGTGCCTCTTGCCAAAAATGTCGTCCCCGAGGTAAGTGACAAGAAATGGCCGCATAATGAGATCGATCATTTTGTCCTGGCGCGATTGGAACACGCAGGCCTCCGCCCTTCCCTTGCCGCTCGCAAGGAGCACCTCATTCGGCGTCTTACTTTTGATTTGACTGGACTTCCGCCCACGATCAAAGACTTGGATGACTTTCTCACCGATCCATCAGACAATGCCTACGAAAAAATCGTGGACCGTCTGCTTGAATCATCCGCTTACGGAGAACGGATGGCGGCAGATTGGCTCGATGTTGCTCGTTACGCCGATTCATTTGGTCTTCAGGTTGATCGAGAACGTTCGGTTTGGGCTTGGCGAGACTGGGTCGTTAGGTCGTTTAATCAGAACCAGCCTTACGATGAATTTGTTACTTGGCAGGTTGCTGGCGACTTGCTGCCGGCGGCGACGGACGAGCAGGTATTGGCAACGACGTTTAATCGCCTGCATTCACAAAAGGTAGAGGGAGGCAGCACGCCAGAAGAATTTCGTGTCGAATATGTTGCCGATCGGAATCACACCTTTGCCACGGCATTTTTGGGGCTCACGCTGGAATGCGCGCGGTGTCACGATCACAAGTTTGATCCGATCACACAAAAGGAGTATTACCAGTTTTTTGCTTTTTTTAATAACATCGACGAAGCTGGCTTGTATTCTTATTTTACAAACTCGGTACCGACACCAACCCTGTTGCTTCCTAATGACGAGCAAAGGCAACAGATTGCCGAATTTCGGAAAAAAATCGCCAGCCAGGAAACGACTTTGCAGGCCATTGCCCAACAACAGCAAAGCGCTGCCTTTGACCGTTGGTGGGCAAATCGTCAGCAACCCGACCAAGAAGCAGGCGAGCCCTTACTTTCTGGAGAGGTGGCGCATTTAGACTTTGAGGAGGTGGCTGCGCCCAATCTGGCGGTTGCTGGAAAAATGGGCAAGGCGGTTCAGTTAACCGGAGACGATGCCGTCGGTTTGAACGTCGGGAATTTTCCACGCTCATCGCCCTTCTCGATTTCCCTGTGGATGAACACTCCAGACGTCAAAGAACGCGCAGTTATTTTTCATCGATCCCGAGCCTGGACGGATGCGGCCAGTCGTGGATATCAGCTGCTGCTTGAAGAAGGTTGCTTAAGTGCATCGTTGATCCACTTTTGGCCTGGTAATGCAATGCGGATACGTACCCAAGCTCCGATTCCTGTGAATGAGTGGCTGCATGTCACGATGACTTATGATGGCTCGGCACGGGCAAACGGATTAGCCCTTTACGTTAACGGAATGCAGGCTCCGACGAAGGTGATTCGAGACCAGTTGACGAAGAACATCACTGGCGGAGGTGGTGATAACATTGCCATCGGACAGCGGTTTCGTGATCGCGGCTTCACTACTGGTCTTGTCGATGAATTTCGTGTTTATGACCGGCAACTTACAGAGATCGAAGTTTTGCAGCTGTTTGACGGCGAGTCTTTGAATGCCGTTTTGCAGAAAACTCTTGCCGAATTATCGCCAGCAGAGCGTCAGCTTCTCGCCTCGTATTACTTGTCTACCCATGATGACGCATTTCGAAAACAGCTAGAACTTCTTAGAGAAACTCGCCTGCAGCTGGATCAATTGGTTGACGGAATCTCTGAAATTATGGTCATGCGGGAACTTGAGGAGAGGCGACCAACCTTTGTGTTGAAACGAGGGGCCTACGACGCGCCGACCGAAGAAGTATTACCGGGCACACCGGCTGTTTTTCCAGCCCTTCAAAATGGGGCGTCACGAGATCGTTTGGGATTGGCCCAATGGTTAACGGATCCGAACCATCCATTAACGTCGCGTGTGGCGGTGAATCATTTATGGCAACTCATATTTGGACAAGGATTTGTAAGAACACCAGAAGATTTTGGTAGCCAAAGCGAACCACCAACGCATCCAGGATTACTGGATTGGCTGGCGCGGGACTTTATTGATTCTGGCTGGGATGTCAAACGGATGATCAAGCTAATCGTCATGTCCCAGACGTACCAGCAAACGGCAAATGC
The DNA here is from genome assembly GCA_022446825.1 of Pirellulaceae bacterium. Classification (GTDB taxonomy): domain Bacteria; phylum Planctomycetota; class Planctomycetia; order Pirellulales; family Pirellulaceae; genus JAKVBY01. The sequence continues at coordinate 15,092 of JAKVBY010000033.1, forward strand.
AACGGAAGAATTACGGCAACGGGATCCGGAAAATTTAATGTTGGCGCGGGCACCCAAATATCGGTTACCAGCTGAAATGATTCGGGATAACGCTTTAGCGTCGAGTGGACTGTTGATTGGAAAAATGGGCGGCCCTCCAGTGCGACCTTATGAACTTGGAGTGTCGTTTAAACCAATTAATCCCGATCAAGGCGATGGGCTGTATCGGCGCAGCCTCTATACATTTTGGAAAAGAACCGCCCCGGCTCCGGTCATGATGTCCTTAGATGCTTCGAAACGAGAGGTTTGTTCGGTGCAAAGGGAACGAACGGCATCTCCATCACAGTGGTTGGTTTTGATGAACGATCCACAGTATTTTGAAGCGGCGCGTGTGCTTGGTCAAAGGGCACTCAAGAAGCATCCTGAGGATGTGCAGGCGATGATCAAGGAAATTTTTCGCAAGTTGACCAGTCGGCAGGCAAGCGCGGAAGAAACGGCGATTTTGACACGTCATTGGGATGAACAAACAAAATATTTTGAAGAACATTTAGATCAGGCAGAGGCCTTATTAAAAGTGGGATCTGCTCCTCGAGAAGAATCGTTGTCAGTGGCCTCGCTCGCCGCAGCTGCGACCTTAACAAGTATTCTGATGAACTTTGATGATTGTGTGATTAAGCAATGAACAACCAACAATGTACTGGGTTTGATTCTCCTCTCGGCGTGAGCCGACGGCAGTTCTTGAATTCTTTTGGGATGGGTTTGGGGGCGATGGCTCTAGCTGACCTGGCCGGGCCGAACGATGTCAACGCGTCTGGGGGGATCTTGGCACAGCCCCATTTTCCGGCTACCGCAAAGCGTGTGATTTATTTGTTCCAAAGTGGCGGCCCCTCACAAATGGACTTGTACGATGACAAACCCCTGTTGCGCAAAAACCACGGACAAGAGTTGCCCAGTGAGATCCGCAAAGGACAGCGGCTGACTTCCATGAGTGGGAATCAGGCCAGCCTGCCTCTGGCGGGCTCGAAGTTTGAATTTCAACAGCATGGTGAGAGCGGTGCGAGCGTGAGTAGCTTACTGCCGAAGATTGCCAGTGTTGCAGATGATTTGTGCTTCATTAAATCCATGCACACGGAGGCGATTAATCATGGTCCGGCCATTACCTATTTTCAAACCGGTTCACAGTTCCCAGGTCGTCCGAGTATGGGGGCCTGGTTGAGTTATGGTTTAGGGTCGGAAAACGAAAATCTGCCGAGTTTTGTAGTTTTGACCAGCAAGGGCAAAGCGGGCCAGCCGTTACTAACACGGCTGTGGGGTAGTGGTTTTTTGGCTTCAAAATTCCAGGGTGTGCGCTTTCGTAGCGGCAAAGATCCTGTTTTATATCTGACCAATCCAGCCGGCATTGATGCAACGACACGGCGTCGAATGCTTGATCGACTAAATGAATTACATCAATTGCAATTAGCAAAGACTTCCGATCCGGCAATCGAAGATAAGATCGCTCAATATGAACTCGCCTTCCGCATGCAGTCGTCGATTCCCGATGTAATGAATTTTGCAGACGAGCCAGAGCATGTGCTTCAACAGTATGGCGAGGAGGTGAAAACGCCGGGCACTTTTGCAGCTAATTGCCTGCTGGCCCGTCGCTTGGCCGAACGTGGTGTGCGTTTTATTCAGCTTTATCATCCGCAATGGGATCAACATGGTGATTTGCCGAATGCCATTTCAAAGCAATGTCATGAAACCGACCAGCCGTCCGCTGCTTTGATTGCCGATCTGAAACAGCGAGATATGCTGAAGGACACCTTAGTCATTTGGGGCGGAGAATTTGGCAGGACTAGCTACTGTCAAGGAAAGCTTACGGCAGAAACCTACGGTCGTGACCATCACCCGCGGTGTTTTTCTATCTGGATGGCGGGCGGTGGGATCAAGCCTGGCGTTAGTTATGGTGAAACGGACGAATATAGTTACAACGTTCGCGAGCAACCGGTGCATGTCCATGATTTTCAAGCCACTATTTTGCATGCTTTAGGAATTGACCATGAACGTCTGACTTATAAGCACCAAGGCCGCCACTACCGCTTGACCGACGTTCATGGGACTGTAGTCCAAGACATTTTGTCTTAAGCTGCAAGTCAATCAGTGTTCCGGCATTCTGATTGTAGAGGGTTGCGTCCAACGCCTGGACTGAGAGGAATCAATAGCGAGTTTCGCATCCTGGGACTCAACCCACAACTGGCGCGGTAACTTCAGCAGCAGGTGATTGAGAGTCCGACTTGCAATGTTCTCGGTAGAGTCGGCAGTTGCCAGTGGAGCAGTTGAGTAGGGATGATTCATGTTGCTGAGTAGTCCCCCCAGACCCACGGTTGTAATTTGGTTGGGGCACGTGTTTCGGGATTTCGTTGAGCCGAATTTCGTTGAGCTGGAGTAGAGCGTTTGAGACTCGCAGTTTTCAGAAACGAGCAAGTCAAGAGACTGGCACTGGGAAGTGATTCAGCTAGAATGAACGAGTTATTACCGCCTGGTTTACTGGTCGAAATTAACCGGTTTTTTTTCTACTGCACATGTCAAGTTGTTCAGCCACCTTTTGGTTTCGCTGTAGCGCAATGGTTCTTGCCGTCCGACTTGTTTTGTTCGGTTCGGTTCAAGGTGAGGAAGATGTTGCGCAACCAAACGCTGTAGAACATTGGGCTTATCAACGTCCCGTGCGTCCCAAATTACCCACTGGTGGATTTGTGGCGGGTTCCAGGAATGCCATCGACACATTTGTGTTGCAGCACTTAACGACCGTCGGAGTTCAGCCCTCCCCACCAGCAAACTCTACCACATTGATTCGCCGTTTGTGGCTGGACGTCGTTGGCTTGCCACCGTCGCTCGAGGCTGTCGAACGGTTTGTGACGGATCCTTCTCCGGATGCCCCAGATCGCGCGGTTGACCGTTTACTTGCTTCACCCCATTACGGCGAACGCTGGGGGAGGAATTGGTTGGATTTAGCTCGCTATGCGGATAGCGATGGGTATACCCTGGATTCTCCGCGTCCCTGGGCGTGGCGGTGGCGCGATTGGGTCATCAATGCGTTTAACTCAGACATGCCATTTGACCAATTCACGATCGAGCAACTAGGCGGGGATTTATTGCCGGACGCATCGATTGAACAGCATGTGGCCACAGGTTTTCACCGGAACACCCTGCGCAATGCGGAAGGAGGCGTTGATAAGGAGGAATACCGAATCCGCGCTGTTGTGGATCGGGCGAATACGACGGGTACGGTATGGCTCGCGACGACAATTGGATGCTGCCAGTGCCATGATCATATGTACGATCCGTTGTCGCAGCGCGAGTACTATGAATTTTTTGCTTTCTTCAATAATGACGACGATGTGCTCATTGCGGCAAACCAGCCTCTACAGGAAGAGCAGTACCAGCGTGCGCTGAGCCAGTTGGATCCAGAAGAATTCGAAAATATTACTTCGCGTTTGCAAGCGGCGATTGACGAGCGAGTGCTCGAAATACCTCGAGTACTGCAGGAATGGGAGTCAGCGCGAACACCTGTAGAGAGGCAATGGACGGCACTGACGCCTAAGACGTACGGAGCTACCGGCAGTCGCACCCAAATGGAGATCTTGGAAGATGGATCGATGTTGATTGGAGGTCCTAATACGTTCTTCAACAACTTTTCCTTGTCCTTTGAGACGACCCTCGAAGGTTTGACAGGCTTGCGATTAGAAGTCTTGCCACATGAAACGCAGCCAGAGGCGGGCCCCGGCCGAGACGACCGAGGAGATTTTTTTCTTTCCGAGCTGCGCGTGGCGACTAGACCACTCGGTGACCTGAACGCGAGTGACGAGCCGGCTGTGATCTCTGCCGCTTATGCTGATTTCGAAAAGTCAGGAAATCAAATTGCCCATGTGTTGGATGGTGACACGGAAACCGGCTGGTCGATTGGTACAGAGACCGGCCGTCACCATACCGCGATGTTTGTTTTTGAAAAACCTCTAGGCGGTGCTCGCGGTTCTACGATTATCCTGGGGCTGGATCATCAGGGCTATACGATCGGTCGCTTTCGTTTGTTGGTTACGAACGAAGTACCACTTGGCAGCGAATTGTCTTCTCAATTTAGCAAGGGTCTTTCTGAAGAGGAGGCTTTGCCTCAGCCAATTGCGGCTTTATTGGCACAACCCGTTGGGCAAAGAAACGCTGGCGAACAGCAACAACTGCAGGATTTTTTCGCCACAATCGATCCACCCCTTCGAGAACTTCGCCGGCAACTTTTGCAGCACAACCGAAATCGTCCACAGCCACCCAATACCCAAGCACGAACCTTGGCCGCACGCGGTGACCGCAAGACATTTTTGCATGTTCGAGGAGACTTTCGTCGGCCTGGTGAGGAAGTCACGCCGGGGACTCCAGCTATCCTTCCAACGCTGTTTTCCGAAGGAGCCATTTCAAATCGACTTGAGTTAGCACGCTGGATTGTGGATGTCGAAAATCCGCTGACGCGACGTGTATTTTCGAATCGCATTTGGCAGAGATTGTTCGGACGCGCGTTGGTTCGGACTCCCGACGATTTTGGGACAATGGGAGAAACAGCCACGCATCCCGAATTGCTTGATTTTCTAGCTTGTGAAGTGTCGCGTTTGGGATGGAGCCGCAAAATGATATTGCGACAAGTTGTGGCCTCGAATACCTATCGACAATCTTCCAGCGTACGGGAAGAACTTTTGACGAAAGACCCTGACAACCTGTTACTGGCCAGGCAGAATCGCTATCGGCTCGAAGGCGAAGTGATTCGAGATGGCGGTTTGACGGTGAGCGGATTACTGACACGGCAGATTGGAGGACCGAGTATTCATCCACCACTACCGGGAAAGGTCGGCGACATCGGTTTTGCCAATCTTGTCCCCTGGCAAGTTTCTGCTGGCGCTGCTCAGTACCGACGAGGAATCTATATTTTTTCTCAGCGGACCGTGCCCTATCCGATGTTAAATCTTTTTGATGTTCCCGATATGACCGTAACGTGTACACGTCGGGAAGTCTCCAATACCCCACTTCATGCTTTATTTTTGTTGAATGATCCTGTCTTCACGGAGTTTGCCCGCGATTTTGCTAGGCGGTTGCTCCAGGAACCAGGCGATGTTTCAACGCGCATGCGCCGAGGTTATCAAATGACGACCGCACGCCGGCCCTCCCCCGATCAACTTCAAGCACTCAGGGAATTTTACACTAAAGTCCGTAATCATTTTGAAGCGTTTCCAGCGGCTGCGAGGGAGTTTGCTGGAGCCGCAGAGAGTTCAGCCGGGACGGTGGAGCACGCGACTTGGACTGCGGTTTGCCGTGCGCTGTTGAATACAGACCAGTTTTTAACCAGAGAGTAATCATGCACAGCCCGCAGGTATTCACCCAACGGGAATTATCCCGCCGAGCCTTTTTCCAAGGTGCGGCGGCGGGTGGGGGTGTGCTGGGACTCAATCAATTGTTGCAAGGTGAAGAGTCGGCCGCCGAAAAGTGGACGTCCTATGAACCGCAGAACCCGCTTTTTCCCAAACCGCCGCATTTTGCTCCGCAAGCAAAGAACCTGATCTACATTTTTCTCGCAGGTGCCCCCAGCCATGTCGATTTGTTCGACCCGAAGCCCAAGCTTCGTGAACTGGATGGGCAACCGATCCCTGCAAGCTTTACTTCCGATGCCCAATTTGCCTTCATTAAGAAAGAGTCTGCAAGACTTGCCGGGAGTCCGTATCGGTTTCAACGACATGGTGAATCTGGTATGGAGCTTTCGGAGCTCTTACCGAAGCTGGCGACTTGTGCTGATGAGCTATGCCTAATCCGGTCAATGCACACGGATGCTTTTAATCACCACCCAGCGCAACTCTTGATGAATACCGGTGTCGAACGCTTTGGGCGACCGACGGTTGGGTCCTGGCTGGCCTATGGCTTGGGGAGTGAAGCGGCCAACCTTCCAGCCTATGTTGTCCTGACTGCGGGACGCGGCGCTAGTGGCGGTGCATCCAATTGGTCACGAGGTTTCTTGCCCTCGACTTACAATGGGGTGCTTTTTCGACAATCCGGTGAGCCGGTGCTTAACTTGGCAAACCCGGAGGGCGTGGATCCGAGTTTGCAACGTTCGACCTTAGATGTTTTAGCGGAATTGAACCGAGTAGAATTCGAGGAAACCGGAGATCCTGAGATTGCAAGTCGAATTCAGGCTTATGAGTTGGCATTTCGGATGCAATCTGCTGCCCCGGAATTGATCGATTTGTCTGACGAAACGCAAGGGACGTTGGATGCTTATGGNGTGGGTCGCAGCGAGAACGGCATGCGCAACGACGGTGGTGGAGGGCGAGGTGAATTCAATGCATTTGCGACAAATTGCTTACTGGCTCGTCGGATGGTTGAACGAGGAGTACGGACGGTATCCTTGTTTCATGCGACCTGGGATCACCACGAGCATCTTGACCGTGGCTTGAGATTTAATTGCATGATGGCAGATCAGCCAATTGCTGCTCTGATCAAAGATTTGCAGCAACGCGATCTGTTAGATAGCACGTTGGTTGTTTGGACTTCTGAGTTTGGTCGCACGCCTCTGGGGGAAAACCGTCCCAGCTTTGAACGTGTGACGGGACGTGATCATCACCCAGCTGCGTTTAGTACCTGGATGGCTGGTGGTGGAGTACGAGGTGGCACGGTGGTTGGTGCTACCGACGAGATTGGCTGGAATGTGACTGAAGACCCCGCACATGTAAACGACTTTCATGCGACATTGTTGCACTTGTTTGGCCTTGATCATCACGAATTAACCTACCCCTTTAAAGGGCTTGATGTACGGCTTACGGATGTTGCAGGAGAGGTAATTGAGAAGGTGGTGGCATGATGACTCAGGATAAATGGCAGATCGTATGGTCGATTCTGACGAGCTTCAGCTTTGTCTGGACTGGTGTTTTCGATGTAATGGCGGAGGAGGCGTCGGATGCGGAGCCGCCGATCGCGGTGGTGGAAGGATTATTTAACACCAGCGACGAACAGTCCTTGGGCCTCGAGCCAGTTACGGGGACGCACCAGCAGATTTATACTGCCAGTGAGGAGAGTTATAAGTTTTGTCATCACCAAAATCTGGTGGTTTGGCGCAAGCGGTTGTATTTAATGTGGTCCAATGGCATCGTGCACGAAGATCACAATGGTCAACAGATTTTGTTTTGTTCGACGGATGATGGCCAGCAATGGACAGAGCCCTCGGTCTTGACAAAAGATCACGATGGCGAGGGGCCCTTCGCCTGCGTCGCTGCTGGGTGGCATGCTGCAGAAGATCAACTGGTTGCTTACTATACGGCCATCATTGACGGAAAACCGATTCATGAACGGAATGCCTTATTCTGTCTCTCATCCTCTGATGGGAAGGTTTGGAGCGGGCGAAAAAAACTTACGCACGGCTTTTATATTGAGGGACCACGCCGACTTTCCTCACGGCGACTCTTGATGAACGGACAAACTGCTGATCGACAGCCGCGTTTGCGCTTCACCGATGATGCTGGTGGTGTCACGGGGTGGCGCGATGGCATGGTGCCCAGGTTGGAAGGAGTCTTTACCTTCCCTGAGCCGAGTTGGTTCGTGCGTCGAGATGGTACCATCGTGATGGTCTTGAGAACCAAAAGCGGTGTTCCCTGCCTGTATGCGACCACGAGTCAGGATCAGGGCGCCACCTGGACGGTTCCTCAGAAGACGAACTTTCCCGATGCCACGGCGCGTTCGTTCGCCGGAAATCTTCCCGATGGACGTGCCTATATCATCAATAACCCCAATACGACCCCAAGCAAAACGCATCCATCGATTGGACGTCGTGTACCCCTTGTGATCTCCCTCAGCCACGATGGAATTGTGTTTGATCGTGCGTTGGCAATTCGCGCAGAGGCTACAGCCATGCGCTATAAGGGAATCAATAAGGCCAACGGTTGGCAATATCCCAATGCGTTAACCTGGAACGGTTATCTTTATGTTGCTTATTCGATCAACAAAGAAGACGTCGGTGTGACAAGAATTGACTTGGCAGATTTGTAAGTGTTTCAGAGTTGGTCAATCCAGGCAGCAATATCCTCAATCACTTGGCTCGATACGTTCCCTGCCGTTTCATATTCGGCCGGAGTGCTCTTGCCGTTGCCGGGAATGAATAAGTGGTTGAGCTGCGGATACGTTTTCAGGCGGACATATTCTTTTTCTACCAACGATTCTTGCCAATTCTGAAAATCAGCCATGGTGACCTGGTAGTCACGTTCACCTTGGAGAAACAGCAAGGGTTTAGTGATTTTCCGGGCGAGATGTGCCGGACGGTAGCCGTGTAAGTCAATCCAGTAGGAACTGGGGACGCCGAGAATCGGTGAGATATCCTGTTTGTTGGTGAGATCGATGTTTTTCACTCGAGCGACTTCCGTTTGAAGTTGCGTGAGATGTTCTTGATCCGCATCGGAAAGCGAGCCGTCCAGATTTAAGATATAGGTAGTTTGGTCGATCAGTAGATCTTCGAGTGTGCGCGTAGTGCCAGCCAGAGAGATGTAGCCGGCGATCGTTTGTTTCTTGTCGCGCGCATGAAAGCGAGGAATCAGATAGCCGCCGAGACTATGACCGGCAATCACGATGCGGTTTTTATCTACAGACGGATGCTGCCGAAGTCGCACGACCGCTTGTAATGCATCATCGATTGTTTCCTGTTTGACCGTGAGTGGTTCTTTTGATTCAAGCAGCTTCGCGCGATGCGTTTTTGTGCGTTTGTCATAACGCAGGACAATGACGCCTTTGCTTCCCAGCCCCCAGGCGAGATCTTTGAACGGTTTGTTAGGACCGATCGTTTGATCGCGATCTTGAGGCCCGGAGCCATGCACGAGCACGACGGCAGGAAACTTGCCTGGGCCATTGGGAATGGTCAAAGTGCCGGGAAGTCGCCAGAGAGTACTGCCGACAGTGACAGGCGATTCTGCGAAGCTCGTCTGGTCCGCGTAAGCTGGTGGTGTGTAATTCTTCGCAGTGCCGGCGGGTATAAAAAATAGCCCTGCAATCCGCTGCTCTTTGTCGAAGACGACTTTTACGCCGAGCGGTTTCTTTGCGAATTTGCAATCGGCGATGATTATGTCGTAGTCACCGCTGGAAGNATGGCGATAATTTGTCAGGCTCTGATAATCACCGACCGAGTTGANNACTCCCTGCCAAGTNGCNGCCAATTTCTCTGCCGGCATCACTTTTAGCATCGTCTCGTCGAAACGAGCTGTTGCTGCCGAAAAATTCTTNNCCGCCAAGGATTCGAGAAAGCTTTTTGNGANGGATTGNAGGNTANCGGAGTCAGGGNTGTTTGGTTGTCCCCAGGTGATTCGNAACGAGCCTGCCAGGATNATTGCAGAAAATACGAGTAGGTTGCGCATCAANCTCTCCTTATTGACNNCAAGAGGTTNTTGGGAAGAGAAGTAGNGATTCANCAACACNGAGGTTTACTTAGACATTGGGAAACAGGNCTTGGAGCGGAGTTCCCGTAGCCAAAGGGAAAGGCCGCCCGAAGGCGTCCTGNATTTCGTAAGTTGGGTCGATACCGAAACGCCAGAACAATGTCGCTGCTAGATCGGCGGGCGCGACAGGTTGGTCAATGGGATAGGCGCCCATATGGTCGCTGGTACCGTAAGTAACACCCTTACGGACCCCTCCCCCTGCCAGGACGGCGTGATAGCAAAACGGCCAGTGATCGCGTCCTGCACTCCCGTTGATGCGGGGAGTTCGGCCAAATTCTCCCATCGACAGCACGAGAGTCGATTCCAGCAATCCCCGCTCGTCAAGGTCAGAGATTAACGTGGAAAGACCTTGGTCCATAACTGGCAGCAACTCTTGGTGTCGAGGAAAAATCGTTTCGTGACTATCCCAATTGGCAACCTGACCATTTACCCGTTTGTCATTCACGTTGACAAACGGGACACCGGATTCGACTAGGCGGCGCGCAAGGAGCATGCTTTGCCCAAATTTATGGCGACCATATCGCTCGCGCATGCTTGCAGGCTCTTCGTTCATATTGAAGGCTTGCTGAACTTGCTTGTTCTGCAACAGTTCGAAAGCACGTTGACGATAAGCTTGGACTTGGGGATCGCCGCGATCGGCGGGCAGAGAGTTCAAGTTGCCCAGGAGTTGTTGCCGCTCAGTAAGCCGCTGCGGAGAAATGTCTTTGGGTAGACGCAACGCATCGATATGAAAGTTGGGATCATTGGGATCGCTGATAACTTGCAGTGGATCGAAACGTCCACCAAGAAATCCGGCCGTTTGTCCAGCGAGGTCGACGACATTATGCAGAACATGAGGTAAAGCAACGTGCGTAAGTGGTACGTCGCGTCGTGGGAATTGCCCCTGTTCTGTGAGGTAGGTGAGGGCTGATCCATAGGAAGGAGAATCTTTGGCGCGGTCTGCGGGAAGGATTTCGTTATCACCGCCGTCCGGCAGCCGTCCGACTAAGGCTTCGTACATCGCTGCATTATGATTCGTCATCGGATGATGCAGGGAACGGATTAAAGCGACCTTGTCTACTAGTTGGGACATCAGCGGCAGGTGTTCGCAAATCATCCGACCCGGCACGTTGGTGGAAATAGGCTGGTATGCACCGCGAATTTCTGCTGGTCCTTGGGGTTTCATATCCCAGGTATCCAAGTGACTCGGTCCACCATAATGCATCACGAGAATGCAAGCTCGGATTGGATTGTTCGTTTTCTGTCCAAGGGCAGATTGCGGAGTGGAGTTAATTGCTGCTGCTAGTGCACTGTAGGCACCAGCCTCAATAAACTTGCGACGGTTGAAAGAAGTGAGCTGCATTGTCGCTTAATTCCTGCCTTCGTTCTGTAAGAATTCTAGCGCGGATCTTGCCGCATCGCGCATGGGAGCACGATAGATTTTTGTAGAAGCAAAGTGCGCATAATCGATTTGCTCTAAAGCATTCAGAATCGGTGCAAAGTCTATGTTCCCAGTGCCAAAAATTCCGCCGTTGCTTTCACATAAGTGTACGTGGCGCAAGTTGGCGGCAGATTGAAAGATCGGCTCTACCATCGAACGTTCTTCAATGTTCATATGGATCGTATCGACCATAGGTTTTATCGCTGTAGACCCGACACGGTCGATCATTGCACACACCTCTGTTACGGTGTGATTAAAGCCCACCTGTAAATGATTTACCGGTTCGAGCACGATGTCGACTCCGTGCCTTTCTGCGACGGAGGCGACTTGGGCGAGGCAATGTGCGATACGGTCATTGGCAACCTGCTCATCCGGTTCGTCGGTGCGCAGGCCTTGCAGCAGACCGACCACCAAGATCGACCCAAATTGTTCAGCAACCCGAATGTAGTCACAGAGCCGATCAACAGCTCCTTGACGAGACGTTTCATCTGGGGAACTTAAGCAGAGCCCGTCGTGGTAGGCTTCCCCCGTTAGAAAGGATGGAATCGTTAGGCCGCAGTTCGTGATCCAGTCTTTAAGGTCGGTGAGACTGACTCCTGCTGGTTCCGTAAGATTGATTTCGACACCTTCATATCCTGCTGCCCTTAAATATGAAAAACCGTCGCGAATTTCAGCTTCTGAAGGAAAAGTTCTGAGGGGAGGTAGCAGAATGTAGCTAAATTTTGTCACGGTAAGTCTGCATTCTTTCTGTAGATAGTGAGATTGATCCGAGGGACTGGAGAAAGGGCCTAATAATTAAATCCCTACCCGAATAATTCGGCGATTTCACCAAATTCGAGATATCCTTGAGGTGAAATGTTCTCGATGTATTCGAAGGGTCGCCCCGAAGTTGTTTCGTTAATTTTTTTACTCCAATCAATTCCCATCGTCGAATAGATAGTCGACAGGACATCTTCCGGGTAGATCGAGCGATTTTTGTGCCAGCCTGGATCGATTACTTTGGCCGCCGTCTCATCTGTCGCGCCAATGATCTGTCCTCCTTGGACTCCTGCGCCGGCAAATAGGCCGACGGCGGCAAAGCGGTAGTGGTCGCGTCCCTTATTCAGTGTTAGGTCACCGGGAGTGCGACCGAACTCTCCCATGCAGGCGATGAACGTTTTGTCGATCAGAGGCTTGCCGTCGGCATCCTGACGCGACTCTAAATCGTCGAGTAACGCACTGAGTGCTTTGTCGAGGTTCTCGCAAAGCGAGTACTGATTATTTCCGGCAGTTTTGTCGAAGGCGTTTCCATGCAGGTCCCAGCCATCATTGGTAATCTGAATGAAACGTGTGCCGGCGCCGGCCGCGACGACATTTCGTGCCAATTGGCACGAGTCTCCAACGCTGGTGGCACCGTAACGTTGACGATCTTCCTCATTGAGCTGAAAAACAGGCGCCGCGTGAGCATTGCTCAAGAGCGGATATGCCAAGTCATATTGCTGACTAATTTCAGCAAAGAGTTTTCCACGACGCGGTTCTGTCGTTTGACGCTCTCCATCGATTTCGGTGAGAAATTGCTGCCGCCGCTGGAAGGTTTCCCGTTCCTGGTCTGGGACGACGAATGGTAATTTTCCGTTGGATTGAAGTACGAGGGGATTCACTTGGCCCGACAGGCAGCCGCCGCCGACAATGTCGGCGCTGGTCATGTCAAGTGATAAATAGGGTGGTAGGAAGTCATCGTCTTGCCGTCGAGTGATTGTTTCGTAGGCGACGATCGATCCAACCGAAGGGATTTCCTGGGCTCGCGCGGGGCTGAACAAGCGTCCGGCCTGGATATAGTAGACGCCGCGGGCGTGTTCAGCTTCCCAGGCTTCCATAGAACGGATGATGGCATATTTTTCTCGGCGCTTTGCCAATCTTGGCAATACACTGATGGGTAAACGCAGGTCCGGAGCGACGGTTTCTGGTCCCCAGTCGTCTGGTGTCCACGGCCCCTCTTTGAGATCAAACGTTTCCAGTTGGCTGGGGCCGCCCTTGAGCATAATAAAGATGCAGATTTCTGCGCCGCCGCGTGGGTGCACATTGCCCTCAGCACGTACTTGCTGAGGGATGAGTGTTGGAGTCAGCAGATAACTTCCAACGGAAGCCGCACCAATGCGAAAAGTTTCACGACGGGAAAGTCTTGGAACAAATGGATTCATGCAACTGCCATTATTATTAGTAATTGACGATAAACTCGAGTTTGTTGATTAATGCCCATTGGATGTCTTCAACTCCAGCATTGCCGTGTTTCGTAATGTGCGCGACGGCCTTTGCCTTTTCCGTTGCGGAGGGAAAGCGAGCAAGTGTACTCAAGAATAACTCTTCAGCCATGTTTTCGGGTGACATGGGTGGGTCTTTGTGCGTTAGTGTGTGCACGACACTTCCTTCTGTGTTGGCGGATATTTTGTTCTTGACTAAATCGCTATTCATGAGCATCGCCGCTTGGACAGCGGTTACGCGCGTATCGGCAAGTTTCATTTGCCGATTACTCTGCCCAAAAAAATCTAGGAACTGTTTCAGTTCACCGTCACCGGGGGGACCTACTTGCTCCATCGCAAATTTAATGCCGTGCCCATAGACGTTGGTCGCTTTGGCGACGGCGTCGTAGATTTCTTCGGCATCCAGTCGCCGAACTAATTTGCGTGCGTAGAGTTGATCTCCCGCATCCGTTGGTTCGGTGGTCAAACGGGAGGAGAGTTGGTAGGCCTGGGACCGCACAATCGTACGCATGAGAAGACGAAGGTCGTAGCGATTTTCAGTAAACCAAGTCGCTAATTCATTAAGTAGTGCCGGGTGGGATGGTTGGATTGTCCAGGGGGCGGGAGGCGGATTGTCCGGATCTTGTCGATCAAGATCCCAGTCGAAAACAGGCTCCACGATGCCCGTTGTCATGAACTTGGCCCAAAGGAGATTTACGGTTGCTTTGGAGAATTGGGGGTTGCTGGTCAGCAGTCGAGCATATTCCTGTCGCGGATTGATGTTTGCGACAGGTTTTTCCTTGGTGAGATAGAATTCCGGAAAGACGTCCGCTTCCGGATCGCGGGCTACGCGCAGGACACTTGGAGCGTCGAGGCGATATCCAAGTCCGCCAAAATGAGTCAGCGGATTTTTGGAATTGTATTTATCGATTTTTCCTTGCCAGATATTTTCAGGACGTAGAGGTGGGCCATCGAGTAACGTGAATTCTTGTCCCGCAAGGGAAGCGCGGAAAACCCGCAGGTTGCCGAAAAACGCCGCTTGACGCCAAAACTCGACGCGTTTTCGCTTGGACAAATAGAGATTTAAGTTATCGAGATGGCCTCTTCCATCGTGACAGGAAACGCACTCCAGATTGACGCCGAGGAAGAGTCGCGTGGTGTGCATGGCGATTTCATCGCACATGTCTTCGTGCATGACGTCCGCGCATCGTAGGCCATCGACTTCGTGGCGGGTCAGAAAACCGGCTACGCCTGAAGCTTGTCCCGTAATCGCTGTGGCGGTGAGCATGTCCGTGACGACGTAGTCATAGGGAATATTGAAACGCAGAAACGTGTAGATGTAGTCACGGAATTGTTGCGCGTTTCCTTGTTGTCCATTGCGAAAGAGGTCGCCGAAGAAATAGGTCCACTTGTCGAGGAATGGTTTCTCGACCAACCAAGGTCCCTTGTAATCGACATGCCCAGGTTTTTCGAGAAAATCAAAGCCGAGCAGATAGTCAATTAAGCGATTGCGTTTGTCGGGCGATTGGTCCGTGAGAAAATCACGCACAGCACCAGGATCCGGGAGTCTTCCCCAGGCATCCAGATAGAGCCGACGAATAAATTCGCTGTCGGTACAAATCTCAGCGTGAGGAATTCCCGCTTCCTTTAGTTTTTCGAAAATATGACGATCGATGATCTGCTCTGCCCCGTCTGTTTCGGTGGGGTGCTTGGGGGCGACACCAACAGGAGGTAGGGACCCGGTGATGCGATTGGTTAAGTTGCTGGCCGTGGCACGTTTCGAGGCAGGCATTTTGGCGTGCAATTCCAGGGCGAGTTGTTTGATATAGACTGCCAGCGTGGTGATTTCTGTGGCGCTGAAGTGCTCTTTCTGAGCCGGCATGTCGGTTTCGGGGATGCCATCACGTATGACGACGGTTATTTCTTCAAGCGACGAACCGTGGTGCCACAATTCGTCAATCAAGTTGAGTTGAGGGGACTTGCCGCGACCATCTTTTTCATGGCAAGTTGCGCATTTGGAGCTAAAGACGTCAGCAGCGAACCGACGTTCTGCCTTGGATAGCGGTACCACTGGTGACGAGGCCTTGGAGGGCTCCGTTGGCGGGTCCGCGGCGGTTACTCTGTATGCTAGATCGATCGTAGTAACTACAATGACCAAGGCAGTCAAAAGATGATGTGGTGGTTTTCGCATTGGTGAAAATAACTCGCAACAAGGGCACGAACAGCGGCACTCGCAAGCAAACGAGCGATGGTCTGAGTTTCGGCGACCCGTTTTTGTGCAACTGTGCTATGACGCATATATACAGAGACAATTATGTGCGATATTCGCACCAGCTACAATGTTTCCTTCACAACAGACGTTCCACATCGACCAGGAACTAAACGATGCCATTGCCCCCCTCTGACCAGAATCCGTTGTCCAATCTGGAAGAATGGGACGAATTTCTGGAATCTAAATATGTCGGTTCGACTGGCAGAAATCATGAGGATTATCGGAATTTTGATGAGCCAGACCGTGATTCGGTGCGGGAGTTTTATCGTCTCAACCACACGTACCAGACTTACGATTTTGTTCAGCAGAAAAAGGCGGATTTTAACAGTTTGGATCGTCGTGAGATGACAGTTTTCGAGGCCATCGATTACCTCGACACCTTAGTCGATGATTCTGACCCGGATATTGATTTATCGCAACGGGAACACCTCTTGCAGACCTCCGAAGCAATTCGCGCAGACGGTCATGAGGATTGGTTTGTGTTGACCGGGTTGGTGCACGATCTGGGTAAAATTCTTTGTCTGTTTGGTGAACCCCAATGGGCAGTCGTAGGTGACACATTTCCTGTGGGCTGTGCTTTCAGTGAAAAAATTGTTTACCCCGAATACTTTGCCGGGAATCCCGATGTATTGGACGACCGATTGAATTCACGGTTAGGTGTTTACGAAGCAGGCTGCGGGTTGCGGAATATTGATTTGTCCTGGGGGCATGATGAATATCTCTATCAAGTTGTGAAAGATCGCTTGCCAGATCCCGCACTTTACATGATTCGGTACCATTCCTTTTATTCCTGGCATCATGAACACGCCTACGAGTTCTTACTTGACGATCTCGATCGAGAGATGCTTGCTTGGATTTTGAAGTTTAATCAGTACGATCTTTATTCGAAGTGTTCTGTGCGTCCGGATTGGGAGCAACTGCGTTCTTACTACACCCCTCTGATCGAAAAATATTTGCCAGGGATTTTGCGTTTCTAACCCGCTCTCTGAGGTAAGGGCGATTTTTTTGAGAAGGCTGATTTTCCGGTGTTCAACTGCGAGTAAACATTCCATGAAATCGATCATTTTTTTGTCATCAGTTTTTGTTTTGGCCTGCTCCAGTAGTGCTGATCTCGCTGCAGCGGAGCCGAGCAGTCTGGAGTTCTTTGAGAAAAAAATACGGCCGGTATTGATCGAACATTGCTACGAATGTCACGGTCCAGAGAAGCAAGAATCCGAGTTGCGTGTTGACCACATTTCATTTTTGACAAAAGAAGCCAACTATGGGACGCCAATCGTTCCAGGAAATGTGTCCGAGAGCGTTTTGTTTCAGTCCATCGTTCATGATCAAGAAGATTTGAAGATGCCTGAGGGGGGCGATCAACTCGCTCCAACAGTGATTGAAGATTTTCGCCATTGGATTGCCGCCGGTGCGATGTGGCCCTCAGAAGATGTACCACAAGCTGCTGGTAAGCCAAAAGAAACGTTTGACTTGGAAGGCAGGAAAAAACGTTTGCCTTGGATCTGGAAGGCAGCACAACAGCAGTCCGTGGCCGTCCCCGCAGGTCAGTCGTGGAGTTCCTCGACAACCGACGCGTTAATTTTAAAACGTTTGCTTTCTGCGGAGATTTCTCCTTCCTCAATTGCAGAAAATCCTGTTTGGTTTCGTCGCGTTTGTTTCACCTTGATTGGCTTGCCACCGACGGCAGCGGAGATGAAACGTCTGATTTTTGACAAAGCCCCCGATGCCAAGTCGCGTGCCGTGGACCGGCTACTTGCTTCACCGCATTATGGCGAGCGCTGGGCGCGGCATTGGATGGATTTGATGCGTTATGCTGAGAGCCGTGGCCATGAATCAGATTTTTTGATCCCCAACGCTTGGCATTATCGCGACTATTTGATTCAAGCGTTCAACGAAGATTTGCCTTACGATCGATTTGTGATCGAGCACCTGGCCGGAGATTTGCTTGAGGAGCCCCGGCTCGATCCGACCACCAAGGCAAATTTGTCCATTCTTGCGACAGGATGGCCCTTTTTGGGAGAGGAACTTCATTCACCGGTCGACATCCGACAGGATGAATGTGAGCGGATCGATAATAAGGTTGATGTGTTGAGCAAGGCTTTTCTCGGCATCACAGTATCCTGTGCACGCTGTCATGACCATAAATTTGATGCCATTACTCAAGAAGACTATTACTCACTTTGCGGGTTTTTTCTGAGTTCTAGCTACCGGCAGGTGCGTTTTGAGTCGATCGAGCATAATCGAGCGATTGCCGAAGAGTTATGGGAAGTGGAGCGATCCACGCGCACGCAACTGGCCAGCCTGTTGAATCAGCATCTTCAGCCGACCTTCGAGGACTTGGCGAAACGACTTGGCGAGAACACGGACCCGATCACGAAAAATATTCTTGCGGCCGCGCGGGACGATTCGGAAAACCCTTTGCATTTGTTGGCACTAGTTCTTGAAGGAGATGCAGCAACGAAACTTCAGATGGTGTTGGCTCGCTGGGACGAACAGCAGGCAGCGGCGATCGCGTCCCGCGAGGGAACCGAAATTCTTGTCGATTATGCTTCGCCGGACACCTTCTGGAGTCAAGATGGATTTACCTTTGGGCCGGGTCCACAGTTGCCGGGCGATTTGCTGCTCAGCGATGACGTGGAAAACCCTTTGCGCGGTGTCGCCACTTATGGCGCGGCAGTGAAAGATTCGTTTTGGGATGGGTTGCAAACGACGGAAGGCAACGAAGTCGATCCAAGCCTCATGGCTCCCCATGAACGGTCCGGTCGTATGCTGCGATCGCCGAAATTTGCATTGGAGTCCTCACGCTTGTGGTACCGTATGCGCGGCGCGGCGAGCATTTATGCACCGGTAGATTCGCATCTTTTGTGTCTCGGCCCGCTTCACAATCATTTGATCAGTCGACCGGATAGTGAGGGGCCTTGGCATGGTCAAGATGTGAGCGCATCGGAAGGCCGTCGCACGTGTGTGCAGTTTGGTGCCATTCCGAATAAACCACTCGAGGTTCGGATGGTGGTTGCCGGGCCAACCCAGCCTCAGTTCATTGACCCGCCTAACGAATTACTGAGAGCCTTGTTAGTCGACACGGCTACGAAAACAGATGCCGCGTTTGCTGAAGGAATTGTGGGGCTTTTATCGGAAACGGCCGATTTGCTGGCGCGAAATGCCATGGTGGGGCGCGACGATGCGATCGATCGCTCTCACATCGCGGATTGGTTAGTCAAAAATGCATCATTGCTTGTCGAGCAGCCGGAACAACTTTTGGCGCAGTCGAAGGAAATCATCGCAGAGCGTTTAAGCAAACGAACGGAACTGCAAGCTCAGGTCCGTACACACTCACGCACCGCAGTTGCCCTGCTGGATGGGAATGCAGTCAATGAACGAATTTTGATTCGCGGGAAGTATCAACGCCCATCGGCAATCGCGGCCCGCAATCTTCCTACGGCTTTTGAGATGCCAGCCATCCGAGAGGCTGGGAGTGGTCGGCTGCAATTGGCTCAGCAAATTGCCCATGCAGAGAACCCTTTAGCGTCCCGCGTGATTGTCAATCGGCTTTGGCATCATGTGTTTGGCCGAGGGATTGTTGCGTCTGTGGATAACTTTGGTTATCTGGGCATCCGCCCAACGCATCCTGAATTGTTAGATCATCTGGCTTGGCAATTTGCCAATCGTGATGCCTGGTCCTTGAAACGCACTTTGGGACGTTTGGTACTTACGGATACCTTTGGCAGGTCGAGTCGTCCCCATGATCAGGCAGCCGAAACGCTTGATCCTGAAAATTTATTGTTACATCGGATGCCGATTCGGCGACTGGAGGCGGAAGCGATTCGCGATGCCGTTTTGTTGGTTAGTGGGCGTTTTGATCGGCAAGTCGGTGGGGAGCCTGTAGCAGTCCATCACACGCCCTTTGTGGTGGGACGGGGGCGAGCAGCAGAAAGTGGTCCCCTTGATGGCGCCGGTCGTCGCAGTCTTTACACCAAGATGTATCGGAATTTTATACCGACGTTAATGACAACCTTTGATTTTCCGATTCCGTTCAGCACGACGGGGCGTCGCAACGTGACGAATGTGCCCGGTCAATCCTTAGCGATGATGAACGACAAGATGATTTATGAGCAGGCACACGTTTGGGCACGCCAGCTGTTGCAGCAGCCGGAGTTGGATTCGCCCGAGAAACGCGTTGATTGGTTATTTCGTGTTGCGTTTGGCAGGAAAGCGACTGAAAAAGATGTCGTCCATTGCCTGCGATCATTGCAAGAGTTAGCGAAATTGAATGGCAATTCTCTGGATGCGAGCTGGCCAGATATGTGTCACGCGCTGTTTAGTATGAATGAGTTTATTTACTTGAGGTGAGCGAGTTCCTCGTTTGACAGCATGAAATCGAAGATAGCCCAGTCGCTGACACGTCGGCGATTATTGAAGAGTGCTTCCCTTGGTATGGGTTCATTGGCCTTAGCCTCATTGTTGCATCGAGAGGGTTCATCAGATGATCTTCCGATAGCTTCAGAGGCTGCTTTGCCAGCGCCACATTTTACGCCACGCGTGAAGAGTGTGATATTTCTATTTATGGAGGGTGCGGTATCTCAGGTCGATTCGTTTGATTACAAGCCGTCCTTGGAGAAATACGACGGCCAGGACCCTCATGAAGTGATCGGTAAGCTCGAGAAGACTCAGTTTGCGGCGATTGGTAAGGTGATGCGTTCGCCTTGGAAATTCCAGCAATGTGGTGAGAGTGGTTTGTGGGCAAGTAGTTTGTTTCCACATATGGCGGGCATGGATGGTCACCGCGGCATCATGGATGACATTTGCGTGGTGCGTTCAATGACTTCGCGTTTTCCGGAACATACTTCGGCAAATTACTTTTTGCACAGTGGTGTTGGCTTGCAAGGTCGTCCATCGATGGGTTCTTGGGTGACCTATGGTTTGGGAAGCCGTAATGAAAATTTACCGGGTTACATCGTGTTGAATGGTGGGCAGATTCCTTCTGGGGGGTTGGATAACTTCAGCAATGGTTTTCTTCCGGCGATCTATCAAGGTTCGTTATTGAATGCGATTGGTCCTCCTTTAGCAAATGTTTTACCGAACGAAAAAGTGGCGGACCTTCAGCCCGCCAAACGTCAACTGGTGCGCCTTCTGAATGAGGAATCTTTGCGGTTGTCCGGTGGTGATGACGCTTTGGAGTCGGCGATTGCTAATTATGAATTGGCGGCGCGGATGCAAACGGCGATTCCCGATTTAATGGATCTTTCTCAAGAGTCACAAGCGACTCAGTCGTTCTATGGTGTTGATTCCGCCAATGTGCACACGCAGACTTATGCCCGCCAGTGCATCATTGCTCGGCGCCTGGTGGAACAAGGTGTTCGCTTTGTGGAGTGTACCATTCCGAGTACAGGGCAAGACCGCTGGGACGCTCATGGTAACCTCAAGCAGAATCATGGTCAGAATGCTTTGGCCGTGGATCAGCCAATTGCTGCGTTGCTTCAGGATTTGAAGCAGCGAGGATTGTTTGATGAAACGTTAGTGGTTTGGTCGGGCGAGTTTGGTCGCACCCCATTTGCCCAGGGTTCTGATGGTCGGGACCATAATGAGCATGGTTTTAGTTTGTGGCTGGCGGGTGGTGGGGTAAAGCCAGGTATCGCCTATGGTGAAACCGATATGTGGGGTTATAAGGCGATTCGCGATCGTCTGGAAATGCATGATTTACACGCTACGATAATGCACTTGCTGGGTATTGATCATACCAAGCTCACCTTTCGGTTTAGCGGCCGCGACATTCGCCTGACCGATGTCTACGGTCGCGTGATCGAAGAGATTCTTAGCTAATTCATCGTTATCAATCCTATTGAGAAGATTCAGGATGGCGCATCAGGAATTCGATCGCTTTGCAATCAATATGGACCCCTTGTCGAGCCGTGACAATAAAAAACGGATCGAACAAGATCATGTGCCCATCGATCAAAAAACAAAAAAACCTTCTATGGCTCCTGGCAAGGTGTCACGCGGCTTGTCCCAAGAAACTTCACGTCTTAAGTGAAATTCGGTAGGCTGGCGTTGTTTGCTGAGACAGAGGCTATTTCGTTGCATGCCTGTTTCGATCATCGCTCTGACCCGAGAAAAGTCACCATGACCCATGCTCAGTCACCTCTAGTTGTGACACGTCGGCGATTATTGAAGAGTGCTTCCCTTGGTATGGGTTCATTGGCCTTAGCCTCATTGTTGCATCGAGAGGGTTCATCAGATGATCTTCCGATAGCTTCAGAGGCTGCTTTGCCAGCGCCACATTTTACGCCACGCGTGAAGAGTGTGATATTTCTATTTATGGAGGGTGCGGTATCTCAGGTCGATTCGTTTGATTACAAGCCGTCCTTGGAGAAATACGACGGCCAGGACCCTCATGAAGTGATCGGTAAGCTCGAGAAGACTCAGTTTGCGGCGATTGGTAAGGTGATGCGTTCGCCTTGGAAATTCCAGCAATGTGGTGAGAGTGGTTTGTGGGCAAGTAGTTTGTTTCCACATATGGCGGGCATGGATGGTCACCGCGGCATCATGGATGACATTTGCGTGGTGCGTTCAATGACTTCGCGTTTTCCGGAACATACTTCGGCAAATTACTTTTTGCACAGTGGTGTTGGCTTGCAAGGTCGTCCATCGATGGGTTCTTGGGTGACCTATGGTTTGGGAAGCCGTAATGAAAATTTACCGGGTTACATCGTGTTGAATGGTGGGCAGATTCCTTCTGGGGGGTTGGATAACTTCAGCAATGGTTTTCTTCCGGCGATCTATCAAGGTTCGTTATTGAATGCGATTGGTCCTCCTTTAGCAAATGTTTTACCGAACGAAAAAGTGGCGGACCTTCAGCCCGCCAAACGTCAACTGGTGCGCCTTCTGAATGAGGAATCTTTGCGGTTGTCCGGTGGTGATGACGCTTTGGAGTCGGCGATTGCTAATTATGAATTGGCGGCGCGGATGCAAACGGCGATTCCCGATTTAATGGATCTTTCTCAAGAGTCACAAGCGACTCAGTCGTTCTATGGTGTTGATTCCGCCAATGTGCACACGCAGACTTATGCCCGCCAGTGCATCATTGCTCGGCGCCTGGTGGAACAAGGTGTTCGCTTTGTGGAGTGTACCATTCCGAGTACAGGGCAAGACCGCTGGGACGCTCATGGTAACCTCAAGCAGAATCATGGTCAGAATGCTTTGGCCGTGGATCAGCCAATTGCTGCGTTGCTTCAGGATTTGAAGCAGCGAGGATTGTTTGATGAAACGTTAGTGGTTTGGTCGGGCGAGTTTGGTCGCACCCCATTTGCCCAGGGTTCTGATGGTCGGGACCATAATGAGCATGGTTTTAGTTTGTGGCTGGCGGGTGGTGGGGTAAAGCCAGGTATCGCCTATGGTGAAACCGATATGTGGGGTTATAAGGCGATTCGCGATCGTCTGGAAATGCATGATTTACACGCTACGATAATGCACTTGCTGGGTATTGATCATACCAAGCTCACCTTTCGGTTTAGCGGCCGCGACATTCGCCTGACCGATGTCTACGGTCGCGTGATCGAAGAGATTCTTAGCTAATTCATCGTTATCAATCCTATTGAGAAGATTCAGGATGGCGCATCAGGAATTCGATCGCTTTGCAATCAATATGGACCCCTTGTCGAGCCGTGACAATAAAAAACGGATCGAACAAGATCATGTGCCCATCGATCAAAAAACAAAAAAACTTACCGGCTCTGCGGCTCGTGTAATGGAGGAATTAACCGAACGAATCCAGGCCGCGCGGCGGTTGGGCCGACCCGTAATCGTGGCTTACGGAGCCCACGCGATTAAGAATGGTCTGGCGCTGGTGTTCATTCAACTAATGGAACGAGGCTGGGTCACGCATCTTGCCACAAATGGTGCAGGGGTCATTCACGATTGGGAATTTGCTTTTCAAGGGAAAAGTTGTGAAGACGTCGGGGCCATGGTGGAGCAAGGACGTTTTGGGAACTGGGAAGAGACGGGATTTAATATTAATTTAGCCTTTAATGTTGGTGCCTACGAAGGACGCGGCTATGGCGAATCAGTAGGCGCCATGATTGAGAATCAGGGGCTGCAAATTCCGTCGCGCCAGGAGTTACAGGCAGTTGTAGATCAAAGTCTGGCGAGTGATCCACAACAAGCTGCGGCAGCCGCTGATCTGGCTTATGTTGTTGACGCATTTGATTTGCCGCCGGGAAAATTGGAAGTGAGTTATCCATGGAAGAAATTCAGCGTTCAGGCGGCAGCATTTCGCCTCGGTGTGCCTTCCACGGGGCATCCGATGATCGGGCACGATATCATCTACAATCACCCCATGAATCATTGCGCGAGCCTGGGGCGAGCAGCTCAGCGAGATTTTTTGATTTATGCTAATGGTGTCAGTCAGTTGGATGGTGGGGTCTACATTTCGATCGGTTCGGCGGTAATGAGCCCGATGATCTTTGAGAAATCGTTGTCCATTGCACAGAATCTGGCCATTCAGCGTGGTGAGCGAATCAAGAATCATTACATCGTGGTGAATGATTTAGCCGAGAGCCGCTGGGATTGGAGTCAGGGAGAGCCTCCAGAAGACGATCCAGCATACTACTTGAGGTACAACAAAACTTTTAGCCGGATGGGGGGCGCGATGAATTATCTACAGGCAGATAATCGAGAGTTCTTGCTGACGCTACTGCAGGCACTTGGTCCTCGAGCGGTATAATGCAACAACTGATTTGCGTTGTGTCGGGATATACACTAAATCAGGCATGTGTTTGAAGTAACACAGGTCTTTTGCTTTTGTATTCAACTTTGGCCCTTCTCAGGGAGAGGACTTATGTTCAAGAATTATTTGTTTGTCAGTCTCGTCGTGCTCACGATGACTCATTGGTTGCTTGATTTGCCCCTGAATACCGCTAGCGCGCAGCATGAAATGACGGTTGCTGATGTGGAAAAAGATTTGGAGATGATGAAGCAACGGAATTGGGGGCGTTGGGGCAAGGATGACGAACTTGGAGCTCTGAATTTAATCACACCTGAGAAGCGTCGCGCCGCAGCTAAATTAGTTCAACGTGGTATCTCGGTCTCGCTGGCCCGTAATCCAGAAGTGGACGTCGCAGATGACAATCCGGATCCTTTCGAAGCCAAAATGGTGTTGAGTAGTGATGACGCAGACAATAAATGGGCAGTGGATGTTTTCAGTGTCAAATATCACGGTTACGCCCATACGCACATGGATGCCCTCTGCCATCTTTTTTATAAGGGTGAAATTTATAACGGTTATTCACAAAAATTAATAACCAGCAAAGGGGCTGGTGTCTTGGCGATCGATAAGATCAAAGAGGGCATTTTTACACGTGGTGTTCTGATTGATATTCCCAGGTTGCGTGGAGTTGATTTCTTGGAACCGCGCACTGCTATTTATCCAGAAGAACTCGATGCCTGGATGAACCGGGCTGGCATCGAAGTGAAGCCGGGCGACGTTGTCTTTGTACGGACGGGCAAGTGGGCTCGGCGTCAAGCGAAGGGTGCCTGGGGACCTGAAACAGAGGGGTTGGCAGGATTGCACGCGTCGTGTGGTAAATGGTTGCATACACGAGATATTGCCATGTTAGGCAGTGATGGTGCCAGTGATGTTGTGCCCTCGGGCATCGAAGAAATCTCGCATCCAGTCCATTTGTTTGCTTTGCATGGTATGGGGGCGCATATTTTTGATAATTGTGATTTGGAGCAACTCGCCGCGATGTGCGAAAAGTTCAAGACCTGGGAATTTTTGATTACGGCATCCCCTATTCCCGTGAATGGGGGGACAGGTTCTCCACTCAATCCGATTGCAACGTTCTAATCATGTCTTGATTGCGAATTTGTTGGCGCAAAGAAACCATCGAGAAATTAAGGTGTGGGAAAACCGCGTTTCATTCCGGAGAAGAAAACGAAAGCACGGAACGTGACAGAAACGATCGGCATTGGTGTTTTGGGAATGGGCTGGATGGGAAACGTTCATGGACGTTCCTATCGAAACGTTGCTGACCGATTTCCAGATGTGGCGTTAAAACCACGTCTTGTGGTGTGTGCCGATGATGTGGAATCTCGGGCGCAGATGGCGCAGCAGCGTTTGGGCTTTGAAAAATCGACGACCGATTGGCAAGCTGTTGTGGATGACCCCGCAGTTGACGTGATCAATGTTGCCGCGCCAAACCATCTTCACGTTGACTTGGTGAAGGCGGCGGCCAGCCGTGGGAAACATGTGTTTTGTGAAAAGCCGGTGGGAAGATCATTCCAGGAAGCGATTCTTTGTGCGGATGCGGTGCGCGAGGCAAATGTGTTGTCTTGGGTTGGATTTAATTATCGCTGGGTGCCTCTACTGCAGTACTTGCAAGCGTTGATCCAAAACGGACAACTGGGCACCATTACGCACTATCGATCACGTTTTTTTGCTGGCTATGGCAGCCACCCGCAAAGTGTTTTGTCTTGGCGTTTTCAACGAGAGTTCGCCGGAACCGGCGTGTTGGGCGATTTGATGTCGCACGTTTTGGATATGGCATTGTTTTTGGCGGGGCCGATTCAACGGGTGGTCGCCAATCAGCATACCTACATATCCGAACGCCCTTTGGCCACACCCGGCGCAGGGACACATTTTACGATTGGCAATGACGGGCCTCTCGGTGCAGTGAGCAACGAGGACTATGTGAGCGCTTTAGCGCAGTTCTCTAATGGTGCCCAAGGGACATTTGAAGTTTGCCGAGTCATTCGAGGTCCGGCGTGTGAGTTTGCTCTGGAAGTGAACGGAACGCTTGGAGCCGCACGTTGGAATTTCGAGCGCATGAATGAACTGGAGCTTGATTTACCGACTGGCGATCGATCGTCGTCCGGTTTTACACGCATTCTCGCCGGGCCCGAACATCCTCTCTTTGGTCAGTTTAATCCGGGGGCAGGAAATCCGATGGGGTATGAAGACCTGAAGATGATCGAAGCGTATCGATTTCTAGAATCGATTGCGGCGGACGAACAACGCCAGCCCGGTTTGGAGGAAATGCGGCGAGTAGCGCAGCTCTTTTGTGCTTTGGAAAAGTCATCGGAATCGGAAACTTGGGAGAATGTTAACGCAGCTACATAGGAAAGACTCATGATCGTTGATGCGCATACGCATATCTGGAAATCGGATCCCGCTTGGCCGGATCAAACGCAGACCACCGTAGCGGCTGCTTGTGAGGTTTCACTCGAATTGTTGACGGATTATATGGATGAGTTTGGTGTCGATCGGGCAGTGCTTGTCCAGCCGCTTTATCCATTTGAGGAGAACTCTTACGTGGCGGAATCTGCGGCTTCCAGGCCAGAGCGGTTTGCCTCTGTCTGTGTGGTCGACCCGCAAAGGAATGATGCTGCCGAGGAATTGGAGCGTTGGGTCAGAGAGGCCGGTTGTCGTGGTTTGCGTTTACGCCCAGTAGCCAAGGATGAGGAGGCCAGTTTTGGCCACGTTTCGAGCTTTCCAATTTGGGAAAAAGCAGAGGCACTTAGCATTCCCATCAATATTTTAATGCACCAGGGCCATGTAGCGACTCTCGATCGTGTTGCCGCTGAATTCCCTCATGTCCCCGTGATCGTGGATCACTTAGGCCACCCACCGGTTCAGCAAGGTGTGGGAAATCCGGCCATCCAGGAAATGCTTGCGCTCGCACGTCATCCGCAAGTCCACATGAAAATCAGCGGCTTCTACTATTATTCCACCGCAGGCTATCCTTACACTGATTGTCGAGAGATTGTGGAAACACTTTTTCAAAGTTTTGGACCAGACCGACTGATTTGGGGTAGTGATTTTCCCCATGTGCTGTTGAAAACGGGGTACAAGAGAGCGGTTGATTGCCTAGTAAAGATCCTGCCGAATATCAGCGCACGTGACCATGGCATGATCATGGGAGAGAACGCCCTGCGCCTCTATTGGCCAGAGTGATTCACATCGAATTATAGACGGCTATGGAATCGCGAAATTTTTTGCGCTGTATCCGATTATAAAACTCTGCGTATCGCTAGTCTCGCTCAATGCTAGCTTTAAATGTTGCTACTAAAGAGTGACAGTTCATTAGAGGGTGGCGGCAGTCCGACGGCGCGAGTGAATTTTTGGTTGGATAGTGTCCATACATGTGTGTTTTCAGAGATGCCAAGAACCTGAAACTTATAAATGGGTTTGGAAACTGGCAGCATGATTTGTACTAGGGACCACAAGATCACAGGCAAGTTGTCAGAGTACCTTGAGTCATTCGCGGCTTTTTCGTACCATTTTGCGACTTTTTGGCACTTCTTCCTTTTGCCCCTCGACGATCCGTCATGCTCGATTTTGAAGTTCAACGCTGTACACGTCGGTGCGCTAAGAGCGATCGCGAGCTGCGGCCGGGAGAGGCCTTCTATTCGTTATTAGTGACTGAGGAGGCCGAAGTTGTACGGTACGATTATTCGGAGTCCGTTTGGGAAGGACCACCAGAGGAGAACATTGGTTGGTGGAAATCGCGTATGCCGACCCCGAATGCACAAAAAGTAACTTGGGCGCCTAACGATGTGATGATGCACTATTTCAAGGAACTCGAAAATCGACCGGAAAAAAAACAGGTGCGTTATGTGCTGACGTTGCTCATGATCCGCAGACGCATTTTGAAGCTGATCGACTCCGCAGATAACGATTCTGGAAATGAGATACTGACAGTTTACTGTTCGCGTGACGAGAGTGAATATACCGTCCCGGTCACTCCACCTGACGACGTGGAGGTCCAAGTGATTCAGGAAGAGTTGGCGGCGTTATTGTTTGCAAACGCTGCCTGAGCAAAGTTACTAATTACTCACGGATGAAGATTATGCGTTGCCTAATTTGGAACATCCTACTTTGCCTTTTGGCGGGCAATCTATCCGGATGTGCCGTTTTTCCTTGGTTGGAGCCGCAGATTCAAGGGCCACCTCCACCAGACATCTTCATGGGACCACCGACGTTACCGGAAGCAATCCAGGCAATAAATCAAAATACCACTGGCGTTCGCCAACTACAAACGGAAAGCGCTACCCTCACTGTGCCCAATCTTCCCGGGCCTTCGCTACGTGCGAATCTAGCCTTTGAGTCTCCGCGTCACTTGAGTTTTCGCGCAGATATCCCCTTGATTGGTTCGCATCGCGTGCTTGATCTTGGTAGTAATCAGGATGTTTTTTGGATGTGGACCAACGATGAGTTACTCGGCATGCGCATTCCTAACGCACCACGGTCACCGGTTTATTATGCTCGTCATGACGAGTTTGCGAGAAGCATAGCTGGTACGATCCTTCCCTTTGAGCCGATCCGTTTGGTGGAATTAATCGGGTTAGTTTCTTTGGATCCCAATGGACAGCACGAGGGGCCGGTTCCGATTGGAAATGATCGGCTGGAGATTCGTTCTAGGATACCTACACCACAGGGAGACTGGACTCGTACGTTACGAATTCATCGTCGTTACGGTTGGGTCCTTGAGCAGCATTTAGTCGATGCACAGGGACGTTATTTAGCCTCTGCGCATACGCAGGATCATCGCTATTACGACCAGGACGGTGTCTCTTTACCTCACCGTATCCGAGTGCAGTTGGCCCCAGGTCAGCCACAGCAATTTGATTTTGAAATTAATGTGACTTCCTATTTAGTCAATCAATTACTCGGAGATCCAGCTCATCTATGGTCGGTGCCGCAGATTGAAGGCCATCCTTTGGTCAATTTGCTGGAGCAGCAGCCCGAGCCAAAATCACCTAATTTGTCGTCGTCTCAGCCTAATCGGCAGGAGGCTCCCGTTCGCGATCCTCGCATAGGCTATCGTCCAGATTACCGCGGATTGCGTGAATTGCGTTGATTTAGCCCACTGAGGCTGGTTTGCCCCAAGATGTAACTAGGGTGTGGCGCCGGCACCGCGTAGTTTAGCGCGGGCACGACTGAGAGTGGGGCCAACGGTGTTCTCGGGAATACCGGTTGAAGAACTAATCTCGCGATATGACTTACCTTCCAGATGGTACATTCGCACAATGTCGGCTTCTGAGCCTTGGAGACCTTTGAGGAGTTGTTCGACTTCTTCCCGGTCATCAAACCGCTCTTCTCCTTGATAGCGGTGACGTTCTGAGTCCGAGGTACTGGCTGCTTCGGCCAGATTGGCAGGAACCTTGCGTTTGATGAGTTCTTGCACGACGATTCGGCGGGCAACCACCGTAAGATAGGTTGCGAGGCTGCTTTCACCGCGAAATTGACGCAAAACAGCAAAATCCTTGGCAAGCAAGCCGAGGAACACCTCCGAGGTAAGGTCTTCTCGATCTTCTGCTGAAAGACGAATCGACCGGCATTGGGCAGAATGGCTAATAACGTGGACCACCAATCCCAAAAACCGATCTACGAAGTCCTCCCACGCGTTGGTTCGCATCGCAAGACAACGCTGGAGTAGATTGCGATCAATATCCGATAGGGCCACGATTTGGCTGCTTTCTTCTGACGTTTTCGGTGTTCAGTGTGATAGCAAGTCCGAGCACCAAGCGGAAGAATGAACAAAAACGCTTACCATTCTTGATTTTAGGTAGACACGAAATTCGAGGCAAGTGAGATATTAGCAGTAAAGAAATCAGTTGGATTTGGTCTGGTTGACAGCCTTTTCCTGGAGTACTACGATGCCCTGCAGTTAACTTCTTCTTGGTCAAACAAGTTGTTTCCAGCAAAGCAGTTGCTGCAATTCTTCCTAGTTGGGTAAAGATTGGGGCTGGGTGCCAGGAAGAGTTTTGGGAAGACACGATTATTTGCATCATTTTCTGCTCGATATTGCCGAAATAAAGCAAGTGGATTCGCTGTCCGATCGTTTTGTCGGTCGGAAAAACACTCGAGAAATGCTGACAGGAGAGGACGTTCGATGACGCACGTAGTTGGTCAAGCATGTTTTGGATGCAAGTACACGGATTGTGTCGTAGTTTGTCCCGTCGAATGCTTTTATGAGGGTGAGCAGATGCTTTATATTCATCCTGATGAATGCATCGACTGCGAGGCATGTGTGCCGGAGTGTCCCGTGGAAGCTATTTTCCACGAAGATAATGTTCCTGAAGACCAGCAGCCGTTCATTGAATTGAATGCCGAGTTAGCGGCAACTTGCGAAGTAATTACCGAAAAGAAAGAGCCGTTAGTCGATAACTAAATCTGGTCTTTGTGGTGAATACGTCATGTATCGCCACGCACGGATCTTCTCTATTTGAGCCTGTTTGCGTTTCCTGGCACTGCGCGGAAGGTTTAGCTTGCGTCGGTCAGCGCGGTGTCCTTGGGAAGGAACGCACGCCAGCTTTCATACCGCGGATTGTTCAGCTTGGTGACCATCACTGGATCGTAATGTGGCCGTTTTGGATTTGCGAGCAGCTGCATCGCGGCCTCTTTGGGAGTACGGCAGCCTTTTTGTCGTATTGCAACGGACGCACGACGAAACGGCGTTTTCCCATGTCGAATCGCCACCTTGGCTTCTGGGGACGACATGATCAATGCATCAATTGATGCGGGGGAAAACTGCGACCGCAATATTGGCAACGGTGGTTGTCACGAGCAAAAAGGTTTTGTCGATTAAACCCTAGGCTATGGCGAGGAATTCGGTCGAATTCGGTCAGACGAACGATTCTGGGCACCTGAATCTCGAAATTGACAGCACGCACCCAATCGTCAATCGACTGCTTGGCTTCGCTTCGTAATTCGCTCAATGCGCACCAAGTCTCAAAGCTATAGTTGGCATAATGGCCATCTTCAAGATAGATGACTTCAGCGATTTCACGGTAGAGTAAAACTAAGGCCCGGCGAACGGAAACCAAGTGCACGGCGATATAAGAGCGGTTGAGAACTAAAACACTTGCGGACAGCACTCGTTCGGTTTCGGTCCGCATCCGAGCAATCTCGCTAAATGCTTGACACTCGGGTTAACCGTACTGCAGCTGCTGGTTAGCCATCTTGCAAGCATCACCAACGTAAGGGCATGAATCAAGGATTAAAGCTGAATGCGTGGCCAGAAGATCCACTCGAGGTGCGTCTAGGAGGTGCGTCTAGCGTGGGCCGGTTGATTGTACATCTTGTAAACAAGCCATGAATGCTACCATCCTAGCCCTCGAGAGGGGGAAATGCCAGTCATTTCAATGGCGTAGCAGCTGTGAAAACAGCCCAATGAATCGACATCAATGGATCCGTCATGCGATTTTGTGTGGTGCGATTTGATCCGCGAAAGATGAATGATGAATTTGTTTGTAATCGGCTTGCTTTATCGGGTAAATTCGCATTAGGATTGAGGTCCTTGGTTCCGAAGAGGCGATTTATGGAACTCGTCCTTGGGTAACGTTCATTGTAAGGAGCGCGTGATGATTCATTATTCGTGTGATCGCTGTAAAAAAATAATTGATCAACACGATTCATTACGCTACGTCGTGAAAATCGAAGTTCAGGCTGCTATGGAGCCATTGGACCTAGACGACGTTGATGCGGACCGAGACCATCTCCTGGAAATTCAAGAGATGCTTGAACGTATGGAAGACGAGGAATGCAGCGGCGCGGGAAACGAAGTCTATCAGAAACTGCACTACGATCTTTGTTCTGACTGTCACCGGCAATATGTAAATAATCCACTTGGTTCGGAACTGCCGGTACAAATTGGCTTTAGCCAAAATTAAAGATCGTGGCGTTGCTTTGTCAGGCTATCTTCTCGCGGAAAATTTCTGGTCCTGCCTTGTTTTCGTGGTGTCCTCGACACCCCGTAAGCTTGGTGCTTCAGTCGGTCTTGCAACTTGTGAGCGAAAAACGCGGTTGTTAAAATCGCGTCTTCCTGAAACAGGTTGCCAAAGACACGAGGAAACGGCTCGGCCACTAGTTGTGTATTGGCGTCAGCGCGTCGTGGGCTGCTTATTGTTGATCAGGTTCTTGGATTCTCGGGCTACTGGAATTGAATTGTAGGGTCAAATGCCCACACGCAATTTTAAACACAAACGAAACGGTGAGTGGAAACTATGAAGATTGCTGTTATTGGAGGAGATGGGACAGGACCGGAGGTAACTTTGGAAGCCTTAAAGGTGCTCAAAGCAGTGTCCGAGATTGATAAGTTTGGCTACGAATTGACAGATTTCAACTTTGGTGGCGAACGCTATTTGAAAACGGGTGAAATTCTTCCCGCCGGTGCTGTAGAGGATCTGCGCAGACACGATGCCATTTATCTCGGTGCGATTGGCCACCCTGATGTTGCCCCTGGTGTTTTGGAGAAGGGATTGTTACTCGAACTTCGCTTCCAATTAGATCAGTACATTAATCTCCGGCCAGTGCAATTGTATCCTGGTGTTGAAACACCGCTTGCCAATAAGAGTCCAGAAGATATTGACTTTGTCGTTGTGCGAGAAAATACCGAAGACCTATACGCAGGCATCGGGGGTTTTTTGAAAAAAGGGACTGAGAATGAAGTGGCAACACAGACGGCTATCTACACGCGGAAAGGTTGCGAGCGTTGTATCCGTTGGGCCTTTGAATTTACCCGGAAAAGGAACAATCCGGGAGGCAAGCGTTTAACGCTTGTTGCCAAAACGAATGTGCTCACGTATGGCCATGATTTGTGGGATCGCACCTTCCAGGAGGTAGCAAAAGAATATCCAGATGTCGAACCAGACTACAATCACGTCGATGCATGCTGCATGTGGATGGTCAAAAATCCTGAGTATTATGATGTCATCGTCACCACGAATATGTTTGGCGACATCATTACCGATCTTGGCGCGATGGTTCAGGGCGGCATGGGTGTGGCAGCTGGAGGCAATATTAACCCGGATCCAGGCGGCACTAGTATGTTTGAACCGATGGGGGGTAGCGCGCCCAAATATACTGGGCAAGGGGTAATCAATCCGATTGCTGCCATTGCCGCGATGTCGATGCTGTTGAGTCAATCGGGGCAAGAATTGTCGGGTGACCGCATCTTACGTGCAATCAAAGTGGTAACCGGCGAAAAAATGAAAAGTCAAGCAGCGGGTAAGATGGGTTACCAAACTTCGGAGGTTGGTGACTTAGTGGTGGAGGCGTTAGGGAACTANCGCGGTGGCGCCAATCGCTTTGCTTTGTTCCGGNTTCTGTCGGNCCGGCTGCGCCGCTGGACNGCAAAATGGGGCTGCGCGGCACACTGTTTTGGGAGAACACTGTTTTTAGAGAACACGGTGGGTTGGCCGTATTCTCAGTGATTGGTCGCGAAGGCCCTCTGTGGGTTAACACCGATTTTTCAGCCGTTGGTAATCTGCCGGAGTGTCCAGGTCGTCGAGGATGGAAGCCTCGTTACAGGGGATCGTAGTTGTAGCAAATCGGTGTGTGAGGGCGTTAACGCCTTCCTCCTCAGTAAGACGGTTGACTTCGTAGGCGAGCGGCCAGGGGAAGAGCACAGGGTGCCCGTTTTGTTGACGAAACGTTGGTTGCAGAATGCTTGTTTTATGTGTGGCATGTTGCAAAAGCAGCATGTCAATGATTTCAGGAGCCAGTGTCGGTAGGTCTGCTGGTGCGAGTAACCAGGCATCCTCATCGTTCGGAGAAAAGACCGCCTGAATAAAATGTAACCCCAGTCGAACAGATGCCTTCATGTCTGCCGGAGCTTCATCAGGGATGACGAGATGAACATCTTTTTTGCTTACCTGTTTGATTAAACGCTGATCGTCCGGGCGAGCGATCAAGATGACTTCCTGAACACGGCTCTGCTGCCACGCGGAAATGAGAGCTTCAATGACCGTTGTTGATCGCCAGGGCAGCAGCAATTTTGGGCGACCCATGCGAGTGCTTTGACCGGCGGCGGGTATGATAGCAAAACTTTTCACGGGGTCTTGGAAGGCAGGTTTAAGTGCTCTTGACTTGTTTGCTCAGTTTGCGGCATTGCAGACTACTGCCTCTGGTCGTCCCGCCACGTGTCCCTGACAATTACGGTGGGCGATCAGCTCTGCACAAATACTAACGGCGATTTCAGGAACCGTTTGTGAGCCGATGTCTAAGCCGACGGGAGCATATACGTTTTCGAGGCGCTCCGCAGCAACACCCTCTGCAATGAGATCGTCAAAGATCATACGGATTTTACGGCGACTTCCGATCAAGCCTACGTACGCGGCGCCACGTTCGGCCAGGTAATAAAGCGCTCGTTCATCGTGATTGTGGCCACGTGTCACAATCAAGCAGTAGGTATGAGGAGAAATCGGGAATTCGGGGAGTACCTGTTCGACAGGGCCGGCAATTCGTTGTGTTGCACGCGGAAAACGTTCTGCGGAAACAATGTCCTCTCGATCATCGACAACGGCGACATCAAAATTTAAATCAGCAGCGAGACTTGCCACCGCTTGCCCCACATGACCGCCACCCACGATCAAGAGCTGACAGCGGGAGAGAATTGGTAGATAGGCAACGTTTTGGTGTGCATACGCTTGCGGCTGTGTGTCCAGTGGTCGCAGCGTTTCTTGAATGTGAGGCGGACAGGTTTTCGCACTTGGAGCATGGTGCGTGGCAATGAGGTTTTGCTGGCCATCAAAGAGATAGCAGGGTGGAGAATCCTGCACGGTGTCTTTTGTTGTCAGAACGACTGCTTCTGTGGCAGCATTTCCAGCCGCAATCACGGAATTAAGTTTTGCAAAGTAGTCCACAGCGGCTTGCCCCGTGACGGATTCAATGAGGATCTTCATGCGTCCTCCGCAAATCAGCCCGTCATCCCACCCATAATCGCTGTTGAGTTGAAACGTTTGGATCTCACAACCTCCCACGGCAAGTAGAGCGATCGCACGGCGTTTCACTTCTGCTTCGACACACCCTCCTCCTAAAGTTCCTGATTGGGATCCGTCCGGATAAACGAGCATCATGGCACCCGCTTTTTGCGGTGTAGATCCGCGGGTTTCGACCAGGCGGCAATAGGCGACTGAGCGAGAATCTCGGATGGCATCGGCGAGTGTTTGTAAAATCGCTTTCATGTCGGTCTGATTCTGTTTGGTGTTGAGACGTTTCGTTTGGAACGATTCTCTCTGGTTTGTCTCAAATCAACGGAGTGCTACGGTTCGTCGGTCGGTGGACTAAGGATCCTTGCCGTAGCCTGTTTGACAAAGTTTTTAACTTTAGGACGATAAGCCAGCATGTGCGGGGCAATAAGGTGTTTTTCCAGCGATTCTAGACTCTCCCATTTCTCGATAATT
The DNA here is from genome assembly GCA_022446825.1 of Pirellulaceae bacterium. GTDB lineage: Bacteria > Planctomycetota > Planctomycetia > Pirellulales > Pirellulaceae > JAKVBY01. The sequence continues at coordinate 50,645 of JAKVBY010000033.1, forward strand.
GTCACTACGTCCAAACGAGGCGGGGCAAGATTTTCTAGAGTTGTTTCAATGTCGATTGTCGGCCCATATTCCAGGCAACCTGCCTCTGCTTGGACCAGGGGGACAACTTGGTTAAATTCCGCTAGGAAATCCTCAGTTCGACCTGGTTGAAGTTCCACCGTGACGACGACATAGATCATCCTATCAGCTCCATGGGGCTGTTTGTGATTTGTTCCAGATTCCACAGTTTGTGCGACTCTGTCGAAACGGACAACGGGGGAACCAAAGATATCGTGTGAGTTCTCCAGGAAGTGTCGAATCAGCAGCGGCCGCTGATTTTGAGCTGTCGTGAACTCTCTATAGTGGTGCGCAGGTTGATTTCAGACAAAAGGTTAAGGCAACTCTATCCGCTTTGCCCAAACTTCTAAGTAGCGTTTAATGGACTGTTTGGTGTGTGCAGTAGTGAGGCGGGAGAGCAATGTCGTTGCTGGGAAATGTAAGGTCGTTTCGATGAGGGCCATTACTCAGTGGCCGGTTTTACGGACTGTATTTCATCCCAGGTTTTTCAATGTTTCGGTGATTGTTGATGAGCCGGTTGTAAGCTTGGCAGGCTGGCAAGAGATCTGGGAGTACTCTGACCGAATCAGCCACGTCGAGCAACTTCTACCGGCCGGATTTGAAAAATAGAGCCGCATCTCTTCGCACGAGTATAGAGTCACGGGATCTTCGCAGCGGGGTGGGTTTTGCGAGACCAAGAACGGGAACTTAATTTGCGACTTTTCGGCAGCCTGATCATGTTCCTTTGATCGAGGCAGCGAATGAGCTTGGCCTGTTCGATCGACCAGTTTGCTATTTGTGCGGAACAGGAATAGCTTAGCAGCAAAATGGGAAGGCATTGGGTGATAACCCGCAACGAGCTGGAAATTTTTAAGAGCGTTCCCCAACGAGGCCCAGGCATTCCGGCAAATCTAGCAAAGTAGGTAGCATGGTTTGTTCTGCGAAGAGCCGTTAATCTAAACCCCTGTGACCTGAAACCCTGTGACCTGAAACCCTGTGAGCCTGTTGCCATGAAACACAGCCCTAGAAATCTACAAACCTTTGAGCTTGAACAGGGATTGGCCGCGGTTTGTGAATCCCCCCGAGAGCAAGGGGTTTTGAAATTGATTGTACGACGCCCGGCTGAGAATGAACGCGAGGTTATCGAGGCTGGAGAATTGAGCTGCCAGGAAGGTCTTGTCGGTGATAATTGGCAAACGCGTGGAAGCACCTCGACGGATGATGGTTCAGCACACCCCGAAATGCAACTTAATATCATGAATTCTCGTATGATTGCTTTGATCGCGCAGGATGCTGATCGCTGGGAGTTGGCAGGAGATCAGCTTTATTTGGATATGGATCTAAGCCAGAATAATTTGCCTCCTGGCACGCAGTTGGCGATTGGTTCGGCAGTGATTGAGGTTACTGCAGAGCCGCATGTTGGTTGCGAAAAATTTGTTTCGCGCTTTGGCCGCGACGCGATGAAATTTGTTAATTCAACGCTAGGCCGAAAGTTGCGATTGCGCGGCTTGAATGCAAAAGTAGCTCAGGCAGGAAAAATTCAGGTTGGCAACTTGGTCACAAAAACACCTTGAAATCCAGCGGGTATTTTGAAAATGCTTGCTGGAAATCAAAGATCTTCTTCCTCAGATTCGATGCTTTCACGTGGTGCATCACGAATCGGCGACTCTACATAGACTTTTTGAGCTCGATCGATGTAACGTTCGCAACCTTCACAAACGGTAGGCACTTTAAAAACTTCGTGACCGCAGTAAGGGCAAATGCGTTTGCCTACCTTACGACTAGCCGCTTCGTACAAGCCGCCGACAGTCACTGCCGGCACCCATTGCGAATCGTTTTTGCGAACGGGAGTTTCTGCGGCAATTTCCCCAGTACGCAACTTGTCGAGTAATTGCCGACTGGAAATGGGCCCAATGACCTTGTTTAGGTATTCGTAGTACCAATCTGACATAAAAATCGAATTCCGTAAATCAACCTGTTCGGGACGCTTGGGCTCTGTTAGTTGCCAATGGTAAATGACTGCATTGTCTATTTCGATCATATAATGAGTAAACGATCAATTTCTATATATAATCCGAAGTTGCAAAAAAAACACGATGTTAGACGGAGCTGGAGATAGCTGTTTTTGTATCGATTTGTCCAAAAATCTCGTTTCCGGTGCTTGTGATCGCCGTCTTGATGCGTCCTCGTTCGTTCCTTTCTGGGAATTGGCCGCGCGCTGGATTTTGTGAGTTTTCAGGCAGGTAACACTTGATCGATTTGATGTAACGCTTCACCGAGTGAAGTATTTATCTTGACGTCTGCACTTGAGTCTAAGGGAGTGGGGTCTCGATTGATGATTACCAACTTGGCGCCCATGCTGGCAGCTAAGCGGGGCAAACTAGCGGCAGGTTCGACCACTAATGACGAGCCCATTGCCAGGTAAAGTTCAGCGGACTGGGTCAGTTCGGTGGCTGCTTGCAAAACACTTGACGAAAGCGATTGTCCAAAGGAGATGGTGGCATGCTTGGTGATTCCCCCGCACTGTGTGCAGTGTGGGATCTCGTCGGAGGCGAGAAACTTTGTCACCATTTCATCAGCACCGAAACACGTTCCACAATCCAAGCAAGCGATCGATCGTGCTGTTCCATGAAGTTCAATGACTGTTTGGCTACCTGCAATTTGGTGCAGCCCGTCGATGTTTTGTGTGATGAGTCCCTCCACACGTCCCGTAGCTTCCCATTTCGCAAGTGTACGATGGCCGACGTTAGGTTGACTATCTGCAAAGTCGCGATGGGCGATTGCCTTTTGTCGCCAATATTCATAACGAGCTGCGGCGCTCTTGAGAAACTCGTTGTAGTAGACGGGTTTCGATGTCGACCAGACGCCACCGGGAGAACGGAAGTCGGGGATTCCACTCTCGGTACTTATTCCCGCACCCGTGAAGGCAACGGTTGAGTTGCTCTCCACAAGCCATTTGGCAACTAAGCTGATCTGGTCCATCGTGTAAGCCGAATTTTTGCAGGAATTGCGCCGAAGGTTTTTTGCCAAGCAGAAGACGAACAAATTCAGGCCGCATCATCTTTGTCCGAGTTATCTTCTGGCTGATAGATCCTGGATGGATGCGGATCCCACGTTGGTATCGAGGATTTTGAGTTTTTCGGGGGCATGAGTTGTCCCCAACGGCGCAAACGCCAAGTGCGGATGGAATGGTAGGAAACGTAATACGTTGCGTAACCAGTAACGCAACCGACAATTGCCCCACCAACCCACAAGGGGGCGGCAATTTGTACCAGTTTACTCCAGTAAAATTCAACAAGTGGCCACCATCCTGGAGGTGGTGCACTGAGTTGACGCCACCATTCCGCGTCGGCTACGTCCGGCGAATTAAGAATCACTCTACCGATGAGGTAAGTCGAATAAAAAATAGGTACGATCGTGGCTGGATTGGAAATCCAAACAATGGCAATGCCGACAGTCTTGTTGGCTCGAAACAGCCAGGAAAAGAATACGGCCAGCACCATCTGGAAACCGATGGTGGGGGTAAACATGATGAACATGGCAATGGCTGCACCTAACGCCAACTTGTGCGGCGGGTCGTCTGTGTGCAGCAGGTTGTGAAACAGGAACCGCCGCAGGTTACGCTGGTAGAGTCGGGCTCTTGCTTGGACGTGGCGACGGAACATGTATGCCCTACGCTGGGGATTGGAAAATACCGGACTCTGATGCTCTGCTGGCGTTTTGATCGATGGTGCCAGTCAATTTATGCGGATTTCTCGCGATCGACTACCCAGTCCATCGTCAGTGCAACCAAGCATCGGCCATTTCACAGAGTCCCCGGCAGATTTTTTTGGCGGAACGGTTTCATTCTAAGCCAACCTAGGACAGAATAACGGTTTTAATGCTCAACCGGGCTGGCAGTAAAGCGATTCTAGCGATCGTGAGAGGCTCTGCTAGATTTCACCCTTCAGGAGAATTTATCCCATGCCACGATGTTTGCAGTTTTCGCTCTTGGCTTTGCTTTTCGTTCTGATGCCGTTTTCCATTGATGCGGATGAGAAGAACGACGGCTTTGTATCCATTTTTGATGGCAAAACGTTGGGTCATTGGGATGGGAATCCAAAACTTTGGAGCGTTGAGGATGGTGCCATCACGGGAGTGAATTCGAAAGATGATCCCATTCCGGGTAATACGTTCATTATTTGGCGCGGTGGCCAAACTGCGGACTTCGAACTCAAGCTGCAATACAAGATCGTAGGCGGGAACTCCGGTATTCAGTACCGCAGCTTTGAAGTTCCTGACAATAAGTGGGTCGTAGGTGGTTATCAAGCGGACTTCGAGGCAGGTGATCGCTTTTCGGGAATCCTCTATGGCGAGCGGTTTCGAGGCGTCCTGGCGGATCGGGGCCAGAAGACGGTTATTAACGAAGAAGGCAAGCCTGAGGTTGTCGGTTCGGTGGGTGATTCAGAAGAAATTGGTACCCACATTAAAAAAGAAGATTGGAACGATTACCACATCATTGCCCGAGGAAACCATTTCGTTCACAAAATTAATGGTGTGGTCACCTGTGAATGTACCGATGAAGATGATGCGGCCCGCGACAAGGGTATCTTAGCATTGCAACTTCACGCTGGACCGCCGATGAAAGTTCAGTTTCGGAAGATTCTCTATAAACCGCTGCCTCAAAAAAAAAAGTAGTTAAGTTTGTCGCGGGGCGGCGTAGCCATGGCTATGCAGCGCACGAACATTTTGCGGGATGTATGATTCTGGCAAATGCACTGCGCGAGAGTGTGCCAGAGTGTGAAGTGGAAGTTTTTCGCGATGGATGGCCGAGCGACCCAGCCGCTTTTGACGGCGCTGACTGCGTGGTAATGTACGCGGATGGGGGGGGAGGCCATCCGGTAAACGAGCATCTCGAGCAACTCGACGCAATGGCAGACCGAGGTGTTGGGGTTGTTTGCATTCATTATGCTGTGGAAGTTCCTCAGGGGCCGTCAGGTGAACATTTACTGAAATGGATCGGTGGTTACTTTGAAACACATTGGTCTGTGAACCCCCATTGGACGGCGCGCTTCGAGGAATTTCCAGAGCACCCGGTCACACGCGGCGTCGAACCATTCGAGATCAACGACGAGTGGTATTACCACATGCGTTTTCGTGACGAGATGCAAGGGGTGACTCCGATTCTGAGCGCCTTACCTCCGGAGTCAACGCTGACACGTCCCGACGGACCACATAGCGGCAACCCACACGTTCGAGCAGCGGTTTTGGACCGTCAGGAACCGCAGCATGTCGCCTGGGCCTCTGAACGAGATGGTGGCAGCCGAGGTTTTGGTTTTACAGGAGGGCATGTTCATTGGAATTGGGGCGATCCCAATTTCCGCAAGCTGGTGCTGAATGCCATTACGTGGTGTGCCCATGCAGAAGTACCGTTAACCGGCATTACAGATAGTCCGGTGACTTTGCGTGCTCTCGAAGAGAATCAAGATTTTCCCCAGCCAGATAATTTCAACCGTACAGAAATTCGTGAACGTCTGAACTTACAATCACGTATGAAAAAAGCCCGCCGAAAACGCGGCGCTAAAACAAAAGGGAATATTACGCCTGTTTTTCAGAGCAAGACAGTCACCGCCCGGACCCCAGGACACAGTGTTGCTATCGATATAGACATTACGGATGCAAAAGAACTTTATCTCGTTGTCCGCGATGGTGGCAATGGCTACAGCTGCGACTGGGCCGATTGGGCCGAACCGCGCTTGGTCGGTCCTCAGGGCGAAAAAAAATTAACGGATTTAAAGTGGAGGTCCGCGACTGCTGATTGGGGACAAGCTCGTCTTCATAAGCGGGTGGATGGCAACGGGGATCTCCGTATTAATGGCAAGCCGGTCAAGTTTGGGATTGGTACGCACGCCAACTCGGTGATTGCGTATGATCTCCCCGCTGGTTTTACTCGTTTTCAATCCCGCGGTGGCTTGGACAATGGGGGTACAGACCAAGGAACGTGTGGAAACCAAGCTTCGATACAGTTTCTCGTTTATACATCCAAGCCGGAGTTTGTTGCCGGTAGCGATATGGGCAGCCGAACGCCAGAGGACGCACTCGATGGTTTGGACATCGCGGAAGATTTTGAAGTGACCTTGTTCGGTTCGGAACCCAATTTACTCAGCCCGACGAATATTGATATCGATCCGTTAGGACGCGTCTGGGTGTGCGAAGTCCAAAATTATCGCAGTCGGCAAGGTACTCGTTCGGAAGGTGACCGTATTGCGATTTTGGAAGATCTTGACGGTGACGGGATCGCTGATAAAGACTCGACGTTTTACCAAGGAACGGATATTGATTCAGCTCATGGAATTTGCGTCTTACCGACGGCCAGCGGTAGCGGAACCAAAGTAATCGTTTCGGCGGGAGAAAACGTTTTTGTCTTCACAGATACAGACGGTGATGGAAAAGCCGATAGCAAGGACGTGTTGTTTACTGGAATTAGTGGCGTGCAGCACGATCATGGAATCCACGCCTTTGTGTTTGGTCCAGATGGAAAACTGTACTTCAATTTTGGTAATCTCGGTCAGCAGGTACGCAGGGCAGATGGAACCGCCATTGTGGACAAGGCTGGTAATGAGGTGGTGACCGCACGGAAGCCCTACCAGGAAGGGATGGTTTTTCGTTGTAATCTGGACGGCAGTGACTTCGAAACGCTTGGTTGGAATTTCCGCAATAACTGGGAGGTGTGTGTCGATTCGTTTGGCACGCTCTGGCAGTCTGACAATGACGACGATGGTAACCGAGGGGTACGAATCAACTATGTAATGGAATTTGGTAACTACGGTTATCGTGATGAGTTTACAGGAGGAGGATGGAAGGACGAGCGGACGGGGATGCATGAGGAGATCCCTTTGCGGCATTGGCATTTGAATGATCCGGGAGTTGTGCCGAATCTTCTACAAACGGGTGCGGGATCTCCGACCGGGATCTGTATCTATGAAGGACAATTACTTCCGAAGGTTTACAGGAATCAGCTGATTCATTGTGATGCTGGTCCAAATATTGTACGTGCTTATCCGGTTGTCGATGATGCTGCCGGTTATCAAGCTGAAATTGTAGATCTGATGCATGGAGCGCGTGACAAATGGTTTCGACCGTCGGATGTCTGCGTTGCGCCGGATGGTTCGATTTTTGTTGCGGATTGGTATGATCCTGGTGTCGGTGGCCACCGTATGGGAGATGTGGAACGGGGGCGTGTTTTTCGGATTGCGCCACCCAACACCCCCTATACCGTTCCCGAGATCAATGTGAAAACTCCCGCTGGTGCTTTGAAAGCCCTCTCAAATCCGTGTCTGTCCGTAAGGTATATGGCCTGGACGGCGCTTCATGATTTTGGTCAAGAGGCAGAGCCTCTGCTGCGGAAGCGTTTTGAAGAGGCGGAAGATCCGCGACAAAAAGCACGCGTGCTATGGTTACTTGGCAAGATGGACGGGCAAGGTCAAAAATCTGTTGATCTAGCGCTTTCGCACGAAAATCCGAATATCCGTATTCTAGGCGTTCGCTTAGCACGGCAATTAGGTTTCGATGTCATTCCGATCGTAGAGCGGCTTGTTAAAGATGCCTCCCCACAAGTCCGGCGAGAGGCTGCCATCGCATTACGGCACAACGAAACGCCTCAGGCCGCTGAGTTATGGACACAATTGGCAATGCAGCATGATGGCAAAGATCGTTGGTATCTTGAAGCGTTAGGCATTGCGGCGGACAAACAATGGGAACGTTTTTTTGCCTCGTGGCAGAAGAGCGTTGGCGAAAACTGGAATACAGCTAGTGGGCGAGATATTATTTGGCGCAGCCGTGCACCAGCAGCCTGCGGTTTTTTGGCCAAGATCATTCAAGACGAAAACTTACCTTTGGCCGAACAATCTCGTTATTTTCGGGCTTTCGATTTTCACGAAGGGGCAGAAAAAGAGTCAGCTTTAGAGAGTCTTCTCGGATTGTGATCAGGTGTTTGCCGTTGGGTAGATGCGACTAAGAAGAAGACGTTTTGTCGAGCCGGATTTTTTTCAGAATGATTTCGTGCAAGACTTGTTTGGTAAGCCTCGCGAGATACTTGTCGGCAAGCTCGCCTTGACCGATCCCGTTGTGTTTGGCACGGGCAGCCGCACACCAACAAGATCTGATGAGCTTCGGTATGTTGCCGCTTCGAATCGTCGTACGAGCCAATTCCTTTTGGGAAGAATCGAGTGAAACCCACGACGGATTTCGCCTCGTGTTTTCCGCTGCGGAGTGGGGAACAAGACGAATTGCTAAGAATGCCTGCGATTGGAGAGATGTTACCAAGGAATTGCCTGGGCTGGGCAAACCGTTGGAGTGGCTTCTACGACTTGCAATTGAAACGTTAAGGAGCGAGGTGTTCGCCATATTGAGTTTCACAATAGGCTCGCCAGTGGTGTTCAAATTGCAGCCAGTTGGTTTCGAGTGGAGTCGTGAGATGCTTCGTTAAATCGGTAGATCCTGTCCGACGGAATTGCTGGCAAAGGAGTGGCAAACGATCTGAGAATTGTGGATCTCGAAGTAACATTTTCACGACGGTCATGGCCTGCCAATAACGATTTTGAGGAATGCGTTCACCGTTACAGAGGTCAGCTAACGGCAGGCGAAATTCTGAGTTTGCGAGCCCTTCTAGAACCATCTTAGAGAGATTTTCCTGGGGATGATATTTGAGTTGGTAGTAGGTGGCCAGTCCCTCATGGAGCCAATCCCCGCGAGGTGGGAGTCGGAACGATTCCGTGAGTAAAGCATGGATGTATTCGTGGGTATAAACCGGGCGCAACGTCCCTTGGCTCTTGTCCCAGAACGAGGTCGCAATTCCTCGTATGGTAAACCCGTCGCTAGCAGGCGGCAACGCTTTTGCATGGAGCGTTGCTGCCAAGCGAGGAGAGAAATTTCGATAGGACTGTTGGTTTGCAAAAATGAGGAGTCGCGGTAGGCGGGTGCTTGGTTCCAAAAAAGGAAAGTCGTTCGATACTGCCTCAGCTACCGTCGTTAAATGCTGTGCGAGTCGCTGGCATTCCAGTTCACGCGTATCTGAAATAAGTGCGACACGTTCTGTTGAGGTCAACTGAATGTCGGTATCCTCGGTGTCAGGGAAGGCGATCGCCCGCAAGTCGTGCATTGACAGATAGGCGGCATTGGGATGCGGAGTAGTAGAGACAGCAATTGAATCTATACTGAGCGAACTGTTTGCTGGAAACCAAAAGCTGAAGCGGCTGACTTCCTTCCAGGAAGGTACACGTCCTTTCCCCCACCGAAACTGATTCAAAGATAAGGAAATTTTTTTCCAACCGATGTGCTCAAGTTCGATTTGCTGCCAGTAGCTTGCCAAACTATCCGTTTCGTAAAGGCGGATCTCAAGGTTTGTGCGAGCGCGTTTTTCGACTTCCTTCTTTGGGCGGTGTACCCAGAGTCGGAGTTCTTGGAAATTGCTCCAATCTCGGGGAATGCTTCCTGGCTGTGTGTACAGGCCGCTTTTTCCTTCAGTAGAGATCGTGATGCCCTGCCCTCTCGGCGGTACAGATGCAGCCTTGCGAAAAGGAGGTACTGCACGGATGTCGATGTTGATTTGAGCAACGGTCTTCCATTCTTGAGTGCTTTGTGGTGATTCGAAGTCAAAAAGAATTTGTTCATCACCGTGGATAGGCATTCCCAAAGTGCCGATAAGGATGGCTGTTAGCGAAGCGGCAAAGAAGCTGAAAAAAGGGCTGTCCAGCAATTGTCTTTCCACCTTTCTGTTGAATCCGTTGTCTTTTCTTGCCAGACACAAGGACTCTAAGCATCTGGTGAAATTCCGGCTTACCCAATTAGGGTTACTGTTTAGAATAAGGTAATCTTTTGGGACGGATAGTTGCATCTGTTGAGGAGAAATAAGGACATGTTGTCTGGCTGGTATTCATCCAAGAGGGGGGGCGTTTTACGGATCGGTATTATTTTCCTGATCTTGGCAAATCGCTCTATGGTTTCGGGCAGTGACGATATTCAAAAAGCGAAAGATACGCGTATTGTCGAGACGTTGCTGCGTTTGAAAAACATCGATGTGCAGGCGAAACCGAAATTAAAAGCAGCGGTTTTGCGGCATCTTGCGACACTGGAAGAAACATCAAAATATCTGGAACTAATCGAGCGATTTGCCATAGATGATCTCAATGAGCGTTTACTAGAGATCGTCCTGATGTCACCAGATAGTAATGACGGTGTCCATGCTGCTCGACTCTTGCTTCAGTTTGGCGATGTAGGCCGGGTACAGGTTGAGATTGATGGTAAAGACGAAAAGCGAACACTGGCCGTCGTACTCGCCGTGGGGCTTGTGGCAAGTAAGGAATCCGTGAAAGTCCTACAGCCGCTGGTGGCACAGGAGGGGCGAAGTCTCGCAGTCCGGAGCGCGGCGGTGACAGCTGTGGGAAGGCACCTGCAGGGACAGAAAGACTTACTCGCCCAGGTAATAGATCAATCGTTGCCCAGTGATTTGAATTTTGCCGTTGCGAACGTACTACTTTCCTCACCTGATCCGGCTCTCAGACAAGAGGCGGCGAAATTTTTGAAGTTACCGGCAACCAAAGATGCTGAACCTTTACCGACCGTAGCTGCATTGGTGCAACGGACAGGTCAAGTGGATGGCGGTTTACAGGTTTTTCGAACGGTCGGTACCTGTAGTAAGTGTCATCAGGTTCGAGGTGAGGGTAAGCAAGTCGGTCCTGATCTATCGGAAATCGGTAGTAAACTTTCACGTGAAGCTATGTATGTTTCGATTCTCGACCCGAGCGCGGGTATCAGTCATAATTACGAAAATCAGAGTATTTTTCTTGCCGACGGTACCATTGTCTCGGGAATTGTCACCAGTAAGACCGACGCCGTAGTCACATTGAGAACTGCTGAGGCAATCGAACGCAAAATTCCGTCTGAGGAAATTGAAGAGATGGTTAAGCAGAAAATTTCCCTGATGCCTGCCGAACTCCAGAAAAACATGAGCGTACAAAATCTTGTCGATCTCGTGGAATATCTCATGACCCTGAAGAAAAAATAATATTTCCGGGTTGTTTGTAGATGAATCAAAATAAACTAGCTGACCGACAATTTGACTGCCCTCATTGTGGTGAATCTGTGGATGTGGAGGCGACTTTTTGTCGCGCCTGTGGAGCTAGTGAGGATACTGGCTGGGAAGACGAGGGGATGTGGTACGATGAGCAATCACCTGCGACCTACGAATCGGACGATGATTTTGATTATGAAGCGTTCATCGAGCGAGAATTCCCTGCGAGCAAATTTTCTAAGGCCAGCGATAATTTTCAGAATCGACAGTGGATCTGGCTGGTTTTTTTGCTTTGCCTAGCACTTGTGTTGGCGATATTTTTGGCTTAGTGCCAAGTGCTCGACATGCAGATTTGTTTGTAGTGGTCGTGACGAGCATGCACTCATAGTTCAGAACCTTTGGCCTTGCCAGGAAGGGGGGCTCTGAACTCACCATTGTCCCATTACACGCCAGCCAACTCGGTGGCAACACGAACTCGATCGATGCCAATCATGTAGGAGGCGGTTCGTGGACTTACCTCTTGTTCGGTCATCGTTTGCCAGACATTCTCGAAAGCTTCTGTGAGTACGTGATCCAGTTCGTTTCTCACGCGATCAAGAGACCAGTTGTAATGTTGTAGATTCTGCACCCACTCAAAGTAACTCACAGTAACACCACCCGCGTTGGCGAGAATGTCCGGTAACACAAGGATGCCGCCGTCATGCAATTTATCGTCTGCTTCGGGGAGAATAGGGCCGTTTGCCGCTTCGATGATCATACGAGCTTTGATCGTATCGACATTGTCGTTTGTGATGACGCCTCCAATGGCAGCTGGAATCAATAAATCAGTTTCGGTGGCAAGTAATTCCTCGTTTGAGATCTGGTCCGCACCGTTATACCCTTCGAGTCGATAACCGTTTTCTGCCGAGTAGCGTAACATTTCAGTAATATTCAAGCCGTCACTACGAAAGTAGGCCCCCGAAATATCGCTGACTGCGATGACCTTAAACTCGGCTTCATGCAAAAATTTGGCAGCATGTGAACCGACGTTGCCGAACCCTTGAATAACCACACGTGTGGCTTTGGGTTCGATACCTAAGCGTTTCAGGAGTTTGACTGCCAGTAAGCCAACGCCACGACCGGTAGCTTCTTCTCGACCTTGGGCACCATAGTGTTCGACCGGTTTTCCTGTAACACATGCTGGATCGAATCCGTGGTACTTTTCCCATTGGTTTCGGATCCATGCCATGACTTGGTTGTTGGTTCCCATGTCCGGTGCCGGGATGTCGGTGCGAGGCCCAAAAATGTCATGAATTTGATCAATGAACTTTCGTGTGATGCGTTCCATCTCGCTCATGCTTAAGGCTCGAGGATTCACGCAAATGCCTCCTTTGGCTCCCCCGTAGGGGATGTTGGCAACAGCGGTTTTCCAAGTCATGAGCTGTGCTAGCGCCCGCACCTCATCCAAATCGACTTCATGATGAAAACGTAGCCCTCCTTTCATAGGGCCGCGTGCATCATCATGCTGCACCCGATAACCGATTAGGGTTTCTAGATGGCCGTCATCCATTTCCACGGGAACTTGGACCCGTACTTCGCGTTTGGCTGCCAGTAATAATTCGCGTGTGGGACCATCAAGCCCGATACGATCTGCAGCTCGGTTGAAATAAAACTGGCTAGATTCGGAACTCTTCATGGTGATTACCCGTCATAAGTAGAAGAAACAACAACCGCGTTATACAAAGACAGTAGATTTTATTAGATTAGCGTTGTGAGATAAGCAATTATTGTTAGGAAGTCATTGGCTCATGTCTATTTCAATTTCCAAGTTCTGGAATTTGGTGATCGAGAGTCAGCTGTTAGCATCGTCGCAGTGTAAGCAACTTGTTGCTGAATATGGCAAAGTTGCTGGTGCGGCACAGGCTGATGATGTCTCAGATTTGTCAGATTGGCTGGTTGCGGGAAATGTCATTAGCCGCTATCAATCGAAAGTCCTGCTGGCGGGCCATGCTGGTCCCTTTGTGTATGACGAATACAAGGTTTATGACCGCCTTGACACCGGTCGTCTAGCAGGCGATTTTCGAGCGATTCATATTCCCACGGCACATCCGGTGTTACTGCAATTTTTGACTGGTCCACTGACACAGGACGCTGGTCTGTGGCGGAAATCTGTTCAACGCATCGCAAAATACTCAGAGTGGCAGCATCCCAATACTCAAAGCATTTTTGCGGGCGTCGATGTGCCCTCTTTTAAATTTCTCGTCAGTGAGGATCTCCAGGGTGCATCTGTTGAAGAGTGGCTCGCTCATTCAGGACCAATCGCTACTTTTGAAGCTTGTCGTTTGATTCGACTCGCTGCTTTTGGTTTGGCGCAGATGCATCATGCCGGGGAGATACATGGTGATGTGAGACCTGGCAATCTGTGGATTGAGCCGAACGGCAATCTCAAGTTGTTGAAAAATCCGCTCGAACGTGCAAGGGCACCGCAACTCGATGTGATCGACGCTAGTCAGCAGTTATTGAAGCAGGCTGATTACTTCGCTCCCGAATTTAGCCAGCCGCGACAGCAACCTAATGCGTTGACCGATCTCTATGCGCTCGGATGCTCGTTTTATGAAATGCTGACCGGAAGACATCCATTCACGGCTGTAGATGTTGCGGGTAAAGTGCAGCAGCACGTCTCACAAGCAATTCCGGTAATGGAGCCCTTTGGCATTCCACCACAGTTGGCGCAAATTGTGCACTATCTGATGGCAAAGAATCCTGAGGCGCGGTATCAGCAGGCGAGCCTGGTTGCCGAGCATTTGGTACCCTTCGTGGAGCCTGCAAAACTGCAGTCTGTCCCAGTACCGCCTGCCGCGACGCAAGCTGCTTTTGAAGACTGGCTGTCGAAACGTCGCGAAATGACTGCGACCGATGCATTGGACAAATCGGCGCGCATGCAAGCCGTGATGCAGGGGCGCACCTCGAGATCGGCGAAAGGAGTGCGTGTTGCTGCATCGAGCATCGAGATCGAAACGAATTCTTCATCCCGAGAAGTTTCAACGGTAGCCCCTGCGGCTTCAACGAATAAAACGAATTCCATGACCACGACGCGCTCCGGGACGTTTTCACAACGTCGTCAACGCGGTCCTTCCAAAAAATCCTTAGGTCTTCGCATGGGTGCAGCATTGGCGATCGCCGCAGTACTCTTGGGTGCCGGATTGTGGACATTGAATCAAAATACCACGAGTGAAACAAAGCCTGCTGAGAACGAGCAGATTACCGAAAAGGATGAGAAGAACCTGCTGTCAAGTTCCGATGAAGGGAGAGGAGAAGAAAAAAAGGATTTAGGAAACAAGAATCCAGAAGACAATGGGACCCAGGTGGTTTCGCTAGAGCCGTCTGTAAAGCAAATTATTGTTGAGGATGCGGCAGAAGATTTACTTTGGGCTTCACCAACCACAGGAGACGAGATTAGCTTGCGTTTTCTTCCTCCCGGCGCCCAGATTCTGATCGTGGCCCGGCTTGGTGAAATTGTTGCTTTGCCTGAAGGGGAAAAGGTAATTAGAGCACTGGGACCGACTTTTCAAAAAGGTCAAGAAACGTGGGAAGTTGAGTCAGGTGTTCGATTTGATCAAGTTGCCCAAGTCATTATGGCTTTTTATGGGAACCTCGACCAACCGCCCCGCAAAGCCTTTGTTGTGCATTTGAAAGATGCTCAAGAGGCCGAGACATTACTTAATAAATGGGGCAATCCAAGTGAAACTGGGGCAGGAACTGCGACCTATTACAAAGGCCGTTCCAGGTCGTTTTTTGCCATTCCAGAAAACGACCAAATCAAAATGTTCACGATGGGAGCGGATGAGGATATCCAAGAACTTGCTGCAGTGAATGGCGCGAAGCCCCCAATTCATTCGCATTTAAATCGCTTGCAAAAAGTTGGTGATGTGGATCGGCACGTGAACGTGTTTTTTGCACAGAAATTTCTCTTTGGCGATGGTCAGAAGATCTTTACAGGAGAGCGTCGTAGAGTCATGCCAGCGGTTGGCTGGTTCTTAGGCGATGAAGTTACCTGGGGGTTGATTAGCATGCATTTTAGTGAGCATTTCTATTTAGAGATGCGAGCTTGCAGCGACATCAGTAAAGATGCGCGTACTTTGGCAGGTGATTTGCGTGGCCGACTGGAAATGATTCCGGAGATAATCGAACGTTACAATGCAAGAATTAACCCCCACCCCTACTGGAAGATGATATCGAATCGTTATCCGATGATGGTGCGGTTTTTGTCAAACCACGCTCGAAGTGGTGTTGAGGAGCAGCATGCCGTGATCAATGCTGTTTTGCCAAAACAGGCAGCCCATAACCTTGTTTTTGGCGGTGCCATGTTACTGGATTCGACGCCTGGAATATCTGTGGTGGCTGTTGAGTCGGCAGGACATCAGGGGCCGAAATCACTTGAAGAACTGCTGGATTCTTCGATTAGCTATTCCTTCGACCAGAAGTCATTTGAAGATATCATGCGTGATCTGGAAGCGGTCGTAAAGGACGATTTTCAGGATCTTCCATTTGACTTTAAAGTTCGTGTAGTGGGCGCTGATTTGGAAGCCGAGGGGATTACGAGAAATAAAGAAGTTCGCGATTTTAACGCCGAAAATAAAATGCTTGGAGAGGTGATTACGCGTATCTTGCAGGCGGCTACAGGAGTGCGAAAACCGGCCTCCGATCCAGAGCAAAAGTTAATTTGGGTATTAGGTCCCGATCCTGACGACTCGTCCAAGAAGGTTATCTTAATTACGACACGTGTTGCTGCCGAACAAAAAGGTTATGCGCTGCCGAATGTATTCAATGCGTCGGTTGACTAGAAATAGCTCAGTAGATCGGCTCAACAGCGATTGATTTTTGTCTTTTCAGGGACATGCACCAATACTCCTGAAGGTGTTTACGTGGCATCTTTTTCTGTTTTTTGTACGACCTGTCAAAGTAGCCTGCGCGTTGCTGACGAAAACGCGATTGGTCAGATTTTACCATGCCCGAAATGTAACAGCATGGTTCTCATCGAACGGCCAACAGAAGAAGTCGGCGAGACAACAGAGACTGCAGTAGCACCACCTATGGCGGAAGATGACGTGGCGGTGCACCAAGCACCTGTCGTCGACGTGGCTGACCCTCAAGATGATCTAGCAGCGGTTGATCCTGTTGAGCCAGTGGAGCCGGGAGTTGCGACAACTTCTGAAGATGCGTCTACAGAAGCGGTCCACTCGTCAGAGGAAAGTTTCGAAAAGAGCGATGAGCTGACTGAAGAATCAGCTCCCAGCGACTTTTCAGACGGTGATTGGTCTGCGCCGTCTCCATCCATGCGGCAACTCGTGCTGACGGGAGCTGCCGGCCTTCTAGGTGTTATTTTAGCCTTACTCGTATTCAGTTATTTTGTTTTTCGGAAACAAGATGTGACGAATGTTTCCAGGCCTGATGAAAGCGAACCTATTGCGAATGCTTCGGAAACGAGCCACGAGGATTCGAGTCAGCTTTTGGATTTTGCGACTTTACAAAGCGGGAGTTTGCCAGAATCTAGCGACGTGGACGAGCAAAGTCAGGCGGAACCAGGACCCTCGCAAGAGTTGACCCCGCCTGAGCAAGGACTCGACGATCCCCATGCCTCAGAGTCCGTAGCGTTGCAAAGCGACAAAGATGCACCGCCAGGATTTGAAAGTAAGTCTGTAGAGCGTGAAGGCGCTGCCGATACTGCCATCAATCCCGCGGTAGATAAATTGTTGACGGAGTTAGCCAAGGACAGCGAAGGCGATGCTTTAAGTGAGGAAAACTTAAGCGACTTGGAAGAACCAGCTCAAGAAGACAAAGATGAATATATTGCTCGCTTGGAAAAACCTCATTTGTCGCGGCCGCCACCACGGAATGTTGACATTGATGCACAACTCGCGATGAAACTTGTTGCCATTGAGTTTGAGAAAACACCGTTGGCGGATTTTGTCGAATTGATTTCTAGTTTAAGCACGTTACCCATTACCTTGAATGTTGAATCGCTTGCCCTAAAGAAGCTGACTCCGGAATCGACCATCACCACGAAGATGGAAGACGTTACGATTGCCGAGATATTGGGTTCAGGGCTCGCGCCGCATGATCTGACGTTTGAACGCACGCCTCATGGGCTTTATGTGACCATTCCCAAGGCAGCAACCGCGAGAAAGGTCTCCTACGACCTATCCGATTTGGCAACTCAGTTCCCTGGACTTGATGACTGGATTTGTCAGTACGTGCTGTCGAGAATCAGCCCTGATTCCTGGCTTGAAAACGGTGGCTTGCAACGAGTTGAGGTTGTGGAGGAATCTTTGGTGGTCACGCATACCCTGGAGATTCACTTTGAGATTCTCCGGCTATGCGAAAGAATGCGCGTGGCCTGCGGTTTGAACCCGCGATTTCGATTTCCTCAGGCAACCTTTGATTTGAAACCCAAAGCAGAGCGCGCACGGGAACGTTTGGGTACGAAATTTACCTTGAATTTTGGACAACCGCAGCGTTTGACAAAGATTCTGAAACGGTTAGCGGATGACACCGATTCGCGGATTGTCATTAATTGGGAAGCTTTGCACGCGCTGCAGTGGAACAGCAATGCGGAAGCAAAACTAATTGTTGATGGCGCGTTGTTTTCCGAAACGCTGGAGCAGTTGTTAGGACCGATGGAATTGGGATATCGGATTGTTGACTCTAAAACGATCGAAATAACATCTCAGAACGTGTTGCATGATCGCCAGGAGATCGAATTTTATCCGCTCGCGGGCCTCGCCGACGAAGCGACGGAAGTTGCAGCAGTGATCACACAAATTTATACGAAGCTTGCAGAGCAAGAGATTTCGCTGCATAGGCAAGATGGCCATATTCAGTCGCCGCCAGGAGTTGACTATCTAGTGGTCTCTCTGACGCAACCACAGCACTCCCGCCTCTGGAAGATTTTGCAGCAATGGGAGCATCGCGATTGAGACAATGGGGAGGTCCCGACGCTGTGTGGAAACCAAATGTCAAGCCTGCATTAAAGATTGACTTCCAAGGCCGCGGCTACTTTACGGCAGCGATCCATGGTTTCCTCAAATTGAGTAAAATCAAGTGTTTGGTATCCGTCACTCAAAGCACATTCGGGGTCGGGGTGTACTTCGAGAATCAACCCGTCCGCGCCAGCAGCGACTGCTGCGGCAGCCATGGATGGGACAAGATAGGTGTGTCCTGTTCCATGGCTCGGGTCGATGACTACGGGCAAGTGGGTTTTGTTTTGCAAGTAGGCAACCGAGGCTAAAGGTAAGGTGAAACGCGTGTGCGATTCAAACGTTCGGATACCGCGCTCGCATAGCATCACTTGGGGGTTTCCCTCGTTCAGAATATATTCTGCTGCCAGTAGTAATTCCTCTATGGTAGCGCTCGCCCCGCGTTTTAAAAGGATGGTCGAGTTTGTGTTACCCACGGCTTCTAGGAGTCGGTAATTTTGCATGTTGCGGGCACCGATTTGCAGAACATCTGCGTATCTGCTGACTAGTTCGACGTCGTCGGTGGAGACGACCTCAGTGACGATGGCCAGTCCTGTTTCTTCTCTGGCCGCAGCTAGAAATTTTAGCCCCTGTTCTTTTAGGCCCTGGAAACTGTAGGGACTGGTGCGAGGCTTGAAGGCACCACCACGAAGACCTGTAGCACCAGCCGCCTTCACGGCTTTTGCGGTTTCGATAATTTGTGTTTCGCTTTCGACACTACAGGGGCCCGCAATGACTCCGAGAGTGCCCGCACCAACGGTCAAACTACCTACCTGGATCTGTGTAGGTTCCGGTTTGACTTCACGGCTTGCAACCTTGTAGGGTGCTAAAATCGGTACGACTTCAGCCACTCCAGGGCCGCTTTCCAGGGATTCGCGTGTGTATTCTCGTTTTTCGCCGATTGCCGCAATCACGGTCCGTTCCGTACCGTTAATCACATGTGACTTCAGCCCTAATTTTTCAACTCGCTCCACCATATGCTGAATATGCTCTTGTGAAGCATCTTTTTGCATGACAACGATCATGATTAACAACTCCTTATCAACCGACGGTGAGAAAACGTGAGTAACTGTGTTTAAAAGGTCCACAAAAAAACCCTGACAACCGGGTGGGTTGTCAGGGTTTTGAGTTTTTTGTGCGATTAATGAGTTTATGCACAACCTCCGGCCCCTCGAACCCGAGAGTCAGGAAAATAAAACCAGCAATAGAAATTTTGACTGTGCATTCTTTTATTATGCGCAGATGCAACGACAAAGCAAGAGGAGACTTTCAAGGAATTGTTTGAGTTCAGATTCCCTTGAAACCATGTTGACAAGATGTCCTTTGTGCGCATTTCAAGGTCCTGACGGTTTTCAATTCCCAGGAATGGTTGGTTCGTCGGTGCTGGTGGAATACACGCCATTCGACGGTTGTCGACAAGAGATGGGAGATGTCCCCGAATGAGCATCCAAACGGTGGGAGTGAAAGGTAAATTCTAGGGAGGTGCAGCTGTTGCTGTGTGTCAACGTGTGTCAGCTTGTGACTTGCGTGACGTACGACTCGCACATGTTCGGGTTGACCAATTCTTCCAGCGCGTCGCCAAAAATAGTCAATGGTGGTTATCAGGCCACGGCTGCTGGATCAGAGGGAGTGGCTGTCGTCCCAAGGCCTGTGTCGAGGTGATCTAAAATGGCTAAGAGTTGGTTTCATGATGCCCAGGGATGCTTGATTTGGGTTAGGAGTTTGGCTACGCAGATATTTTACTTGAAAAATATGTATGCAAATCGTCGTTACAAAATGGTCTTGGAGGCATCAAAACGGTTAAGTAGCACAACTGGCCTGCGTTTTGCGAGTCCTATACGTCCTTGACGAGCGATTTCGTCGTCTTGAGAATGGGGGAACAGTAATTCAGTAGCTGGCTACTGTGGGTTGTGTGTCCATTCTTGTCATTAAGGTGCAAAATGGGAAAAACTTTGGAACTCGGCAGGCGTATCGAACTCTGTTCGATGGACCAGCATTGTGAGAACATATCGCTGGGGCTTTATCGCCGGGAAAAAGGTGACTTGCAACAAGTTTCGGTGCATTCCTACGCCGTCGGCGAAAATATCAACGGTCGGATCGAATTTGTAACCAACGCGCTCGCGCAACTTGCCGGCATGGTTCCAGATGTGGACGATCTACATTGGTTGCAATTCGAATGTTCTGGTTTTCACGTCCGGGCTCTGAAGCGATGCTTTCTCGATGTTTGTAAATTGGAGCAAGGTCGACCGTTACCAGTTAAACCACTTAGTGTGCAGGACAAGAAAGCCGGCTGCCTTGTCTCGGTTGTGCAGCATGGTAGCGGTGTCTACGAAGTCACTTCCGCTGCCAGCGACGACCGTGCAATAAAACGCTGCGAGGCATTGGCAAAGGGTTTTGCAAAAGTATGTGAAATGCAAGTGGACGAAAATAAAAAAAATCAGATTGCGTTTACTTGTGGCTGCAATCATGACGATTTGATGGGCATGTTGATGTTCCGTGCCCAGAACGTACGTGCAGCGATGAGAGAAGAAGAAATGTCTGCGACACGCGGCGTTTTGGCAGCCCCGAGCCAACAGAAGTAAGCCAATATCGAGGTGTGTGGTGGTTGTTTGTGAATGGTTAATGATGGGAGCATGATCGATGGTTCAGAAGGCCGAACCCGTAAAGCCGATGAATGGCCGGCAGCGCGTTTTAGCAGCGTTGCGTGGTGATCCGGTAGATCGTACGCCTGTTTGCAATCCAACTTCGGTAGCCACTGTGGAATTGATGGATTTGGTTGGCGCCCACTTTCCCGAGGCAAATCGCGACGCGGAAAAGATGTTTCGACTTGCTGCGACGGGATATACGGAATTGGGCTTTGACACGATCATGCCGGTCTTCAGTATTATCCAGGAGTCTTCGGCATTGGGTTGCAACATTCAATGGGAATCAAAAGACAACTGGCCAACGGCGCGGATGAACGAACCGATCTGGGCAGAACCAGATGATATTAAAGTGCCAGCAGATTTATTAACTCATCCCGACACGAAGTGCGTCCTAGATGCGATTGCTAAATTAAAGAAAGAGTATGGCGAAGATGTTGCCATTGTCGGGAAAACGATGGGGCCTTGGACACTGGGGTATCATTGCTTTGGGGTCGAGCCATTTTTACTGATGTCGCTGGACGACCCGGACAAGATGAAACGATGTCTCGAACGGATGAAAGAAATTACAATCCTTTTCGGTCTCGCCCAGATTGAAGCAGGTGCGGATGCTTTAACACTTCCAGATCATGCCACGGGGGATTTGGTGAGTGGTGATTACTACGCCACATTTCTGCAGGAAATGCACACGGAATTTGTTGACGAGATCCCCTGCCCTTTGATTTTGCATATTTGTGGTCGTACTGTCGATCGCATGGATTACATTGCTCAGACGGGCATGGCAGCATTTCACTTTGATTCGAAGAATACACCTGTTGAATCGGTCGAGGTGGTCAAAGAAAGAATTTCCTTGATTGGAAATATCAACAACCCCGAAACGTTGTATGCGAAAAATCCAGATGCAGTGCGGCAAGAAGTACTGAATAACCTGGAAGCTGGAGTGCCGTTGGTTGGTCCAGAGTGCGCCGTACCTTTACAAACCCCGATTGAAAACCTCAAAGAAATCACACGCACTGTGTGCGATTGGCACAAGGAGCAAAGCGTTGTGTGAACGCGATACCTTATGAGTGATCTATTGAATCGAATCAACGCCGGAGAGATTCTGGTTTCCGACGGAGCGACCGGAACCTATCTGCAATCGAACGGCTTAGAGCCAGGTGGCTGCCCAGAAGAGTTTAACGAAAGCCACTCGGAAGTGGTGCGCCAAATGGCCGCCAACTATTTCGCCGCCGGTTCTGACATGGTGGAAACGAATTCTTTCGGCGGTAGCCGCTACATGCTGGCAAAATATGATCATGGCGACCGGGTATTTGATTTTAACCGGTTGGCTGGGGAACATGCCCGCGCGGCTGCTCCCGAAGGGCATTTTGTATTGGGTTCGATCGGTCCCACTGGAGAATTTTTGGAACCGAATGGGACTGCCAGTGAAGAAGAAATGTACGAAGTATTTGCGGAACAAGCCAAGGGCCTCGCGGCGGGTGGCGTGGATGCCTTTTGTATTGAGACCATGAGTGATTATGCTGAGACTGCTTTAGCAATTCGTGCTGCCAAGGTAACTGGTTTGCCGGTCATTGCCACCATGACCTTCGATAAAGGACCTCGAGGCTATTTTACGATGATGGGGATTACGCCCGCAGGCGCGGCGGAACAGCTCAGTGAGGCTGGCGCAGATATCGTCGGTTCCAATTGTGGGATCGCTATTGAGCAAATGGTGGAAATTGTTCGCGCAATGCGCGAGGCAACGGATAAGCCTATTCTGACCCATGTTAACGCCGGTATTCCGAAAATTGAAAAAGGTGAGATTGTTTATCCTCACTCTCCGGAGCATATGGCGGCGCGCATTCCCGATTTAATTGAGGCAGGCGCAAATATTGTTGGTGGATGCTGTGGTACCGGACCAGAGCATCTACAGGCCTTTGTGAACGTTGTGCGTGAATAGATGAGAGTTTTGGCAAAAAACGCGTATGCATGGAAGTAGCTAAAGCCCCAAGGTGTAGTGGAGAACTTGATGGCAAAGTTGGCAGATATTGAGAACGAATTTATTCGTCAGGAGATCGAGGAATACATTGAACGCCCCGATGAGCGCGGGCATCTCATTGCGTTATATTCAAAAATAAGCCCGGAAATGCAGACTCTTGCCGCGGGAGTCATTGATGGGCAGCACGAGGCGGTTGATGCGGGGACCCAGGCTGCTTTGGAGGATGGTGTCGAAGCATTGCAAATTATGGATGATGGCTTGATCGCTGGTATGGCAATCGTCGGAATCAAATTTCGCGAAAATTTCATTTTCGTTCCAGAAGTTCTTTCTTGTGCACGGGCCATGAAGGCCGGCATGAAGCATATTGAACCCATTTTATCCGCTTCCGGAATTGAGCCGGTGGGGAAAATTATTATGGGAACGGTCAAAGGCGATATGCATGACATTGGAAAAAATCTTTGCATCATGATGCTGCGCGGGTCGGGGTTCGAGGTCATTGACTTGGGAGTTGATACGTCACCGGATGACTTCATTGATGCCGTGGAAGAGCATCAAGCGAATATCGTTGGAATGTCAGCCCTCTTAACAACCACCATGCCTAACATGGGACGCACGATTGAGGCATTCATTGATGCCGATCTTCGTGATGATGTGAAGTTTATGGTTGGTGGGGCGCCGGTTACTCCCGAATTTGCCGAAGACATGGACGCGGATTCGTACGGTGATAACGCAGTAGAATGCGTGGAGGTCGCCAAACGGATGATCGAGGAATTCGAGGCCGAGCAGGCATAGATGAATCCCATCGATAAGTCCGAGTACGAAGAACGACTCAAGAGAATGAACGGCATCCTCTCGGAAATCGTGGAGCATGCGCAAGTACAGGCGTACGAGCGATGTCCGTATCGCGATGCCCAAGATCGATGCACCGCAAAATTCGGCTGTCGTCATCAGCGGCGATCGGACCAATCGGATTTGGGATTACTTTGTTCTCACAACGGCACGTTTGATTATCGAACTGCTTGGGAATCTAATCCCGCCGAGGTAGCTGTAATGCGAGAGAGCCTGCGGACTGCAAAAGGTCAGCCTCCAATCGCTGCTGAGGACAGTGCCCCTGCAAAGAGTTACACGCGATTTGGCGATTTAGAATGTGTTACCCACATAGGTAAGTCAATTTTTGATCATGCCGACTTGCTTCAGGCCCCGGTTCCGACTTCTTGCGGACGAACAGGTTATTGTCACGAATGCATTGTCCAGGTGCGGCAAGGAGAGGATCTGTTGTCGGCTCCTACCGAGGCCGAGGCCTTTTTAGGAGACGGGTATAGGTTGGCCTGTCAGGCCATCGTAGAAACAGCCGAGCAGGATATTGACTTTGCCTTGTTGCGTCGCTCCCCTCAAATCCTCACGGCGCGACAAGAACGAGATGTGGAGCCCGATCCGTTGGTCACTCGAGAGGGAGATCAAGTTCTCTACGATGGCGAAGTCATCGACCAATACCGCAGCAATCTCTATGGTTTATCGATCGACCTAGGCTCGACAACGGTCGTAGCCGAATTAGTCGATCTTGAAACCGGTGTGTCGAAATACACAACTTCCTTTGAGAATCCTCAGCGCTTCGGCGGTAGCGACATTCTGAACCGTATCAGCTATGACGCGGGTGAGTTTCATGGGGAGTTGCACCGTGCAATGATTAATACGCTGAATTCTGAGATTCGCGCAATGTGCGCCCAGACAGGCGCTAGTCGACACGAAATTTATGAAATTGTGATTGTTGGCAATTCGACCATGCGCGACCTCTTTTTCGATCTTGACGTTCAGCCAATTGGAGTGCGCCCTTATAAATCAACCACGGAACTGGCCTGCCTTGACGGCAAGCGAGAATCGACGTCGTTGTTAGAATCAGCACGCAAGCTACGTCTGCTGGTAAACAAAAATGCACGTGTTTTTGGCGCCCCGTTGATTGCCAGTCATGTTGGAGCAGACACCGCAGCAGCTTTGATGACATTGCCGCATGACACAGACGAGATGATGCTCTTGGTCGACATCGGTACCAACACGGAAGTGGTGATCGGAAATCGAGACCGACTAATTGCCGCTTCTTGTCCGGCGGGACCTGCGTTTGAAGGTGGTTTGGTGAAATTTGGCATGCCGGGTTGTGAGGGCGCTATTGAATCACTGCAGTATGTCGACGGCGAGTTTACTTTTAAGACAATTGGCGGAAAGACGCCGGTAGGCATTTGTGGTTCAGGGCTTGTGGATTTGCTCGCTGAATTGCGTCGGCATCAATTAATGACTCCGAAAGGCGTCTTTTCAAACAAGTTGTTCGAGTTGAAACTTCTGCCCACTCATGGAATCACATTTTCCCGGCAAGATGCCAGCCACCTTGCCCAGGCCAAAGCTGCGAATTACTGTGGACAGCTGATTTTGATGCGTGCCCTGGGATTGGGTCCCGACAAAATTGGACGACTTTATCTTGCGGGAGGATTCGCTAACTATATTGATCCGGCAGCCGCAATCGAAATTGGTTTTTTAGCCCCAATCCCAACGGAGCGCGTGGTCAAGATTGGGAATGCCGCCAGCCAGGGGGCGCGAGAGTTGTTATTATCTTCGCGGCAGCGACAGGACTTGGAAGCGCTGGTGAAGAGTGTCGAACACATTGAACTGGAAACAACACCAGATTTTTTCGAAGTCTTTGTCGAAGGTTGTCAATTCAAGCCGATGCTGGTTGATGAACTGAATTGACTCGCCTCAGTGCGTGAGTGGAACAACGCGTAGGCGTAAGGGGGAAGCTTGTGAAGAGATCAGCGTCGTCCCCAAGCCTCCGCAGCCTGTGAAGGTGTAACGTCGTAGACGTCCTGAAACGACTGAGTAAAATCGCTGCCCGCTTTGATCGCAAGTAACAGTTGACGGAATTTGTTTTTGTCTTTCATGAGGATCTTTGCGAAGTAGTAGCTGACGACATAAGCCGACTCGGGCGAGAGTTTGCCAGTTTGAAAGTCGTCCGGTTTATCCAGCGAACCGATGATCTCTGCAATGCCGCTTTTCCATTGCACAACGCGTGAATCCTTTGGGCTAACTCGCGAAGCGACGACACGTGCGACGCCTTCCGAAAACCACGATGGAACGGTTCCCAGACTAGCTACGTAGGTGCCAGCGATTTGTTGAGCGATCAGCGCTTCCAATGAATATTTGTCTCTGCGGGGGACAATCAACGCAGCATAGGCATCGACGACACTGTAACGCCAATGTCCTCGCCAGTCAGAGGGTACAGAGCGTTCTTCGACCATTCGCCCAAATTCACTGTAATCATAACGCTGCGGGAAAATATACAGTGTCATCCTTCCTTTGAGTAAAGGTTGGTCTAATGGAGCGTCGAGGATATCTGCCAATCGGGGGCCCATGGCTTCAGCCTGTTGGCCGATATCGACTAATTGGCTTTCGGTGACGTTGCCGTATAGCAAGAAACTTTTGGTACTGGCGGTCTGGGCAGTGATTCCCGGCATTCCCAAACGCCAGTTTTGCTCAGCAATTTCTGCTCGACGAGCACTTAGTTCGTCGTGTGACGAAGCGGATGCCATAGCGAGGGCAGCCACTTCCGTGATCGGCTGGTCTGGGTCAGGGGCGTCGAAGGTCGCTCCTTCATTAATCCAGGTTTCAAATTTTGCAATTACTTCAGCCGGTAACGGATCGGCGAACTGTGGCATCTGCAGTCCATCCGCCGTTCCACGAAGCTTTCGAATGAGCAGACTGCCAGCGCCATTTCCAGGTAAGATTGCTTCACCGCTATCACCACCGCGTAGCAAGCGACTGAAAGAAGATAGGTTGAACTGCCCACGAACCTGTCGGCCCCCTCCGTGACAACGTAAGCATTTGTCGTTTAAAACAGGGGCAATGTCCGCAGCGAAGCTCACCGTTTCCTTACCTGTAGCTTGAGCAACTTTGACGGTCGTTTGTTGAGGCCTGATATTAGAAACCATGGAACGAATACTCGCAGTGGAGTCATTCCCATCGAATTGTGCGCCTTCTGCAATCCATTTTTTGATGGTCGCTAATTCCGGCGTCGGTATGCCCGCACCGCTGGGCGGCATTTCTTTGCCTTCGATGACTTCCACCAACCGGCTGCCCGGCACATTTTTCGGGAATACCACCTTCCCTGCGGGGGGGCCCTGCATCAGGGCGTCGTAGCTTGCCATGCTGAACTTACCACGTGCATTGTTGACGTGACAACGACCGCATCGCGAAACTAAAATTGGCGCCACGTGCGATGAAAAAACGATTCCTTTGTTCGGCTCGGGAGGAGTTGTATTTGTGGGGGAAGGCTTGCCTTTGGGTGGCGCGGGCGCTGGGGGGGTTCGCATTTCATCAAACGCTTTCAAGCTGGGTAGTTTGACCCCTTCCAACGCGAGTAACGCGTGTGCTTTGGAAAGCCGTTTGTAGTCAATCTCTAATCGCTCCAGAAGTTCATCACTACCCATAGAAACTAAGTTTTCGATGCGAGTCTGCGCATTAGTGACCATTTTTCCGCACTCTTCAAACCGTTTTTGCTTGAAGAGACTACCAGCTCGGCGGATGGCTAATTTGATGCGATCCACTTCACGTTGCTGGGCGGGAGTGAGCTTTGCAGCACAGTTGGAATTGCTTGTTGTGACGAGCAACAAGGCGATGACAAGCGAGTGTAGAATGATTTTTGGGAGCATAGAGCCGGTCGCTTTGCGGAAAGGTTTAAAGATCTGAGGAGATCGAAAAATCTCATTTACACACTTTGATTATATCCGAATTCGGTGTGTCAAACGCAGGTCGAGAATTCAAGCCGAGGTGAAGTGGTAACCTTATAGCGAGGAGAAAACCGGCTTGTACCCGTCGTTTTATGGAATTCTTGAACATAGTAGCACTTCTTAAGGGGCGGTCTCACCAGCTTTGCAGACCGGATGAACTCTCCACGGCGCTCGTGTCCCGTCTCGATGGGCTGTGAGTTTCTGGTTGTGGATGAGGGCGGTCTGGTTGGAACCAAAAAGCGACGGCCACGGTGGTCAGGATCAAAATAGCGCCGACAATCCAAACCCAGATCGGTATGGTGCCACGTTGTTTTGAGCCCGATTGACGTCGTTGAGAAATGCGGCCAGTGCGCATCGTATCTGGTTGAGTGGTTTGAACGAAGGGTTCCACTCTGGTTTGGTTTTGATCGTTGTCTTTCTGGACATGTGAGGGAGGATTGACGCTTCCGCCGTTGTCGATCTTCACGGTGTCGCGATCGCTTTTGCGATTGTGAATCGTATCAGAACTAGTTTCTGATTGCGGGTCTCTTTGCGTAGGATTTAATTCTGGAAAGGAGCTTTCCAGATGCGGTGCTGGCGATGTGATAAGCTGTGGAAAGGCAGTTTTTGGAGTTGCCGTATTTGCCTGAGAAGGCTGGGGCAAGGAAAGGGGCGAACTTGAGTCCACGACGCGAGTGTTTGCGTGCAACCAAGAGTTTAAGGTGTCGGCAACTTCTTGCATTGTCTGGTAACGATTTTCTGGCGCCTTTGCCAGCATACGAAGGCAGATGTCAGCCAAAGAGCGAGGGCACTTGGGGAATCGCTCTGTAAGGTCCGGGGGATCCAGGTTTTGATGTTTCATGATCCTTTGCGCCAAGCTTCCCCCAGCAAAGGGAACCTCCCCTGTGATCAAAAAATACATGGTACACCCCAGCCCATAGATGTCGGCTCGCGAGTCAATTGTGTGACTGTTAAGTGCCTGTTCAGGTGCGAGATAATCTGCAGTACCGAGGACATTTTCATTATGTGCGATTGTTAAGGAGTCGTTTTGACTTTTGGAATCAAGCGCCAAGCCGAGGTCGAGAATTTTAACGACCCCGTTTGAGTCGAGGAGCAGATTTCCAGGTTTGACGTCCCGATGAATTAAACCGGCTTCGTGAGCGCACTGTAAGCCCTCGGCAGCTTGAACCGTAAAGTTTACCGCGAGCTCGATATCCAGTGGCCCATCCCCATTGACTTGTTGTGCTAAATCTCGCCCATCGATGTATTCCATGACGAGATAGTGAGTGTCGCGCTCGTGGTCGACGTCATAGGCGCGGACGACGTTGGGATGATCAAGGGATGCGGTTATCTGAGCCTCAAGTTGAAACCTGGCCACATAAGAAGTATCTGCTACTCGCGATTTGGGCAAAACTTTAATTGCGCGTTGCTGTTGTAAGAGCGTATGTTCGGCAAGATAGACACTGCTCATGCCCCCCGTTCCGATAAGCCTTAAGAGTTTATACTTGCCGAGAAAAAAACCGCGGTATTTTTTTTTCAGTAATTTTTCACAATGCCACGGTGTCAGTAAGCCTGTGGAAATAAGAAAGTCTGCAACTGCGTCAGGATCTTTGGGCAGTTGGCCACCATTTTCCATTTCGCATTTGAGTAATGCTTCGTTCAATGGACCTACATCGGCCAATTTGCTGCGTTCGACACATTCAACGAACTCTTGAGATGAGATCTTTGACATCATTCGCCACCGTTGGAGTTGTTGCAGCGAGAAGGAGGAGCTTGTGCCTGAGTAGGAACGGACAGGTTCGAATGAATCGGTCAGTCGAGTCGCGAAGTCGGGAGATCTCCCGTTCGAGCTATGGGTGGTCTATCGGATCTATACGTAGGCATGCCCAACAGGCCATCCATCCTACTTCCAAATTGTAATTTACGTCACCACTTCTTTGCACCGCCATTCAAGGTAGGTAGTGCAAAGAGATTTTAGAAGCTCTCGTAATGTTTCTACTCAATTTGCCTAATTTCTCGGCTTGGGGGCTCGCAGGCAGCGGTTGTCCGATAAGCTGAACGCCCAAAATCTGGCTTTACTTGTGCCATTGACCATCGCCTCAGCTGGCTCGACAATGAATTCTTAAAGTATGGTAAGCATTGGCTTTACTACACAGAATAGATCTGTATCCACCCCTACGGATTGCCTGGAGTCGAGTGCATTGAAACGGCCGGAAGTCATTCTCTATACGCGCAGCGGATGCCATTTATGCGACGTTGCGGAGGAGATTTTGGTGAAGCATGGATTGTCTCCCCAGACGGTTGATATCGATCTGAATTCTCGTCTGTTGGAGCAGTACAACGATTGCGTACCCGTCGTGGTAATGGATGGCCAGGTTCGCTTTCGCGGTCGCGTGAACTCGGTGCTGCTCAAACGACTGCTGAATGAACCGAAACCGTGAAGCAGCTCTCAATTTTTGCAAAATACTGGCAGCCCGGCCAAGTTAAGACGCGGCTTGCTGCCTCGATTGGTGCTGCCCGCGCGGCAGCACTTCAGCAGTTGTTTTTTCGGTTTTTGGTAACAAGACTTGCGGACTCGGCAGAACGATGTGCGGTCGTATTTTCACCGAGTGAGCGTAACGCTGAGTTTCGGCTGGCGAGTGGCGATGGTTGGCACCTTTGCCCCCAATCTGAGGGCGACCTTGGCGCGAGGCTTCGGCATCATGTCCAGGCGGCATTGAACGACGGTGTTGAGCAGATCGTAATTGTTGGGGCCGACAGTCCAACGCTCCCGATGGAATATGTTGAGCAAGCTTTTCGGAGTTTGGAGAGTCACTCTGTTGTCCTTGGCCCATCTCAGGATGGCGGCTACTACCTGGTTGGAACCAGTGGAACGCCTCCCATCTTTGAAGACATCGACTGGGGGACGGAGAGTGTTTTGCAACAGACTATGGAGCATTTGAAACGGGCTTCTATTAGCTATACTCTGCTGCCAGAATGGTACGATATCGATACTTTATCGGATTTAGAGCAGCTGACATGCGAATTGGATAATGCTCCAACAGCGAATGTCACAGAAAGGGCCTTGCGAAAAGAGCTGGTTGAAATTCTGGAATCGATGTAGAGCCTGCTGGTAAGTTGGTTTTATTACTTCGGTAATTAAGATTTTTCGGTCATTTTGTGATACTCCATTTAATAACCACAGTACAACAAGATCATTAAATACAAGTGCATGATTGTTTAATTATCGGCGGTGGCGTGATCGGCTTTTCGTTAGCCTATGAGCTCTCGAGCCATGGTGCTCGTGTGAGAGTGATCGATCAATCAAAGGTTGCTCGTGAAGCATCTTGGGCGGGAGCTGGCATTCTACCACCGGCAAATCTCAGCACTGCGGTCCATCCACTAGATCAACTTCGCGGTTTGAGTCATTACTTGCATCCGCAATGGGCGCAAGCGTTGCATAAAGAAACAGGTATCGACACGGGGTTTCGACGTTGTGGTGGCATCTACTTGGCACGAACGAATGGCGAGGCGGCGGCATTGACGGCTTATGCGAACCTGCTGCGTTCTGAAGAGATTAAGGTTGAAGAATTGCCACTAGGAGATGTCGTTGACTACGAAGCCGCTTTAGGTCCTTTGGTCGATTCGGGTGACTTAGTCAAGGCGTTTCGCGTTCCCGGTGAGTGCCAATTGCGAAATCCCCATCATCTTCAAGCCTTGATTGCCGCCTGCAAACGTCGGCATGTTTGTATTGATGAGCAGGTGAGTCTAGGCCAACTTATTTTGACCAGAGACCGTCTCGTAGGCCTGGAAACATCTTGTGGTACGATGAAAGCAGATCGTTTTTGTATCGCCTCAGGGGCATGGTCCGGAAAGCTTTTGAAGCAATTTGACCTTTCTTGTGGCATTATGCCGGTTCGTGGACAGCTGGTTATGTTTCGATGCGACAAGCCTCCGTTTCAACATGTTTTAAATGAGGGTTCACGTTATTTGGTGCCGCGCGATGATGGTCGTGTACTTGTGGGATCGACTGAGGATGAAGTTGGTTTTGATAAATCAACAGAGCAACGCGTGCTCGAGGAGTTGGCTGATTTCGCGTGTGGAATTACGCCGGCATTACGAGATGCTCAGGTGGAAAGAACTTGGGCTGGATTGCGCCCCGGTTCGTTCGATGGTTTTCCCTATTTGGGAGCGATTCCAGGCCTCTCCAATGTATTTGTGGCTGCAGGGCATTTCCGCAGCGGTCTGTTTTTGTCGACGGGAACCGCGGTGGTGATGAGTCAATTGATACGGCAGCAAAATCCGCAAATTGACCTCCGCCCTTTCCGAGTTGGACGGGGCTGAGGCGTTGGCATCCAGGCTGCAAATTGTTTCGTCTCATGGACGTAATAAGAGTTGCTGGTGAAGTGGTTTGCATCGAAATAATGCTGCTGTCAGACCTGCGAAGGATCTCCGGTGTCTCGTAATTATAGGTGTGCTGTAGCGATGATCATCTTGGAAAATGGCACAATCATTGTAAGCTCATGGGCAGGTGAAGCATTCATGCGCACTCAGAGTGAAGCATGAATACACGATGAGACGATTTGCTGCTGGAAGAGGATACCTATAAAAATGGCCGTTGATACACCGGCACGAATTGCAGTCCTCGGTGCAGGACCCATTGGTTTAGAGGCTGCGATTTATGCGAGGTTTCTTGGATATGATGTAACGATCATCGAGCGTGGTGAAGTTGCCGAGAACGTGCAGCGTTGGGGGCACGTCTGTTTGTTTAGCCCGTTTTCAATGAACCATTCGTCTCTGGGGGCAGCTGCGATTGTGGCACAGGGTAGTCAGAATGCGTTACCCAAGGACGAGGAACTGTTGACAGGTCACCAATGGCGCGAACGATACTTGCTGCCGCTGTCCGAGACCGATCTGCTGTCTGATCATCTTTGCACGAATACACGAGTGCTTTCACTTGGTCGCCCGCACGTGCTGAAGGCGGATTTGCCGGGGGGTAAGGGGCGTGATCTGCAACCATTTCAGATACTCTTGCAAACGTCCAACGGCGTGCAGTCCGTCATGGCCGCCGAGATTGTCATCGATACAACCGGAGTCTATGGCAATCCAAATTGGGTCGGTCGTGGTGGAATGCCCGCAGTGGGCGAAACACTTTGTCGTGACCGAATCCAGTTTGGTTTACCTGACCTATCGACTGTGGCTCGGAAAGATTTTGCTGGTAAGCATACGCTGGTCGTTGGGGCCGGGTACTCTGCAGCCACGAATGTCGTCGCTTTGAGCGAATTGTCCGAGTCCTTTCCTGAAACTCGTGTCACTTGGATCACTCGCAAGGTTGAAGGCCAAACCAACGCACCGCTGCCGTTAATTGAAAACGACCAATTATCGGAACGTCATCGCTTAGCCCACGCGGCCAATGCCTTGTGTGTGAGTTCGGCGAGTTGTGTAACACATTTGTTTCCTGCTTCGGTTCTTGCAGTGGATTATGTTTCCGAATCGGCTGGTTTTCGGGTGGCATTGGACTGCCATGTGAAGGCGGAAATAGAGTGTGATCAGATTCTTGCGAATGTTGGTAATCGGCCAGATACGAGCCTTTTTCAAGAATTACAAGTGCACCAGTGCTATGCGACGGAAGGCCCGATGAAAGTGGCGGCATCTTTATTAGCCCAAGATACTCAGGATTGTTTAAATCAGCCAGCAATTGGCGCGCACTCTTTGCTGAATCCAGAGCCAAATTTCTATGTCCTCGGTGCGAAGAGCTATGGTCGAAATTCAAACTTTCTTTTTTCGCTGGGCCTCGATCAGATTCGCGAACTGTTTTCCGTCATTGGCGATCGAACGGATCTCGATCTTTATGCCGGAGCCAAGCCCTTGCTGTCATGACGAATGCATCACCGCCAACGATAACACTGTCGAATTTGGATCACCTCTGGTTTCAGGTCGCTGGAACTACGTGCAATTTGACGTGTCAGCATTGCTTTATTAGCTGCAGTCCAAAAAATAAATCATTTGGGTTCTTGTCTCTGGAGGAGGTCGAACGGCGGCTTAACGAGTCGATTAAAATGGGGGTAAAAGAGTACTTTTTTACGGGAGGAGAACCATTCCTAAACCCCCAGCTGACGGCTATTCTCCAGCTTACATTGCAGTATGGTCCTGCAACTGTGCTGACCAACGGCACGGTCTTGAAGGAGGAGTGGCTGGAGGTATTGCGTGCGGCCGAAGATGCCAGTTTGTATACGCTTGAGATTCGTATTTCGATCGATGGTTTTTCTCCCGAAACAAATGATCCGATTCGTGGCGAAGGAACGTTTGCTCGAGCCATGAAAGGAGTGAAAACGTTCGTTGATTTTGGTTTCTTGCCGATCATTACCATTGCTCGGACTTGGCCTGATGAAGAAGAGCAGGAAATCGTCAATAGATTTGTCGAGATGCTCAAAGAGACCGGCTATTTCAGGCCACGTTTGAAGATACTGCCCACACTGCAAATTGGCGCGGAGGAAGAAAGGACACGAGGCTATTTTGAGTCAGAACGAGTGACTCGTGAAATGCTAAACGATTTCGACCAAACACAGTTAATCTGTGAACATAGTCGTATCGTTACAGACCGCGGTGTGCATGTCTGTCCCATTTTGATCGAACTACCGCAGGCGTTGTTAGCAAGTTCGCTGGCAGACTCCAATGGTGGATTTGCTCTAAGTGAAGGTGCCTGTTTTACCTGCTATCAATATGGCGCGATTTGTTCCAATCCGTCTAGCTCGTCTGCGATACGAGAGGCGAAACCTCGCGCATGACGGCCACGTCTGGAAAAATACGAATTGCCTGCTTTGGCGGCATTTATAATAACTACCTTGCCTTGCAGGCAGCTATTCACGATGCACAGTGTCGCGGTGTCGATGCCTTGTATTGTCTGGGAGACATGGGGGCCTTTGGGCCTCACCCGAACCGCGTGTTCCCTTTACTTTCGGAGCATGCTGTCCAATGTGTGCAAGGTAATTACGATGATTCCATCGGCAATTCGCTTGATGATTGCCAATGCGGTTACACAGATCCCCGTGACAATCATTTTGCACAAATTAGTTATGACTACACGTTGGCCAACACCTCTCAGGTGAATCGAGAATTTCTTCGTAGTTTGCCGGGTTCAATTCGTTTAGAGGTGGCCGGGAAGCGGGTGCTCCTTTGCCATGGAAGTCCACGGAAAACCAATGAGTTTCTTTGGGAGTCAACGACCTCAACGCACTTTCTTGAGCGGTTAGCTGATGAATATGCAGCCGATGTGATTGTGGTAACTCACACGGGGATAAAATGGCGGCGAAAATTGTCGTGTGGCCGCCATTTTGTCAATGTTGGATGCCTCGGTCGTCCCGAAAACGACGGACAGACCAACGTCTGGTATGCCATACTCGAATTTGATTCATCGCATGGTTGCCAGATTGAATTTGTGCCGGTCGTTTATGATTACCGGCGATTGGCACAGGAAATGAGGCAACAGAAACTGCCTCTCGAATTTGTAGCCGCGGTTGAAACCGGTTGGTGGACGACCTGCTTAGAGGTTCTTCCGGGGAAAGAGCGTCGCGCCGGGCAATACTAATCTCAGTGCCGAGAGGGCAGGAATTGGCAGGGAGAATTAGATCGCTAAAAGAATGGTCACTTGGATCGTTCCAAAAGACTTTGGTTTTGAGGGTTTCATTTTTACACCGCTGGCGGCCATTCGAGCGCTCACAAGTTCGGAAATTGTCGCCGCTGTCGATTCCCCTCCTTTGGTTAAGAGAAGAGCTCCTCCCGCCTTGGAGACCGCGCTGACGATCTTAGAATCGAGGGTGCCAGGTCGAGTGGTTAGCAAAGAGAAGATTTCCTGCTGCGAATTGTTAATCCGATACAGCCCGCTGACTGGCAGTAGACAGTATTCTCGTAGTTCAGCAGAGGGGTTCCTGTCCAGGGCATCGGCTTCGATGAGACCACTTCGCAGCAGCAGCGGCAGATCAGTGTAAACGGCTTCTTGGTTGATGTGTTCAATGGCACTTCGCCAGTCTTCGTTACGTGGCGCGATCACGAGGCCTTCGTTCATCCAGAGAGGGATAATTTGGCTTTGCCAAAGTGCTGCAGTCAGGGCGGAGAGAAACAAGAGTGTTTTAGCGAGATGTGATGGTGTGAGTGCCAGGCACAATCCCGCAAAAATTGGTGCCGCTACTGTTGTGATAATCACATAGCGGAGCAGAAAGACTCGAGCACTGTCGCTGATTGTCAGGAGAGCGGCAATGGTCATAGGAATGATGACCCATAACGCAGAGAGCCTCCAGAACCACCATAGTGAAGTGCACTGGACAGAAGGTGCTGGTTGTTCGGCGACTATCCTTGCAGTGATGCGGCTTGTGATCATGAAGCCCATTGGCACAATGCAGTACGGTAGCCAGGGAATCATTGTTGCCCAATCTGCAAACGTTATCTCAGCCGGAATGAATTGGTTCCAGTTGCCGCGCCGAGACCCAATCTCGATCATATGCGGTACCGCTGGCAATATCCCTACGACGAAGAGGCAGGAAAAGATAAATAAACGCCGATAGAATTTTCTCGGCGGGTGCCAACAACAAATGGTTTCGATTACCACGAGGAATTCAACCGCCAAGATTGCCAGGGCGGTGTAGTGCAAATAGCAGAGTATCAGACTGGAGCTAATGAGCGGCATATCAACGTGACTCCAAGAGGATTTGGACGCAGTTTGCGTCTCGTGTGACCTCAGCTCTGGAACACAGCAACTCATGAAACGGGCAAAGGAAAGAATTTGCAGTAACACGACCAGTTGGACACAGGCGTAAGGACGTGCTTCCTGGGCATAGAAGATGTAATCAGGGTCTATGGTCATCAAGGCACTGGTTAAGAATGCTGCACTGACCGACTGAGTCCAACGCCAGACAAGCAGGAAACTAAGTGGGATGAGACCGATGCCGCAGATCAGAGAAGGTAACCGCAACGAGATTTCGTTTTCGGTACTCAGGATGGTTGTGAAGGATACGAGCCAGAAGAAAAACGGGCTTTGATTGCCGATCAAAGCCCGCGGAAGGACTTCTGACATGTTGCCTGAAATAACCCACGCTGTATGCAGTTCATCAAGCCAGAGGCTCTCTGTGGCGTTTTGTAGACGCAAGGCGATGAGGCAGAGGATCAGCAGTCCCAGAGTCCCCCCCTGTAATCGAGTTAGCTGTTTCGGCAAACGCAGAGTCTTAGAAACGTTTGGCGATTCAGGCATTGCATCGTTGGCTGAGGTTGGGGACCTAGATCGCGCTCAGGCTACCAGCTTGCCGCGTGTTGCTCGACATTCAGCGAGCCTCGTTTGTTTGCGTTGTAAAAGGCGTGGCGACTTGCCTGCTGCACAGATAAAAACGAGCGGATCTTCTCACAGCGCAGCGTGTGCCTCCTCGCAACTCGAATTGACGATAGACGCTTCCGTTGCGTGCTTTCAACAGCAGTCTGGGCCACAGCAATCCTGAATGGGAAGTTGGGTTTGTTTGTTAGCCGGGCCTTTTGTTTCTCGAGGGTTGCGCACAGCATTTTTACGGCAATCGAAAGGCATAGCATTTTCGGCGGAAATGGCCTGCTGAGGTGATACCGGAGTAATTTGATCCGCATAGGGTCGCTGAGTGTAAATCTCAAATAGTTTTTCACACACGGCCATTCGTTCACCGCGACGAAGAGTGTGGCCGTCATCGTCGCTAACACTTTTCCAAGGACCGTTGTAGATGACCGCTTGTTTGTGATCCATGCAAGGCCCTTCCTTTCCCTTGAAGGCACAAATGGTCAGACTGCGAAATTCGATGCCCTCGATCGTTGCCCAAGCTTCCTCCTGGCGCGCGGCAATTTCAAGGCCATAAAAACCAGCTTGTTCGAAAGCCTTCAGGAACTCGGACTCGAGGTACGCACCGCTGATGCAACCACTCCATAAGCGCGGGTCATTTTTCATGGCAGCGGGGACCGGCTCGTCGCAAACAATATCGCTGATCACTGCACGCCCACCACGACGTAGAACTCGGTGGAGCTCATGAAACAATTGGCGTCGATCGGTTTCTTCGACGAGGTTGAGAACGCAATTTGAAATGACGACGTCCACGGAACCGTCGGCAATCAGCGGTTTGTCTCGGCGCCACTGAGCACATAGCGTTTCGGTTGCCAGCCAGTCTTCGGTGCAGGTAATCGGGTGGGCAGCGACATGCGCGCCAAATCGATCCAGGTCATGAGCGAGGTCTTGAATGCGTGCTTTGTGGAATGTCACATTGTCCCAGCCAATGCCACGAGTGATTTCGCCTTGGTACTTTCGAGCAAGAGCGAGCATGTCGTCATTCATGTCGACGCCAATGACGCGTCCCTGGGGTCCTACGACTTGGGATGCGATATAACAAATTTTTCCACCACCACTGCCAAGATCGAGAACGGTTTCTCCTTCCGCGACATATTGCGAAGGATCTCCACAACCGTAATCGCGTTCAATCATTTCCGCCGGAAGTACCTTGAGGTAGTCCTCATTGTATTTGACCGGGCAGCACAAGGCTGGTTCGGCGGCCTTGGATGCGGCCGAGTAACGCTCGCGAACTGCTTGTTCGACGTTTAATGAATTGGTTGGTTGTTCGGTTCCCTCCACTGAACTGCTCATTAAACGTGGCTCCTTATGAATATGATCGGTGAGATGATGTCGACATCAACGTATCTTACGATAATTTGTAGCTTGCTGAGGTGGAAGCCGGCAGTGGCTGGTAATGGTCATTCTGCTGCTGTTGGTAGCAAAACCTTTTCGAGATGGAAATGGATTCATTGCAAAATAATATCTAGAAGTACCCACTAGCAAGTTGAGGATTCCTCGAGATGTACGGCCCGGTATCGTAAAGAGGGCTGTGATTCCTGCAGTCTAAGGGTTGGTTAAGGCATCGTGCGCTGCAGATAGATAGCCTTTCTCGAAATCACCGTGTTCTGTTTTGGACATGCTTCTACTGTTGTACAAGCGGCGTTTGGAGTGGAAAAGTAGGAGCGTCGGCACTGGCACCAATCTGGCTTGAAAGCGGTTGCTGAGCCGCACGCAGTCTTGACTGAATGTACGTTTGGATTCCAGAGAAAATTTAATGACAAGCTATGTCTCGCAACGGCGATAGAAAATCCGTCGAGTCGGTTCATTAGAGACTCAATGAAGAGTTCATGGCTGGTGTTTGTGAAGGCGTTGCTTGTTGAGAAGGGTTGGAGTCGAGGGCGGTTCGACGATTATCGACGTTTCATAAAACATCTCGGAGATTTCCAGCAGGCCATTGTGTGGGGCAGGCGAATCCAAGATTCTAACTGGAGTTTGTTCCGCGGCGTCAGGCTTGATAGAGGTTGTGATGCTCAGCGGCTACTGTGAGCCTTAAGGCCAGATCGCGTCTTTCGAGCCATGCCGAGGCAGAGATCTCACAATGCTCGGTTCGGCGACGCTATATGAAAAGAGTCATCCGACTCGCAAAGCATTGGATCGTGACTTAATGCTTGGGTCTAACGCTCTGCCGACTTCTTAGAGAATCCGTAGGCAGGGTTTGATTGTTGGAAATCATCCTCAGAAAGACCAACATTTAAACGTACATTCAGATAGGCATATTCTTCCAGTAGAAGCGGTTCTTCATCAGTGGCTTGTGGCCAACTATAAGATGCAAAGTAAATCGGTATTTGAAGCTTGTCGTCAATCAGAACTTTGGCCCGATGGTAACGGAAGTGGTCGCGTTGAGTGGGGTGCGTGAGCTCGATCTGTGTGCAACTGGCACCATTCAGCTTGGAGTCTTTCAGCATGCGCACTTGACAATCGTCATAGGCAATTTCTTCTTGGAGAACGGCAAGAGTTTTCATCACGAGGTTGCGAATTCCAATATCCGTAATTGGGTAGCGGTTATGGCTGAGAGCCAACTTACCCTGCGGATTTAACTGTAGGGTGATACCGCCCAAGCGAGGTCCACCGCGTTTAACGATCAAATCTCCCTGGTGTCGGCCGGCCACGTAGAGTACCTCACGGCCTTGAAAGCGAGGAGATTTTTGAAAGTGTGCGTAAACACTGAAGGGGACAACGATCTTGTCGTTTTGGCGTCGTTCATGACGAAGTTTTAGATCAAGATGCTCGTAGCCACCGAGTTGGTTGCCAATGCGTTCTCGCCGAATTAATTTGCAAGTGTAGTCATGAATTTCCGAGTCGATTTTCACTAAACCGAGTTCTGCCATCTGGATGACATGGTACAGCAGCTGCTTATGTTGAGTTTTAAGCCCTTCGAATGCAAACCTGTTCGCGGCTTTTTGTGTTCCATCGCTACTGGCGGTAGCACGGTTCTCGCTGCCAGAGGCACTGCGATTCCCTGTTAGGAACAGGGTCAAGCAGAGAATCGCACAAGACAGTTTGGGACCCTTAGGGCTGAACATGATTTGCCTCATGCGATAGATGAATGGGGAAGGATTTCATGCAACTATAACTTTCAGCGATGCTTGCGGTCGGGTCTTGGGCCGATAATCCCGAGGAAACGTTTTGCCCGTGTCGCTACAGAGCAAATGGTCGTTTTATTTGACCACGGTAGCGAGGATGTTTTGCAAGTTCAGAGAAAGCGAAAACGTTATAATCCGCATCATTGAAAGAATTGTTAGGGCAATAACGGATGCTTTTACGATGTGTTCTGGGGTAGGCAGTGTATGGTTTTTCGTGAGTTAATGCCTACACTGCAGAGACTGGATAGAGGTTGCGCAGGGCCTTTACACAGGGCCTTTACACCGGCCAGGCGAGCATTACCAGATTGTCAAGGACTCGTGAAATAACTGAGTTAACTCGGCTTCGCCTGCGGGAATGGGAGCTAATTTGGTCACGCGGTGTTGAGGCAGTGTTCCTTCAACGAGTTGAGGAATGTCCGATTCGCAATAGCCAACCTCCCTCAAGCCGTTGGGGATTTCAAGCGATTTCATGAATTCAATGATGCGGTTCGAGAGGATGTCGCCGGCGTCTTTCGGGGACGCCCCCCTAATGTCTGCCCCTAGTGCTTTTGCACCACACAGATGGCGTGCAGGTGACGCGGGTGCCGAAAAGCGAAACACGGCTGGTGCGTTGAGGATGACGGAAGTTCCGTGGGGCACGACTGGATGATCCACCTGATAGCCGGTCGGTTGATAATCTTTCACCATTCCCGCCACCGGGTAGGACATGCCATGGGGTAAGTGGACTCCCGCATTGCCGAAGCCAATGCCTGCAATCGCTGCGGCCAGTAGCATCTGGGAACGGGCTTCTTCGTCGGAGGTGTCACGGACGGCCCGCTCGAGATACTCGTCGACAATTTCGAGCGCTCGTAATGCCCAAATATCGCTGATTGGGTTGGCTCCTTGATAGGCAGGTCGTTCCAGAGGTCGCTCCGGTTTGGGACGGGTGTCAAAGGGAATTGCCGTATAGGATTCTAAGGCATGGCTCAAGACATCGAGCCCCGTAGAGGCTGCGACAGCGGGCGGTAGTGTTTTAGTATTGTCGGGGTCAACGATCCCCAAGGTGGGTTTTAGGTACCGGTGGGCGATGCCTGTTTTTGCTTTTCTCGCGACAAAATCAAAGATGGCGACACCGGTCGTCTCACTACCGGTTCCTGCGGTCGTGGGAATCGCAATGAGTGGTTTGAGTGGCCCGGGTACTGGCCGTCCGCGACCAATAGGAGCATTCACATACTCAAAAAAATCGGCGGGATAAGTCGCATAGAGGTTGGCAGCTTTGGCGGTGTCGATCGTACTACCGCCGCCCACTGCGACAAACGAATCGCATTTAGATTCAACGGCCACTTCCACCGCGCGTTGAAAACTCGCATCGGTCGGTTCGACAGAGATTTCATCAAAAACTTCAAAATGGATACTGGCTGCCGTTAGCGAATCGACAACCGTTTGTCCTACAGGGAGATTACGGAGAGCCGGGTCAATCAGGACCAACGTCCGCGCGACTTGCAGATCACACAGGTCCATGCCGACTTCCCGTGTGATTCCTTGACCGAAACGAATATTCGATGCGGACATCTGGAAAGCTGTGTCTTTGTCCACCTTTGCCGTCCCCCCCAAAAAAAATATGCGACGCTGCTTGTTTCACGATTGTTATGTTACAATCAAAATGCGTCGAAGGGCATGACGCTCAGGTGAATCGCGACACTTTTTTTGCGGGTGTAACTCAGTTGGCAGAGTGACAGCTTCCCAAGCTGTATGTCGGGGGTTCGAATCCCCTCACCCGCTCTTGGCTTAACGTAAACCGAAATCGTGAGTCAGATTACCTGCCGACGTTTGGCAGTGTGGTTGTTTTCCCAAATGCCCAAAGGATACGGTGCCCCTTTGGCACACATAGGAGCAAACGCACATGCCGAAACTCACGCGCATCATGCCCAATGAATTGTTCCAGTGTGCGGTGGCGAGAGGAATTCTCAAGGCGGCATAAGGACAATCGCAGTGAATTTCAGGACGACATGGATAGCTCTGGCATTTCTCATTCGTCTGCTCATGCAGTGCTTGGCAGGATCCGGAGAACGCGAAGTGGGAGGAGCAGTACCAATGGTTTCGTCAACTGTCGAGCAGGTGGCAACTTAATGCGTTTCTGGTCGAATTGACTGGCGGCAAAGTCACAAANGTCTCTGGTGTTGAACGAGTCAGCCATTTCAATTTCTTCTTGTTCTTCTTGTCAGACGGCAAGTATCTAGGTTTTACGGCGCACATCAACGGTGTCTCGAAGTCCTAGGTGGCGGACCCGGATGGCCTTAACAAACGCGACGTTTGCGGCGAAGGTTCCGAAGTCACCTACGGATGCAGCGCGTCACCCGATGGCGAACTGACCACCTATCACGAAAACTACCAAGTTTACATTACCAATGCCGACGGTTCGAACAAGCGGCACATCAAAACGGGAAATCCATTCGATTTCGCTCCCCGCTGGGCCAGTGTCTCATGTTTGTGTGCGGCGT
Source organism: Pirellulaceae bacterium (assembly GCA_022446825.1). Classification (GTDB taxonomy): domain Bacteria; phylum Planctomycetota; class Planctomycetia; order Pirellulales; family Pirellulaceae; genus JAKVBY01. Next base: position 93,030 of record JAKVBY010000033.1, read on the forward strand.
GCGTGGACGGAGCAATCCGTATGTCGTGCGGTGGGATGGAACGGGTTTGCAGAAGCTCGCTGACCTTGGTGGGTATCAGGGCCGGATTTTGTTCCTCGACGTTCCAGATCACCTGCTGCACCGCGTTTTAGCGACCGAGATGATTCGTTCCGGACCGTTTCGAAATGGAGTTTTGTTGATGCCATCACGTTGCACAGGTCGAATGATTTCTTTAGTACGTGATCTGTTTTGTTGAGAGCATTGCGCAAACTGCGTGCTAGCATGGCTGGATTGGAAAGTGATGAAAGGATCTCTCTTTGGTTTAACGTTCATTCTGGTGGGTTTGCTCTCCACAGGTTGCGCTCGGACGGTGACGCTTTGCAAAGTGCAACCAGCTCCCTTTGATGTTTCTGGGTACCGTTTGGGTGTCGTCAATAACCGTAGCTTGCGTGCAGAATCGCAGGGTGCATACGATGTGATGATGACGAAACTTGCCAATTCCGGCGTCTATCTTGTGGACCAGCAAGGCTTGCAGAGAGCTGTGTCCTCCCCGCTGTTTTTCAACAATGGCAAGGCAAATGGCAGCGTTGCTGTACGCGCCGCGCGCCAATTAGAGTTGGATCGATTGCTTGTGACGACGATTCGATTTGTCGAACTGGATGGTACGGTCTACGGGGAGAAGGCTTGGCGATTTGGTGATCCCAAGGTGACGGCTGCGGTGCAGTATGAGTTGGTCGATGTGCGCTCCGGAACAGTATTGAATCGGAACACTGTGCAGGCAGAGTATTACACCGGTGAAATGGAGTTTGGAGAAGAGGCGAAGATCCTCTTGCGTCTAGCGCGAGAAGGTGGCCTCAAGATGGCAAATGTTTTGACGCCCCATGAGACGACTATTGAGGTCCCGCTTGCACAGGCAAGTTTTGGATTCGATTCAACGGAGATGCGAGACGGATGTGAAGCCGCTCAAGATGGGGATTGGGTTATGGCACGTCAGCATTGGAATGCGGTGCTACGCTCGGACCCCCAGAATGTCGCGGCTTTGTACAATCTAGGGCTGGCTCATGAAGCGTTAGGGGATCTTTACCGAGCGCGACAATTCATAAAGTCTGCCTGTGCGATCGATGCAAACGACATGCACCTGCAGGCGTTGCAGCGATTACAGCAAAGCGAAACGGCTCTCCGATTAGCACGGGTACAAAAGTTTACTGAGGCACGAGCCTCCCACCCGCCGCGAGTGCCTCGGAATCACAACACAGCCTTGCCGACAAATCGCTTGCTCGCCCCAGCAATAAATCGAATTACCCAATAAGTTCTTTCCCGGGAGAGTTTGCCGCGTGGTAAGCTGGTTGCGTCAGATGCCGCGGCATGGTTGACTTCCACAGCCAAGCCGGAACATCTCTCGGCAATTTATGAGGGATTGTCCATAGGCAGTGACACTTCGGAATGATCAGATCCCTGCAGAAAGTCGCATTGGCCTGGTGGCTTTGCACGCGTCTGCGATCCGCCCTGCGAGTACCTTGGCACGTATTCGTGGCGAACTGCTAAACGAGGGTGCAAAACAAAACCGCTATGCCAAAACGCCCGCGGGCGACATGGCGTCTTACCGAACCCAGCAGCGTGAGCAATTAGGAATCGCAGTTACCGAGCCTGCCAAGGTTGGCTTGGCCTGGAGCCCTGCAATGGAGTCGTTGAGATTGTTGCGCGGCACTAGATTGCCCGTGGAATTGATGGTGCTGCGATCCGAGGAGACTGCAAGCAGCTTTCGCGTCCGCTTGCTCACCACACAGGCCACGCAGAAAAAGACAATAAACAAAAATAAGCAGACGTCACAGGTCGATGATCTGGAACGGTCTTTGCGACTGGATGGTGACCCTGTGTTTGAGCCTGCAGCTACCACGGCAGTTGTCCATTTGCTGGTCCCCGCAGATTTGCCGGATGGCAAGTTTGGTGTGGCATTTGTAGCGGAGTTATTGTCGCCAGACAAAAAGACGGTAATTGCCAGGAGTTCTACTGCGGTACGCAATTTGGAGACAGGATCTCCTCTCTCGATCGAATTGGCAATCTCCGATGTTGTTGAAGCGAAAAGTGGGCGTGGTGAGTCAGGTATTTTATCAGGACAGGTCACTCGTGCACCGGGATTCCAACAGCCGATAACCGTTACGCTGACGTCGTTGCCACGTGGAATTGTGGCTCCAAGGCAGCGTCTTGCTGCGGACCAAACGGAGTTCGCGTTGCGAGTAGGTTTGCCCTTTGGAATGAAGCCAGGTGCTTTAACGGGCATTCAACTTGTAGAGACCGTAACGGTGGCTTTGGAACGTCCCAGTCGGCGGATTCAAAGTAATCGCATTCCCATTTCGCTGCAGATTGTTGCAGGTGAGAAGCCTCTGGCGGAGTCTCCTTGGGAGGTGTTTGAAGACGCGCCTGAGTTTGCTGGGTATTTCTCTCAAGGAACCGGCCAGGTCAGTTTGGATACGAGCCAACCGTATGCAGGAACGGCGAGTCTGAAAATCACTCCTTCCAGTCGATCGAATGCAAATATTCCCAGTTTGGGATTGAAAATACGCGAACGTCCCGCGACGGGTGAGTATCGATATCTCCGTTGGGGTTAGAAGAAAAAAGGGGGGGCGTCCATCTGTGTTGAATTAAACTATGATGGGGTGTGGGGACCAAGTAGCGAGGCCAGTCCAGGAGCCATGTTCCGTTACCACGCGGGGCCCGCTGGCGCCTGTTATGGCGCCGCTTTGATACTTGATGAAGAACTCCCAGAAGATTTTGTGGTGATTACCCGTGATCTGTTTGCTGATTTTGGTGAATTTACCTGGACCGGCATGGCGATCACCCCTGTCGATGGGGAATATGCCCTGTTAGACCACGTTTACCTTGGTCGTTCCCCGGGAGATTTCAGCTTAATCGACGTCATGCCAAACACTCATTGATGCAGTGACAATGCGGCTTGGGCCCTCTGCTGCTATTGTCCCCAGTTCTCGCTCCTCAGTAGAATTCCAACGACTGACATGAAATCGTTTTGACTTGCTGTCGTGAGGAATGGAATGTGGAGTTTGTTGCTGAGCTTGGCGTGTGCGACCGCACCCGTGGATAATGCAGATACGGTGTTGATTTGCGCCGAACAGTACATTGCCACCCTGCAGCCGTGGCTCCAACACCGGCGTGCTCAAGGGCATGAGTTTGCTTGGATTCCAAATACGGGAACTCGAATGGAGATTCGGGCAGCCATTCGTGGCACGGCGGTGTCAGGAAAGCTCCGTAACATTGTGATCGTAGGCGATGCGTTTTCTCCGGACGGGCAAGGCGATGTTTCCCGGGAACTCGCGGTGCCGACACACTTTGGCAAAGCCAACGTGAATGTTCAGTGGGGTTCTGAGCCGGAAATTGCTTCCGACAATTGGTATGCCGATTTAGACGATGATCAGTTGCCTGATTTGACCGTGGGAAGAATTACAGCTGATGGAAATGAAGACCTGGCAACGATTGTCCGTAAAATCATTCATTATGAGAACGCGGTGCCCGATGGAAGCTGGCAACGCCGCATTAATTTTGTGGCCGGCGTGGGCGGATTTGGAGTGATTGCAGATTCTGTTTTGGAGATGGCGACAAAGAAGTTTCTCACTGAAGGAGTGCCGCCAAGCTATCTGACATCGATGACCTATGGAAGTTGGCGGAGTCCTTACTGTCCCGATCCACGTCGAGTTCATCGGGCTACTTTGGAGCGATTAAACGAAGGTTCCCTATTTTGGGTTTATATTGGCCATGGTCACCGTAATACCTTAGACCGAGTCCGCATTCCCGGCGGTGGTTTTCATTTGTTTGACAAACACGATGCTGACAAGCTGGTTTGCTCTGTGGGCCACCCAATCGCTGTTCTTTTGGCCTGTTATACGGGAGCTTATGACGCGCCCGAGGATTGCTTGGCGGAAGAGATGCTCCGCGCCAAGGGGGGGCCCATTGCAATCCTGGCGGGTTCGCGTGTGACGATGCCCTATGCCATGGCGGTCTTGGGGACTGAGATGATGAACGAGTATTTTGTGCAACGACGTGCGACGCTGGGTGAAATTTTGCTGCACGCAAAACGACGCCTTGCCCGACAGGAGGACGTGGAACAATTCGACTCAACGGGGGAAAATGCGGATGCCACGCGGCAACGGCGGTCGAATCGCCAAATGCTTGATCAATTGGCAACGGTTCTCAGTCCGTCGAAAAAAATGTTGGAGGAAGAGCGGCGCGAGCATCTATTGCTGTTTAATTTAATTGGCGATCCACTGCTGCGATTACCGCAGGCGGTTGATTGCGAGGTTTTTGCAGAGAAGGAAGCGTCGTCTGGTGAAAACATTCGCGTCAAACTGAAATGTCCACTTGTCGGCAATTGCAGAATCGAAGTTGCCTGTCGGCGCGATACAACGCGTGCTCCGATTCCGCCACGGCGTGAATTTCAATTTGATGCTGACTCCCTGCTGGCGTATGACGAGGTTTATGCTTTTGCAAATGATTCCGTGTGGTCCCTTTACGAGTTGGATTTTCCTGGCGGTGTGCTGGAGGTCGATGTGCCGATTCCTCCCGAGGCGACAGGGCCGGGAGTGATCCGAATGTGTGTTATGGGCCCGGACCAATTTGCTCTGGGAGCCACAGAAGTGTTTTTTCGACGTAGCAAGAAACCGCTTGACGTAAACAGGGATGATGCTGCGCGGTGACCCAGGTGACCCGTGGAGCAACGAGGCAACCTAAAGTTGAACCGTAAAGCCTATTTGAACGTATTTGGCACGTTGCTTGCAGTAACCACTGTATAGAGGTATGAAATTTGTCAGATTTGACAGATACTACCGCCAAATTAAATGCAAATTACCGGAAAGGGTCCTTAAATGATGTGGTTCTTTGATTTTCAGTACGTGCTGATGGTTCTGTTACCAGGATTGTTAATATCGGGGTTGGCCAGTTGGGCCGTCAAATCGGCCTTTAAGCGATACTCCAAGGTAAAGTCCATGAAAAACTATACAGGGGCTCAGGCGGCGCAGCTTCTCTTAGAGAGGGCGGGGATTCACGATGTTCAGATTGTTTCAGCGCACGGGTTTCTGAGCGACCATTACAACCCGGGTAATAAGACGTTGGCACTTTCCGACAGTGTTGCGAACAGCACCTCACTGGCTGCTATCGGTGTCGCTACCCACGAAGCCGGTCACGCTATCCAGCATGCGACCGGTTATCTGCCACTCGGGCTTCGCTCGGCGCTTGTCCCGATGGCAGGAATTGGCTCCAGCCTTGGTTATGTCATGATGTGCTTGGGTTTGTTTATGAGCAAATACTTAGTCATTGCAGGCGCCATTTTGTTTTCTTTGGTGCTGCTTTTCCAGCTTGTAACCCTGCCCGTCGAATTCAATGCCAGTTCACGCGCGAAACAGTTGGTCTTGGAAGCAGGAATCATCTATCCCGAAGAACGTGGCGGGATCGCGAGCGTTTTGAATGCCGCCGCGCTGACATATGTGGCAGCTGTTATTTCGACGCTCCTGACACTCGCTTATTTTTTGGTCAGGGCGGGACTTCTAGGGAGTGATGATTAACCTCGGCGCGTATCTTAACGCGTGCGCGGCCAAGCTCCTATAAAGGGTGTTGGCTGAGGTGGCGTTGGTTTTAATACACCGCGCCACTTTGGACTGGTTTTCGAGAGCCATCTGCTAATTCGCTGACGGTTCGGAGCAGAGTCCCTGCAGCGGTCTGGCAATCTTCTTGCGAGACATCGAGATGGGTAACGATTCTCATCGTTTGGGGGCCGAGGCCGATCAATAAAACGCCCTCTTCGGCCATGGCACCGACAAATCCGGAAGCGTCGCAAACGTCGGGATCGATGTCAAAAATGATAATGTTTGAATCGACGTCGTTGGTAGCTAGGCTCAAGCCATCTGCTTGGCGAATCGCTGTCGCAATGATTTGTGCGTTTGTATGGTCTTCGGCAATTCGCTCAATATTATGTTCCAGAGCGTAGAGTGCTCCGGCCGCGATAATTCCTGACTGACGCATCGCGCCGCCAAAAAGCTTGCGGTGGCGATGTGCTTCGTACATGGCTTCTTTGGTTCCAGCCAGTGCTGAGCCAACGGGTGCCCCCAAGCCCTTGCTGAAACAGACACTCACCGTGTCGAAATGCTGAGCCCAGTCAGAAGCCGAAATATTACTGCCCATAACGGCATTGAATAGACGAGCACCATCAAGATGGGTGGAAAGTTGATGGTTCCGAGCCCACTGGCAAACCTCTGCAACACTGTCGTAGGGGAGAATACGTCCACCTCCTCGATTGTGGGTGTTTTCGAGGCAAATCATCTTGGTGCGTACCAGATGCTCATTCTCCGGTCGAATCAACCCTGCGACATCATCCGTTTGTAGGATGTTGTCGTGCCCAATGACCGTTCTGGCAACCACACCACTCAGTTGCGCAAAGGCTCCCTGTTCGTAGTTGTAGATGTGGCAGCCCGCTTCGCAGAGAAACTCCTCGCCCGGTTTGCAGTGGAGGCGTACGGCAATTTGGTTAGTCATGGTTCCGGAAGGCATGAAGAGAGCAGCTTCTTTACCGAGGATCTCAGCGGTCAAAGTTTCTAGCCGCTCGACGGTAGGATCTTTGTCGATGACGTCATCATCGACGGCCGCTGTAGCCATGGCGGTTCTCATGGCAGTAGAAGGTTTTGTGACAGTGTCACTGCGAAAATCGATCGGTTGTGGCATCAATGGTTCTTTCTAGATGACGCGGTGGTAAGTAGCAGTGCAGACCTGTGAAAAGGACTTTGTCGGCAATTGCTTCCTCTGAAGACGTTCTATGGTTAACCAGTCGGGTTACGAATTCAAGCTCTGCTGGTCAGTGAGATTAAGACTTTCTTTTTTTATCAGGGGCTTGCTCGAACTTTTTATGCATAGTCG
>JAKVBY010000034.1:0-22721 GCA_022446825.1 Pirellulaceae bacterium
CAGTTCCAGTGCGTCCCGCGTTACCCGACGCGCAGCACGACGACTGGCCTCAGAATGGCATCGATTCGTTAGTCCTCGCAAAACTTGAAAATCACGCTCTCGCACCCTCCCGAAAGGCCAAAAAATCCCGTTTATTACGACGCCTTTGTTTTGATCTGAACGGCCTTCCGCCACGTCTCTCTGTCGTTGATGAATTCCTGGCCGATCAACGGCCGGACCATGTCGCACGACAAGTCGATCGGTTATTGGCCTCACCTGCTTATGGTGAAAAGTGGACTCGCACATGGCTCGATGCAGCGCGCTACGCAGATAGCAACGGTTACCAAGCCGACCAATTCCGCAGCGTCTGGCCATTTCGAGACTGGGTCATTGACGCTCTGAATGCCGACATGCCCTTCGATCAATTTACCCTCGAACAACTTGCCGGTGACTTGCTCCCCACGCCCAGCTTGCCTCAACAAATTGCTACTGGCTTTCATCGACTCACCACCTGCAATGTCGAAGCGGGGGTCGATCCAGAAGAAAATCGCACCAATCAAGTCCTCGAACGGGTCAACACAACCGGAACACTTTGGCTGGGAACGTCTTTGGCATGTTGCCAATGCCACAACCACAAGTACGACCCCTTTACTCAACAAGAGTACTATCAATTTTTTGCATTTTTTAATAACACGCCCCTCGAGGTAAGCGGCGAAGGGGTCCAAAGGGAATTTGATGGCCCCAAGCTGGAACTGCCGCTGGCACGTCAGCGCGCACAGGCACTAGAGCACCTGCAACTTAGCAAAACCGACCTGGAAAAAACGCTCGCCGAACATTCCCAAACGCTTGAACAACAGCAAGCCACTTGGGAAGCCACTTTGCGAAAAACTCTGAACACACCAGTAGCTCCCGACAAACCTGGAAAAACCAGCGTCACCCAACCACTCCCCACCAAGATTGCCGACCTGTTGGCCATTGCACCTCGAGAACGCAACCCGCAACAAAGCAAGCAACTGCGCAAATTCTATTTCGATCAAGACAAGACCATCTTAAAACTTCGCGCTCAACTTCAAACCGTCCAGCAACAGATTGCGGCCAACCAGCCGGACACCACGCTGGTCATGATCGAGCAACCGTCCCCGCGCAGCAATGCGGTCTTTGTCCGCGGAAACTTTTTGGACCGCGGCAAAGAAGTGGTGGCGACCACACCGCAAGTCCTACACGCCTGGGACCCGACATGGCCCCGAAATCGGTTTGGCTTGGCGCAATGGATCACTTCGCCCGCAAATCCGCTCACCGCGCGAGTCGTCGTGAACCGCTGGTGGTCCGAGTTCTTTGGACGTGGCATCGTCAAAACCGTCGACGATTTCGGAACCCAGGGTGCGCCACCTTCGCACCCCCAACTGCTGGATTTTCTGGCGACCGAGCTGCTTCAGGCTGCCTATTCGCAAAAACATCTACACCGCGCGATCGTTTCATCGGCTACTTACCAGCAGTCCTCGCGGATGTCCTCGCGTTTACTCTCAGAAGATCCAGAAAACAAATTTTACGCGCGAGGACCGCGGCAGCGTTTGCCGGCAGAAATGATTCGTGACAATGCGTTGGCGATTTCAGGATTACTCGTACAAAAGATGCATGGAGCGCCCATCTATCCCCCACAACCTCAGAACATCTGGCGGCATGTAGGACGCAATGCGCCGAAGTACGAGATTTCTTCTGGTGAAGATCGATATCGACGAGGGCTTTACGTCGTTTGGCGACGTAGCGCACCCTATCCCAGTTTTACCACCTTTGATGCCCCTGACCGCACCTCCTGTGTCGTCCAACGTGCCTCAACGAATACACCACTTCAAGCGCTCGTGTTGTTGAACGATTCAACCTATGTCGAAATGGCGTTTGCCTTAGCCCAACGCATCCTTAATTCCGGCACCGATACGACCACCGTGGAGAAAGCCTGCTTTGGTTTTCGACTCTGCCTAGCCCGCCATCCTGAGGAAAAAGAAATTCATCAACTGGTACATTTTTTTGAGCAGCAACGTAGCCGACTTAGGGCGGATTCCGATGCGGTCACAGAACTCACCCAACATCGCAAATTCGGCGGCTTCGATCCGGTCGAACTCAGCGCGTGGTTCTTTATCGCCCACACCTTACTCAATCTGGACGAGACCATTACCAAATGATGCCATTCACAGAGCGCAGAAAAAACTGAGGTTCCTGCCGACATGCACCCACTGCGCACCCCCAGCGAAACCATTTCTCGCCGCCAATGGCTGCAAAGTTCCAGTTTAGGATTAGGCAGCCTGGCATTAGCAAACCTGCTGGCAAGCGAAAACAGCAGCAATGCGAACACCATTGCAGTACCACATTTCGCCCCCCGAGCGAAACGTGTGATTTTCCTGCATATGGTGGGTGCCCCTTCCCAACTCGATCTTTTCGATCACAAACCAACGTTACTCCGACACGATCGACAACTCTGCCCAGAATCGCATCTCCAAGGCCAACGATTTGCCTTTTTGCGCGGGCACCCCAGCCTGCTAGGAACCCAGTTCCGGTTTCGCCAACACGGAGATTCCGGTTTAGAGTTCTCTGAAGTACTGCCACACCTCGCTACAGTCGCCGATGACATCGCCATGGTGAAAACCATGCAGAGTGAGCATTTCAACCACGCACCAGCACAATTGTTCGCACAGACCGGCTTTGGGCGGTTTGGACGACCTCCCCTCGGCGCCTGGATTAGCTACGGTCTGGGAAGTGAAAATACCGATGTTCCAAGTTTCATTGTCTTAATTACCGGTTCGGTCGCGGGCGCCGGCAACAGCTTGTGGGGAAGTGGATTTCTGCCCACACATCATCAGGGCATTGAGTTTCGTAGCCAGGGAGATCCGGTTCTCTTTTTGTCGAATCCGCCCGGACTGCGAGATGCCGACCGCCAGCAAGTGATCGCCAACATTAAAGCGCTCAATGAAGCACAATTGGCCCAGATCGGCGATCCCGAAATTGCCACGCGCATCAGCCAGTATGAATTAGCCTATCGTATGCAAACCGCAGTGCCGGAAATTATGGATCTTGCCGATGAGCCAAAACACATCCATGCTTTGTATGGAACCCAACTAGGAAAAGTGAGTTTTGCCAACAACTGCCTACTCGCGCGACGATTAGTAGAACGCGGTGTACGCTTCGTGCAGCTGTATGATCAAGGCTGGGACCACCACGGTCGTGTTTTCGATAACTTGAAAAAGAAATGTAAACAGGTCGATCAGCCCATTGCCGGCTTATTGAAAGATCTCAAACAACGCGGTTTGCTGGAAGAAACTCTGGTAGTTTGGGGCGCTGAATTTGGGCGCACACCATTACTTCAATCGAACGGTCAGTTTCCGGGAAGAGATCATCATAAAGAAGCCTTTTGTATTTGGATGGCAGGCGGTGGCATTCAAGGTGGACAGGCATTCGGGAGCACGGACGAACTCGGCTATTTTCCCGTTAACAATCCCTGCCACGTAAATGACTGGCACGCCACTATTTTGCACTTATTAGGCGTGGATCACACCAAGTTGACCTACAAGTTCCAAGGCCGACAATTTCGCTTGACCGATGTGGGTGGCCAAGTACTGCAACCTTTAATTTCTTGACTTCTAAGAAACGGTGAGTGGATGACTAAAAAGATAACTCAGGACGCCCAAAGATTGTTGTCGCATGCGCGCGACAAAACACAGCGGTTGGTAGGAAAAATATTCCTATTACTGGCACTGTTGCTTTTCCCCTGCTGGTCAAACGCTGCCGAGGACGCGCCATTTTTCACAAAAAAAATCCTTCCCGTGCTGGTCCAACATTGTTATGAATGCCATTCCGCTGAGGCTGACGAAGTTCGCGGTAACTTGCGCGTCGACACCCGCCAAGGCCTCCGTTCCGGTGGGGACAATGGTCCGGCGGTGGTGCCTGGGGAACCTGAAGAAAGTTTTCTACTCTCGGCCATCAAATATCAAGAAGACGATTATCAAATGCCCCCCAATGGGAAGTTGTCCGACGAAATCATTGCCGCCTTCGAAAAGTGGATCAAAGCGGGTGCTCCCGATCCGCGAAAACCAAAGGCGGCAAAACGCTCCGATGTAACCCCCTGAGACAGCCGCAACCATTCTCCATGAAAGGCACGCGAGAGACTGGCACGCAAAATCAACTCCAAAAACATCTCGGCCGCCCGTGACACCCTGTGCTTCTGACACCCCGTGCTTCTGACACCCCGCGTCCTAAAGAACGCCGTCCCAACAAACCCACGTCCCGCGCGCGGACGATAACTCGCCCTCCTCTTTTTAGAATTCTTTCATCCAAGGCGCCGCTCGTTCCAGAAAATTTTTCGCAGCAGCCCTGCTCCTGCCCCAGGCGCTGGGGCAAGGCATCTGTAATCAGGGCCCGGGCAGCTCCAGAGCACCGCCGGAGACAATTAGCACCTGCCAAGTACTCTTCTTCAGGTCGCCTCTGTGAGTAGCTAACACCGCTTTTCGCCGTTAAGATAAAAGGAAGAAGCATTTCCCGCTCATTAATCTCATCTCGCTACGGTCTGCCGAGGTTTCGTAGATGTATTTTCAACTTGCCAAACGACTGCTGACGGAAACAGACAAACGCCTGCTCTGGAAACTCTTCTGGAATATGGGGGTGAAAGGGTTGCGTTCGGTTCAGAAGCACAAACGGCGTTTAAAGCGTGGTGAGTTCTTTCCACCCTATCTCTATATCTCCATCATCAACAGCTGCAATTTGCGCTGCCAAGGTTGCTGGGTCGACGTGGCACACAAACAACAAACCATTGATCTGGCGGCCATGAATCGCATGATCAACGAAGCCAAAGCCATGGGCAACTCCTTCTTTGGAATCCTGGGGGGCGAGCCTTTCATGCATCGCGAATTATTCGAAATTCTCGAGGCGCACCCCGATGCCTACTTCCAAGTCTTCACCAACGGGCACTTTATCGATGAGGACACGGCAAAGTCGCTGCGCAAACTGGGAAACGTAACCCCCTTAATCAGCATCGAGGGAAGCGAAATCATCAGTGACATTCGTCGGGGCCAAGGGGGCGTATATAGCAAATCCATGGAAGGGATCGAAAATTGCTTGAAACACAAAGTCCTGACCGGCGTTTGTACGAGTCTTTGCCAATCGAATTACGACGACCTCTTGCGTGACGAGTGGGTGGATCGGCTCATCGAAATGGGCGTGATGTATTGCTGGTTTCACATCTATCGACCCGTCGGTCCGGATCCGACCGAAGATCTTTCGCTAACCCCCGATCAACAAAAACGGGCCCGGCAATTCGTAGTCGATACGCGTGTCAACAAACCCATTATTGTCATCGATGCTTATTACGACGCCGACGGCAATGCACTCTGCCCGATGACAACTGGGTTTACGCACCACATTAATCCCTGGGGTGACATCGAACCGTGCCCCATCATTCAATTTGCCACGGACTCGATTCACGACGAGCGACCGCTACGCGAAGTCTTTAACGAATCCGATTTCTTGCGAGACTTTCGCACCACGGCAGCGAAACATACGCGCGGGTGCATTGCCTTAGAGCGACCAGATTTAATGAAAGAACTTGTGGAAAAACATGGTGCCAAAGACTCAACAGCGCGTCATTCGGCAATGGTGGAATTGGAAGCCATGACGGCACGGCCTTCTCAATACAATCCGGGAACGGAGATTCCTGAACGTAGTTGGGCATATCGCATCGCAAAGAAAATTGCCTTCCATGAATATGGCGCCTATTCCGATCATTTTGCACCGGAAAACTGGCACGACACGCGGTCACCACGGGAACCAGACGTCGTAGAAATTTCTACTTAGCCTGGCTGCCGTACGTCTCTAGAGATCCAATTCGTCAAGTTGATCAATCAACTCGTCGAGATTGTCTTTGGGAGTTTCGGCTNTGCCTGCCTGCCGTTTGGGAGCTGGTCCCAATGCTTCAGAACCCGGTGTTTCAGAACCCAGTACCCCGACCGCTTCACGACCGGCCAGCACCAACTGTTCATCACGTTCGGAAACGGCCTTTTCTTCCGCTGACTTGCCTTCTTCCGGGGCACCGAAGAGNTTCGAGAGGTCGATTTTAAGGCTACCAACATCAACCGTCGCTCCGGCAATTGCCGGCGTTTTATGTTGTGGAAAGATAATCGCGTTCTCGGGACAAACGCGACTGCATGCCGGACAACCTTTACGACAGTTGTCTGGCTGCTCCACAAGAATAGTGTCCGCTGCATCAACGCCGTAAACACCAAACAAACAAAAATCGATGCATTCCATGCAATTGGTACAGCGACTGAAATCGATGACCGGATACCACCGACGGGTCCCGCCTTCATCGATACGCTGAACAACAGCAACTTCCTCTCCAGACGCCGGCGGAGGTGAAACGGTGTTAACCTCCCCACCCACAGCATTCCCTGTGATACCTCCGGAGATATTTCCACCGAGTGCCGTATCGTTGGTCGGATGTAAAAACCGCTCGGTCTGCTCTGGAGTTCCTCCTTCACCATCAAGCCAATCCGTTAAGCCGACAACGCGAGTCGTATGTTCATTGGCAATGCGTTTAATTTCTTCGACAAACGGCGTTGCAGTCGTTTCGCTGCGCAAATCGATGCAATAAATTTTTCGTTTAGGAATGTCGCGCTGGTCGAGAACCCGCTTCTTGGCCTCCTCTTCCAAAGGTTCGTCAAAATCCTCGTCTTCTTCATTTTCATCTGCGGTCAAAAGCGATTCACCCAACTCACCGCAAATCTCGTTTCGATCGAGAATCCATCTTGCTCCACGTTCAAACAACCAAGACAACACAACCATATTGCCTTTAATACCTTGCAAGGCAAGCATTCCCGTACCGTCAGGAGTCAGGTCATAGAGATTTGGGATCACCGTGACGTCGATCCCCGATTCGAGTATCAACTCCGTGACAATATCTTCCTCCAACCCGCGTTTGNCAGGACTGTTGCTTTGACCCTGCGACACGACAACTGCAATTCGTTTAGCCATAATTTGTAGCCTGGGATGGAATCTGCTAGATCAAGTTCAAATGGCTGAAAATGTTCACACCGCNAAATCGTTTCATTTTACTGCGTTTTAGTTTAACTGGCCTTTGATCGTACGTTGGGTCACTTCCCAAACTGCTTCCAAGTGTTGGACATATTGACTTGGCGAAAGTAATGCATCTGNGTTTCCATCAATCTCAAACAGCCAGCCTTTGCCATACTTATCTACATTGATCGCAGAAGGGTCCGACATCAACTCCTGATTGAATTGGGTTAACACTCCCGTAAGCGGAGCAAATAAAGCACTCTCTGCTTTCTTGCTTTCGATCGAGCCAATCTCTTGCTTTTCGCCTAAATGAACTCCTTCGTCAACGGTCCAATCAAGAAAATAGACATCTTGCAACAAACGTACAGCATAGGCGGAGAAGCCAAAGCGGATCGGGCTCCCTGCGCGGGTCATGGCCCACATATGATTCTTCGCATACTGTCGGTCCGTCGGAAATGAAGCTTCAAATTCACCCATCATGAAAATCAGTTGGTCGCTCATGTATAGCGTACCCCCTGATGTTGCGGCTCAAAGAAGGCTGGCAACAAAGCATCGGCATGCAGCAGGCCTTTCCGGCTCAGTTCAATCCGATCTCCATCAACCGCAAGCATGCCATCATCAGCATAAGCATCCCACACATCTTGCCACTCGGTAACAATTTCAACGTCAAATTTATCGCGAAAATAGCCTGCATCCAAATAGCCCCGCTTAAGCAATAAAATCATCTCGCGAATGAGAGACTGCTGGGGTGTGGGCGTCAGGGATCTTCCTAAAGGCAAACGCCCTTCTTGGAGTAACGGATCGATGTACTGACTCCATTCCGGAAGATTCTGATAATGGATTCCCGAGACATGCCCAAAACTGGCAATTCCTGTGGCCAGCAAGTCGGACCCCATCCAGAGATTATCTCGATAGCTGAAATTGACTTTGCCCGGATCTTTGACAAGGGTATAGGCACTTGAAACATGGTAACCTGCCGCCAGTAATTCATCGTAGGCATAGTCCAGCCAAGCACGCTTCATGGCCCAGTCGGCAACCGGTGTTTCAATTTTGTTACCTAGGATGTCCTTTGAATAAACCGTGTTAAACGGCAATTCCATCTGATAAATGGTGACGCTTTCGGGCGACAGTTCAATCGTCCGCCGAATGTTTTCCTTCCAATTGTCCCACGTTTCACCAACCATCCCGGAAATCAAATCGATGTTTACATTAGGAAAATCAGCCTCAACGATCCACTTCCAAGATTTGTAGACTTCCGGCGAGAGATGAGCGCGACCATTCTCTCGCAACAAATCATCACTGAAATTTTCCACGCCGAGACTCAAACGCGTCACCCCCAGATCCCGTATCGTTTTAATCTTTGTTTCGGAAAGTGTTCCGGGCTCACATTCAAATGTGACTTCCTCCGCGCGATCCCAATTCACGCTTTGGCGCAAACGATCGACTAACGACGTCAATTGTTTTGGACTCAAAAACGAGGGCGTTCCTCCGCCAAAATAGACAAACCGAAAAGGACGTTGTCCCATCACGGGCAACTGACTCACCAATTCGATTTCTCGTGACAAAGCTTGAACGTAAGTCTCAATGTCACTCGCTTTGTTATCAGTAAAGACTTTGAAATAGCAGAATTTGCAACGTTTTCGACAAAACGGTATGTGTAGGTAGAGTCCTAATGGTACGTCACGCGGAGGTGAAACAAACGCCTCTTCAACCTCGCTGAGCGCCTCCTTCGACCATTGCGAAAAAGGGGGGTAATTCGAAATGAAGTAACTACCGACTTCCGTCTTTTTTGTTTCAGTCGCCATCGTATACTTCACCACTCCATGAAATGATTTTTCCCGACCGTGTGGGAATCGGCATCACTTTTTCGAGCATCACTCTACTTTTCCCCAAAACAAAGGACGCTCCCGTCATCGGTCGCAATGACCAAACGCCCGTCAGCAATTGCCGGCGACCCAACAAATCCACCTCCAGCCTCATATTGCCAGACTTTCTTTCCAGACTGCCAGTTCAAGGCATAAATCCGACCATCCGACGAACCGACAAAAACCCGCTCGTCGACAATCACAGGCGAACTGTCAACGCGCTGCTTTGTTGCAAAAGTCCATATTTCTTTACCGTTACTGCGATCAAGTCCGCGCACGCGACGATCTTGCCCGCCAAAAACAACCACGGTGTCATTGGCTGCAGCAGAACTTCGGATTGACCGGCTCCCCTTGGCTTGAAATTGCCAATTGATCTCACCCTTCTGCCAGTCGACAGAATAAAAAACACCACTTTCGGTACCAAAGTAAGCCGATTCACCGACAACCGCCGGGGTCGACATCGTAGGTGCGCCAATCTCCACCCCTGCAACAGCCTCACCTTTGACCAAGTCAATTATGTGCAGTTTTCCATCGCAGCCGGCAACAAAACACCGATCCTGTACAACGGTTGGTGTGCAACGAATTTGATCCGGAATGGCATGCTTCCAGATCAGTTCACCAGACTCCGCATTTAAACAATAAAGTTTCGTATCCTGCGATCCAAAAAGCACATTGCCTTGATAAAAGTTAGCACTTGAAGCGATCTCTCCATCGGCCACATGTGTCCACAACACTTCGCCGGACTTCGCGTTCAAGCAAAAAAACTTGCCGAAAATATCGCCGATAAATACTCGCGAATTTTGGACGGTTGGCGAGGCGACAAAACCATCCTCATTCTGAAATTCCCATATCGCCTTGCCACTCTCGAGATCGATCGCCAATACCTTGCCGTCCAGATCGCCGATATAAACCATGCCATCCACGATCGCTGCCGTGCCTTCAAAAGCTCCATCTTTGATCTCATATTTCCACAATACTTGTGGGTTGTCTGGAAGGGTGGTATGTGCCAGACCGGTCGACAAAGGGTTGCCACGAAATTGTGGCCAATTCTTGCCTTTGTCCGCTGCCGACGCAGCGGCAGTGGACGGTACCGGTGGTTTTGCAGCCCACAACGATGCCTGAATCAGAAAACCAACCGCCAAGAAAAAAAGGACGGGGGAAAACAAAATCCACCTGATTCGGACACAGCCAGTTCTCATCATCAAAGTTGCCTCCAGACAGCGGAATCATTCACCAACAAAGAATGACATGCCTCATGGTATCCACGACCATTCTCTGTATTGTATCAAAACGCCTGCTGATAGATATCAAACAACTCACTCTCACCCACGGCTCGAGGATTGAAAGTTCCCGTCCACTGCTGGCCGGCGTCGACCGCAAGTTTTCTCAGGGCCGCCAACTCGACGCCACACTCGGATAAACGGGTTGGCAATTCTGCCTTAGCTACAAGTTCTGTTACAAAAGCGCTGAGTCCACCAGCACCGTCGCTTGGTTGGGGCAAACCAGCGACATCCGCCGTCGTGTCCAACAGTTCCTGGTACAGGCTGGCCACCTGCTTGGCATTAAAGCGAATCACATGGGGCAACATGATTCCAATGGCTTGTCCGTGAACAACACCAAAATCAGCGGTGAGTGGATTGGCTAAAGCGTGTGCAGCCCCCAACATGGAATTCTCGATTGCCAACCCTGCAAAACTTGCTCCCAACTGCATGGCGCCACGGGCAGCGAGATCCTGAGGATCTTGCAAGACTTTTTCCAGATTTCCGGCCAACAACCGCCAAGCTTCTCGACTGAAAGCAATCGAAACAGGATTTCGCGGTTTCGTCACAAATGTTTCCAACGCGTGTGCCAGCGCATCGATTCCCGTTAATGCCGTCACGCTTGGCGGTTGCGTCAGTGTCAACTTGGGGTCAAGAACCGCAATACGACAGGCAGCCTTTTTATCTCCACACGCCATTTTCTTCTTGGTCTCGGCATCAGACACCAAGGCAAAAGACTGGGTTTCGCTCCCTGTGCCCGCGGTAGTAGGAACCGCAATCATTGGCAGCATCGGCTTGAGTGCTTTGCCAACACCCCAATAGTCACGCATCGCACCGCCATTGGAGTAAATAAAATTAATCCCTTTAGCACAATCGATCGCGCTACCGCCACCGATCCCTACCAACAACTCCGGTTCATGTCGTGCCGCTAATTTTGCCCCCGCCTCGACATCATCAGTCGATGGATTCTCCTGGGCACCATCGAACAAACATGTTTCGATCCCTGCTTGTTCAAGGGGATCAATTCCACGCTGAGTATGACCCGCTGCGATCACACCGGCATCGCTGACAACTAAAGCGCGACGCGCCCCCAACTCACTCGCCAGTTCGCCGAGTAGGTCGATTTTGTCGGGGCCGAAAACGATCCTCGTGCGCGGCTGAAAATCAAAGGACATCATAAACGAGGCTGGAAAACGAAAATGAGTTTTGGGGAAAGGACTGGCAGAAACAAATTTAATTCAAGCAACAGTTTCGCTCGGGTGACGCGACACTACTCAAAGGACCACCCTGCCCAGCAAGCACTGCTGGTTCATCATCTTCATTATACACGGGGCACCGATCTGAAAACAAAAACGGCTTACCTGGCAGACAAATCGCACCGAGAGCAACCAGGCTCCAATCCCAAGATCCAATCAACGTAGGGATTTCCTATCGCGATGACAAAATACTCCCCTCTACCAGCCCACGAAGGACCCTGATTCTCTGAATCAACGCCTTCTCTACGAAACCGTCGCCAGCATTTCTTCTGGTACCTGGTAAGCACGTGATCGAAAAAGGAAGTCGATGATATTTCCTTCATGCGGCTGTAACCAATTCAATTTACTCGTTGGAATTGGCCCGACATTGAGTCGATCGATATGTGTTGCATCGGAAGCGGCACGGATCAGTTCTGGTTTGTTTGTGATTACCGTACCACACAAAGTTGGTCCAATCTTGGCGAGCATCTGCTCTTCGGGACATTCCACAAACGTCGAGAAAGGAAACATGTATTCTTTCTTAGCCACTTCTTTTTCCGGGGATTCACAATGAATGACCATCGGGCGAAGATAAGCACAACGTTCCTGCTCAACCAACCGGTCGCCATATTGCGCGGTCATATCGGTCACGCCATCCTCGTTCAGATCATTTTCGATCATGCCCCATACGGCCTTCGCCATTCCATCGACGGTAAACGCGGCCAATGCCGCCTCCGGATCGTCTGGCTCTTTGGCTTCGATCGGACCAATCCGCTCAGCAACCGCAGCAGCAATCTCCTTCGTATGACGCGAGGCCCAGACGCCGGAACAATTAATGCAACCGCGCCCGCTGTTGATATAGATACTCTCCGCAATGATATCGACGTACTGCTCCCAGTCGTCAACGACGTCGTCGGCCAGCAAAATCTTTGAAAATCCTGGGCCGTGCGCTTGTACCTTGGGATTGCCTTTATAACGTTCAACGGTTGGGGTTCCGCCAAAGATCATAGCCCGGTCACAGGATTCCAACAGCGCTGCTCCGGGTTCCGCCTCTCCGGGGTACATACAAAAAACTTCTTTGGGAATGCCCGCTTCGATGAACGCAGCCATCATCCGATACGGAGTCCAGGGTTCTTGCGGGCCGGGCTTCAAAACCAAGCCTAGCTGCAAGGGAATCACCGGCAACCACAAGGTATGCACACCAGGCGAATTGGAAGGCAAAACAGCACCCAACACGGGTGACTGGGCTTGATAGCTAACAACGACGCCACGATCCTCAATACCCCAACCACGGCTCAGCACGTCCAGCGGTAAACCACGAGTGAGACAATCGAGTATCTTCCCCATGTTGCGCAACACAAATGAATTTTTCGACATGTTGCCTTTACACATATGTTCAGGCAATCCTGTTGTCGATGACTGTTGTCGAGCAAAATCTTCGGGAGTTTGCATCCCGTCACCAATCGGTAATGTCGCGTTTTCATAGTAATCGGCTGCTTTGGCAACCCGATCAATCAACTCCGAAATCGGAATATCACGGAGTATGGTCCGCGCCTTTTGAGCGGAACGCATATCGCGTTTAATAATACCGCCGTTGGCGTAATGCACTTTGGCAACAGGTTCACCTGTGCTGAAGTGGTAAACGTCTTTAACTTCTAGGGATTTGTATTCCTTACCCCAACGAATCACAGGAATCTCGATCACAGATTTGTCTCCACGCGGAAAAAGTGTTCGGTTTGTCGCCAACGGTCCTCGCCCAAGTTTTGCTATCCGGTCGCTCAAAACCTCCGGCACAATACAAAGTTTCACACGATTTAATAAACACCAACTGTGGTTGATGACGCAAACCCATGGAATGGGCGGACACCGCTAACCCCGTCCCAAGGATATGTTTCAAATGGCTCTTCGCGTTCCCCCTCGTCACGTTCCAGAAAACCGGGTACGAAGAACTCTTTCGTCAACGTCGTCAATTTGACCCGCCCTGTTTCTCCATATCCAACTAATTGCGTGTGATCATCAAAATCCACAACCTCCGTCGCGGCACGCGTTTGGGGTGCATAATAACTAATTTTATAATCCTCTTCCGCAGTAACGGGCTTCGAACAGGCCAAGCCCATCAGGGTATTGCCATACGTCGGCGTCATATAAATACCACTCTCTGCTGGCGGTCCACCGAAAAACTCCTCGACACAAAAACGCGTCCATTGAGGTGTGAACTCGGTACCACCCGAAAAAATTCCCGTAATCCCACTATCTGCAAACGACTTTCCTTGCTCTTCCAAGCCAGTACAGAGGGACTCTAAAAGTTTCGGTGTGGCAAACATACATTTAATATCGTGGCCGGCGGAAAGCACAGTCAGCGCCTGATCAATACAGTGCTTTTTGTACTCTTCCAAGTGCTCCATCCAACCTTTTTTAATGAGTTTGACGACCCAACGTGGATCCAAATCAATGCAAAAACAAATTCCACCCCGAAACTGACACAAGTGTTCAACTGCCAAGCGGAGGCGTCGGGGACCGGACGGTCCGAGCATCAACCAATTCGCTCCCGGCGGGAAGTATTCGTCAGGTAAAGTCTTACTGAACATCTCGTAGTCAATGCGAAAATCGTCGATCACCATGCGGCTCTTGGGGATTCCAGTTGTCCCACCGGTTTCAAAAACATAGGTCGGCTTGCCATCCAATCCCTTCGGCACCCAACGTCGAATCGGACCTCCGCGCAGCCACTCATCTTCAAACAACGGAAATTTCTTGAGGTCGTCAAAAACGTTCACTTCGGTTAACGGGTCAAAATTCAGTTCGGATTTCTTTTCCAACCAAAAAGGCGATCCTGTCGAATCGTGAAAATGCCACTGGACGATTTCATAGGTTTGCGCGTCAAGCTTCTGTTTGGCTGCGGCGATCAGAGCGGAAAGATCTGCAGCGGGAGATTCGGTTGAACTCATGCGAATTCCTCGATGCGTTAGCACCACAAAATGATTTGTTCCGGTTGAGGCGATTGTTCAAGAATCGCACTCGTCCCAAAGATTGCCTATCCCTCCAAGTCCGGACAAAATCCAGTGAGATTTAAACCCAAGGGAATCTAAGGCAAGTGCTAACTCAGGATATGGAAATAGTGGAGGATTAAACCGANGAAACTAACAAATCTAGCCTGAAACACAAGGTGCCCAACGGGCATCTTGCGAATCGTCCCTTGCGAATCGTCCAGCGAACGAAAGCCAGCGAGCGTAAGAAGGAAGAAGGAGTGGTAAGGCAAGCAACGGCCAGAATGGCTAGAGTCAAGAAGCAGGACAAGGCGACATTCGCAGAAATGGGGGTCAGGCAGCAGTCTTCTGCCTAGGCGTCGGCTCACAGGAACCCGTCCAGCAAGACTGTGGGCCCAAACTCGGACACCAGGGTTGCGTACTCGACAAATTTTCGTAAAATGCCGGGTTCTCCTGCTGGCACCGCCATGACGCCGTCAGACGCTTACCGCCAGCAATGCTAAAAACCCATTAGGTTGTAGATTATTATGCCTCCAGGTGGTTTTGGGCGATCAAGTCGTCCGACAAGTACACGAAAAAAACGCAACAAAACGCGCGTTCGCACAAAGAAACAAGATCCGATCTTTGTGGATGGCAAGCGGCCACGGCCGATGTATGTCGATTACAAAGACGTTGAATTACTAAAGAAACTCATTAATCGCCATGGAAAGATTGTCGGGCGGCGCAAAACCGGTTGCACCGCTGCGAGTCAACATGCGGTAACCCTCGCCGTCAAACGAGCTCGTTTCATGGCCCTATTACCCTACGCTGGTGAATGACGGCCAGCCGACCGTTATTTCCACGCATAACGTAGTGCTACGAATCAATTGAGCCCACGATGTCCAGTGGGCTTTTGTTTTGCGCAGCTAAAACTCCTTGCGGAACAAACTCTCGCCAACGAGAATCACACTATGGCTGATGTTTTCCGCACCACCCGCCGAGTTGAGTTCCGCGAAACAGATGCTGCAGGTATTGCTCATTTCACGTCCTTCTTTGCCTACATGGAAGAAGCGGAACATGCACTGCTACGACAGCTGGGAACGAGCGTTGTGGCTCTCACCGAACAAGGGAAGATCAGCTGGCCACGCGTGAGCGCAAGCTGCGATTACACATCTCCGGTACGATTTGAGGACGATCTCAACATCGAAGTTCGCGTCGACCACCTCGGAAAGAAAAGCGTGACATATGCTTTTTGGTTTTTCCACCAGCGCAATGAAGTGGCGAAAGGCCAATTAACTTCAGTGTGTTGCCACCTGCCACCTGAGAAAGCAATGCAAGCAATCGACATCCCTCCGACACTGGTCGCTGGTCTATCGTCCTTTCAAGTCCACAAGGATGCTCCTCCTACGGGATAAATCACAAAATGCCCGGATATCTGGAACAGCTAACCATTCGGTTGACGGAAGGAGTCGGCCGTTTGCCTACTAAGAAAAGGACTCGTCACGCCAAGTACATTCTGTCCCATCAGCGTGACGACGGAGGATTTTCCGGTCGTGAAGGTGAAAGTGATCTGTATTACACAAGCTTTGCACTACGATCCTTGGCGATCACCGGCGAACTTTATGGAACGGTAGCGGAACGTGCTGCCAAGTTCCTGACAGATCGGCTGACAGGTCGTGAGTCGATCGTTGACTTTCTGTCCTTGATCTATAGTGCTTCCCTGCTTGATGTGTCTGCCGGCATTGATATTTTCAGCGACGCAACGGCTGGCTGGCAGGACAATGTGGCTGCCGCGCTGGAAAAACTTCGTCGGAATGATGGCGGTTATGCCAAAGGAGAAGAAGGTCAAGCCAGTAGTACC
Organism: Pirellulaceae bacterium; assembly: GCA_022446825.1. Lineage (GTDB taxonomy): Bacteria > Planctomycetota > Planctomycetia > Pirellulales > Pirellulaceae > JAKVBY01. Next base: position 16,219 of record JAKVBY010000034.1, read on the forward strand.
TACCACACATTTCTCGTGCTGTTGTGCCTCGAACTCATTGATCGCCCTATCCAAGAGCCAGAACGAATCGTCGCATTTATCCAGTCTCAAAGAGCAGAAGAAGGAGGTTTTCGCGAAATTAAAGCGAGCAAACGCGCTGGAACAAATCCCACAGCTGCTGCCATTGGTGCCTTGCGGATCCTCGACGCTCTGGACAGTGAAAGTCGTGAGTCAACACTCGATTTATTGGTCGAAATGCAGACCGATGAAGGCGGGCTAAGGGCCAATACGCGGATTCCCATTGCCGATCTGCTCAGCACTTTCACTGGACTCTTAACGCTCATGGACCTGGACGGGGTAGATGAAATAGAAGTGGATCACTTGCCCCGGTTTGTTCGTTCACTCGAAGGCGACGAGGGCGGGTTTCATGGCGCTGCGTGGGATCCGGCCTGCGATGTTGAATACTCGTTCTACGGATTGGGCTGTTTAGCACTACTTGCGAATCTAAAAAACACGCTTTAGACAAAGACAACCAATTAGGGTGTCTTGAGTCATGCTGCCTTTTGGGGGACATTAGAGCACTCGTCAAATTGTAGATCCCTGCCTGAACATGACAAACAACGCACATCTTTCTGACCGAATCTAATAGTCGTCACCATGGCCGACCTTGTCATCGACAATGTGATTAAAGAATTTCCCACGCGGAATGAACCGCTGGTTGTCCTCAAGAACGTTTCCGCAGAATTATCAGCCGGTGAAAATCTCGCGATTTTGGGACCCAGCGGTTGCGGAAAAAGTACTTTGTTACACATCGTCGGAACGCTCGATTCGCCTACGTCCGGACAGGTCATTCTCAACGGACAAAACCCCTTCACACTCCCTGAACCGGCGCTCGCCAAGTTCCGCAATCAAAACATTGGCTTTATCTTTCAAGACCACCACCTGCTCCCACAACTCTCCGTGCTGGAAAATGTCTTGATCCCCGCGGTTGCCACGGGAAAGCCAGCTGCGGCGGTCATCGAACGAGCACGCGATCTGATTGAACGTGTCGGCTTGGCTAATCGAATCGATCATCGTCCAGCAGAGTTATCGGGGGGCGAGCGTCAGCGTGTTGGCGTTGCCCGAGCGTTGCTTCACAAACCACAGCTCTTGCTTGCTGACGAGCCAACAGGCAACCTCGATCGTACCAATGCTGCATCGGTCGGTCGGCTACTATTGGAACTACAAGAGCGTGAGGGGACGATGATGCTCGTCGTCACTCACAGCATCGAACTGGCCAATCTTTTTCAACGGCGATTGGAACTCGATGTCGGCGAACTAAAGGAAAGGAAGATAGATTAACGGCAGCCGGTTTCCCTGCGGCCTACAAATCACGCGCATTATGTCATCGTGGCAATTCGTACTTCGCGGTCTTGCTCATCATTGGCGAATTAACCTCGCCGTCGCCCTTGGTGTCGCTGCCACCACCGCTGTCCTAGTCGGCGCATTGTTAGTTGGTGATTCCGTCCGCGGAAGCTTACGAAGTCTAACACTCGATCGACTAGGAAAAATCGACGCGTTGCTCATTGCGGAACATTACTTTCGTGAGCAAATCGTTGCCGACTTAGTCACCCAAGAGCCTTTCACCTCCCGTTTCCAACAAGCCGAGCCGGCTTTGATCTTTCCTCGTGGTACTGTCGAGTTCCCAGGTTCCACGAAAGTTCGCCGAGCATCGCAGGTTCTCGTCGTCGGCTGCCGTGACACGTTTTGGAATTTCGACGTCCGCCAAATTCGACCTCTGAAAATGCCGCGCGTCGATGAGGTTGTTCTCAATCAGGCACTCGCCTCCGACCTTGGCGTCCAAATTGGCGAGCAGGTTGTAATCCGGTTGCCACAGGTCAATGAAATCCCCGCCGAAAGTCCCCTAGGGGAAAAAGAGGATCGTATTCGCGGCATTACGGAGCTAAAAGTTGTCTCGATCATTCCTACAAAAGGGCTTGGTCGCTTCAGTTTGACTCCCAGTCAATCCGCACCACGTACTGCTTTTCTCTCCTTAGAGACGTTACAAGAGCCACTCGACGTCGAGGGAAAAGTGAATGCCATTCTCGTGTCCGGAAATCCACAACAGCCCCTCCCCTCACAAACGGTTTGTGACGAACTAAGCACCTGGCTAGATCTCACTTTTGCAGATTATGGATTCAACATTCGACGCGTGACCCAAACTTTCCCCAGAGAAAATCCGGCATCAGAAGAAATCATCTTTGACTATTTCAGCTTTACCTCCGACAAAATGGTCATCGAGGACCAAGCAGCACGCATTGCCGACAAAGCCTTTAAACAATTGCGTGGGATTCCTACTTTTACCTACCTCGCAAACGCGCTAGTAAAACTGGATGAAGACGGCAATGAAATTGGCGCTGCTATCCCCTATTCCACCGTGGCCTCTATCGACATCGCGAATAAATCCGATCTTTCTCAAGAACGCGCAGCGTCTCTCAACGTATCTTTTTCAGAGAATGGGATTGGTTTGAATCGCTGGACGGCCGACCAACTCCAGGCCCAAGTAGGCGACTCGATTCGGCTCTATTATTTTGAGCCAGAAACCACGCACGGCCGACCGCAAGAGCGCCAGGCAGAGTTTGTTGTCGAGACAATCATTCCCTTTACCGAACCCGGCAAACCCTTTACGGCGAACTCGGATCCTGTCTTTACAGATCGCCCAACCTGGGCAAACGACACGCATTTCACACCTGAAGTAAAAGGGATCACGGATCAAGATTCGATCAGTAATTGGCAAACCCCTTTTCAACTAACACGGGAAGTCCGGGACGTCGATGAAACCTACTATGACAATCATCGACTAACACCCAAAGCATTTCTTGACCTCGCCACCGCTCAACAGCTGTGGGGGAGTCGTTTTGGAAAGGTAACCTCCTACCGTATTCCCGTCCAAGAAACTTTGGAACCGGGTCAAGCCAAGGCGTTCGTCAGCAGCCTAGAAAACGCCTTTGTCCAGTACCTACATCAGGAAAAGGTCCGTTTAGGACTTGAGTTTCGACCTGTCAAAGCACAAAGTTTGCAGGCCTCCTCAGGAACGACACCGTTCGATGGTCTATTTCTAGCGCTCAGTTTTTTCATCATTGCAGCCGCATTAATGCTGGTCTCCTTACTATTTCAGCTTGGCATAGAACAGCGTGCCGACGAAATCGGCATCCTCCTAGCTACTGGTTTTCGACGCCAGCAAATTGGGCGTTTGCTCACCGCCGAAGGAAGCCTCGTGACTCTGATCGGCGGCCTCTTAGGAATCGGCATCGGAATTGCGTACGCTTGGCTAATGCTCGCAGGGCTAACCTCAGAAGACTGGTGGTTGGGAGCCTTGGTTGCGCCATTTCTCGAATTTCATATCACACTTCAAAGTGTTTTTATTGGTTATCTTCTCGGCGCCCTCTGCTGCATCGCAAGCATTCGCTACGGAGTGCGACGTACGCGACATGTCGCAACCCGGCGGTTACTGGCGGGACAAATGACAGACTCCTTGGCCGACTTTCTCGTCGCCCAACAACAGCGTTCTATCAAAATCCCGCTGGGATTGCTCATGACCGCTTTGCTGTTGGCAACTCTGGGAACCCGCTGGGGTGGTGAACTTCAAGCAGCCACCTTTGTCAGCAGCGGTGCGATTTTGCTTACCGCCATATTACTGTTGGTGCACCGTCAATTTCGCCTGGGTTCGACCCAGCAAAACACGCGGCGCTGGAACTTGAGCCAACTTTCAAGAAGCAACGCTGCACGCAATCCTGGACGAAGTACGCTGATCATTGGGTTGATCGCCACTGCCAGTTTTTTGATTGTCGGAATGAGCTGTTTTCGCCTCTCGCCCAGCGTGGCTGGAACCGGTGGGTTCGATCTCATCGCCGAGAGTTCCGAGCCCGTGTTTGCCGACATGAACACCGTAGAGGGTCGTGAGGATCTGTTACTAGACACCGAAGAGTCCCTGGATTTCGCGGAGATCTTTTCCCTGCGTGTCCAACCGGGGGATGATGCCAGTTGCAACAATCTCTACAAAGCCTCGCGACCCCAAATTCTCGGGGTGACTGCGGCTTTGGTAAAATATTTTGACGATCCCGAGCAGCAAGGCTTTTCCTGGGCCTCCTCTGCTGCTGAGACCGCAGACGAAAAAACAAATCCGTGGCGACTTCTCAACAAACCGATTGCCAATGACACGAATGTCGTGCCCGTCGTGATTGACAAAAATACCGCCATGTACAGCCTTGGCATGTACTTTGGGATCGGCGAGCAGAAAGAATTCACTTATCACGACGGTAGGAAGGTGCGATTCCAAGTCGTCGGTTTACTGGCTAATAGTGTACTGCAAGGTAATCTGCTCATTGGCGACAAATATTTCAAGGAACGCTTTGCTCATTCGGAAGGCTATCAATTCTTTTTGATCAAGAGCAAGTCAGCCGATTCGATCAACGCACCACTCAAGGTGACAGCAAACCAAGATTCTGCAATTTCCGCTGGCCGTATGGAGTCCGGGTTGGCACTTGACAACGACTCGACCCAATCCAGTCATCTCCAGGCCATTTCAGACGCCCTCGAAAATGCGTTGAGCGACCAAGGCTTCGATGTAGAACCTGCGAGGAAACGACTGGAAAATTTACTGGCCGTGCAAAACACCTACCTAAGTACTTTTCAAAGTCTCGGAGCACTGGGACTGTTGTTGGGGACCTTCGGCCTGGCAACCGTACAACTCCGCAGTATTCTAGAACGGCGCGCCGAACTCGCCCTCTTACGATCAAGCGGATTTCGTCGGTCCAGATTAGCGCAATTGGTCATGCTGGAAAATTTACTGCTGTTATTTGGGGGCCTGACGACGGGTGTATTCGCAGCCCTCTTTTCGGTGTTGCCTCATATGCATTTCGGTGACGCTTCCGTTCCCTTTCGTGACCTGATCTTCACGCTGTCGATTGTTTTAGCGGTCGGTATCTGTACGAGTTTACTCACCATTCGAGCCACGCTCCGCGCGCCCGTTGTGGCAGCCTTGCGTGGTGATTAACCATAATCAAACGAGCACGCCATGAAAAATGTCTTGGCCATCGCCGCGCATCCCGACGACATTGAGTACTTCATGTCCGGAACCATGATGGCACTAAAGGAAATTGGCTACGAACTGCACTACATCAACTTAGCGAATGGCTGTTGTGGATCGACACAGTTCGACCGCCGCGAAACCGCGACAATACGCCGCCAAGAATCTATGGAGGCCTGTGAATTCGTTGGTGCGATCTATCACGAAAGCATCTGTGACGATATGGATATTTTTTACGACCGACCAACGCTAGCCAAAGTTGCCGCAGTTGTGCGTCAGGCACAACCAGACATTCTACTCACACACGCACCGAGCGATTACATGGAAGATCACATGAACACCTGTCGATTAGCCGTTACAGCTGCGTTTGCCCGCGGCATGCCAAACTTTCCGACAACTCCCACAGCAGCAACCTACGATGCGCCCATCACGATTTATCATGCACAACCTTATTCACATCTCGGTCCTTTGCGGCAAGTTGTTCAACCTGACCTCTGGATCGATGTTACCGATTTGGTCGATTCCAAGGTTGAGATGCTTGCCAAACACACTAGTCAAAAACAATGGCTGGACGAAAGCCAAGGTCATGATTCATACCTGCAAGTCCTCCGCGATCTAGACAAACAAGCTGGCAATATGTCGGGACAATTTGAATATGCTGAAGGTTGGCGGCGCCATCTCCACCTAGGTTTTTGCCAACCTCAGGATGATCCATTGCGGATTGCGTTACAGGAGCGTGCACACCTTGTGACAGATTGAATCACCTGCCTCGTTTAATCTTCTAGAAAAAATTAACCTGACCAATGATCTGCATCCCCAAACACTGACTTATGAATCAATCCAACTTTGATGAAATTCATTTGCAGTTTGCACAAACACTGGAGGACTGCAAATATCTCTACCTATCCGCAGCGCGGGATTGCATCGACCACCATCCCACATTACTTTCCGATTCACCGCAAGAATTCCTGCAGATGATGGGGGATCTTCACAAAGGTCTCCTGATTAAAACCTATGTATCTGTTGTGGAACCCGATCAACGTTGGTCACGAGAAGAAAAAAAACTGGCACAGACGCTCTTTAAACACCTCTGGAAAGAACATATCGGAGAAGATCGGCTGCGTGAAGCCTCCAAACATATTTTCAAGGAGAGCCGTAGCCTGCAATGGTCGAGCCTCATTCGACCGTTCGACCAAATGGCCCCACTGCGTTCCCGAATTTCCGAGCTGGAAACCATCGTCACCCGCTTAGCAAATTTGGTCGTCAAGTGCGATGGTCACGTTACTCAAGCAGAGGCTGCGGTCTTGCGCAACATCGAATATGAAATCGTTGATCAGTTGCGTTCTCTTCCGATCGATGAGTCTCACAAGCATAACGAAGTGGACCATGCCGGTACTCAGGCGGTCGAGCAAATGAAAGCTGAAAGTGGTGGGCTCTTTGGAAGAGAAGGCTGGGG
>JAKVBY010000034.1:22821-97697 GCA_022446825.1 Pirellulaceae bacterium
GTTGCCGAAGGAGCCGAAGACGCGTTTGGCCGTGAAGCAATCCAAACGCTACTCAAAAGGATGGAAGATGATCGCAAACGGTTAGTGGTCATTCTTGCTGGCTATCCGGAGCCCATCGAAAATCTTTTACGTAGCAATCCCGGGCTATCCTCTCGTTTCAGCACGAAGTTGACGTTCGAGGATTATACTCCTGGCGACTTGGGTCGGATCTTCCAACTCATGTGCGACAAGAACCACTATGAGGTGCCGGCACAAGCACAAGCAAAACTCTTGTTAGGTCTGCAGTGGCATTTCGAAAATCGCGACGAACACTTCGGCAACGGTCGTCTCGTGCGCAATATTTTTGAGGCGGCAATTCGAGCGCTCGCCAATCGAATTGCAGACATCGCACCGGTGACGAAAGAATTGCTCACCATCTTCCGACCGGAGGATATCAAATTCGAAAGTGTGCCGGATCATGTATGGGACAATTTTGATCCTGAACGACAGCGGTTTGCCATACCGTGCCCTGCCGAACAATGTGACAACCTCAGTCACGTGACAATGAAATATCTCGGTCGCCGCGTCAAATGCAAGGTCTGCGAACACCGGTTTGTCGCAGCCTGGGGAGAGCCTTGCGAGCGAACTGATCTCCCCGAATAAAACAGGCTGTGATCCAAGGCAAAAATCGTTTGTGGCAAATCGTGCTCAATCTCATCGCAGCCAGTCCATCTGCAATCATGGTCAAGGATCGGCTACACTGATAGCTTTACTCACCTTGTCTTCATGAAAGACTCACCTTATGCGATTGCTGTTGGTGCTGCCCTTCGTTGCTCTGACATTTCTATCTTGGGGTATCTATGGTCCCGTCCTCCACCTCGGACAGGATGCCATGGACGGCAGTAGCTTACGTCCCTTCATTTGTGTCGGGCTAGCCTATTTCCTAGTCGCCGTCGTCATCCCCCTGGCAGTGTTGCGGTCCCGCGGCGAAACAGGAAATTGGACCACTGGCGGCACGTTCTGGTCCCTCTCTGCCGGTGTTGCAGGGGCGATTGGGGCTCTAGGAATTGTTCTGGCATTCAAGAATGGTGGCCAGCCAGCCTATGTCATGCCCTTGGTCTTCGGTTTAGCACCCGTGGTAAATACCTTCACCACCATGACGATGACGCGCACCTATAAAGAGGCAAACGCCATTTTCTATGTCGGTGTGCTGCTGGTGGCAACGGGCGCCGCGGGGGTACTGTATTTCAATGCGGGTGGTACAGAATCCAATGTCGGAACCTTAAGCATTGTTGAATTCCCGATTGTCTTACTCGCCATCGCCCTCACGGCCCTTTGCTGGGGAGCCTATGGCCCTGTCCTGCACAAAGGGCAAATGAAAATGGGAGGAAGTCGGTTGCGGCCTTTCCTCTGCGTGGGCCTCGCTTACTTTTTGATTGCGGTTATTGTCCCCGCTGCCGTGCTGGGCGTTTGGCCCGAACCAGGAGAATGGAGTATTTCAGGAACTCTCTATTCCCTCGTCGCCGGTTCGGCAGGTGCCGTCGGTGCGTTGGGGATCATCCTCGCTTTCAATTTCGGTGGCAAACCGGTTTTTGTCATGCCGCTCGTGTTTGGTGGTGCACCCGTCGTGAACACCTTTTCCACACTTCTTGGTCAAGGGAAAATTTCCCAGGCTCCGGTAATGTTTTTTGTCAGCTTGGGCCTGGTCATTTTAGGTGCGGTCACGGTTCTCGTATTTGCCCCCAAAACGAAAAACACAGCTCCGCGCGATGAGGTAAACTCTGAAGTTACTGATTAGCCCGTTGAAAACGAGCCTGTGGTTGAACAAGAGTACGCAAGATCAAAACTGTATCGATTTGGGAACATCTCAAAAGCACCACCGTCAAACCTCAGCGCGCATTAACTAGGCTGCAAAGACGTCCATTCACTTGAGGATTTCCGCTTCACCATCACCCACTTTTCAACCTCTGCAAAACATACGGACAACAGGCACTCTATTGTTCTTTAATGCACTGGTCTTCCTTTAATACACTGGTCGATTCCTGTGACTGAGCAAGTTCTTACAACCACAGAACGGATGCACTGCATCGATGCGTTATTGAGTCACGTGTGGATGGTCCGCACGTTTCTAAAACATAGTGAAGAAGCAGAAGAAGATGACGAATTGCGAGACGTGCATCGGGGTCTCTACGATTTCGCCCTCTCCTTGGGTAGCCCATTCCAAGCCGGAGACGCGACAGCCTATTTGAAACAAGCCAAAAAGAAATTGTCGAAGCTACAAAAGGCCCGCAACCTTTTTCTTGAGATTCAACCGGAAATCTCGTCACATACCAATTTTCAGATGGCCGCCCAATCTCTCAACGAATCCGTCATCCAGATTTCCACCTTGATTGAAGAAAGTTGAAGGCCTATTCAACACGAGAAGAAAAGTGAAGGTGTAAGCCAAGAAACCAAGTCATGGTTTTATCTTACGGAAAAGCTAGGAACCATTCGTTCGAACTGAATACTTCTCAACATGCCTGCCAAGTCGAGTCCCAAAAGCAGAGTTCTGGCTGGCGCANNCTCTGACAAACCTCACGTGTAGCGCATCATCCCAAACCATTCAATCTGCTTCCGCGGACAAAATCGAAAACCCTTTTCTAGGCAAAATGGTTCCAGCCACGTCGCCGTTCTCTGAAGTGTTCTGTTATCTGTTCCTTCTGGCATCAGCAATACACAATCACGAGAAATTTCGCACAGTTCAGTTAAATAAACTTCGACTTCTCGACAATCTTCTTGAGAACTGATAACAAATTTGATTTGATAATTGTAATTCTGTACCAAACGACGTATTACTTCCGGAGCATGCCGCGTGCGTTCATGACGTTGAAACCAGCTTCCCGCCGTTGCTTTTTCTGGAGTCGAGTTAGACAACTTGGGGCTAATCGACATCAAGTCGCATTCCAGCGGCAAATAGAGAGTACCAGCGGTTTCGATCGTAATATGCATGCCCCGCAATCGCAATTGTCCACAAATCGGCATCAGCTCTGCGAACAACATCGGTTCACCACCTGTGAGTACGATGTGCTGGCAATTTTCAGCTTCAATCCTCTGTACAATCTCATCGATCGAAAGATCTTCACCGCTTGGGTTCCAAGAGGTATGAGGCGTGTCACAAAACTGACAACGCAAATTACAACCCGATGCGCGCACAAAAACACTCTCGGTGCCTGTCAGGAAACCTTCACCTTGAATCGACTTGTAGATCTCCGCAACTCTCATAACATGCCATTTGCCGCTTGTCGTTCACCATGTATCTTGCCAAAATATCGCTACTTACAAAAGGAGCAGTACTGATGGCGGAAGATCGTCGCGATTTGTTAGAAACCTTTGAAAACCAGTTTCCTGGCCGCAACTACGACATCGAAATCGTCGCGCCAGAATTTACATCCGTTTGCCCCAAAACCGGCCAACCCGATTTTGGCACGTTGACATTCACTTACACACCGGAAGGCAAATGCGTCGAGCTCAAAAGCCTCAAATACTATTTGCAAAGCTTTCGGAATGACGGGATTTTTTATGAGAACGTAACTAATCGCATTCTCGACGACCTCGTAGCCGTTTTGAAACCCCGCCAAATTCAAGTCGTAGCCGCTTTCACAGCTCGCGGAGGAATCAGTACCACGATCACCGCATTACATGAAGCAAAAACACCTCACGCACGTTAATGCCATCCTCGCCTCCAGAAAAGAATCTTTTTTTCGACTGCAACCGAAGACAGCACGTAGGATTCCAAGCAGCAGATACGGCCATCAAGACGAGCCTTCTCTAGAGTTGCCTTTAATCCATGACCTCGCAAGGCGCAACCTTATTCCCCATCGCAATGCCCTCATAAATTACAAGAACATCTGTCTAATCTCACTTGGCCGAGCAGTTCGCTGACGACTCACCTCTTCTCTCTGTCCTGCGAACGATCCGAGCAGCACTATCCAAGACCCACTCCACGGAAACGGACTCGACCCTGCCATAGTTCCAGCCAGACATTTTTGCAGAGACTCATCCTGAATGGTGTTTCATTGGGATCCTGCACCAGCCCTCGAAAAATTCGGCTCCAAATTTCGCATACCAATATGATATTCACTGCCGCTACTTAGCGGTCGTGACAGAAAACCAATTCAGCGAGCCTCTTGCAATTCGTTGTTTTTCGCCTCATGCTGTTAACTTCCTCCTATGAAAGGCGAGATAAATGCAGTCCAAAATATACGCAACCAAGGACGACATGGGCCAAGCGGCTGCAGCTGCTGGCGCCGGCGTCATTGCCGCAGCACTCGCCGAGCGCGGATCGGCAAATATTATCTTGGCGACCGGCGCCTCGCAGTTCGAAATGCTGGCAGCGCTCGTTCAAACACCCAATATCGATTGGACCAACGTTACTTGTTTCCATCTCGACGAATATGCGGGGATGGATATTTCCCACCCAGCGTCATTCCGCAAATACTTGAAAGAACGCTTCGTCGAGCAACTACCGACACCGCCTAAGGCCTTCCACTACATCAATGCCGAAACGGATTGCCTAGCAGAATGTGCTCGACTGGCCGATCTGATTCAACCCTCCAACATCGATGTCGCCTTTATTGGAATTGGTGAAAATGGCCATTTGGCCTTCAACGACCCACCCGCAGATTTTGATACCGAAGACCCCTATTTGGTAGTCGAGTTAGATGAAGCTTGCCGCCAACAGCAATGGGGCGAGGGTTGGTTTCCAACGCTTGAGGATGTTCCCCAACAAGCCATCTCGATGTCGGTAAAGCAGATCATGAAATCTCGCGTCATCGTTTGCACCGTACCCGACGAGCGTAAAGCTGACGCGGTGTGTGGAGCGATCAAAGACAATGTCTCGCCAGCACTCCCAGCGACTATTTTGCAGCAACATCCACAAACCACGCTCTATTTAGATGAGTCCGCTGCATCAAAACTCACGCGTGAAGGGTAATGAATTATTTTTGTCATCCTTCCTGCGATTACAATATCGTTGGTTGGTTCCAAAGAAGTTTGGATTGATTCAAGAGGAAATGCTCCCATTATGAAGAATAACCCTGCAGTAATTCTTAGCGGCTTTGCAGACGAAGCAGCCAATCAAAAAACCGCCGTTCAACAATTTTGCGCTTTTGCTGCTTTAGGGCTGCAGTATTACACCATTCGTTTCATCGATGCCGGCAATGGCGTCAAAAACGTCATGCAGTTAACCAAATCAGAAATTACCAAGGTACGGCATTTGGAAGCTGAATATGGACTGAACGTCTCCTCACTCGGGTCGCCCATAGGCAAAGTCAAATTACTCGACGTCGATGACGGCACGCATAACAAGTTCATCCCCTTCAAAAAATACCTGGCAAAAGATGTTCAAAAAGCCTGCCAGCTGGCACATGCGTTTGAAACAAAATTGATCCGAGGTTTTTCATTTTATCATCCACGCGGAACCGACCCTCGAGAACACATGTCTTTAGTGGTTGACCAGCTTGGAAAAATTGCAGAAACATGCCATCGCAGCGACTTGACCTTTGGCTTGGAAATCGAAGCCAACCTAGTTGGTCAAAGTGGTGATTTGCTAGCTGAAATTCACCGCCAAGTGAATCACCCGGCCTTAGTCACTATTTTCGATGCCGGGAATATTGTTACGCAAGGCTGTTCGGCTGACGAAGTCCTACGGCAGTATCGTGCGATGAGACCCGGCATGGGCTGGATGCACATTAAGGACTATCGTCATCCACATCCGGTCAAAAAAACAGACGAAGTCGATGAAGAAGCGTTGAAACATTTTGTGCCCGCAGATATTGGTGATAGTGGTCACGAAGCAATTTTACGTGACTTTCGTGAACACCTTCCCAAGCTCGAGCGCAAGCTCCGCCGCCGAGGAATTCCTGGCGTCTTTCTAGATTTAGAGCCACATGTGAAAGGTGGCGGACAGTTTGGCGGTTTCAGTGGTCCGGACGGGCTCGGTGTCTCACTCAGAGGGTTGTGTCGAGTGCTTGACTACCTCGATATTGGTTTTCATTTGCGCGACTTCGAAGATCTGAAGGCAGCGCGCGGATTTTAGGGGGTTGCCATCATGGCTCGGAATGTTGTTCCCGCCGGAGACTGTCGCCACTGCAGCGAGCCAACGTTGGCTTGCTCGCACAATCACTTCCAAGCCGACGATCTAATCATCGATACGTGGGAGCACAAATGCGCTAACTGCGGTTTTCGAGAAACAGTCGCCTTTCGTTCAGACGACGAATCATGGGATCCCGATACGGTCACTCGAGAGACCTGTCCCTATTGTCGCCGCACCGTCCACAGCTAGGGCCCCTGGCCTCCACGTCTCCTCCAAACGTGGTACAACCGGTGTAATCCGTCGAATCGGAAAAATCGACTGCATCTTCCTGCCTCAATTGACGATGAACCCATTGCGCAGGGGGGACTACAGACAATGCCACGCGAGGCAGCTTCACTAAAGTGTCTGGTGAAAAAACATTCTGTAACTTCTCTGCACAACCAACGCATTTTCGACTTAGCCAGCAGCACTTAAACTATTGCTGCTAAATGGTTAACGACGTAACGGTATGCAATCAACGGTTTCTAAGAGGCAGTTGAATTTCGTTCCGCAGAGGTCCTATTCGCGTACTATATTTTGGTTATCACCAAGACATCGCACTCAAAAATCAAGCGAAATCAATTGGTGATTTACAGAAGAACAACAATCAGAGGCATTTCAAGAAAGGTTCGTAGCAGCTCGGCTTGAAGGGGGGCACGCCTTCAAAACACGCTCGCTTCGAATTACGTAGGTGAGACTTATGGGACGAAAAGACGCCATTCTTCAATTGCGAAACGTGTTAATTCGAAGGCGCGACGCCTTAAGAAAAGCGTTGGCTGGAGACCTTAGTTCGCTGAAAGAGCTACGTGAGCAAACATCGGGTGATGTACTGGATGCCGCTTTGGATTCGGCACAAGACGAGATTAGCTCGCAATTAGCCGAAGTTGAAAGCCGAGAGTTGTCAAATATTGAGAACGCATTGGAGCAAATGCGGGATGGAAATTACGGAATCTGTCAGGGTTGCGAGAAACCAATTCCGCTCGCTCGCCTCCAAGCGCTTCCCTATGCTGTTTCCTGTATCGAATGTCAACGCGAAATGGAACGAACCGGTGGAGCCACTGGCAGTTCAGCTGACTGGGGTCGCTTGATTGACACAAGTGCCGCTGACAACGAGATTCTCTTGAGCGACATCGAGATCGACGTTTAAGCCTTTGGATAATCAGATCCGTTGGCGCAACGCCAACGGATTTTTTCCAAATCATCGCTCAGAAATCAATGAACGAGCATCCAGGGAGGGATGAATTGATGCCGTGTTTGCCATTGCGGTCTGCCGTCTGGAATTTAACGGTAATGACCGCGCTGCTCGGAGCCTCGTTCATCAGTGGTGTGCGCGGTACCTATGCGCAATCGAAATCTGAGTCTGAAGAAATATCGCGAGATCAGCTCTACGAAGAAATCGAGGCCGAAGTCGCTTTCCTTGAGCGTCAGGGAAACCTCCTGAAAAAGGTCGTTCGAGTAATCCGCCCTACGATTGTTCACATTGAGGCCAAGAAACCGGGTGATGGACGTTCACGTCGCTCTGTCGAAGAAGCCGGGTCGGGCGTGGTCATCACCGCCAACGACGCTTTTTACGTACTGACAAATCGCCATGTGGTTCACAACGCACCCTTAAAAGATATTAACCTTGAATTGGCTGACGGTCGCAGCTTTCATCCCCAACAGGCTTGGACCGACGAGGCTACCGACATCGCTATTCTCCACATCGCGGCTGATGGATTAACTCCCGCCCGACTCGGTGACAGTGATCAACTCGAAATCGGAGATTTCGTCTTAGCCGTAGGTAGCCCCTTTGGACTCAGTCACTCCGTAACTCAGGGAATTGTGAGTGCCAAAGGTCGACGCGACCTCCAATTAGGTTCTAGCGGAGTGAAATACCAGGACTTTATCCAAACCGACGCAGCCATTAATCCTGGAAATAGTGGCGGCCCCTTGATCAATCTTCGTGGCGAAGTCGTGGGAATCAACACAGCCATTGCCAGCAACTCGGGTGGCAACGAAGGGATCGGCTTTTCGATTCCAATCAACATGGCCATGTTTGTAGCACAACAGTTGGTCGAACGTGGCAATGTCATTCGTGCCTTTCTCGGTGTTGTACTCGACTCCCAATTTAATCTATCCCAAGCGCAGAAATTGGGGTTACCACGTCTGGTGGGAGCACGCGTTAATGGAATTACACCAAATTCGGCAGCCAAAGCAGCCAACGTCAAGATTGGCGACATCATCCTCCAATTTGACGGTGTCAGAATTGACGATGACAACCATCTAATCAATCAGGTCAGCGTCACCCCCATCGGAAAACAGGTCGACATACTCGTCTTGCGTGAAGGCGCATCACTCGATCTCACCGTAACGGTCGGTACGAGAAAACAAGAACCTATGCCACGCTAGTTAACCCGCCCGGCATAGGTCAAACCACGGATCAAGCAATCCATCACTGCCAGCGTATCGATTTCCGTGACCACCTCCAAATTGGCTTGAACCGGTGGAAAGACGCGGCGGTCAAAAACGGTCATTCCAGTCGTAAGATCACCCTTTGTTTCGACATCGCCAAGCATTTCAGTCGTCTCAAACAATTCCGGGTGCAGGGTTGCAATTAAGGCCACCACATCGTGCAAATGAATCCGCTCTTTACCCAGGTGTTGACGGTAAGCGCGAAACGCAAACGGTAATAATTTACGTAAAAAAGTACCCACCCGTGTAGTATCTCCGGGCAACTCATCCAGCATCTCTAAACTGAGAACGATTTGAGTGGTAACATCCAGCGGCACCAGTGTCTTTGAACAAAATGATTGAAAAACGTCTCGAGCACTAACGGGCGCAAAGTAAATATTAAACTCGGCACATGCGGTCACGTTTCCAATGCCTTCAACGCTGCCCCCCATGATGACCAGACGATCTACTAAACTGGGAAGATCGGGGTCACGCTGAAATGCTCTCGCAATATTTGTGAGCGGGCCAAGGCACACAATGGTCACTTCATCCGGTGCCATGCGAACTTCATCCACAATTAACTTATCGGAGGGACGCTGATTTTGAAGCGTTGAAACCACAAATCCAGCGTTGGCAAGTCCGTCACCACCATGAATCTGACAAGCATCTAGATCCGGCGCAAAGTCCGGTGGAACTGCAGCACCAATACGAGGATACCTAGGAGGGTCGAGTTGTTCGACAATGGCCTGCACATTACGGCTAGCCTGCTCTGCGGAAACGTTCCCTGGGGTTGCGGTAATCGCCACAACCTCAAGTCGCGGATCAAACAACGCCAAACACAACGCTACTGCGTCATCAATTCCCGGATCGCAATCAATTATGACCTTCCGTGTCATGGGGCTAATTTTAGAGTCGAAGACTCGAAACAGCAAGGTAAGTCGCGTGCCTCCCCACAGTGGTCCTTTGAGGCGACCTCCACATGGTGGTAGATCGGCGGAAACACAATTCGACCTTCTCTTGGCTAACGGCCCGCAAAGAGACCTATTGCTTATTGGCGTAAAATTCAAACCAACAGTAGAATTTGTGAGGCTGTGGTCACCTCAGGTCATGCTCACGCCTCGGAGAGGCTCCAGCGTGCCACGAATCACCACAGCATCCAGGCTATCGGTTGCTTGGGCAGACTGCAGCGCTCAATAAAGATATCTCCAGAAATCGCACAGACCTGTTTCTCAGCAAAGGATTACTTTGATGTTACAAGACGTCCTGGGCCGCGTGTCGGGAGGTGATGACCTTTCCGTCGAAGACATGGCTGACGCAATCGATGAAATTATGCAAGGAAATAGTTCCGATGAAGAAATTGGCTTATTTCTGACGGCATTACATTCCAAGGGCGAAACAACCGATGAAATCGCCGGAGCAGCAACCGCTATGCGACGTCATATGACGCCCATTCGCTCCAGCCGCGCAAACCTAGTCGATACGTGTGGCACCGGGGGCGACGGATCAGGAACGTTTAACATCAGTACGGCTGCAGCCATCGTTGCTGCGGCCAGTGGCGTTTCTGTTGCCAAACATGGAAACCGTCGAATTACGAGTAAATCGGGTTCAGCAGACGTACTGACAGCCTTAGGAGTCAACGTCGAAGCTCCCGTCACAATCGTTGAAAAATGCCTGGACGAACTAGGGATCTGCTTCTGTTTTGCCCCTCAACTTCATCCGGCGATGAGACACGTAGCTGGCGTGCGTCGGCAACTCGGCTTTCCTACTATTTTTAACTTATTGGGTCCCTTGTCGAATCCGGCATCGGCTCCTTATCAACTACTTGGTGTAGGAAAGCAGGCAGTCTGTGAATTACTTGCTACCTCACTCAGAAAACTGGGAACGCAGCGCGCACTTGTTGTTCGTGGACAGGATGGACTCGACGAAGTGACGATTGATGGTTCAACAGATGTCATCCTCGTGTCACCAAATTCTTCAGAATCCCTGCAGTGGTCCCCAGAGGACTTTGGTGTCGAGGCCAGCGACAAGTCCAGCTTACTCGCCGGTGATCCAAGTCAGAGCGCTGCTATGATTCAACGGGTCTTACAAGGCGAGACTGGTCCTCCTCGCAACATCACTGTGATTAACGCCGCAGCCGCAATCTGGACCGCTGACCAACACACCTCCCTAGAGCATTGCACGAAACTCGCGGAAACTGCCATCGATAGTGGTGCAGCACATGCTTTGCTTGTCAAACTGTCTGAGACTTCAAACGCATGTTAAGCAGTGCTGCCTTTCGCTTGATTTTGCTAATCTCCTGTGCACACGCACTCGTTCACATCTACGAGTTGTCGTTGCCCAGTGTCGAGCAAGAAATTGCCCTAGAATTCCATCCTAACGATCCGTCTGCAGGCAAGGAGTTTACCGGCTTGCTCTCGAATAGCTGGCGTCTCATGTGGGGTTTCGGCGCTTTGTTGGCAGGATGGCTTGTCGATCGCATTGGCGGCAAATCCATGCTGGCGATATATTTGCTCGGCTGCAGCATCACTTGTGGCTCAATTGCAATGTCATCTTCAGTGCCGTCACTGTTTGGCACAATGATTCTCATGGGAAGCTTTGCGAGTATTTATCACCCCGCAGGATTGGCTTTAATTTCCCATGAAACTTCCGCAGCCAATCGCACACAAGCCCTGGGACTCCACGGCATCTTAGGATCATTGGGAATCGCATCTGCCCCGTTTATCGCTTGGGCAATCGTATCCACAGGATTTAACTGGCGAAACTATTACTGGATCCTGGCTCTTCCGGCGGCGGTCTTCGGAGCCGTATTCTTCTGGTTAGCGATCAAAGACAAACGTATCGCTCAGAGGACAACCACCGCCACAAGCCAGACCAAAGATCTGCCTGAAGACAATGAAGAAACTTGCTGGCCTTCCTTCGTGGTTCTGCTGATCATCGCCATGTTGCAAGGGCTGGTTTACGCCGCCATGATGAGTTTTCTGCCGAGGTACCTAAGTGTAGTGGAAATAAGGTTGGGAAATGCGAGCGATCCCCATTATGGCAAAGTGCTCGCTGCAGGCGTGCTCGCCATCGGATGTCTTGGGCAATATCTGGCCGGACGATTTGGCCGCTCCTCGGTCCTTGAACGTCAACTCAGCAGTGTGATGCTGGCAAGTGTGCCGCTCCTGCTCTGGCTGGCGTTCGCCGGTTCGTGGTGGCGAGTTCTCGCCGCCGGAGCCTTTGCCTTAGTGCATTTCATGAATCAACCTCTCTACA
This sequence comes from Pirellulaceae bacterium, assembly GCA_022446825.1. Classification (GTDB taxonomy): domain Bacteria; phylum Planctomycetota; class Planctomycetia; order Pirellulales; family Pirellulaceae; genus JAKVBY01. The sequence continues at coordinate 34,598 of JAKVBY010000034.1, forward strand.
ACAGCTTGGTTGCCAAATACACCCCAGCCTCGCGCCGGAGCCTCTGCTATGGCGTCAATTTTGTGATGGGTTTTGGAATGGGCAGTTTTGGTGCTGCCTTTGCCGCCTTTGCGAAGACCGAGTGGCTCACCTATGGAAGTTTAGCTGGAGTCTCAACTCTTTCTGCTGCCTTGGGTTACGTCCTTTGGAGATGGCACCGACCGTCCCCCCTCTACCGCTCCTAGTCATGTCTTATCTGACATTCCCACCGTCTTATTCGACCAGCAAAAATGGCGACAGAACGGAAATCTGGGATGCTCGCCCTGTTCCACTGCTGGGATTTCTCGATTGACCCTTTCCACATGTTTGATTTGATGCTAGTTTGCGTGATTCGAATGCAAGAGGATTCTGATACCAAGGACCTGAATCATGGCCAAACCACGACGCAAACTTAAAAAAGCGAACCACGGCCGGCGTCCCGCAAACAATCGTGCCCGTAAGGCAAAACGCAAGGCGTTGCGTACTTAAGAAATCTCCTTTGAGCACGGCGGTTTTGTCATACCGGTCGTTGTTAACTCCAAAAGGAAAACGTTCGTGTCGACCAAGGAATTGATTGTCGATTTGTCGAAAGTCGACTTCGATAACGTCTTAGCTGATATCGAGTATATTCGGCGCGTGAATCCACAGCGACATGAGATGGAGCAGTTGACGGCAGTCGTTTTCGAAGATCTCGAAAACATGTGCTGCGTCGGTTACAAAGATATTTCAGACGACGAGTTCTGGGTGCGCGGGCACATGCCGGGTATGCCCTTAATGCCCGGTGTTGTGATGGTGGAAGCAGCCGCACAACTTTGTTGTTTTTTTGCTCAGCATCAGAATCTGTTGGGCGTTGAAATGATCGGTTTCGGGGGACTCGAAGAAGTCAGATTTCGCGACGCGGTTCTTCCAGGACAACGCCTAATTTTGATTAGTAAGCTGGAAAAACTGCGACCAAAGCGGATGATTATCAGTCGCTTTCAGGGCGTCGTTGGAGATTCCATGGTCGTTGAAGGAATCATTAAAGGCATTGCCATCCCAGTGAACCGGCTTTCCAAGGCCGAAGAGCAAGGTTAGTTATGGGGCGTCGAGCGCTTCGTAAGATTGATCCCAACCTCGATCTTACACGTCATTTGTTTGCCGTCGAGGAACTAGAGGAGTCCTTCGATCCACAATCGTTATTCGAACGTGATGCACCGTTAGAAATCGAAGTTGGTTGTGGTAAAGGACTTTTCTTGGAAAATGTCTCGACCACAAGACCTGAACACAACTTCATTGGCGTCGAAATTGCCAAAAAATATGCGCGTTTTGCTGCGGCGCGGTTGGCGAAGACCAATTCGAGTAATGCAGTGATGTTCCAGGGCGATGCTTGGAGATTTGTTCGTGATTTTATCGCCGATCACACCGTAACTGGCATTCATATCTATTTTCCAGACCCCTGGTGGAAAGAACGTCACCGCAAACGACGGATCATGAATGCTGCATTCATAAAAGACATTGAGCGAATTCTGGTATCGACTGGCCGGTTACATTTTCGCACGGATGTCAAAGAATATTTCGACTCCACAGTCGAATTAATTGCCGCGTCTTCAAAACTCACAGGACCGCAAGCAGTTCCCGAATTGACCGGCACCAACGAACTAGATGCCCTTACTCACTTTGAACGTCGCATGCGCCTGAACGATCGAGTTGTTTATCGCTCAGAATTCATTCAGCCGACGTGAACGCTGGATGGCGTTCATACGTGCGCAACTCCGCTTCCGTTGCTGTTTTGCTTTCTTCACAAGCAATCTGATAGAGACGCTGGCCTACTTCGGTCGGATAATTGCCGGTAATGCAAGCTTGGCATAAATCTTTTTCCGGAAATCCCACCGCACGTGAAATGGACTCCACCGGCAGGTAACGCAACGAATCACACCCTAACGCCTCGGCCATTTCCGTTTGCACTTGCTGCGTTAGTGCACCACCTTTTAAGAATTTAGGTGCAAATAACTCTCGCTCCGTGGACATATCAATGCCATAAAAACACGGCGCTACAATCGGTGGACAGGCCACCCGGACATGGATTTCTTTCGCCCCACCAAGGCCTCGAATCCGATGTAGAAGCGCCTTCATCGTTGTGGAGCGAACAATGGAATCTTCGACCAGAAAAATGCGTTTTCCATCCAACACTTCAGGCAACGGCGTGTATTTGACTTCTGCTCTTTGCCGGCGTTGTGCGCCGCCCTCGATAAATGTGCGACCACTATATCGGTTTCGGATCAACCCCTCGCGAGATGGAATACCAAGTTCAAAAGCCATCGAGTCGGCTGCCGCTTTGCTTGTATCAGGCACAGGCACAACAATGGTATTCTCGTCTAAGGGAACGGTTCCCTCAGCAACTTCGAGCTTTGCCAATTCCACGCCCAGTGCAGTCCGAGACAAGTAGACACTACGACTATCGAGAGTACTGGCAACATTCGCAAAGTAAATCCATTCAAAAAAGCAGTGTGCACGCCGCTGGATGGGGGCATACTGCTGAATATCAAACTTACCATTTTCAATGGTAATAGCGCTACCAGGCGGAAGTGATTTGATATTCTCCGGTTGAAATCCTAGATTCAACAAAGCAACGCTTTCACTTGCTGCTGCGAATAACGGTCCTTCTTTGGCATAGCAAACCGGTTTTATTCCCAAGGGATCACGCGCTACAAGCATATCACCAAGCGCGTTCAAAAAAACAATGCTATAGGCTCCATCGAACCTCTCACTGATCGACCGCATCATCTCTACCAACGGCGGGCGCCGATCACCCGAAAGTTCACGGCTGATCTCGTGCATAATAATTTCTGTATCGGTTTCTCGTGCAAGATGGTGATCATCATCGCTCAACAACTTATCTCGTAATTGTTGGTAATTGGCTAATTGGCCATTAAAGCCAAAACTGAACCATTTGTGTTTCTGCAAATGATGGCGTTCAAAGGGTTGCGCGTAACTGCGGTCATCGCGCCCGCAGGTTGCATAACGCACATGCCCGATTGCAGCAGCCCCAGAATATTCCCGCATCAACGCTTCACATTTTTGCCGATGTGAAAGCCGAAATACCTCGGAAACAGATCCAATATCCTTATGCGTATCAATCAATTGATCGCGACTCTGATTGAACGATGTAATGCCTGCTGCCAACTGGCCTCGATTTTGAATATCTTGCAACATCCTCGGTAACAGTCGCGACGCCTGCTCTGCCCCCAATCCTCCACAAAGTGGGCTCTCATTCTCACTTGGTAAATGGTAAACCGCAGCAATACCACATTCATGATTGAGCTGACTCATCGAAGCAAAGGCGACATCGTGTCGCCCCCCCTGTTGCAAGAAAGCGAAAAGAAAAATTAAACGCTAAAAGACTTCGGAACTTGGTTGCCGAAAAACCGACCGTTTCTAACAAGTGACCTAGAGGCCACAGCAGCACATTTCTAGTTATTCTAGAAGTGGACCCTACTTTTCTCAAGCGACCGTGTTGTGATTTACAGATTCAGCGGCTAATTTCAAACACAGGCGTATTGCCTCTCGGGGCCACGCTAATGTATCCCCGACAGCACCTCAACGCAGCGCAATCCGAGAACGATGGCCGATCTTTTACGACAGGAAATTGCGACTACGGCGAAAACAATCGTGGTGAAAGTGGGTACGCGCGTCCTTTCCTGCCAGGATGGAACGCTGAATGAAACTCGAATCCACGAATTAGCCGGCGAATTAAGCCGTGTGAGCGAATTGGGTCGGCGCGTCGTGTTGGTGAGTTCCGGAGCCGTCGGCGCAGGAATGAGCCGGTTAGGACTAGCTAAAAGGCCAACGGATCTCGCTGTACTACAAGCAGTGGCTGCAATTGGGCAGACAAATCTTGTCGAAGCTTATGACCGCACCTTCAAAAAGCATGGTCGACACGCCGCTCAGGTTTTATTGACCACCGACGACCTCGACGATCGCGCACGTTATCTGAATGTACGCCATACGTTACTTCGATTGCTGAATTTTGGAGCAATTCCCGTTATTAATGAGAACGACACTGTGGCCGTCGACGAATTAATGACGACCTTCGGTGACAACGATCGTCTGGCGGCCATGGTTGCCAATCTCCTGGGGGCCGAATTATTGGTAATCCTTTCAGACGTGGATGGTGTCTATGACGGACACCCTCAAGACGGAGGGACTAGGTTGATTTCGACAGTCACTAAGTTAGATACAACGATTCAGACTTATGTCCGTGACGAACAAAACGGTGTCAGTAAAGGAGGCATGGCAAGCAAATTGGAGGCTGCCAGAATTGTCACGACTGCTGGAGAAAATGTGGTTATCGCCAGTGGTCGCGAACCTGGCGTTCTTGAACAAATCCTCGACGGTGCTGTGATTGGCACCTTGGTTGTCGCTCAGGGAAAGTCGGTTAGTTCACGAAAACGTTGGTTAGGATTTTCTGCTCTGCCACGGGGCCGCATTACACTTGACGATGGCGCACGCGATGCGATTCTCGGTCAAGGCAGCAGCCTGCTAGCGATTGGCATTGTTCGCACCGAAGGAGAGTTCAAAAAGGGAGACGTGGTTTCACTATTCGATAGAGATGATACGGAAATCGCGCGTGGCCTGACGAATTATGACAATCAGGAAATCCGACAAATTAAAGGCCTTCGTTCTAACGAAATCGCAAATATCTTAGGGCATCTGCCGTACGAAGAAGTTATCCATCGCGACAACCTATTCGATCTCTCCGGCGGAGCCTAAATCGAACCTCAAACTTATGTTCATCACCAGCAAAACAGAGGCTTTCGCATCAATGCCGCCTGTCCAGGACTACATACCACACGTCCGAGAGCCCTCCATATCCTACAAATCACCGGGCGCAGCACAGCATGGCGATTTCTAACAAGAGGGCAGGCTTACCTCCCACTTTCCTCTGCAATGACCATAGGGCAAGTCCATTCCTTTACACTACGGCCACAGTGACCTAGCGAAATGACGGCAAGCAGCGTCCCGGTTCCACAAACGGCAGCGACAATCCAGATCACGAGACAATCTGCGAACCATCAAGCAATCTGACGGGCGATAGAAATTCCTCCCAAGTGACTTTGCCTAAGTCACACCCTGCAGTCCAGAAACCCCTCTGTCTTTCACTGAATCAACAGCCTGATCGCGATTTCTTACAATAATTCTCAGCCGAAGTAAGCACCGAGACAGCAAAAACAATCCTGCTCAGCATCAAGCTGTAGACGGTGCATGGGATCGCTTCTGTTGCACCCACTCGTAATAAGCGACCTGCTCAAGTTGACTGGCCGCCGCTCGATCCACAATCATCAACACATGTTCGTGCATCTGTAACGCACTGGCGCTACACATGCTCGTGATCGGTCCCTCAATGGCCTGAGCAATTGGCCCAGCTTTCTGTTCACCTGTCGCCAGCAAGATGACCTTTCGTGCCTCGAGAATCGTCCCCACACCCATCGTAATCGCGAACTCCGGCACTTGCTCCGGTCGATCAAAAAAACGCGAGTTATCTTCAATCGTCGAACGTGCCAGTGTCTTGACACGAGTCCGAGACGCTAAAGAACTACCCGGCTCATTGAACGCAATATGACCGTCACTGCCAATACCCAAGATTTGTAGATCAATGCCTCCGGAGGCAGCAATTTTTTGCTCATACTCACGACAAAAGGCTCGGCAGTCGTTGGGGATTCCAGCAGGCAGATGAATATTTTCTGGTGCGACATTGATGTGATCGAAAAGATTCTGTCGCATAAAGAAATGGTAACTTTGGGGATGCGCTGCGGGCAGTCCCACATATTCATCGAGGTTGAAGGTAGTAACTGAGGAAAAATCAAGTTCCTTTTGCTCGTACCTGCGAATTAATTCAGCATACAGCCCTAACGGTGTGGAACCGGTCGCCAGCCCAAGTACTGCCGACGGTTTCTCTGCGATCACACGCGCTACTTCATCTGCTGCGGCTTGGCTCACCTCAGCGTACGATTCTTTAACAATAACTTCCATGAGCTTCACTCAAAAATACAAACCTGGATTTGAAGGCGTGGGAAAGTCTCCCGTGACTCGCTCATGGTGTCAACCATCCACCCTGCCAAACCATCAGAGTCAGGTGACCAGCGCAATCCGGTACCGTCCTCAAGATTTCACCATCACACCGTCGCGGCATAGCAAGCTATTTGCAATAATACAGCGAATGCACTGTTTAAAGCCCTGCACCGCACGCACACCAGCTTACGAATCATGATCAACGAAACATCTCACTCGGCATGGCAACCTCCGGGCACACGAATGCCTTGCCATGTCTTCGACAACAGTACGGATCTTTCCAGCCATGTGGCACAGATCATTGCGAGTACGATTCGAGAGCAGAATACGATAGGGGAGTACGCGGTCCTGGCGTTACCCACAGGCTCTACGCCGGTTGGTGTTTATCGCGAACTAATCCGCATGCACCAGGAGGAACAACTTGACTTTTCGCAAGTCAAATCGTTTAACCTGGATGAATACTATGCAGTCGATCGCAACACACTACAAAGTTATTTCCGCTGGATGCACGAACACTTTTTCAACCACATCAACATATCTAAAGACAACATTTTCGTCCCCGACGGAATGATTTCCTCGGACCGTGTTGATGACCATTGCCGCGATTACGAAAGTGAAATTAAATCTGCTGGAGGAATTGATGTCGCCTTGTTGGGAATTGGTGGCAACGGCCATATCGGGTTCAACGAACCATTTAGTATTCCCCATAGCCGAACACGTCTCTGCATGCTTGATCCAATCACCCGTCGTGCTGCGGCGAGCGATTTCTTTGGTGAAGAAAACGTCCCGACACAAGCGATCACAATGGGCGTCGGGACGATTCTCGAAGCTCGGAAAATTCTACTGCTCGCATTCGGAGAGCACAAAGCGCGGATTGTTTGCGAAACGGCAGAAGGCCCCGTGACTAATCGTGTTCCCGCAAGTCTCCTGCAGGAACACGATGACGCAATGATTCTTCTGGATGGAGCTGCCGCAAGCGACTTAACAGGATGCTCAACCCCCTGGGTCACTTCCGACATTCAATGGAACACAGAATTGATTAAACGCGCCGTTTTATGGCTGTCGGAACAAACTGGAAAGGCCTTGCTTAAACTCGACGATGACGATTTCCGAAATCACAACCTCCACCGCCTCGTGCGTCATGAAGGACCAGCATCTCGCTTTGCGCACCGGGTATTTCGCTGGATGATGGAAACCATTGAATACCATCCTGGGGGAAAAGAACCGAAAAAGACGCTCTGCTTCAGTCCACACCCGGACGATGATGTCATCAGCATGGGTGGCACACTGATACGATTGTGCGAAGACGGCCACGAAGCACACGTGGCTTATATGACCAGTGGGAATATCGCAGTCTTTGATCATGACGCATTGCGAATCGCCGATTTAGTAACAGAATACAACCGCTTGTTCGGAATTGATGAGGAGCGGTCAAATGCAGTCGAAGCATCTGTTGCTGACTCCCTGGACCACAAAACCACTGGGCAAATGGACACCAACGCCGTCCTGAAGATCAAGGGACTGATTCGCTGGAGCGAAGCGAAAGCAGCGGCTGTCAAAGTCGGTTGTTGTGAAGAAAACCTGCATTTCTTAGATTTGCCGTTCTATCGAACCGGAACCATCGCCAAGCATCCTATAGGAGTCGAGGACATCCGGATTGTGCGCGAGTTAATTGAACAAGTTAATCCGCAACAGGTTTACGTCGCCGGCGATCTATCGGACCCGCACGGCACGCATCGCATGTGCGCTGAGGCAATCTTCCGAGCCTTGCAAGAAATCGAACGCGACACGGGTTCTCGACCGGAGGTACTGCTTTACCGTGGCGCCTGGCAAGAGTATGCCCTACATGAAATTGAAATTGCTGTACCGTTAAGTCCAAGTGATCTAGAACGGAAGAAAAAAGCCATTTTCATGCATGAGAGCCAAAAAGACGAAGCTCTCTTTCCCGGCACTGATCCGCGCGAGTTCTGGGAACGCGCTGAAGATCGCAACAAAGGTACGGCCGACAAATACAACCAACTAGGCTTGCCTGAGTATTACGCTATGGAGGCGTTCGTGCGCTGGAACGGCCTTCCCATCTAAAACGACAAATTTCTACTACTCAGTGGGCATCTTGCCTAGCACAAATCAAGCCGTAGCTTTCGAGCAGATGAGCGTCGCAGTTCACACAACGGTACACGACAGCCATTACTCTGCAGCTGACCTGCCGTTACCAGCGCAACGCAGGCCGAACATTATTTGCAGCCTTTCAAATGATGGGGATCCCTTGATCCGTGGCCTGCATCTTTTCCGTAGTGTACAAACGCTATTAATGCTGTACAATTGTATATGGTTCAATAGTCAAGCTAAAGCAGCTGCTAGAGACTGTGTCCTCGTGTCACACTGTGTCCTCGGTTATTCGCCACGTTATTCGCCACGCACAGCGTCCGCGTCTCACACAGGCCGGCGTTTCCAGTTGCTCGACGCCCCTATGCACCCTTAAAAGAGAACCGTGAACATGTCGAGTCTCGACCGCCTAACAAAAAGACAACGCGACGTATACGACTTAATACGGGACAAAATCACAAATCGTGGCTATGGACCTACAGTGCGAGAGATTGGTGCACACTTTGAAATTAGTTCCCCCAATGGTGTGATGTGCCACTTAAAAGCGTTAGAAAAAAAAGGGCTGATTCGTCGAAGTCCGAACAAGTCGCGAGCCATTGAATTGACACAGCCATGGACCGAAGACGAAAAAGGCTTGCCTTACGTTGGCACCGTCGCCGCAGGAATGACTAATTTAGCGTTTGAGCAATCGGATCAGATCGATTTTGGTGACCTCTTTTCGAAGCCCGATACTTTCGTACTACGCGTTAGCGGCGACTCGATGATCGAAGCTCAGATTGCCGATGGCGACTATGTGGTGATTAATCGACAACAAAATGCTCAGGCCGGCGATATTGTCGTTGCTCAGACGGAGGCAGGTGAAGCCACTTTAAAATTCTGGTTTCCAGAAAAAAATCGTATTCGCCTTCAACCAGCAAACTCCACAATGCAACCTATCTACGTTAACGAGGCTGCTGTACTAGGTGTCCTGACAGGAGTTGTACGAAATTTAGGCTGAAGCTTCAGGCAGACTTTTGCAAGTCCGCCGACTGATTCAACTTGTTGTAAAGCGTCTTGAGACTGATCCCAAGCTCTTCAGCAACGGATGGCTTGTTACTGTCATTACGCTCGAGCGACTCATAAATCGCTTGCATCTCGAGCTCGCGCAGCGTCATTGGTCCGATCGACTTAACTTGAGGGTGCAATTGCCGCGAAGAGAAATGCCGTGGCAAATGTTCGTCAGAAACAGGTAATTCGTCGCACAGAATGGATGCGTGTTCAACCACGTTGGCTAGTTCACGAACATTGCCTGGCCATTTGTGCGACTGCAAGGCGGACAGAGCCGTCGGGGAAAATAGTTTCGCAGCTGGCAAAGCATCCGGACGCAAGCGACGAAACAAATGTTCTGCCAGTCGTGGGATATCATCGACTCGTTCACGTAAAGACGGCAAATAAATCTCGAACGTATTCACACGAAACATTAAATCTTCTCGAAACTCATTCTCAGCAACCATCGCTTCGAGATCACGATGTGTCGCACAGACAACGCGGACATCAACCGTAAACGAATCGTTGTCACCAACTCGACGGATTTCACCGCTTTCTAAAACGCGCAACAACTTAGCCTGCATCGCTCTGGGTAACTCACCAATTTCGTCAAGAAATATTGTTCCCCCATGGGCAACCTCAAAAAGCCCCACGCGTTGTTCCTCCGCACCAGTAAACGCGCCTTTCCGATGCCCAAACAACTCGCTTTCGATCAAATTTTCGGGCAATGCTCCGCAATTGATCGCTACGAACGGCATCTCGGCACGTAGGCTTTGATCGTGAATTGCCCGGGCCACCAACTCTTTGCCAGAACCCGTTTCACCGCGAATCAGAATAGTCGACGTCGTTGGTGCGACTCTTTCAATCAAACGACGGACCTGTTGCATGCCGCTACTCTCACCAATCAATTTTGGATCGCCTTCCACTCGATCGAGTTGGCGTCGCAGGGCTCGGTATTTGTTTGTCAGTTCCCGTTTTTCCGCGACGCGTTTTAACAACGATTGAAGTTCAACGAGTTTGCACGGTTTCGTAAGATACTCAAAAGCGCCTTGCCGCAGCGCCGCAACTGCGGAGTCGAGAGATGATTTGCCCGTTAGTACAATCGCGTCCGTTGCAGGTGATAATTCTTTCGCACGCATGATTACTTCGATGCCGTTCAACCCCGGCATATCGAGATCAACCAGAATGCAATCATACCTATTTCTTTCCAGTGCCGCCGCAGCTGTCAAACCATCCGGACAGACGGTCACTTGATGCCCCATACGTGGCAATTCCAAGTGCATTAATTCCTGCAGCGTCGGCTCGTCATCAGCAAACAATATTTTGAGGCCGCTAGGCGGCTTGGTTTTGGTCTTCATATTTTTTTGAGACATCAACTAGAGGCAAAGTGACAAGAAATCGCGAACCATGGCCGGGGCCGTCGCTAAAAGGTTGAATGGTGCCGCCATGTTCAGAAACAATACGATAGGTAATTGACAAACCGAGCCCCGTTCCCTGACCGTCAGGACGATTGGTGAAAAAGGGTTCGAACAGGTGTTCCAGAGTTTCTTCGCTCATCCCACAACCGTTATCAAGAAACGTCAGTTCAGCCCGTCGATGTGTCACCGCCAGTCGGATGGACACAGTCCCACCGGAATCGAGACAGTCCAGTGCGTTGGTAATCAGGTTGAGTACGACTTGTTTGATCTCTTGGGAATTAACTGGCACGATCACGGATCGAGGTGCATCCAACTCGATCTTTTTGTTGCGATACTTGCCCAAATGTTGCACCATCTCCATGACACCTTGGACAAGGCCGCGCAGATCGGTGGGGTGCTTTTCGACGTCACCCATGCGTGAATAGTCCAGCAACCGCTCGGTGATACCCTTGCAACGAAATGCTTCGTCTTGAATTTTCCTTAGATAGTTTTGCATAACCGAAAAATTCTCCTCCGACTCCTCGGAAGCAACACGCGAAAAACCTGTGGGCGTCATTTCTTCCAATCGCGACTCTAACGCCTCAGCACACCAGGCAACGGAAGCCAATGGGTTGTTGATTTCATGGGCCACACCCGCCGCCAAAAAACCAACACTCGCCAACTGCTCACTGCGAACGACTTCACGGGTGCGTTGCTTTACTTGCTGATCTAAATCGTCCCGGATTTCCTGAAAACGCGCAGTCATGTCGTTCATAGCTCCGGCAAGCTCTGCAACTTCATCTTCTGAATCGAGCCGTACACGATGTGAGAAATCACCGTTTGCAACATATCGCGATCCATGAATCAATACTCGCAAAGGCCGAAATAACCACACGTAGAAAAGCCATACCGAAGCAACTAACAAAAGAAAAGCAGAAATGCTCGTCAGCCAGGTTAGAACGATCCACGTTCGGTAACGCGCGCGAACATCGTCAGACAAGGTATACATTTTTGTTTGTAAGTGACTCGGTAGTTCACTACTTAGCATGATCAAAGTCGACAATTCGTCGCGAACTTCCTGCACCGGTATCTGCTCTTGAACCCAATCCTCTCCAGGAGTTAATTCCTCCAGACGATGCAAAGAACCCTCAATTTTCCACACCGTCTGCCATTCTAAACCTCGGTCCCCAATATTCGGGTCTTCGGGATCGGTCAGACTTAATTGTTCCCGATAACGCCGTAAGGATTCATTCACCAACAGCCACGCATTGCGAAATTCGCTACGAATGCTATCTGCTGTGAAAGTCGCTGATTGGGGAAATCCTTTGGACTCGGTAGGATCTTGAAAAGCGAGTCCCAAATCACTGACTCGACTTGTTAAATCGGCGGCCAGGGGCAGTTCTGCGGAACGGCGACTAATGCTACGTGCGAGCGCACGGTAAGAATAGGCACCTCGAAAGCCGCTGAAAGAGAGGATAGCAACGATCAGCAGCAGCATCGTAATGCCGAAAAGCAATTTGTTCCGAATTGGCCAACGAGACAGCACCGGCGACCTCCTTGTCGCATGGCAACCGCTTCGAAAAATTGTCCCGTACGTAAGATTCGCCGCACCCTCTTGGCACCTCGAAAATCGTGGAGCAGAGTGTAGCAGCAGAATTCAACAAGCGACAAGGCGAAACTTCGTCTGGGAACGTGCTAGCGTCTTTCAAAAAGATCGCTCTCATAATCAGATCCCTAATACCGTTTAACGCCGCGGTATAGCCACCAACCCACTATTGCGAGCACGCAATTTCCAATCCAAACACAATAGGGTGGTAAATCACCACTTTTTGCTGCGCTTGTGCCGTACACAAGCAAGGGGTAATAAACAATCAGAGTCGGCAGAAAACAGAGCCCAAAAGTGACCCAAAAATCAGCCGTGCGTAAACGGATTGCGAGCGGAGCTCCAACCAAAACAAAAAAGAAACAGCTAAATCCGTTTGCACACCGTCGCCATGGTTCGGTTTCAAGCCGATGCAATCTACCCTGTGCACTCTGCAGTGAACTGACGCGACGCCTCCAAGAATCCCAAGTCAACCTATCAAACTCACCCGTTAACAAATGCAGGGCTGTCTCTCCCGCTAATTGCCGTTTCGTCTCTAACAAAAAGTCCTCTGTTTTAACAAGTTCTGCAGGGATCTGTCGGATGGCCAAATTGGAAGGCGAAATAAACCGTCCATCCGACTGGGGATCAAGCGGCACGGAGTGCAAATATTTTCCCGGATAATGAAACTCGATGTCATCGTCCGACTCGCCCAGAACATTCACCATTTGAAACCAAAGCGTATTTTTCTCCGGGTCAAAGCCGAGTTCTGCAGTGTCCGCATTGACAGTAATGCTCCGGCTAGCATCGTTACCATAAAATTCAACCGACGGTTCAATCAAGATCTTCCCATCAACTCGCCGGACTGAAATTTCAAAATCATTCCTCTGAAATGAAAGGTGCGTCCGCAGCATGCCGTAAGCAATTTCTTCAATCGATTGCAAAACCACTCGGCGCACGCCGAGTTCCCCCCAGGAAACCGCAACATCATTGAGGCAAACTGCAACGCCACTAATGAGGATTGCCGTCACATAAGCAGGTCGCAGAACCGCCATCGGTGAAACTCCGGCGGATTTCAACGCAACAATTTCATTCGCCGCCGACATGCGGCCATAAACAATACAAACCGTGAGTAAAATGGTTCCTGGTAATGCAAACTGCAACGCCATCGGAAAAACAAAGGGCAAAATCCGCACAATGGGGCCAATGCCGAGATTATGGCGGACAGCTTCTTGCCCTACGAACGCTAACATGATCAGCATGGTCAGCGTCGTAACAGTAAGAAAAAAGACGGCAAAAAGATCGAATCCAAGATATCTAGTAATACGTCGCAACATTTGCCGACCGACTCAGAAACTAGTCTTTGCGAACAGCGGAATTTGGGGGTCATTCCAGCGGTTTGTTATCGGTTCACACCGAACTAAGCTCAACGCAGGGACAATTCCCATGACACTACCTGAACTCCAGCAAGGATCATTGTCCGTCGGTGCGTTCACGGCATGAGCAACGACTGTACCAGTTTTTAAACCGGGACAAAACGACAATTAAGCTGCTAGCACCTCGGCTGTCAGCAATAGTCGCAGAAGGTTTTGGGCCGAGTCACTAAATGGTCTTCACGATGCGGGTAAATTCTCGCTAGTCTTGTCACTGATGCGATAGGACTTTACCGTAGCGCATCCAGGTGGCGTGTTCAAACCACGCTCGCCTGCAGACCAGCGACTCCTGAACTCGCTCATCTCTTCGTATGGGACAGAATTCAGTGCTGCTCCGCGGTGACTTGTCGTTCACTTTAGTTTCGTCCTCAGGGGCCCGCAGAGGAACCCGCACAATGTATTTTTATCAGCCGTCTGCTATTACCAGAAACTTGGATCCTGAATGAGCTGGACTCTGCATTACCTGCCATTTGAAATCGGAGAGGCACTCCAGCGCATGCATTAAAACAGACGTCGACTGCCACGTTGAAACCGCGCTGAACAGCGAAAATAGTCACCAGAAGAATGCGATACTCCGCTCCCTCAATACCTCACAAACAATCACATAGCCCGGAAAAAACAAACATAGCCCTAGAACGGTGAACGACTCTCGAGCAGAGTCAAGGTCAATGACAAGATCAACGCCGGCAGGAATGCAGACTGACAGTGCTTTTCTGTTGAGCTCTCCCCTTCATTTTTACCAAGAAACGATTCCTCCTTAAATTCGACACTCACCTATGCGTTACTTCTCTGGCATTACCTGTTTGTTTTTGATTGTGGGCATATCCGCTGGTGGGTTTGCCGATCCCCCTCCCGGCGAAGATGAAGCCAATAAGTCCTTTAGCTTATCAAAGCTTTCACGTGTAACACTTGGTAGTAAGCAATTTTGGACAGACGAAACTCATTATGCCGGATGGCGGATTCAACGAAACGTCCTTACTAGTAGTTACCGCTTGCTCGATGACAACAATTCGCGGCTAACCCATGGAACATTTGAAACATGCCGAGATGCATTGCAAACAATCAAAGCAAACCTGGTGGAACCTGAACGCAATCGCACCGTTGTTCTATTGCTACATGGACTGGTACGTTCTCGTAATTCAATGAAGCCGTTGGCTACTTTTCTCAAAGCGACGGGTCAATTCGAGGTAATCAATATTTCCTACGCAAGTTCTCAGGAAACGATCGACCAGCATGCGCAATCGTTGGGAACACTCATTAATCGACTGGAAGGGGTCTCCCAAATTCATTTCGTCGCCCACAGTATGGGAAACCTTGTCATTCGACGTTATCTGCGAGACTGTCAGGATGGCAAGTGGAAGGATCGTAAGCATCCCAAAGTATCCCGCATGGTCATGCTGGGACCGCCTAACCAAGGCTCCCAAATTGCCAAACGATTCAAGGACTATTCGATCTTTAAATATGTCTGGGGCATTAGCGCGCAACAATTGGCAGAAGACTGGGATGAGTTGAACAAACGGCTGGCAATTCCTCCTTGCGAATTCGGAATCATCGCCGGAGGTCGAGGGCAAGCATCCGGACGCAATCCACTCCTCCAAGGTGACAACGATTTTATCGTGTCCGTCGAAGAAACCAAACTTCCGGGAGCACATGACTTCCTGATCCTGCCAGTTCTCCATTCTTTTATGATGGAAGATGCGAAAATAATGGCACATACTCTACAATTCTTGCGAAACGGCTATTTCGTATCTGAACCAAGAAGGCAACCGATCAAAAGATAGTGGAGTTCGCTCCTCAAACGATGACAAACACACTTCCCACAACCGGCCGTCTTGCCGGAATTGATTTCGGTACGGTGCGTATCGGTATCGCGATTTGTGATCCTACACAATGTCTCGCCAGTCCCTTCGAAAACTACGTCCGCCAGGACTTGGCTGCGGACGAACAGCGATTTGTCCGCTTAGTGTCCGAAGAAAAAATCGTAGGCTTTGTCGTCGGTCTTCCAATTCATACCACAGGTGAAGAAAGCGAAAAATCACGTGAAGCACGTGATTTCGCTGACTGGCTACAACGCGTTACTGGCGTCCAGGTCGGATTCTGCGACGAACGTTACACAACCAAAGAAGCAATGTCGCATTTAAGATTCACAGGAATGTCGTCAAGAAAGCAAAAGCAACGCCTCGACATGATTGCGGCACAAATTCTGTTGGCAAGTTACTTGGAATCGTCTCGGCAAGGAAACCCCACCAATGAACCTCTGGACGACAACCCTCTGGGCGATGAAGCCAAAGAGATTCGTTGACAGCATCATCTGTATCGTTTGCTTGCTCAATTATCGAAATCTTATTTGAGCCTGAGGTACCGACGCTTTGAGGTCTGCGACACCTTCTGCAGTCACATTACTATCTTTGGCAAAAACCCACACCAACTGAGGCATAGAACTTAATTTTCGTAAACCCTTATTCGTAATCTGCGTGCCCTCAATGTGCAAAAACTTGGCATAAGGAAAGCCGTCTAATTGTCCCAAGTCCTCATCGGTTACTGCCGTGCCATGTAATTCGACGACTTCCACATTAGAAAAATACTCCTCACCGATTACTGCGCGCAGCCATTGCGGACCCGGGGCTTCTCGATTGCGCTGAAGTTCATAATCAAAAGCAATGTTGCCGTCTAACCGCCGTACTGCTTCGATCGACTTACTCTGAGCATAGCCATGCAATCCCTGCTTGGTCAGCCAAATGCCAGAAAAAACGATAGCTCCCAACCCCGCAAGCAGCAACGCGGGCCTCATCTGCCACCAACGCCGTCGACGCCGAACGGCTTGTGGCAAAGCGATCTGATCTTCCGAACGTCGAAAAAAATCAATGCCCGGGATCTCCGTTTTATTCGGGGTTTCACTCATAACAATGACTCGGGTCCTGTCGTCAATTGAAATGCACTAGAAACAAACTGCCTGATTAGTAGAGACACCAAAACAGGATGCGTTTTGGAAAAATCAAATAGGGCCCTTACTCGAAAGCACAAAACCACAGTCCCGCTTCATTTGTTTCGCATTTGTAGCATATCACTCCTGAAAACTAAATATTTTTCTCCGCGGGTAGGGAATATCACAGAAGGTCAGATCGACCGCAAAGATTTTCGATACCGGTCTCTTCGTGCTGTACCACAAGGTACGATCAGACGAGTGGAGATCCATGCCGCAGGCAGACCAAAGCAACTCCGGAGCCACAACCAAAGCACCATTCCAACCAAAATGATGGCGAGTTGAACTGAGACGCATAAAAGAAAGCCCCGAGGCCACTTCTGCTCTGCCAGCGAAAATCCCGAAGTCGCCAATGTTGATTTGGCTTCTGTGTTGGTCGGCAGTAAATTGGCAAGCATCATCAATACATCTTGCACGGGAATTGCAAAACTTGTCACGCGTTTAGCGCTTGCAACGTTAATACCGACGGTCTTAGTGTCTCCGTGAACAAGAAGACCATCAACAATACGAAATGCTCAGGCCAAAAATCACTACCTTGCCTCAAGCTCACCAAAGAATCGCTAAAATCTGAGTCCCACTAAAGCCATGCACTTCGTGAGTCCTGTTTAGTAACACTTAGAGGAGCAACACCACCGCAAATTCACTGAGCTGTAGCCATGCAAAAACTTAAAGTAATTTAGCCCAACGCGCTCTTGCGAAGCGCCATGAAGTCCACGAACATAGTGCGATAAAGTACTGGGAATTACGATTGATCTTGAGCATGGAACATGACCGCAAATTCTCTCAAGAACTTTTTCAACTTATTCGGTAGTACGCTTCTTTTTATTGGCGGATTGGCGTTTTACCCAGTTGCTCCAATGGCAGCTGGCGCACAGCGTTCCAGTGACCAAGACGACGCGTATTTCAGACTCTATCCGGATGAGAAAAACGAGGTTCTGTCAGCGGCTGCCCTCAGAGGTAGAGCACAACAACCGGCCCTCAACAATACTGAAGTGGAGACCGAAGCTGAATTACGCCGTCTGCTAGGTACCTGGGGACTACCGCCCAACACAACACGGAGTGAGTTGGACAAATTCCTGTTGAGCCGACTCCCTCCGCTGAAGGTTCCTGCCACCGCCCAAAACTGGACTCAGCAAGGACAGGCCTTGCGACATCGCGTGCTCGAAGAAGTCGTCATGAAAGGTCACGACCCAGCGATCTTTCGCCAAAGTCCAGCCGTTCAGTGGCAAGGCATTATTGAAACCGGGCATGGATATCGCATACGCAAACTCTGCTACGAAATGTGGCCAGGATTTTGGGGGCCGGCGCTCATCTACGAACCCGTAGACCTTCAAGGCCCGGCGCCAGTAGTTCTCAATACCATGGGTCACGGAGGAGTGTTAAGTAACGATTTCCGCCAAACTCGTGTGATCAATCTGGTCAAACGCGGCATGATTTGCATGGTCGTGGAGTGGATTGGATCGGGCGGTGAACTGAGTACTTCACGCGAGGTTCATGGTTACTTGCACGATGCTTGGATTGAATGCTTCGATCTATGTGGTCGAAACGGTATTGCGCCGTTTCATACCACGTTGACACGCGCCTTAGACATTCTACTCGAACAACCCCATGCAGATGCTTCCCGAGTTGCGGTTACCGGCTACTCCAGCGGAGGGACCCAGGCACTATGGCTGGGTGCTCTGGACGACCGTGTCACCGTATGTGTTCCCGTCGCCGGGCACGCCGGCAA
The DNA here is from genome assembly GCA_022446825.1 of Pirellulaceae bacterium. Taxonomy (GTDB): domain Bacteria; phylum Planctomycetota; class Planctomycetia; order Pirellulales; family Pirellulaceae; genus JAKVBY01. The sequence goes on from JAKVBY010000034.1 coordinate 52,920, forward strand.
CGAAGCCTTCATACGGCATTATTCGTTTGGATGTCCCACCATGGTCCCCTGTGACTTGTGGGCACGGGCCGGATTTTCACAACTGACCGCCCTGCTCGCCCCGCGTCCCACGCTGCTCATTTACAACAAATTTGATGACTGCTGCTGGCAATCGGACTGGGTCCGGCCCTCCCTTGTCGATCCGATTAAACCGTTCTACAGCCTGTTCGGCAGAACAGACCATTTCGCCTATTTCGAGGGTACCGAAAAGGATCCGGGCCACAATTATGGACGGATGAATCGGCAAGCTCTTTACCAATTCCTCAATCGACATTTCTTCGACCAATCGGACGGGGGAGAAGAAATCCCTTGCGACGACGAACTATTGTTCCACGAACTCCGGGTCGACCTACCTGCCGACAACATGAACGTTCACCGATATTTCGAAAAGTATGCGACTGGGTTACCCGCCAAGCCGCTTCATCAAGCTGTTCAATCAAGTGGCCTGGGAGCATGGCAAACCGGACGCCGCCAGGCGCTTCGTGACAATTTAAAACTGCCAACCTACAACGTTACGAAAGTCACGGAATCCCAAGACATTCCTTCTGATCGCTATAACGCACAACAGATCAATCTCCAACTCGGTAACGACTGGCACATTCCGGCGGTGGACATTTCGCTTCCAAATACAACACCGACACGCGTCGCTATTGTGCTTGCGGACGGTGGTCGTTCAGAAGGAGCATTGTTGGTGGACAAACTGCTCCGAGATGGTCACCGGTGTGTCGCTATCGATGTGCTGTTCGTCGGAGAATGTTTCCCGACTGGCTGGACCTTTCCCAATGCAGAGTTTGCGGTACACAGCTTCGGCGCCAGGAATCTCGGAATCAAAGTCGCACAACTCAGCGCAGTGACGGCATTCGTCGCCAAAAAATATCCCGACCTACCTATCACCATCGCTGGTGTGGGCCTCAATTCATCAGTCACCACGGCCATTGCAGTGGCCGTGGCCAATGACATTCACCCTGCAATGCTCATTACCGTTGGTCTACCCGCAACCTTGAAAGTACTCGTAGAGAGGAGTATGTTTCGAGCGTATTCACTTTTCAACTTCGGACTGCTCAAGGAAGTTGACATCAGTGAGATATTGGCGCTCTGCCTCCCGACGCAGGTACAGTTGATCAACGTCGAAAGTAGCGATTACCAGTGGAAATACCCTAAATGGCGAGCCGAACGGGCGCTGCGTAGTTTCGTTAACCGTGCCGCGACATTCCGCCAGAAAATCGATATCCATCAGAAAGAGTACAAACCAGGAACACCCTTGAAAGCAGTGTCAAACTGAGCCTGGCACACCGGACACCATAAAGGCGATCTAGAACTCATAACTTGCGTTTCGGCGATACTGGCTACCACACTTGTCATTTTTGTAGGCAACTTTATCTTATCGCAGGTCCCACCATGCAACGCGTCACGAATAACAGATACTCTTTTCTATGGGCCGCTCTAATAACTCTGATTTTGTCTACAACAGGGAGTGCTGATCCGGTTGAGCAGCGCGTTGCGGTCGTCGTTCCAGCGCGAGAAGTACCACGCATTACATATGGTGTGAATCAACTCAAAAATGCTTTACAAGAAGTGGGCCTGGCAATCGCGGAACCGTCACTTCCCAGGAATCCCCAGTCTGAAACGACCATTACCGTGGGTGTCATTGACAATGATCCTACGACGGCACTCGGCGCCACCCCCCCCGCTCGCGCGGAGTCGTTCACGATCTTATCCCCACGTCCAAAACAGTATGTGATTACTGGCAGGGACGAATCCGGAGCGATGTATGGCTGCCTAGAATTGGGAGAACGAATCAGACGCGGTAAGAAACTACCCGCATTGCCCAACCCGATATCTCAAGGGCCCGCCTTGCGGCTTCGTCAGAGCTGTGTCTACATGTGCCTGCCAAAAGGCTCACGAGATGGTGGATTCTACGATTTCCTCTGGACGCCAGAAAATTTCCCTTGGTTCTACGATAAAGAGCATTGGCAAGAACACTTAGACCTGTTGGCAAGATCGCGTTTCAACGCCTTAGTGTTATGGGCAGGTCACCCTTTCACTTCGATACTACAACTGCCGAACTACCCCGAGGCGCAAGAACTCAGTGACGCAGACCTGCAACGAAATATCGAAATGTTCCGCTGGGTGACACAAGAAGCAGAGCGTCGAGGCATCTGGACCGTGGTCCATTTCTACAACATCCGCATCTCGCATAGTCTAGCCAAGGCTCACAACATCAGTATCGGGCAATCAAAACCGACCGAGCTGAACCGGAACTATACGCGCCACTGCGTCAGTGAATTCATCCGCAACTATCCGCATGTCGGCCTAATGGTTTGTTTGGGCGAATACCTATTGAGTGAATACGATGCGGAATGGCTAGCTGACGTCATCATTGACGGAGTGAAAGACAGCCTCCGTCCCGGTCAGGAAGAACCACCCCTGATCATACGCTCGCACGATTGCCCCATGAGTGAGGTACTGGAACGGGCATCCTATTCGAATCTATTCACGACCTCCAAATACTCAAGTGAAGCATTGATCTCCCATGTGGTCGGCGGTGGGCCGGGAAACAAAGACATTATGAGCTGGAAGTTCAGTAAGGATCTTTCAGAACAAAATCCACACATTTTGGAATTGATGTTTATCAGCAACCTGCAGCCTTGCCAGTACGGATCTCCTCGGTTTGCCCGTGGAGCGTTAAGCTCCTGTGTGGACATCGGGAGCCAAGGAGTGCTCCATTTCCCCTTGGCCTACCTCAACTGGCCGTATACGACGCACGCCACATCGTCCCCTATTCGTCAGATCGATCGTGACTGGATGTGGTACGAGAGTTGGGGGCGAGCGGCTTGGAACCCTCATGTTCCGGATGACGAGGCGCGTTCCTACTGGCACTGGCGCCTCGGTGAAATCTACGGAGTTCCACCAAACGCCTCTGCCGTCATTCTCGAGGCCAGCGAGGCCGTTGCCGAAGTCATGCCCCATGTGACACGCGCGTTAAGTAACCAACCTTGGAATATTCAGACGCACATGCTGGGGCAGACGATGGAACAAACACTGACAATTTCGGGGCGGTGGTATGCTCCACTCGGTGAAACGCTCATCCAATACGCACAAAAAGAACTAGCGGGCGCAGAGCATCAAGGGGAGACCCCGCTCGAAGCAGCGGAGCAAATCCAATCGAACGCCGCCACCGCCCTCCTCAAAGCCAAACAAACGCGTTCGCTGGTGACTCGCAATCAGGAAGCTTACGACCTTTGGGTGAAGGATATTAAAATCACCCAGCTAGTCGGTGACTTTTACGCACAAAAGGCGCGCGCGGCTATCTCCACACATATCTATTTTCAGACCCGGGACAACGCCCAGTTGGAGTCCATCGAACAGGATCTGGAAAGTTCGTTGAGCACCTATCGACAGCTCGCAGAGTTCACGGACGGTTTGTACGCCACCGTCGGCGGATGGGATGCGGCTCAGCAGATCCCGTTCCGCCCACCAATCACGCATTGGAAACAGGCACTACCTCGCTTCGAACAAGAACTAAAAAGGTTTCAAACGAATGCCCGCGATCTGCGTCGAGACCCTTTAACATCAGGACAAATAAAGCCTTATTCCAGTGTGGACGTCGAGATCCACACCGATGGCTGTGAGTCATTCGAGATGAAACTGAATGCCCGTCCCTACACGACGAACACTCCCTGGGTTCACCAACTACTACCGGAATTACGAGGCTTGACTGGCATACGCTTTTCCAGCGAGGCCGCCGAAGCGAACGAACTTTCCATCGAGTTCGAGTTGAAAGAACCCGCTCGTGTCTTTGTCGGTTTTGCTGGCCAACCTGAATACCGGGTCCCAGGCCGCTGGGCAAAGCCAACTGAGGACTGGAAATTGTACGCGAACGAATCTGCCTATTTATACAAATGGCACGAGTACTATATGGCTCGATGTGATGTCTACGTCAAAGAATTTCCCGCGGGGCGCTCGGTCCTGTCATTCGGCCAAGGAGCGTTTACTGTCCTGGGCTGCGCTGCCATGGACAGCCCACTGGTCCCCCGCGCACATCGCGTCGTACAACCTGGATTGTGGTTTAGTCACAACCAAAGCGGTGAAGAGAAGAACTGACGCCCACAGAACAACGAGCAGGCGAAGTCATTGCTCTGTCAGCGAAAAGCTTGGTGCAACCGGGGTTGATACCGCTTCGATGCTGCTGGGAATTTCGATGTTCTTGGGCAGTAGATCGCCCAGTATCATCAACACTTCCTGCGCAGGAATTGCAAAACTTGCCACGCGGTCAGCGCTCGCAATGTTAATACCGATGGCCTTGCCGTCAAGATTGACAAGAGGACCACCACAATCACTGGGACGCAAAACAGAATCATGCTGCAGTGCTCGGGGAAATCCTCCGCTACGGTCACTTACCTGCCGCCCCAAAGTACGCTGCATTTCCGCGCGACGTTGTTCGGCCGTGCGCAATGTTGTAAGTCGAGTCATCACCTTGAGGTCCTGGCCATTGCGGCGCACGACAAGGTGGACCACATCTCCAGAACGCATTTCCCGAATTTTGGCAATGAGCCGATCGACTTTGCTTACTGCTTCGCCATTAAAGCTGACAACCATGTCGCCCACTCCTACCCCGGCTTTTTCGGCAGCTCCACCAGCAACAACCTCGGTGACCTTGGCGCCTGCGGGACTCTCACGCAACAAGATTCCCAGTACACCCCGCGAGCCGTTAATTCGATGTGGTGATGCGCTCATCACTCCAATCGCAACAGGACGGTCCGAAGTCCCAGAGGTGGCCAGCCAACTTCCCAGATCCGGTACTTGAAAATCCCAACGAACCACTTGAAGCTCCGTAACCTCCACCTTCAACAAGGCGATGTCATAGTCGCTGCGGACGCCAATAACCTGCGCTGGAATGGTCGACCCACCAGATAATTCGCAAGTAATCGTTCCTTTAAGTTCACTGGCTTTCGTGACAATATAGCCGCGTTGATCGACGACTGCTCCCAGAGATTTATGGACGCCATCACAGTAAACCCGCACCGTACTTTTACTGGAAGTCTTCACAACTGCACGAAAGGCATTCGTAACGGTCGCATTACTTCTTTCATTTCTGCGTGCCAAACGCTGCAACCAAGCCGGAATCGTCCTCGTTGTTGGAGACACCGAATCCAAGTCCTTTAACCTCGCGTTGTCTTCCGCAGAGGTTAGCCCGGCCCCACCGATCAGAGTAATTATCAAGAACACTAAACGACGCACACTCATTTCCTTCATAATGCTTCTCGATGTCAAGTTGTCATTCTCAGAACTTTTTTCCTCAGCTGCCATCTGACGCTCAAAAACAATCATCTCGCTACGATCCCAGATCGCCAATTATGACGCCGAGATCGATCAATGCCTGATTGCGTCGAAGTCGAACGGTTACTTCATCACCCGGGTGGGTCTTTTCAACGAGTTGTTTTAGTGAATCAAAATCGCTGATGCGATGACTGCCAAACCGAACAACCACATCACCGACTTTGATGCCCGCATCCGCCGCAGGGGTTCCAGGAAACACCTGGACAACAATTGCATTCTCCGCCTGAGCATCCCCTCGAATTCCGATGAAAGGGCTCACTCCTGGCAAATTCCCCCAAACATTACCATCAACTAAGCGTTCCCAAGTATTCAGGAAATTGTCAACAGGAACGTGCAAATTATTGGCAAGTGAATTACCAATGCGGCTATGAATTCCGACGACGCAGCCATTCATATCAAACAGCGGACCACCGGAATCACCACCGACAAGCTTGCAATCGGTTTGAATATATTCATCTTGATTTTCCAGAACACGACCGACTCGTACCACCGCACCACGGTCAGCCTGAAAACCTCCTGGATGACCAAGACTCATCAGCCATTGCCCAACTTCGACAGATTCTGAGCGTCCCATCTTCGCGACACCCCAATGCCGCGCTGCTTCGACGGTCTCGGAGGCATTTACTTTGATCAGGCCAGCATCTCGGTTTCGATTCAAACCAAGCGTCGTGCCGCGGACTTTCGCACCGTCAAAGAAAGTAATGATCGCCTCTTGATCTCTGTGGCTGGCAACATGCGCAGCCGTCAAGAGATATCCGCTTTCCGAAATAATGACACCGCTACCATGCACCACTCCAACCTGTACTGCCACCGTGCTACGTTGCAACGAATTCGCCAGCTGCTGCTGATGCGATTCCATTGCCTTGAGATCCTCGACGCTGGTGGGGACTCCCCCTGCAAAAATACTCTGCAAGGCCGTCTCTGTAACACGCAGATCATCTTGGTCTACAGCAGTCGCTCGGACGGCACCAACCAACAAGAGAACAATCGACAAGGCGACGAGCTTAGTAGAACGCGCATGACCACCACAAAAAATCTTGCCGTAACCTCGCGACATATTGTGTTTAAGATTCATTGGCACCAAGTCCGAGTGACTTCAAAACAAACAACAGGACGTCTACTCGATCTTAGCGTATTTATCACGCGCGTTCTCGACTTTTACCTAACAAGCCTTAAGATTTGACAATCGTACCGGTTGTTTTGTTTATGGTGATGGAAAGGCTTGAAGGTCTTCATGTCAAAACTTGTCTTTGGCTGCGGCTATTTGGGGAAGCGTGTTGCTGCGCAGTGGCGGCAAGCTGGACACTCGGTCCACGTCGTCACCAGAAGTTCTGAGCGCGCTGTGGAATTGCAAACAGAGGGTTTTCATCCAATCGTCGCCGATGTTTGCCAACCCGACACGCTCACTGGCCTGCCCGAGGCGGAAACGATCCTTTATGCCGTAGGATTTGATCGCAATTCAAACCATTCCATCGAAGAGGTCTACGTAGACGGATTCGAGAATGTACTGGCGGCAATTTCCCGTCGTACCCAACGATTGATCTATGTCAGTTCGACGGGTGTCTACGGCTACGATGACGGCTGCTGGATCGATGAAACATCTCGCTGCAATCCGACCCGTGCCGGCGGCCTGGCCTGTTTAGCAGCAGAACAACGTTTACAACAACACCCACTCGCTGAATGCTCTATTATTCTGAGAATGGCTGGGATTTACGGGCCGAATCGCATTCCTCGTCGACAGGATATCGCCCGAGGAATCCCTTTGAATGTAGCCTCTGCCGGCTATTTGAACTTGATCCATGTGGAGGATGCGGTTCAAGTGATCCTGCGTGCGGAGGCCGCCTCCGCCACCCCGGAACTCTACCTTGTTTCCGACGGCCAGCCCGTTTTACGGCGAGATTATTTTTGGGAGCTAGCGCGACTTTTAGGCCTGGAGAAGCCCTCTTTTGAGTCGTCACCTGCGAATTCCAGCCGCGAGGCTCGCGCCAGCGGTAGTAAACGAATCAAGAACAATCGAATGCTTGAGAAATTAGAGATTTCACTACGGTTTCCCTCTTATCGTGAGGGACTAGCCGACGGAATCATTGGTTGAAGCAACACGAACAGACAATTAGAATCAGCGTTCTGCAATTCTCCTATTGCACTATGACTCGGACACCTCACGACTTGCCTTTTTCTTCAAGGACTTCGTAATGCTGGAACGGAAACCAATCTTTCCGAACATCATTGAAATGAACTATCAAGCTGGTCACATGATCGGCTGCAATGTTTATCTCGTCTTTGACAATGACGAATGGTTGCTTATCGACGTTGGCTACAATGAAGCCGTCGATGAAATTCTCGAATTGATCCGTCAATTAGATTTCCCCCTCTCGCGCTGTAAAACACTCATCGCTACACATGCGGATGTAGATCACATTCAGGGTTTGGCCAAAGCTAAACAACAGCTGCAAACGACGGTAACAGCACACACTCGCTCTGCCCAATCAATTCGCGAAGGTGACAAAGTGCGTACGTTCGCAGAGATTGAGGCCCAAAATATCCATATGGAAATGCCGCCAGTCGAAGTGGAAGTCCTCGTAGAAGATGGCGACACTATTTCTGTTGGTGATGTTGAACTTGAAGTGTGGCTCACACCTGGGCACACGGACGGACAATTGTCTTTTCGCAAAGACAATCTGCTATTCAGCGGTGATAATATTTATCGAGATGGCTGTGTCGGCGCAATCGACGCACATCACGGCAGCGACATTCAGGATTTTATCGGTTCGCTATGTCGCATTCGGGACAGCAACGTTGAGTGGTTGCTCCCCAGTCACGGCCCCGTCTTTCGCAAAGACAATGCCCTGCTGGATAGTACCATCAAACGGCTGGAAGGTTACTTGCATATGGCCGACTTTGGCACTTGTGCGATCGACTGGCCGTTAATGGACGAATTTGAACGGGAAATCGCCCAAGGGATCATGCCGAAGTAGCGGCAATGCCTGCGGGCCGCGTGGCGGCCTAGCGCATGTTCCGATTTTGCCGGATATTCCCTTGATTCCGATGATGCTGCGTGCCGATGCTCTAAGGTAGAGCTACGTGGCGTCGTACCCGCTCTGTACGCGACGCTCCGTATTATATGTCTCATTTACCCAGAGGGGGTTGTCATGATCTGGCGCACCGGGCTTAGTTTTATCTGCTTGCTAACGCTCGCATCTTTCTTTTCACCGTCTGAAACGGCTGCGGAGCAGCGTTCCTTCGGTCGGGTCTGGGGTGGCCATTATGGGAGCCACGACTGGGAACGGTTTTACCACTATCCCTATGTATACTACCCACAAAACTATTGGGGAAACGAATACTACCGTAGTGCCGAAAGCCTCTATTATCGATATCCGCAAGAAATGCGAATTCCGGTCTACAACAAGAAGTGGCACAACTACTACCCCGCCGGGCGACGCTATCACCAAGGAAATCACTTCTTCACTGATATCTTCTAGAGACTCCAGTCGACACAACCGAGAAAACCGCACGAAGGTTGGTCGCTGATTACGCAAGCTCAGAGCAACTCAGGGGTCTAAGAGCCCAGGACAAAGCTCTGTCGCGCGACCAGCCCATCGTGACGGCGGTTCGACTCAGGTTCAGACGACTTCGTGTCATCCCACAGACGTATTTGGGTCCTGGTTCAGATGATCCACGTATGTGTCGAGTTGGGTAGCAGCCTGGCGGTTGCTCCAGACAATCCAGGCAAAACACGTCGCCATTGCAATCGCTGCGCCCGTCATCACTGCAGCACGGAACAGCCCGTTCATGCCCGTTTTCAGCGGACTCGAATAGAGGCAGAGCACCATTCCCAAAAAAAGTGGTCCGCAATACCAAACGGGCACCAGTCGCAGCAGTCGTGATTGCTTTTGGATTGTCTCAATCCAAAAACTCTGCTCGGCAATGGGGTGGGCATCGAGAAGTTTGTCTCGAAGTGTGAACGACCAGACGACACTGACAATAAATGCCACGGCCATGAGGACCACAAGACAACCGTAGAATTCAAGTGAACCAGAGTCACTCTGTAGAATAATTGCCGTAAATGCAATCGCCACACAGCTGCACCCCATAGTTTCCGTCCGAGCCCGCTGGATGGTACCGCGAATCAATTCACGAATCGATTTTTCGAACGTAAGTTCAGACTCAGCTCTCTTATTAGATGCGCTCACCAGCAACTCTTCCCCTGGAAGAAATTTGTGTTACCTGAACTAACGTGGCTTCACACTATCTTCACATACGAGTGCCCGCCAAACCACACCCAGACCATTTCCCGTGGACCAAGATGGGTTACTCCTCCACCTGGGCCGCGCCGACTCCAAACAACACTTCAAACAAACACCTGGCGTGAAAAATCAACGAGGATCTCAGCAGCGGCGTCAACCTGACTAACCAAAATCCACTCATCTTTGGTGTGGGCTTGGTCAATCGATCCTGGACCAAACACAACTGCGGGAACGCCATGACTCGCATATCGCGCTGCGTTGGTTCCAAAAGCGACACCGATACAATTGCTACGGTGCCCCGCTTGGATCGCAGCTGCGGCAAGTCGTTCGGCAAGGTCACCATTCCGATCGTCGTTCAATCCTACTGACTTGGTAAAGGGATCTTCGTGCGTCAATCGGATATCCTGAGGCAACTCTGCCGTAATGAAATCAACCGCATGACGAAAGGCATCCAATGGATTTTCGGATGGCAGTAATCGACGGTCAACTTCGATCGTGCAACGATCCGGCACAATATTGACACTACTGCCACCCTCAATCACACCGACACTCAAGCTAGGTCGTCCTACCAGCGGATGGCTCCCTAACGCCGGAATGATTTCTTTCGCATAGCGTTCAAGCACAGCAATGACTTTTTGCATCTGGTAGATGGCATTGTCACCCTTATTCGGCGCTGAACTATGTGCTGCCTTGCCCGCAGTATGGAGCCGCCATCGCAAAGTTCCTTTGTGGGCCACAACAACATTGAGTGAAGTAGGTTCTGCAATGACGGCAACGTCTGGTTTTCTGTCAGGAACGTGAGGTGCACCTTCGCGCCAACGATCACGCATATGAATCGCCCCGCCGCCTCCAAACTCTTCATCCACGGTTGCCGCCAACAATACAGTCGGCATGTCGGGTCGCGGCTCCGCAGCTAGACGCAAAAAAGCAGTGACCATGGCTGCCAATCCACCCTTCACATCACACGCCCCCCGTCCAAATAACTTGCCCTCTCGGATTTCCGGGTCGAAGGGGGATATCGTCATTCCTTCTACGGGCACCGTGTCTTGATGAGCCTCCAGCATCAATAACTTTTCAGCCGCTTTGCCGTGAGGATCCGCAGGCGTCCACGCCAAGATATTTTCTCGCCCCTCGGTATAAACTTGTCGTTCATAAGAAACACCGGCAGAAGCGATAACTTCTTCCAATACGTCAGTCAAACGCGTTTCCAGGAAATCATCTCCGTCAGCCGGCCTTCCCATAGGGTTTACGCTCGGAATACTCACCAGTTTTGACAACAATTCGACCGTGTCTGATTTCACTTCGTGGCTCCCTCGCGCGTTGACCTTACCGGAGATCGATGTCCAGCGCGGATTCTAAGACAATTTTGGCTTGATCTCGACCTCCCTTCCCCAAGTAACAACACACGACCGTAACGGTAACAATCTGACCTCTCGTCGTTTGGCGAGCGAAGAATTGCAAGCGCTCGAGAAAAATAAGCAAAGTCCGCTACCTGCTTAGAAGGACACATTGCCCCCAGTTTCTGCCTGCACATCATCTTTCCACAGCATACGATTCACTTGAAATCCCTGCAGAGACTTGGTTCTCTGCGCCACATGGGGTTTGCTCAATGCGCGTTTGCCCACTTTCTGAGACCTGCGGCTGCTGTTTAAAAAACACTACGATTGACGACCACACTGCAGAATACTGGGAATCTCCGCAGATTCTGCGACCGACTCTCCTTAACGACCCGATATTTCTTGGCGTTTCCCATAGATTTGCCGATTCCTACTTGTGCAATCGCCGACATTGTGAAAAATTTCACAGAGTGAGTTTTGGCGAAGTATCAACCTTGAAGCAATTCGAGCCCATCACGTCATCACACGCGATCCTTGGGCGGGGTTTTAGCTGTTGTTCTGGGAACTGATGTCCTGGGCACCTGTGCCTGGGAACTCGAGTGTTTTGGAACCGTGGTGTCTTGGAACAGTGGGTCCAACATATAAAGACCCATCCCAAGGATGTGGTCTCTGACAAAGGTTTCGAAGGTTGTTCGTATCACCGGATACTTTGTTAATCCTCTTCTCAGCACCTGAGGTCGAGGAATACCTTCACACCTGACCCCGCTGAGGATCACCGAGAAACGTTCGGCGGCTAAAGATCACCATGACTGTTTCCGTACAACGCATTGTTAAGGGACTCGACCTTCCCATCGGAGGCGCGCCCCAAAATTCCATCTCTGCCGGACCAACGTTAAATTCCGTTGCCTTACTGGGGGATGATTATCTGGGCATGAAGCCTACGATGCTCGTCCGCGAAGGGGATCAAGTAAAACTAGGGCAGGCTCTCTTTGAAGACAAAAAAAATCCGGGCGTGATGTTCACTTCACCCGCTGCGGGCACTGTAATTGAGGTCCGCCGTGGTGCTAAACGCAAATTTGAAGCACTCGTGATCCAATTAGAGGGTGATGACGAAGAAACTTTTCCAATCTATGACGACCATCATTTAAACAACCTTCCACGAGAGCAAGTTCAAGAACATTTGCTCCGTTCCGGGCTTTGGACTGCACTGAGAACTAGGCCCTATAGCAAAATTCCCACACCGCACACCACGCCGCATTCCTTGTTCGTCACCGCCATAGAGACAGCACCTCTCGCACCCAATCCGGTGACCGTGCTGAGTGAACCGTCCTACGATCGATATTTTGCGCACGGCTTGCGAGCACTCAGTGCCCTTACCGACGGAACGACGTATCTGTGTAAAGCGGCGAATGCAGAATTGCCTGGAACACAACTCGACTGCGTGACGGTGGCTTCATTCCACGGTAGCCATCCTGCAGGTCTTGCGGGAACACACATTCACCGCTTGGATCCAGTAAATGAAGCCAAAACTGTATGGCATATCGGTTATCAAGATGTCGTTGCCATTGGTTGCCTTTTTCTAACTGGACGCCTCATGCCGCAACGTATCATCTCCTTAGCAGGACCAGCGGTCAAGAATCCACGCCTTATTCGCAGCCGCATCGGTGCTTCCATCGTTGATTCGATTCAGGAGGTCAGATCTACAACCAACGTACGGGTCATTTCTGGCTCGGTTCTCTCGGGACGGCAAGCCGTTCATCCTCTGGAATTTCTCGGACGTTTTCATCAGCAGATTTCCCTCATCAGCGAGGGTAGCCAACGCGATTTTCTCGGTTGGGCTATGCCCGGTTTTCGCAAGTTTTCTGTGACACGTGCTTTTGCAGCTGGTTTTTTTAAGAAACTCACTAATCTTCCTTTGACCTCCTCGCAAGAAGGCAGTCTCCGTGCCATTGTGCCTGTGGATGCCTACGAACAAGTCATGCCTTTGGACATTGTTGTCACGGCTTTACTAAAGGCCTTGATCGTGCAAGACACCGAGACAGCGAAGTCTCTTGGCTGTCTCGAATTGGATGAAGAAGATCTTGCCCTCTGCACGTTTGTTTGTCCTGGAAAAAATGCTTACGGTCCGCTGCTTCGTACGACTCTCGAACACATTGAACGTGAAGGATGATTCCGGAACGCCGGAAGGGCAGGCATGAAGTTAATCCGAAAAATGCTTGATCGAGTTGAGCCTACCTTTAAGGAAGGTGGCAAGCTGCAGCGGTTCTATCCGTTGTACGAAGCACTCGATACCTTCCTGTACACGCCAGGGGAAGTCACCCAAGAGCCCACCCATGTACGCGACTCCTTGGATTTAAAGCGTTTAATGGTCTTGGTCGTGTTGTCTCTCCTACCTTGCATTTTCATGGCATTCTACAACACCGGACGTCAAGCCAATCTGGCCATCCTCGCCAGCGACCAAGTGCAAGCCATTGACTCCTGGCGCGTTGACGCGCTGAACCTTGCTGGTCTGGGATTTGATCCAGACAGTTTCCTCGACAATATCGGTCACGGAGCACTTTATTTTCTACCCGTTTATCTGGTTTGCATGACCGTCGGAGGTCTCTGGGAAGTACTGTTCAGCATTGTACGGAAACACGAAGTCAACGAAGGATTTCTGGTCACTGGCATGCTGTTTCCACTCACACTTCCTCCCACCATCCCCTTATGGCAAGTTGCGATTGGGATCAGTTTTGGTGTGGTAATTGGAAAAGAAATTTTTGGCGGTACAGGTAAGAATTTTTTAAATCCCGCCTTAACCGCGCGGGCATTTCTTTACTTTGCCTATCCCAGCTATATGACCGGCGACACTATCTGGCGAGCTGTCGATGGGTTGAGCGGTGCGACACCCTTAGGCGCCTTAGCCGCAGCGCCAATCGAACAAGGGATGAGCGCCGTCAACACCAGTTGGCTGGCGGCCTTTCTCGGTGACATGCCAGGATCGATGGGGGAAACCTCGACGCTCGCCTGCCTGCTCGGGGCTACCATGCTGATCGCCACACGTATCGGGTCGTGGCAAATCATGGCTGGCGTCGTCGTCGGTGCAGGGGCCCTATCGACTCTGTTTTGGCAAATCGGAAGTTCCAATTCCATGTTTGCGATGGGACCCCATTGGCATCTCGTCGTAGGTGGTTTTGCTTTCGGCACGGTTTTCATGGCCACCGATCCAGTCTCCGCAGCCATGACGAACACCGGCAAATGGATTTATGGGGTTCTGATTGGATTGATGACCATCCTCATTCGCGTCATCAACCCGGCGTATCCAGAGGGCATTATGTTGGCCATTCTCTTCGGTAATGTGATGGCCCCCTTGATCGACTATTACGTGATTCAACGGAATATCAAACGAAGGCAGGCACGCTATGCGTCGTGACTCAGTGGGTTACACAATGATGGTGGCAGCAGTTCTGTGCATTGTCTGTTCCGTACTGGTTTCTGGCGCAGCGGTGGGACTGCGCTCGCGTCAGCAGGCAAATAAAGACGCTTTCCGAAAAGAAAATATTTTGATCGCAGCGGGCATGCTGGAAAAAAATCAGTCCGTGGAAGAATTATTTGAGGCACGGATTCAAGAGCAACTTATTGATCTGGCCACGGGAACACCAGCCTCCCCCGACGCGGTCCCGGCCCCTTATGACCAACGCTCTGCAGCCCGGGATCCCGACCTGAGTGTTGGCATCGACGCTGCTCAGGACGTCGCCGGTATCAAACGCCGAGAAAAGTACAGCCAGGTCTACTTGGTACGACAGGAAAATGGTGAGCTGGAAAAAATCGTTTTGCCCGTGTATGGCAAAGGCCTTTGGTCCACCTTGCGGGGGTTCCTCGCCTTAGAAGCAGATCTCAATACAGTCGCCGGTCTCACGTTTTATGAACACAAAGAGACACCTGGATTGGGTGGAGAGATTGATAACCCACTCTGGAAAGCCAAATGGCCCGGCAAGCTGCTCCGCGACAGTGAGGGTGCCATTCAGCTTGAAGTCATCAAAGGCCAGGTCCAGGCAGGCACCCCGCGTGCGCAACACCAAATTGACGGACTCTCCGGGGCAACCATTACCAGTCGAGGTGTTTCAAACCTGATTCGTTATTGGCTCTCTGACAATGCCTTCGGACCTTTTTTGGATCAGATCGCCAAGGGTAATTTAGGAGAAAGCGATGGCTGATCAGCAAGCCAAAGATGTCGTGGTGGGACCGATTTTTAGCAACAACCCCATCGCCTTACAGGTGCTGGGAATTTGTTCTGCCTTGGCCGTAACTACCAAACTCGAAACATCGGTAGTGATGTGTCTGGCCGTGATTGTCGTCTTAGTCTTGTCGAATCTCTTTGTAAGTCTCATCCGCAAATTCATCCCAGGTAGTATCCGCATCATCGTGCAAATGACCATCATTGCATCTTTGGTGATTTGCGTAGAACAAATACTGCAAGCGTTCGCCTACGAAATCAGCACGACCATGTCTGTTTTCGTGGGACTGATTATCACCAATTGCATCGTGATGGGACGAGCCGAAGCCTATGCCATGAAAAATCCGCCTACCTGGAGCATGCTGGATGGTTTAGGAAACGGCTTGGGCTATAGCCTGATCTTGATCGTCGTGGGAATTTTTCGTGAGCTACTCGGTTCCGGAAAACTTTGGGGATACCAGGTACTTTCGCTGAGTAGCGAAGGGGGCTGGTACGTCCCCAATGGACTCATGTTGCTTTCGCCAAGCGCGTTTTTCATTATTGGCCTGACGATTTGGGCCATCCGTACCTGGAAACCTGACCAAGTGGAAACGGAGAGCTAGTATGTTGGAGCACTACGCAAGTATCGCTCTGAAGTCGATCTTTGTGGAAAATCTTGCGCTTTCGTTTTTTCTTGGCATGTGTACTTTTCTGGCCATTTCCAAGAATGTCAAAACGGCCACTGGCCTGGGTGGTGCGGTCATCGTCATCATGGGAATCACCATTCCGGCAAACAATTTGATTTACACGTATTTGCTTCGCCCCGGTGCACTTGCTTGGATCAGTGACAATTATGCCGCCTTTGATTTAACGTTTCTTGGCCTGATTAGCTACATCGGCGTCATTGCTGCCATGGTGCAAATTCTGGAAATGACATTGGATCGCTACTTCCCGGCACTCTACCATTCGCTGGGTATCTTCCTGCCCCTGATTACCGTCAATTGCGCTATCCTGGGCGGCTCCCTGTTCATGGTCGAGCGAGATTACAATTTTCCCGAAAGCGTTGTTTATGGTCTGGGAGCCGGATTCGGCTGGGCGCTGGCAATCATGGCGTTGGCGGGCATTCGAGAAAAGATGAAATACAGTGATGTGCCTGATGGGCTCAAAGGTCTGGGTATCACTTTTATCGTCGTGGGCTTAATGGCCTTAGCGTTCATGTCTTTTGGTGGCATCTGACCCAGAAGACCGTTTTTTGACAATGCTGCAATCAAACAATGTTGGAATCAATGACTGAGATTTTACTCGGCGTCGGAATGTTCACGGCGGTTGTTCTCGCGCTCGTCTTGGTCATTTTGCTTGCCAAATGGCAACTCGTTGCTGCAGGCAGTGTTGCCATTACCGTCAATGAGCAAAAAACAATCGAAGTTCCCGCCGGTGGCAAGTTACTTGAAGCTCTCGCCAACGAGGGAATTTTTGTTTCCTCGGCCTGTGGTGGTGGTGGTACCTGCGCCCAGTGTCTTGTCAAAGTTTTCGAAGGTGGGGGTGACATCCTGCCGACCGAACGGTCTCACATTAACCGCCGAGAAGCCAGCGAAGGCTGTCGTCTGTCCTGTCAAGTTGCAGTCAAACAAGACATGGCTATTGAAGTTCCCGCCGAAGCCTTCGAAACAAAAAAATGGCTTTGCAAAGTAAAATCTAACCACAACGTGGCCACGTTTATCAAAGAATTCGTACTCGAGCTTCCCGCTGGAGAAGACGTGGGATTCAAACCTGGCGGCTACATTCAGATCGAAGTGCCACCACACGTTCAAGCCTACCAAGAGTTCGACATCGAAAAGGAATATCACGACGACTGGGACCAATTTAACGTTTGGCGTTATGTCTCCAAAGTCGACGAACCAGTCATTCGGGCCTATTCCATGGCAAACTATCCCGATGAAAAGGGAATCATCATGTTGAATGTGCGCGTCGCATCACCGCACCCGCGCGCACCGGAAGGGACACCACCAGGCAAGGTTTCGTCTTACATCTTCGGCCGCAAACCAGGAGATGAAGTCACGATTTCTGGACCGTATGGCGAGTTCTTCATCAAAGATACAGAAGCAGAAATGGTTTACATCGGCGGCGGTGCTGGCATGGCTCCACTGCGCAGTCACGTCTTCGAACTCTTCAAAAGCCGTCAGACAAACCGAAAGGTGTCCTACTGGTACGGCGGGCGTAGCCTGCGGGAGTTGTTTTATCAGGAAGAGTTTGAAACTCTCGCCAAAGAGCACTCCAATTTCAGCTTTCATGTCGCCCTATCGGACGCGTTGCCCGAAGACAATTGGACGGGCTACACTGGATTTATTCACCAAGTTTTGCTCGACAACTATTTGAAGAATCACCCCGCACCAGAAGACATCGAGTACTATATCTGTGGGCCGCCCATGATGAACCAAGCGGTGTTCAAAATGCTCGACGATCTCGGTGTTGAGCCAGAGAATATCTCCTACGACGATTTCGGCGGTTGATTCCAGGGAGTGGTTACCATGCCCCGCGGTCGATTGGCACTGCGCTCCGTTTTTATCGTTTCTGTCACAATTCCTTTCCTGGGCTGTGAAAGCATCGTCGGAGTCTGCGCGGCTGAACCAATCGTCGTGCTGACGGGTAACACCATGGGGACGACCTATACTATCAAAATCAATCCACCTTCGGTCACCCCCACCCACAATCCTTTAGAGACCGCGATTGCGCAACGCTTGGACGACATCAATCAGCTCATGTCAACCTATATCGAGTCGTCGGAGATCTCACAATTCAACCAAAGTCCGGCCGACCAATGGTTTCCGATCTCAGCCGATACGGCAACGGTGGTTTCCGTCGCGCAAGAGATTGCCAAGGAAACGGAGGGCGCTTTTGACATCTCGGTCGGTCCACTCGTCGGCCTGTGGAATTTTGGCTCGGGGAGCGACTCCTCGGTGGCGTTTGCACCACCGACTCGCCAGCACATCGACTCTGTGCTGGAGCAGATTGGCCATGCAAAATTGCAATGCCGGCTAGACCCGCCCGCGCTGCGGAAAACCGTCGGCCAGCTACAAATTGATCTTTCTGGCATTGCCAAAGGTTTTGCCGTGGACGAAATATGCCAACTACTGCTGGCCCACAACCTACACGATTTTATGGTCGAAATTGGGGGAGAAGTACGCCTGAGTGGAACTCGGGCAGATGGACAGCCTTGGAACATCGGCATCGAAGCGCCGGACAAGGCCTCGCGACAATTAAACCTCGTGATCGCCCCCCGCGCGACGGCCATCGCCACCTCCGGTGACTATCGAGATTTCCATGAATACGAAGGGATCTACTATTCCCATACCATCGATCCGCGCACCGGTCGTCCCATCCTTCACAATCTTGCGGGTGTCACGGTTCTCGCAGAGGATTGCATGCGTGCCGATGCTTTGGCAACAGCTCTCCTCGTTATGGGTCCGGAAGACGGAAACAACTGGGCAGAAAAACACGATGTCGCTGCCTTGTTTGTCACACGCACCAGTAAAGGCCTGGCGAGTTCGGCAACCCGTCGATTCGAAGTCCTACAATCCACAACGGGCAAAACACAGGAGGACGGTAGCTTTCCCAAAGTCTTGTTTCTATCTTTCCTGATCATCAGCATCGCTCTGCTGGGAATGTCCATCGGTGTCATTATTAGCAAACGCAGGATTCAAGGCAGTTGCGGTGGACTCGCTGGTTTTACCGACGACCAAGGCCGCACGGTGTGTGACGCATGCCAGCACCCCTCCCCAGAATGCGAGGGGATGCAGGCCACCACATCGACGTCGAAAGCGACAGACTAAACGCTGAACGTGCGAAGCGTCCACTCGAGCGAACGCGGCACATTCTGGCAGCTCGAGACCACCCGCGACAATGGTTCCTCGCTTTTTGTGCTAATTTTCTTGATGGCAAGATCGCTGACCTCTTCGAATTCACTTCTACAGTGAGTCCGTTGCAGCAAACCCTGCGGTTTTCGCATGAGTCTCCCAGCAACATAAATACAAACATCTCGCATCTCAGAATTTGGGTCTTAACATCGATTCTACCCTTAAAGACTACACAGCGGCCTTGCCCAGAAAAACTACAAAGAACACTTGCCTGACCGATACAGAGGCTAACGATAGACGCCTGCGGTATTTTTCGACCAGCCGGTTCCTGAGTCCAAAGGACCGTTTATCGACGTTTTCCGCTCGATCATCTAGACGCGCTCCCCGCCCACCCCTGCATTTCCAGGTGGGCGGTTCGGTATAATAAGTATGTATCTTCCCCCCTTCACATCGGGCAACCGACAGGCTTGAGTTCAACTGATGGCACGAATTCGCTCGACTGCCAATGCCTTGCGACAACTCTTCTTCGAGAGTCGCCATCCCATCTATGCTCTGGATGCTGAGCGACGCATTATTTTCTGTAATTCGGCCTGTGCAAATTGGGTCGGCAGGGAAGAAAACGAGCTCATTGGTCAACAGTGTGGTTATCACTCAGCAGATCTCTCCAGTGAACACCAAACGCAAGTGAATGGCCTTTGCCCCACTCCAGAAAGTTTTTCTGGTCAACAGGGAAGCGGAGATATTTTCCGTATCACGTCGCTGGGCCAAGTAGAGCGTATCCGCGCTGATTTTTTTCCTCTCGCCAATGTCAATGGTGAGATCGCCGGTGTCTTAACGTTAGTTGGCCCAAAACCCACCTCCGAAAATAATCTTGCCACAGAGCTCACCCCAGCAGGGCTTCACCGGCAATTGAGATCCTTGCGCAATGACCTTGGTAGTCAATATCGTTTGAGTGAATTAATCGGAGAAAGTCCCGCCGTACAGCGGGTGCGAAGACAGGTTCAACTGGCCAGCCGTAGTTCTGCCTGCACCGTCATTACAGGACCCCAAGGCAGTGGTCGTGAACACATTGCCCGCACGATCCATTATGGTGAAGATGCTCAACAGGCGCCGCCCCTGCTGCCTATCGCTTGTGAACTTTTCGATCCCGAATTGCTTCAAGTCACCATCACGTCATTCGTAAGGCAATTCCATAAATCAACAGATCACTCCGCAGCAACGCTTCTGTTGCTCAACGTGGATCGCTTGCGTCACAATAGTCAAGAAGAATTACTTGGTCTGATGTCGTTACCGCGTTTTGCAATGCGCACCATCGCAACCTCTCTTCGTCCTCTGAAAGAACTCGTCGAAAATAACGAGTTTTCCGCACACCTCGCCTTCACTCTGAGCACATTGGTCGTCGAAATGCCCGCCTTGAAAGATCGACCAGAAGACATTCCCCTGCTGACGCAGTTTTTTCTAGAAAAATACAACGCTCTTCAGACGCGTCAATTGAGCGGATTTTCTGCCGAGGCCCTCGACCGCCTCGTTGAGCATCCAGAAACTTTTGGCATCGACGAACTAAGGATGCTTGTGGAGGAAGCTTGTCAGAGCGCAGAGGGACCATTTGTCGAAACAAACGATTTACCACCCCGCCTCCAATGGACTGCAGAAGCCGTCGCTCAAGCGGCTCCCATAGTCGAAACCTGTGAACTTGACCAATTCCTGACAGACGTCGAACGGGAAGTCATCCAACGCATGCTCGACCGTGCCAAGGGAAACCGTGCCAAAACTGCCCGGTCGCTAGGAATATCTCGGGCACGTCTCCTCCGACGCATTGAAGCATTGGGAATTGAATGAACCAATCACCAGAAAAACCGCTCGAGGATCTGTCATCGCCGACTCACACTCCGATTGCCAGTTTGCTGATTTGCGAAAAGTCGGGTCGCTGGGCCGAACGCCTGGAAACATCGCTTCTCGATAGGGTTTTTGAGTGTTCCCACAGTCGGAGTCTGGCTCAATGTGAAGATCAACTTAGACAGCGACCCCACAGTTTTATGGTTTTGGAGGTAACATCCCTGAACTTAGACGGTGCCGTCCATTGCCTTGCCCAATGGTCAAGGCGATTCCCAAATGCGCCCAAAGCGGTCGTGGGAGATCGCTCCATGCAGCCTGCAGAAGCTCTGATACGAGAAGCGGGCGCCATTCATACAGCCTTTTCCCCCAGAAACTGTACCCCTTTGTCCAAACTCATAGCACGTCATCTGGAAAATTTTGCTGCGCCTCCCCGGTCACTGCAGGAAGAATTTTTCGCTAGAATTCGATGAATCGCTCGGCAATCAACCCCGCTGCGATCCATCAACATGGCACACTCACTCTGGAGCACAGAATGTCCAATACCCCGGTCGACATCAAGACTGTCGAACAAGCGATTTCCGATTTCAAAGATCCCGAAACTGGTCGTAGCGCCTTGCGCTTCGAACAAATTCGTGATATCGCCATCTCACCTGATGGTCTCAGCATGACTCTGGCCTTAACCTCGTGGGCTGCTCCAATTGCAAATGACATCAAGGGCAGCCTGGAAGAATGTTTACGATCAAAGTTCCCAGCGCTCGCAAACATTTCTGTTAGCTTGGCCACACATGATCGTCCTGCCGAACAGCTTGGAGAAATCGGCTTAACGGCCAAGAGTGTCATCGCTGTCGGTTCTGGCAAAGGCGGCGTGGGAAAAAGTACCATCGCTGCCTGCCTTGCCTTCGGGCTTCGTCGCCAAGGATGCAAAGTGGGTTTAATGGACGCCGATGTTTATGGACCGAGCGTGCCGCATCTTCTGGGGGTCAGTGGACGACCAGCTGCCACCGACAACAAAATTGAACCGATCGATGCCAATGGCATGCCCGTAATGTCCATGGGGTTTCTCGTCCCACCCGACGAAGCTGTCGTCTGGCGAGGCCCCATGCTCCACGGAGCCATCACCCAATTTCTGCGTGACACGCGCTGGGGTGATTTGGATTATCTGATTATTGACATGCCTCCGGGAACAGGTGATATCGCTCTCACCCTTTCTCAACTAATTCCTTTGACAGGTGCGGTTGTCGTTTGCACACCGCAAGACGTTGCTTTGTTAGATGCAGTCAAAGCGATTGCCATGTTCGGCAAAGTAAATATTCCTATCCTGGGTGTCGTCGAAAACATGAGTGGTTTCGTGTGCCCTGACTGTGAAAAACGTCATGATATTTTTGGCAGCGGGGGCGCTCGATCAAAAGCCGAAGAGTTACAAGTACCATTTCTCGGAGAGGTTCCTATCAATATTCAAATTCGATCTGAAGGAGATCAAGGAACCTTGGAAACAGTCTTTGACAATCCAACCTTGGCGCCCTATCTCGAGCAAGTCGCCTATTCGGTCGTTCGTGACTTAGCACGCAAAGCAGCCGCAACGCCGCCGACGCCTTCGCTACCTGTGCTTGGCTAAAACCACCAGTAGAAAACACTATTCTTACCCCAGGCAGAGTGACAACCCCGCTACGAGTAAACCGCCAACAGCGCACAAATTAGGGTCGCGTGGAATTTCTCCACACGACCCTTTCTCGTTGTTGTCTTGTTGTCACTCCCAAAATGGCAGCAACGAAGTAAAAGGCTACTTTTTCTTCTTCTTAGCGGCTTTCTTCTTAGGAGCAGCTTTCTTCTTCTTAGGAGCGGCTTTCTTTTTAGCGGCTTTCTTCTTAGCTGGCTTCTTCTTAGGAGCAGCTTTCTTCTTAGCAGCTTTCTTCTTAGCCGGCTTCTTCTTAGCAGCCTTCTTCTTAGGGGCAGCCTTCTTCTTAGGGGCAGCCTTCTTCTTGGCAGCCTTCTTCTTAGGGGCAGCCTTCTTCTTAGCAGCTTTCTTCTTGGCCACTACAACGTCCTCCGATTAAAAAGGTTTCGGTAAGGTCCATCTCATAGACATCCAGTTGCCCAGAGCCGACGAATCGTCCTCACCATCAACTCAAAAAACCACTTCTCGTTTCTTCGTGAACGAGGTGTTTGTTTCAAGTCACGATCCAATCGTTTTCAAAAACAAACGTGGCTAACTACTTATACGATGTGTATTTGTACGAATGCTAGAAATTAACGCAACACCTTTTTCGCAAAAAATGCTTTTTCCTCTTGCACTTTTTGTGCGCCACGTTTCATCTCGAACGTCTTAAACGAACTAAAGATCCGCCCACGCATCGTTGTTCAGACTTCACTGAAACATCATTTCTTGTTGTCTGATAAACAAATTAATGGCGAGCTTCGTGATCTAAAAAAAAGATAACGTTGATCCATCAGACCAATTTAAACAAGGTTGTTGGCGCTGTTGTTTCCACCCCCAAAGACGCCGCTTTTGCGGAGTACAAAAACGTATGGTAGCGAGCTGACGAAATCTAAAAAAAGTAGTGAAATTAACGGGAATATCGCCCTTTGACGGTATGTAACAACGCCAAGCCTGTTCGAAATACCGGCGCTTTATGTGGATCGGATCGAAGCCGAACCATGACTCCGCTGGTTGCACCAATTGGAGGCCATGGCGCTCGGCAATCACGCTCATCTGTTGATTCACTTTTTCCGCTTTGCGCAAGGCGTCGTTCAGGTCCAACCGCGAGCGCGGGAAAAGAAGTGACCGCAACAAAACAAATCGCTTTGGGCCAAGTTTACGTAGGCTTGCTAAAGGCAACTCCGTCAACACAATTTTTTTGCAAATCGGTTCCAGACGCACCACACATCGTTCAACCCATTCCACTAGGAGCGTTGGATCAACACCGTAAACGATATCATTTCCCACATCGGTAATGGTCGCCACCGAGTCTATTTTTCGACGAGACGACAATTGGTCCCAAATGCCACAACCATGAATAGAAGGTAACCAACGACCCAGCACACGTGTATCCAGTCCGTAAGAACGTCCGTGCCCAATGGCCGCAACAAATTCCAAAGGCCCGCCCAACGACTGCCAGGCAGTTTGGACCACGGTCGGTAAAGCACGCACGACGTTGCTGGCGCCCAATAGGATAAAGCGTCGCTTGGGCAAGTCGATCTGAGGGCACTCTTTCCCCACGTTTACCAAGGCCGTCTCCCGCCTCTCCAGGGTCCTCCACGAAACCCCCCGCCTCCCGAATATTGCTGCAAAGTCTGATAACTCGAATAGGCCAGCATGCCGAACATGAGGGGGATAAAAATACTCTGCATTCGTGTCAAACCATAAAAGGCAACCGCCGCACCAGCCCAGACCGAGATCCACAAAGACTTCACCACACCATCAGGAAATTGTGCCATGCAGAGCTCACGAGAAATCTGGCCACCGTCGAGGGGATAGACGGGTAACAGGTTCACCAACCCCCAGAAAATGTTGATATAGAGCAAACTCTGCACCAGTGCGTACCAGTACAAGGTATCGCTCGTCACGGGTTGGGCGAGCTCAAAGTTCCAAAAGAACGGAAATGCTGCTCCGCTGAACTCAACCACACCACCGGTCGCCCCGATCAGCAACAAAATGAGCGCGGCAAATATAAAGCCTGCCGCCGGACCCGCTGCAGAAATCATAATCTGTTTGGTGGACGAGCGGGCGGCTTTTGAACTGCCAATGTTCCAAGCGTTCGAATCTGCGATGGCCAACCCTCCCATCATGTACAGCACGATCCGCGGCGTTTCCCCAAACCGCCGCATCATCAGGGCATGGCCAAGTTCGTGGATCAAAATCGAAACAAAAAGGGCGACTACCCAAATGACCATGATGAATCCATTGGAATCACCCATTCCAAGAAACACACCGGCCAACCAAAAATAGGGATGCACGCGCACCGGAACCCCGAGCACGTTAAAGGAAAAGTCATAGGGAGTTCGTGGGGGTTCAGCGAGAAACACGTGGCAACACTTTCTTTGTCAAAACGGCTAACCAAATATGACCTTGCTGACCACGGATCATAGCATAGGCCTGACACGTTACGCGGCACAAGGTTGCCCCACCGCCTGTGCAGCATCCCGCAGGCAATCCAAGATGTACTTCGCCGCAGTGGCGGAAGCCCCTTGATTGCAAACCTGGGTCTTCAATGCCGCTAAGCGTTGTTGGCGCCGCTTCAACTCAACTTCATCCGTCAACCAATGCACCAGATGTCGGACAAGATCAGCGGTCTCAATTTGACAGTGGGTAAATTCCGGCATCGGCAGTTCGTCGACATTGTTGACGCGGCCACCAAGCCGCTCCTGCCATGTCGTTTTAAAGCGGTCTTCACAGGCAAGCAAGTTCGTCAACGTAATATAGCGCACCTTCAACACCAACCAACGGCCAATAGTGTAAACGAAACGGCTGGGACGATAATAAATGACCGTCGGTTTTTCGTGATACAACAGCTCCAAAGAGACCGAACCCGAGCAAGCCATGCAGCAGCTGGCACTTTCAATCAATTCGGGCGTGCGACCAACATGGACATCGATGTACGAGTGCTTCTCTGACAAGCTGGAACGAACCATCGTGGCGTGCTGCTCGTTAAAACTGGCCACTGCAAAACGCACCTCAGGGACTGAGGCTTGAATCTGCTCGGCAGCCTCGAGGAACACGCCAAAATGTTTTTCAACCTCTTGCGTCCGAGAACCGGGCAGGATGGTCACCAACGGTTGCGTCTGCCTTGCCTGTTCGGCCAGAAAGCGGGCATCCAGAACTCGCGCCGCCATTTCGTCAAAATAGGGGTGCCCGACAAACTTGGCCTCACAGCCACGTTCACAATACCAGTCTGCCTCGAAGGGTAATTTACAGAGGACGTGGTCCACCAAGCGGCGCATCTTCCGAATTCGCCAACCGGCCCAGGCCCACATCTGAGGCGCACCGTAGTAAAACACGGGAATCTGATATTTCTTGGCTTTGCGGGCGATCCACCAATTGAATCCCGGATAATCGATCAAGATCACCGCATCGGTTTGCCCCCGAGCCAGAAATCGATCCGCTTGAGCGAGTAACCGGAGGAAGTAAAGAATATTTCGAAAGACGTGCAAGAACCACATGACCGACAGCTTGGTGAGATCTTCGTGCAATTCACAGCCAGCTTCGGCCATACGGGGCCCGCCATATCCCACACACGTAAGTGATGGGTCACGAGCTTTGAGTTCCCGAATCAAATTGCTCCCGTGCAAATCGCCACTCGGCTCTCCCACGGAGAAAAAGATATTCATCACACGCCACAAGCTGATCTAAGAAAAGAAAATTTCCATACTGCACAGATTCAGACTGCACAGACCGGGCTCACTCGACACACCGGGCGGGAAAGTATCGCAAATCACCTGAATTAACAGAAGTTCAATTCATCAGTCCACCCGCTCACGCGCGCCAACAGAGCGCCAGCGCATAAAAAAGCACCGCGGCAGAATCGCGGTGCTTTCGTTTTTCGTTTCGCCAACAGACGGCGAAAGACTACTTTTCCTTCTTGGCTAGTTTATAGCCCTTATCAAATGTCTTGTTCGCAAACAAAAAGGAGACCTGATCTTCAGCCTTTTCCGCTTTTCCCTTGCAATTATTACAGCAGAAGCAAATTGCCACCTCTGCGTCACCAACGGCGATCTTCGTGGCTGGATTAAGTTTTCCACCTGTCAGCACGCACTTTTCGAGCTTGTACTGACCAGTTGCTGCCAATTGATAATTTCCCTTGGCGGCATGCTCTTCGTTGCTCGCATCAAACTGTCCAGGACAACCCGGGCAACAAAAGTAAACTTGACCATCCTTGTAAGCCTTGGTTTTGTCTGCGACCACTTTTTTTCCAGAAATTGGGCACTTCAGACCTTTCAAAGGATCTTTTTCCTTGTCGTCAGCGTTCAAACCAACCACACAAAGCACCGCGATCACAGCCATTCCTAACAACGCACGAGTCTTCATTTGTCACTTCCTTATTTAAAACTGCTTTCAGACCCAGCAAACTCAGCCATTATCTCTAGCTATAGCTAAACCTGACGGACATGCAAAATTTTAACCTGCCTAAGTGCAGACATTATCGGCACAACAAATCGGCAAAGTCAACCAATTAGGTAAAATAATAGGGCGACTTGTCGCTCGAATCTACACCAAACCAAGAAATCTACGATTTTCCCTGTGGGAAACTCTCTCCTAGGGCGAAAAGGCTGTTATCGCCAAGTAACTGGGACACCGGTAAACCGCTCAGCTGGCCCCAGAAGGCCCCAAAACTACCCCTCGGACGCTTAAGAGCCATGCTGCAGAGATACTTACTTCTTTGGCTTGTCGCCAGCGCACCCCTGGCGATTTATTGGTCGCATGCGGCGCCCGCTTCCTTTGCTTGGTTTGCAGATCGCTGGACGTTGCGAGCTTTGATCATTACCACCATGTTTGCCATCGGCATGTTGCTTCCACGCGAAGAGATTCGGCAGGTTGGCCGGCGCTGGCCAACGGTCCTGGGTGGCACTGCCATTCAATACATCAGCATGCCCCTCCTCGCCATTGCCGCTGGGAAGCTCTTCGGATTCTCGGGTGATTATTTCGTGGGCCTGGTAATGGTCGGCTGCGTGCCAGGCGCTATGGCATCGAACATCCTCACTTTAAATGCCCACGGAAATACCAGTTATTCCGTCAGTCTCACCACGTCGGCGACACTCCTCTCACCCTTTGCGGTTCCGGTCGTGATGGGCTTGGCTTTAGCTAGCGATCACGCCGTAGACCGCCTGGTATTGCTCCGCGCCGCAGCCTGGCTCTTAGGTATCGTCGTGGTCCCGGTTATGGCAGGACATTGGCTCGGCAGGTCTCTGCCAAACCATGCCGTGTCGATTCGCAAGATCTGCCCCGTGGTGGCCAACCTCGTGATTCTCTGGATCATCGCCGCGGTCGTGGGCAAAACCTCCGAGTCCTTGCTCTCGATGCCCGCTTTGATGTTGGCAGCGCTGCTGATGATCAACCTCGGAGGTTATCTCTGCGGTTATGGGGGTGGCCTCCTGCTCCAACTCGATGTCCCAATGCGACGCGCCTTAACGCTGGAAGTGGGGATGCAAAACGCCGGCTTAGGGGCCGCCTTAGCCAGTACATTGTTCACGGCCAAAGAAGCTGCCATCGCCCCCGCAATCTATGCTTTTGGCTGCATGTTAACGGGTACCATCTTGTCTCGTGTTTGGGCCACGCGGTCGCTGACTGCCTCAGCAAGCAAAGAAACTTAAAGCGAGCGTTCCCCAGCTGCTACTCTGCTCCAACACATTTTGGCCACAAACGGATGTTAATAAGTAACCAAATGACTGTTGTCGTTTCCAACGCCACCCGACACTAGCAATGCCGTGGTTCGTGGATCGTGAACGTCAGCAGCCAACCGACGATCAACAGCACTGCGATCCCTCCAAATACCACAGAAAATCCCCACCAATCTACTGACCAGCCAAGCAACGGCGAGGTTAAGACCGGAGCTGCACAACAAAGGTTGAGAGCGCTTAGATAACGTGGGTGATCTGCCGGCTTCGCCAACTCCAAGGTGTAATTCTGCAGTGTCTTAATACCGAGGGGGGTCAGACCAACAAACAGAAAGACCAACGCAAACCAGCCACTCGAATCCGTTCCCCACCGAGCTAAGATCAACGATAACAGTGGTGCCACACAAATCGTTGGCATGAGAAAACGCAACACCAAACGATTGCCGCGCCAATCCGCAATCGGACCCAACAGCATACTGAACAAGGCCGTGCCGGCATTTTGCACGATCACCCAACCAATCAGGACACTCAAATCAAGGGAATCCTGACCAGCTCGTCCCAATGCCTGGTAATGAGGAAATAGCATCATCGAGCAATTAAATAAGGCTGCCACCACCGCCAGCCGAGCAAAGTTCCGATCCTTGCGGAGAGTAATCCAAGCGACTTGAAACAGACGCGGAAAACTGCTCCGCGGTTCTTGAAAACTGTCAGGCGGTTCGGAGGCCATCGCCGCCACAACGGCCGCCATGGCAAATACCACTCCGGTAAATCCAAAAATCATGGCAAAATTGCTACCATCCACTTGCAACCAAAGTGGCAACAACTTCCAGGCCGCCAGAATGGCGGTGGCGGCACCGAACAAACTCGCTACCAGCAATAAACGGCCGCGACGGGTTACTCCGATCAACTTCCCTTGCAAGGTACTGAAGGAAAGTTGATTGACGCCGGTGCTGATGAAAAACAACGCATACAAAGCCATGAAGGCAGGGGACATCCACCCATAAGATGCGTTTCCCGTGGCCAACCAAATAGTCGACAATAAGAGGAACACGACCGACATCATCGTCGTACAAATGGTCAGCGCCCATTTTTTCCGTCGGGTGATCTTGATCCGACGTGAGAGCATGAGTGGTGGGATACTCTGTCCAAATCGATTCAAGAGGGGCAAGCAACCCCGCATCCATGCCGAGCCGCCCAAGGAATCAAGCACCGCCGGCATGATGATGCTCTCGGTCTTGAAAATCCATCCCGTGCGCATCAACACTTGATACGCGGACAGAATGTTGAAATTCCAAGGTTCTCGCCGCTTGATATCAGCAGCCCAAGTCTCGGACTCGTCCACAGGAGTTGCCGGGGCGATCAGACATGTTGGCTCAACAGGTGTGGCAAAATCAGAGGAGGGTGGCATCTACCGAGTATAGTTGGCGCTCTAGCTCTGAGCGAGGTGACTCAAAACGCCTACTGGCTGCGAGTTTTCGATGCGTGCCGTTTCCATTCCTGGATAGCCGATGCTGGGAAAACAGGTCTCCTGAAAACAATGTGCCAAAAATCAGGATTCCAGAGACCGGTGTTGATAAACCAGCCTTGGCCAATTCTGCAGCGGTTTAGTTCGCGACAGACAACTGTGACGGACCTTACTATTTGAATGAGACAGGTTTGGCAATTGCTGCCGCGAAAGACCACTGGTCAGTTGAGAGAAAACGAGTATTTCATCCATCCAGAGCGCCCGGCACAAACTGTTCATGGCAAACTTTGAGGTCCAACCGCACAACTCATAAAACGTCTTTACGAAGAGACGGTCTATGGCAGCTAGACGTCTCTCTCACCTCACCAACATTGCCATGTTTACCCAGTTCGCTGACGAAAATCTAACTGCCCGCATCAGAAATCTTCGCTGCTCAAACAAAAGGTGTCTGCCGGGATCTGCCAGGCGCCAAACATACGCCCCAAAGGAACATACGTGCGCAAGCCAAACAGACAAAACCTCGATCCAAGCATCTGAACGACTCTGGGTGACTTTTAAATTCTTTGGAGAAAGTTATCCGTTTATTCTGACAAAACGTTGGAATTAGTAACTCTGGCACTGCTTTGGCCGCCTTCGGCGGTTTTCGACTTGCCCACTTTTGAGTAAAATTTTCCCTTTCGCAAATTAGTTACCTGAGGGCGTAGCTCAGTCGGTAGAGCAACGGACTTTTAATCCGTAGGTCCAGGGTTCAAGTCCCTGCGCCCTCACTTTTCAAGATTCAACTGCGGTAACCACTGACCGCAGGGCCTCTCTTCAGATAAATTGCAGTCTTCTGGACAGTTCGCAATCTTCGGCAGCTGCACCGAAAACGGCACCCAATCTTCCGAAATGGCTTTCAGCCCGGCGCTGCTGCTCTTTTTGAGCAAACATCACGCGAAAATGCTGTTCATCCTGTCGGTCACCTGGCGGGACAATCGTCCTACCTTTTTCAAGCGGCTCTCCGCAACCCGCCACGGACCATGTCAGCCAACTGAGCGAACGTTATGTAGACGTCTTATCGAGCAAGCCAGCAGAGGACCATTTACAAAGATCCGGAATGCCAAGCAAGCTGGAAAACCTTGGATGGCATTTGCCCCAGAGCCTCTTCGGGACAAACAACGCTTTAGGCAAAGAAGACCTTGCCGGAAACCCGCCAGAATTCCTTGAGAATCAAATCACCGTACCTTGCCGCTCAGCGCAGAAACTCAGCGCAGAAACTCTGTAGAGAAACTCTGGCGCGACGGCGGACACCGCAGAACAGACAAGATCATTTGTCACGACTTTCCACTTGCCGCCCGCGCACGCTCAGTGACCTTGATCTCCTTCCAGCCTAGCACCTCACATGATCCAGAACTTTACGCTCTACGTCCCAGAAGAAATTAAACCTCTGCGATAAGTTCCCAACCGTAACGATACCCTTGCGCGTCGTCTTCCGTACAACCAAAAAATGTTGCCAAGCCGTGTTTATTTTTGCCTGCCAACGAAGCGTCAAACATTGCAGGTACATTTCGGCGTACGGTCTCGTTTGGCGAGCGTCACTTCCGTTGACAATAGTTCGTCCAGCGGTAAGCCGATATTCTCCTGGAAAGATGCGAGGCGACCTGCTTAGTTGAAACTCGACCTCGAAAGGTAGACAATATCTCGTAAAAACGAGCCCTCGGGTCTCTTGTGAAAGCGGCCTTGCCTGGCAACACGTAACAAAGAAACTACCCAGAAAAGAAATACAAAAATTCCTAAAACAGACCACACAGAACCATAGGGCATGTCGACGAAAGAGGGAATGAACAAACCCGCTGGATACATCAGGCGCACGAGCCAGAAATCTTCCGTCGTCCGCCGCGCTCGGTCGGCATTGTCGCAGAATCAGGCCTGGCAAATCTGGTCGTGCAAGATCCACAAACTGAAGGTGTAGATGATGGCATAACATTCGAGGTAAGCATAATATTACAATGCGGAAGAGAGCGGAAAAGAACTGCCACACTCCAGATTGTTTTCTAGCAACAACCCTATCCCTCAGAGCCCGGAAAATTCCAAAGTTACCATCGCGACAAGTTGCCGGAAAAATTCTCGCGTGAGGGGATTCTCAACTTAAAAACGGGCGCAACGCCTCCGAAAACTGTACCGTGAATGGCCTCTGAGTCATTTTGCAGCACCTGATCTTCCCGCACCTGATCGAAAGAATGCCTCATCACCAATGCACAAACTTGCCGGCACTTTTTCTCCTGCTGCCAAATTGTCTGTTTTAATCGTCGGCGCAAAGCAATTCCGAGGATTTCCGGCAATTCTCCTACAAAAATAGCGGTTTCCATCGCTGCAGTCAGGGTTCCCGTTTACCGATGATGAAACGAGAGGTATTCTAACAATAGGGTCCTGGGACTTTGTGATACCAACTTGATGATGCCACAGAGCCGAGAAAATCTAGCTGCTCGATTTCGACAGACACGCCCATGATTACACTTTTAGGCAGCCGCAACCGTTCCTTCTGTGATGGCGTATCGCGCCGCAGTTTTCTACGTTTGGGAAGTCTCGGCTTCGGGGGTATCTGCCTCAGCGACCTATTGCAGGCCGAGGCTCAGACGGAACGCAAGTCCGAAAAGTCGGTCATCATGGTCTACCTCCCTGGGGGTCCGACCCAGCACGAAACCTTCGATCCCAAACCCCACGCGCCCCAAGAAATTCGCGGATCGTTCGATCCGATCGCCACCCGCTTGCCCGGCGTGCAATTCTGTGAATTGCTACCCAAGTTGGCCAACCTAAACGATCGGTTTTCCATCGTGCGATCTCTGGTGGGGATGAAAAATCGCCATGAATCTTTCCAGTGCTACACCGGCCGACCCGGCGGTCGCAATGAAGATTCCGAGCCGCCCGGTTTTTGGCCAACGTTAGGATCCGTCGCCTCCAAGGTACTGGGCCCCTCCCAAGGCATGGTACCCTATGTCGATGCCTCACCGGCCATGAGCTACACACCTTATCGTAATCGTGGCTCGCACGATGCTTCCGGCATCGTTTCTTGGCCCGGACATACGGGGCAAGCACACATCCCCTTCACTCTGGAAGGCGACGTAAAGTCCGACCTGGTACTCAACGGTGTCAACCTGGATCGACTCAACCAACGCCGGAACCTGCTCAAAACGTTCGGCGGCATCCAACAACAACTCGACATCGATGGCGTCGATGAGTTCCAGCAGCAAGCATTTGGCCTCTTGACCGCCAGTCGGCTGGCCGATGCTTTGGATTTAGAAAAGGAAGACCCCAAAGTTCGCGAACGTTATGGCGAACCCAGGAAAACCGATCCGAGTTTCGGTGGGGCGCCCCAAAGTCCACAACATCTCTTACTGGCGCGACGGTTAGTCGAAGCGGGAGTCCGTGTAGTCACCGTGGCCTTCGGCGCTTGGGACTGGCATGCCAATCGCGAGGGGACGATTGAGTATCTTTCGAACAAATATCTGCCGTTTTACGATCATGTCCTCTCGACATTCCTCGAGGATCTGGAGAGCCGCGGCCTGCTGGAAACAACCTCTGTCGTAGTCTGGGGAGAGTTCGGTCGCACTCCACGCATTAACGCCAAAGGGGGCCGCGATCATTGGGATCGCACCCAATCCATTTTGCTGGCGGGTGGGGGCATTCAGCCTGGCCAAGTCATCGGCCAAACGGAAAAGACCGGCGGAGTCCCCGATTCGCGTCCGGTCCATGTCCAGGAAGTTTTCGCCACGCTCTACCGCACACTCGGAATCGATGTAAACACGATCAAAATTCCAGATCTGACCGGTCGACCGAGATATCTCGTGGAAGCAAATCGGCAACCGATTGCCGAATTGATTTGACCACCTCGGTTTGGCCCACAAGAAACTTTCCCCCGCGCACCGCAGCCAGAAGCCACCCGCCTGCTACGCCAGGATGTCTTGGATCACTTTACCGTGCACATCCGTGAGACGAAAATCGCGACCCGCATAGCGATAGGTGAGACGTTCGTGATCAAATCCGAGTAAATGGAGAATGGTCGCATGCAAATCGTACATCGTCACGATATCCTGGACGGCGTGATAACCAAATTCATCGGTGGCACCATAGGCATGCCCCCCCTTCACACCGCCACCAGCCAACCACATGGTGAAACCATACGGGTTGTGGTCACGTCCATCTTTCCCTTCGGCCATGGGTGTACGACCGAATTCCGTCCCAAAGACAACTAAGGTTTCGTCCAACAACCCGCGCTGTTTGAGATCCGCCAGGAGGGCGGCGATCGGCTGATCCACTTCCTTGGCATTGGTCGTATGACCAGCAAAGAGTCCGCCGTGTTGATCCCATTTGTACGAGTGCGAACATTGGACAAAGCGCACACCGCGTTCCACCAACCGTCGCGCCAGTAAACATTGCCTGCCAAAATTATCGGCGGGCCCCTGCTCGATGCCATAAGACTCGCGCATCGTGGCCGATTCCTGTGAGAGATCGACCGCTTCTGGTGCAGACATCTGCATGCGGAAGGCTAACTCAAAAGATTCAATCCGGGCATCGAGTCGGGTATCGCGGTCGGCGCGATCCCGATGGCGCCGATTCGCCTGCTGAATCAAATCTAACTGCCGACGTTGAATCTCGGGGGAACGCTGTGCCGGTTTCAAATCGCGAATCTGGGCCCGATACATGGGTACCAACGCATTGCCCACCGGCGTTCCTTGATACGCTGCGGGTAAAAAGCCAGCGGCTGCGTTTTGATCGGCGCCATGAATTGTCGGCGGCAAGAGCGTCACAAAACCTGGCAAATCTTGATTTTCCGATCCCAGTCCGTAGACCACCCAAGACCCCAGACTGGGACGGGGGAAGACGGCCGAGCCCGTATGAAGTTGGAGAATTGCACCCCCATGATCGACCTGCTCGACCTTCATTGAACGGACGAGACAAATATCATCAATCTGCTGGGCAATGTGCGGGAACAAATCGCTGACGGGCAGACCACTTTTTCCATACTGCTGAAAATTCCAAGGCGACTTGAGCAGATTTCGCAAGTCGGAACTAAACTGTAGCGGCTGTTTAAAGGGCAGAGGCTGGCCATGCATTTCGTCCAGCTTTGGCTTCGGATCAAAGGTATCCACATGTGAGACACCACCATGCATGAAGAGAAAGATCACCTGTTTTGCGCGCGGTTTAAAATGCGGTGCTTTCACCGCTAAGGGGGATTCCGTTGCCGCCGATTCCCCCGCTCGGACAGTCTCTTGCAGCATGGCCATCAAGGCCGTGTGGCCAAAGCCGCAAGCGCTTGCCTGTAACATCGACCGTCGCGAAAAAACCATCTTTCGACTCCCTCAAACTATTCCACAAACAGAAACTCATTCATACAGAACAAAGCCTGGCAATAACTCTGCCAGACGACCAAATCAGGTTCCACCGCCTCCGCCGAGCGATTTTTGCCAACCATGAAATGATTCCGGACCGTCCGCTCGTCCAAAACTGAGCCATAGATCGCCACCTCATCAATACCACCCGCCAGCCATTCGCTATCATCGGCTCGCGATCCAAACGTCAAGGAGGAGGTACCGAAGGTAGGCTGCGCCGCAGTCGCCATCTCGTCCACCAACTCACCATTCACGAACAGCTGACGGTGTCCCTCACCCAAAGTGAACACAACGTGCGACCAGGTGTCCAATTCCACCAAGGCGTTCTCCGTGGTGGCAAATCGATATCCACCGTGACCAAAAACCTCATGAAAAATGGTCAGACGGCTGACCCCGTTGACGTCGACCACATGGGTTCCACTTTTCCAATAACGTTGACCGGCCGCCAGATCATCCAATCCGATTGCATAATTTAAACGAGTCATCGCGTTCGGTTTGATCCAATACTCGACGCTGATCGCTGCGCGCGCCGCGTCTAAAAAACTCACATCATCAATTTGGATGCGTTGATTGGTGCCATTGAGTTGAATGCCCGGATCCTGCCCATCCTGATTCAATTCATGAGCGACCGCTCCGTCCAAGTCGAACGTGGCTCCGTTCACAAAACGCCCGGCATGTGCTTGCGGCTGGACCGCGTTGGTAGTTTCCGCCACGCCCTCCACGGTGCGCAAATCATGGAGCGGATAATAGACCAGCAAGCCAGGGGTTGCTTGAATCATGTTGGCATAAGAGGTCGGTAACGCTGCCACCGACTTCTCATTGTCCGTAATGCCTAGATCAGCGCGATAACGGTTGATGTAGGCCAGCCCCTCCGCGAATTCAACTGTGTTCGGCTCCCGGCTCAAAAGACGCAGGAAAATCTCGCGAATCCTTTGCTCAGCAGGCTTTTTGCGGGTCACCAAGGCCAGCTGCCAAGCGGCCGTGCGGGAAAAGCGGCTATTCATTAAAAATAGTGCTTGGGGAGCGACCGTACCTTCAGCGCGTTTGGTGACGGGAATATGCTCGTTCGCCGTATTAAACAAGGTCAGCATCGGGTTCATTTGGTTACGGATGACCGGCAAATAAATACTCCGCCGCAATTCCTTGAACGGCTGGTAATCGTCTGCAATCCCAATGTCGACCACCGAGAGCCCGACTTCCGGTCGGTTAAAGTTATAACCCGACGTAAACAACGTCCCTCCCATGCTTCGATCGAGCGTGTCACTGGTAAACAGAATCGCATCACGAATTTCCTCGGCAGCCAGACGACGCCGTGGCATATGCCAGAGGAGTTGATTCTCGGGATCGATCTTTGGACCTGAAGAGTCCCCTGTGGAAACGGCTTGCGCGTAACTCGCCGATTGGACCAAGATGCGGTGCAGCGCTTTGATCGACCAGCCACGCCGCAGGAACTCGCTGGACAACCAATCCAGCAACTCGGGATGCGTCGGGCGTTGGCCGCGCACCCCAAAATCATCAGCGGAAGGAACAATCCCCGTGCCAAAATGATTTTGCCAGAGGCGATTCACAAGCACACGGGCTGTGAGTGGATTCTCTTCCGTGGCAATCCAGTGGGCGAGTTCCAACCGACCACTTCCAGGACTCTCAATCGGAGCATGATCTTCCCCGGCCAGGATTTGGAGAAAACGTCGCGGCGCTTCCTCGCCTAAAGTGCGATAATTGCCGCGTAAATGCACAGCGAGATTTTTGGGCTCGGCAAAATCTTTCACCGACATCACCCGCAACTTCTCCTCCGCACCCGGCACCTCAAACTCCGGTTCAATCCACATGGAATCGGCCGCATCGTCGAACATCACGTGCGTGCTGGTAAAAATACCGGTTAAAGAATAATAGTCCTGCGTGGGGATCGGATCGAATTTGTGGTCATGGCACCGTGCGCAACCAATCGTCATGGCAAGAAAAGTCACCCCTAGCGTTGAAACCTGTTCATCGGCAATGTCGAGCAGCATTTGCCGCTTGTCGCGCATCACCACCGGCTTGGGGCCCACCTGCAAAAAACCGGTTGCCACCGCTTGCTCCAGATCACGTTCAAACTGACCTGTCTGAGGCAATAAGTCTCCGGCGATTTGCTCGACAATGAATTGATCGTAAGGTCGATCGCGGTTAAACGAATCGATCACATAGTCGCGGTATCGCCAGGCGTAAAGATAGCCGTTATTGCCATCATGTCCTGCCGACTCGGCAAAGCGCACGTTATCGAGCCAATGCCTTCCCCAACGCTCACCATAAGCAGGCGCCGCCAAGAGGCGATCGACCAGCCGGGACGCAGCATCCGGAGAAGCATCGCTAGAAAAACGGGCAATGGCCTCCTGTGTCGGTGGCAAGCCAGTCAAATCGAACGACAGTCGCCGCAGCCAGATCAAGCGATCGGCTGCTGCGGCCGGACCCAATTGGACCGCTTCTTGCGCGGCCAACACAAAACGGTCCACCGGTTCACGTGACCAATGTGAATTCTCAACTGCGGGTAGCGCCTGAACTGCCAGCGGCTGAAAGGCCCAGAATGCCTTTTGCTCGTCCGAAAAGAGCGGGCCTGTCTTTTTATCTGGCAGGGGATCGGTTCCCTCGTATCCCGGCCAGATCGCGCCGTCCTCTACCCAGCGTTCCAACAACGCGATTTCCTCGACCGGCAGCCGGTCCGAGGGTGGCATGGTGCCGTCATCGCTACCACGCACCAGCTGAATGAGCCGACTCTTGTCGAGATCGCCAGCCACCACCACGCGTCCCGATTCCCCGCCGCGAAAAAGCCGTTCCGCCTGGTCGAGGCGCAGTCCCGCCTCTTCTTCCTCCGGTCCGTGACACTTCACACAGCGTGCGAGCAACAGCGGCCGTATTTTATTTTCGAAGAAACGTTCTTTCGCAGCCCGTGTCTCCTCCGCAACAAGAGTTTCGTGTGGGGCCAGAGCGAGGAACAAACAAAACACCAGGAGAAAATTTCGCATCAGCAGACTGTCTTTGGCGGGAAAGGATCAGGAAAGCAGCAAGGACATGTATCAAGGGCTCATTATAACGAAAATACTGCGTCTGTTTGAGAACCCGAAAAGTCATTTTTCGGCCGAAATTCTCCCAAAACTGTCAGTTGATCAACACGCTCGGGTCGTTTCAGGACCGTCCTCCCCCGGGGCAAACGACAATCATTCCTCAAAAAAAATCCTGGGGGAGCCAACTTGATGCCACCGGAGAAGAATGTTGCCCACGAGCGATTTCTCCCCGGATTGCTGCTGCAACCATTCCTGGAGATCCTGCCCAGAGACCGGCCTCGCGGCAAACGTTTGATACAGTGCGAGATCCTCCTCTTCATCGGCCTTGTTCACCACCAGTAAACAGGGTTTTCCGAAAAGGGCTGAAAAGACCGCATCGCCTGTTGTTGATCCGGACTGCGGTCCATCTCACGCAGCGCGCTGCCTTCCTCTACAGACTCCCGGAGGGATTCCATGGCAGCGCCAAGCCAAAGCCTGCAACCGGCAGAAGGGATCGATATTTTTGACAACCGCATTTTTGACAACCGCTTCTGCTGCGGCCAAGCAACCGACGTTTTGCCGCGGCAGACAATTCGTCACGGCACAAGCCCGCCGGATCAGTCCCCGGCGGTGTTCGACGACCCGAGTTACAGCGCATCTGCTCGTCTGGCATGCACCGCGCATGTTTCGTACGGGTCACGCTTGAACTCGACCGATGGCAAGATTTCCCCTGAGCAATATTACTGGGCGATATTCACCGTTACAAACATCACAACTTCTGTCCTGGCCAACGACAACCAGGAGCCTTCTGAGTAGAGGCGTTCTGCAAGCCCGTGCCACCAGCCACAGTATCGCGGAAGATTCCAGGATCCAAACAGCATCTCCGCCAGATCGGCCTTAAAAGACGCAATTGCTCCAGCCTCCCGAACCGATTATCTTATACAGGACTTGAACTCCTCCTGCAGGACACCCTCCCATGCTCAATTTTTGCACTCGACCTTCCCGGCGTTCCCAGGACATTTCCCGCCGCGATTTTCTGGCAATTGGATCGCTCGGGATCGGCGGGCTATCCCTCCCCCAACTACTCCGCGCAGAAGCGGCGCAGGGAATTTCTCACGCACATAAAGCGGTAATCAATATTTATCTGACCGGGGGTCCGCCTCACCAAGACATGGTCGATCTCAAGCCAGACGCTCCTGCGGAAATCCGTGGTGAGTTCTCCCCTGTGGCGACCAATGTCCCCGGCATCCAAATCTGCCAGCACATGCCGCGGCTGGCGCAGATGATGGACAAGCTGATCAACATTCGCACCTTGGTCGGTTCGGACGGACGACACTCCTCGTTCCAGTGCGCCACCGGCCGCCCTTTCGCCAACCAACCGCAAGGTGGCTGGCCCGAACTGGGATCCACGCTCTCGCGTCTGCAGGGACCCGTCCGCGCAGGGATCCCCCCCACACTCGATCTCTCGATGCAGATGGAACACCAACCCTACAACCTGCCCGGTCCTGGATTTCTGGGCCAACCGCATGCGCCGTTTAAACCGACCGGCCCCAGCAAGTCGGACATGGTCTTGCCTGCAGTGCTGGTCGATCGTTTTCACGAGCGCCACCAATTGCTGGCCGGCTTGGATAGCGTTAAGCGAGGTTTGGATCGCAGCGGTTTTCCGCAACAGGCAGACGCGTTTACCCAGCAGGCACTCGATGTACTCACCTCCAGTGCGCTGGCCGATGCGCTGGACCTGGAACAAGAAGATCCCCAGATCCGTGCACGCTACGGAGTGGACGACCCGCAGATCCTTTCTTATTCCAACAAGGGTTACCAAGCGATCAATTCCAAATTCCTGCTGGCTCGACGTCTGGTCGAAGCGGGGGCGCGCTGCGTGACCGTCGCCTGGGCAGATTTTGATTGGCACGGTGGCAACTTCTCCAACGGTAAAAAAGTGCTTCCCAAACTCGACGAAGGCCTCTCGGCATTGCTGATGGACCTGCACGAACGGGGCCTGGCCGAAGATGTCACGGTGGTCGTCTGGGGCGAGTTCGGACGTACGCCCAAGATCAATGCCAGCGCGGGCAGGGATCACTGGAACCGCAACGCCTGCGCGATCTTAGCCGGGGGTGGCATGCAAACAGGTCAACAGATTGGCACCACGAATCGCTATGCCGAAGAACCGATCGATCGGCCGGTTCATTTCAACGAAGTCTTTTCGACGATCTACCACAACCTGGGTATCGCGGCCGATCAACGCACCATCGATGACCTGGGCGGGCGTCCCCGCTACCTACTGGATACTTTCCAGCCGATTCAGGAAGTCCTTTAGGAAGTCCTGGAAACGGCGGGAGAGAGTTTCTGTTCGCCAATCTTGCCGGTCGCCGTGCCGGCTGAGAAATGGCCAAGTGGGAAATCACCAGGTGGGAAATTCCTGGCTAAGGAATGACCAGGTGGGAAAGGACCACAGCCAAAAGCAAAACAGTCCGCACCTGCCCTGCCCCGCATGCGCCACCGGGCGGGCCACTGGATTCTGCGGGAACCGTGGCACCGTCAACCTGCTTGACGCGTTGGACTCCTTCCAGGATTCGAACCGCGTACCAACGAAAAACCGTCCCCCTTTAAAAACACAACGATGCCTGCAAAAACACTGCCGATGAAAACACCCCCACAAAACAATGCGCGTAGCCTACCGTCTCTAGACTACCGGCCCGCAAACGACCGGCTCGTAGACTATCCACAGGGGGACTGTCCACGGGGAGACCGGTGCATCCTCAGGTAAGACAGCGCTGCCAGACCGCTGGCCAGGCATCTACCGCCTCCTCAACGCACTGAGTTTGTGACTACCACCGATAATCACAAGCAGTAACGACCACATCCCTAGCCTAAATCGACGAGCGGTCGACCTTCGCTGAGCCGGTGGGGCAACTTCTGAAACTCGTCGACATAATGCTGTCGGTGGTCGATGCCCAAGTGATGAAAGATGGTGGCGCTGAGATCGGCCGGAGAGACTGGCTTTTCCTGCACCATGGCCGCATGATGATTCGTCGCTCCATAGACTTGGCCACCACGTACCCCGCCCCCCGCCAGCAAGGCTGTAAACGCGGAGGGCCAATGATCACGACCCGACTTTTTCGTGTTCGCACTTTGCGAGAACTGTCCCATATGCGGAGTCCGTCCGAATTCACCGACCGCCACAATCAAGGTCGAATCCAATAAGCCGCGTTCGTCCAGATCGGCCAGGAAGGTGGGAAAACTCTGATCAAAAATCGGACAGAGGTGATCTTTCAGTTTGGAGAAGTTGTCCTTGTGCGTATCCCAACATGTGTCGGTATTGTCGATCTTCGTTTCATCTTCCCAATTCACGGTCACTAACGGCACCCCGGCCTCGATCAGTCGCCGCGTCATCAACAAGCTTTGCCCAAACATGCTTTGGCCGTAGCGGTCGCGCGTTTTCGCACTCTCGCCGTCGAGGTTGAGAATCTGACCGGCACGATTGTTTAAAAGTGCGTAGGCATTTTCTCGATGCCGAGAAAACTCTTCGACCACCGAGGCCGAGACCGGCCGCCCACCCGGCGCCTGCTGCAAACCGCTCAACAAATCCCGCCGCCCTCGTACGCGCTGCAAGGAAACACTGCCCGAGAGGTCAAAGCCATCTGTTTGAAAATCGAGTTTTTCGGCATCGCCCTGGATCAACAAGGCGTTATGCCGCTCGCCCATCCGTCCACCCGTCTGTCCGGCAATGCGGCGCGACTGTCCGGGAAACTGCAGGTACCAGGGGAGCACTACCGAAGGTGGAAAACCACTGCGCGTCGGTCCATAACGCATCGTCATCGCACTCACCGAAGGCCAATCCTGCGGATCGGCTTGATCCGTCGTCGGAGCGGCAAAGTACTCCCGGCCGGTAAAAATTTCACTCGTGGCAGGCCCATGCACGTTCATGCGGTGCGTCATCGAACGCAGCAAACAAAGTTTGTCCATTTGCTCGGCCAACCGCGGCAGGTGTTCACAGATTTGAATGCCCGGCACGCGCGTCGATACCGGTTTGAAGTCACCGCGAATCTCGACCGGTGCTGCCGGTTTCATATCCCACAGGTCGATCTGGCTGGGACCACCAAAAAGAAAAACGAAGACGCAGGAGCGGGCCTGCTGAATCCGGTTGGGAGCGGCCGCGCGGAGCCCCGCCAGTCGATCGGCACCCAAGCCTAACAGGCTCAGACCACCGACCCGTAGCGCTTCCCGTCTTGGTAGGGCATGCTGAGATTTCGCTGAACGCACGGACACGACAGGTCTCCCAAGGTGGACGAGGAGTACGAGGCCATGCTACCGCGAAGCGCGCTGCAATACAACAATTGCCTCTGGCGGGTGACGCAAACGCAAGGGGCTGGGGTAAATCGCCTGGCAAGTTCTTCGCGGCAGGCCCCTTTCTAAGAGCCCCATCCCAACAGACCCCATCCCAACAGATCCTATGCCGGCAGATCCTGTTCTAGAGACCCCGTTCTACGTTCGGCCCCAACCCCCACCGCTGGCGTTCGCGGCGCCGGAAACGGAGGCCCGGCGAGTTCGCGCCCAGCCCACAAGAGTTTGCTGCCCGTGTCCGGTACCGGATGCCAGCGTCTGTGACCGGATGCCCATGTCAAGGATCGGCAACCAGCGTCAGGGACCGGATCCCCGTGTCAAGCATCGGAAGCCAGTGCCAGAGGTCCGTTACTAGCGTCCACCACGGCCCATTCCCACCGCGACCCGTTCCCATCGCGGCCCGTTCCCACCGCAGCCAGCGACCAGGGCCCGCGCTCGGTCGGATAATCTGCCTGGCACGNAGGNAGTGAGTNGCCTTCCCACACACAACCACCATTTCAGNGCACCGATTTCCGAGTGCCGACTGCTGGGCACAAATGGCCAGCGACAAATCTCAGACAGCGATGCGGCGATCTCGGAAACCCACCATCCTCGGATCGCCGACGTCGCTGCGGGCCCACCAAAAAAAGAGTCGCTTCTCAGGTCGACGACAGCGAGTTTGTCGAAGTAAGATATAGGGCCCGCGGCGAATTGCCAGATCAGAATACGGCACAGTGCCAGATCGATTTCAATTTACTGTCACCGACCCCAACCAGCCCAGCCAAAAATGCAACACCCGCACCATTTAACGCGTCGCCGCTGGTTCTCGAGTGCCGCGCTGACGAGTCTCGGCCTGGGGCTGGGCAAGGTGCTGCGGCAACGGGCCACCGCCGCGCCTCTGACAGCAGGAAATTCCGATTCGGCCGTGATCTTAGTCTGGCTGCACGGTGGGCTATCTCAGATTGATACTTACGATCCGAAACCGGATGCCCCGAGCGAAATCCGTGGTGATTTTCACCCCATTGCCACCAATGTGCCAGGCATCCAGCTTACCGACGAACTCCCTCTGCACGCACAGGTGGCAGATCGGTTCAATCTGATTCGCTCGATGTCGCACAGCTTTGGTACGCACGCCGGTGCGCACAAGCGCATCCTCACCGGTCGCGTCCCCTCATCGCCACGCGGCTTTGTGAACGAGCACCCCTCGGTCGGTTCGATTGTCTCCAAGTTACGGGAAAGTGAACGCTCTCAGATCCCGACCTTCACCTCCGGACAGCGGGCGGATAGCGATGTCGACTCCTACGCTCAGGGCGCGGCCTACTTGGGCCAGACCTGTGCGCCGTTTCTCGTTCCCGGCGATCCCAGTGCCGAAGATTGGTCGATCCCCAACCTTTCGATTTTGCCCGAGCTAAGCCCGCGACTGTCGCAGCGACGCCGCCTACTCGCGGGCTTTGATCGCCTGCAAAGGAACCTCGATCAGACCGGGGTGATGGCGTCCCGTGATCGCTTTGATCAACAGGCCTTTGAAGTTTTGACCAGCGCTGCCACTCGAGACGCATTTGATCTCTCCCAGGAAGACCCGCAAATCCGTGCGCGCTACGGAATGACTCCCTACGGACAGCAGGCTCTGCTGGCGCGACGCCTGGTCGAAGCTGGCACCAGTTTTGCCAACGTTGTGATGGAACATCCCGGTGGTCGCGCCCCCTCCGCCACCGTCTACAATTGGGACTGTCACGCGGTCAACTGTGACGTTTTCAAAGATTCCCGCTGGCGGCTACCCTATTTCGACCGCGCCATCTCGGCCTTAATCGAAGACCTTTATCAACGTGGCCTGGACCGTCGTGTGATGCTCATCGTCACCGGAGAATTCGGTCACACACCCCGACTCAGTTATGAAAAGGGAAGCGGCACGGGCATCGTACAACCGGGCCGAGATCACTGGCCCGCCGCCATGTCGATGCTCGTCTCCGGCGGAGGGATGCGCACCGGTCAGGTCATCGGCTCGACCAATGCCTTGGGAGAAGTGCCCCAAGAACGCCCGCTCTCGCCCAGCGACCTGTGGGCCACTGTTTATCGCCATCTGGGCATCCATCCGGAACAGTCTTTCCTGGACCACTCGGGCCGGCCCATGCCGATCTTGGCCAACGGCAACCCGATCCCCGAACTTTGCTGATTTTCTCCTGGCGGCAAACCTCGTAGCGCAGTCGATCTGTGAACTTATTGCCTTTCGCTTGCGCTGCGCATCTCCCGGCTGGCAGGAGCAGTAGAACGAAGACCTGAAATTCGCTACGAAACTGAAAACTGACCTGACGTGCCAACAGAACACCTTGGTCCGTTACCAAAGTCTGCTCACGGATGCACGAGAGCAACCGCTGGGATCATTTCCGACGAAACCTAGAGCCACGCCGTCATTCCGAAACTTGGCCGGAA
>JAKVBY010000035.1:0-43885 GCA_022446825.1 Pirellulaceae bacterium
CTTAGGGCACCTCGGAGCCAATTTGTTTTGTTGTCAACAGGATGATTTGTTGATTGCCGACCTCATGGAAAACTCGAAAATGAATTTGGGCTTCGCCT
Organism: Pirellulaceae bacterium; assembly: GCA_022446825.1. Classification (GTDB taxonomy): domain Bacteria; phylum Planctomycetota; class Planctomycetia; order Pirellulales; family Pirellulaceae; genus JAKVBY01. Next base: position 99 of record JAKVBY010000035.1, read on the forward strand.
TCCATTTCACGGATCATTTTGGCCAGTTTGTTGAGTTCTTGCTCGGCGGCCTGCACGCCATTTAATTCCTGTTTTCTTATTTCAATCGTCTGCTCGATACGCAGTAGTTTCTGACGATTGTTCGAGGAAAGCTTTCCATTGAGTTTGCTCGTTTTCAGGAACACTTCCTGCTGTGTTAACTGCTGGATTACCAGACTTTGTTCCTTGGCATATTCAGTAATTTTTTTTTGCGTTTGTGGTAGCAGCACTGGGTTGAGTTTGGTGCGGTTTTTTTGGCCGACGACCCTGACAAAGGGCGTGGTGTTGATTTGGAGTTGACGTTTGAGACGCCATTCAATTTGAATTTCGAGGCCTTGGGATTCGGGACGATCACCAAACTTCAAAATGGCGTTACCGTTTTTGAGCGGTTGTGGGTCTGGCAACGCGGGGGTTTTGTCTGCCGGGATAGGGCCCTCAATGGCCGTAATTTCGAATTTCAGGAGCTCCGCAGGAGGAGGGAAGTCTAAGTTTAAGCGAAGTGGCCGCGACGAACGGTCCAAAGCAAGTGTGATTGGGTCGATGACCTCGGTGGGGCGTAATTGAACCACCTTTTTTTCGTCGCCCGTCGCAATGCTCAGAAGGCAATTGGCAAGTTGGAAAGCGGACTCGATTTGTTTTGCGGCGGGAGACCATTGCAGCGAGAGCTGTCCGTCTCGCAAGGATAAGTCCGCAATTTCCAGGAATTTTTCGGCGAGTTCGCCACCAGTGGCTTGGATTTGCCAATCTCGGGTTGGTGACCGAGTGGGGAGTTCACGGATGCGAAATTCCAGGCCCTGGGGGGCTACTTGATCGCCACCACGCAAGTGCAGAAAGCACAGGCCTTTGTCACCAAGATGAACTTTACCCAGAATTACGGGGTTTGCATCAGCGTCATCCCCGTCGATGCCTGGTAATCGCACTGTGGTTGGAAAGCCTTCCAGACGTACCGAAGGTTCGGAATTTGAGTCGGTGTCGGGTTCTGTTTCGGAGCCTGTGGGACCGGTTGGTTGTTCCGGCATGTCCGCAGGGGGATCGGCAGGAGTTGCGGAAATTGGCTCGGTCTCGTCTGGTGTCGGCGCCGTTGTGGTTGGTGCGGGTGCGGGTGCGGGGGTGAGTGCTGGTGCCTCTGCAGGAGCCTCTGTGTCTAAGGATTCGTCTGCGCCCGGATCCGGTTCTTCTTCTTTGGAAACCGGTGTTGCAGCGGAGAGACCAGACTCGGAGGCGGTTGTCCCAGAAGGATTGTCTGTGTGCGGGTCTGCTGCGTCCCGGACTGCGTCTACGGGCCACTCTTCAGTAGTCGCCTGTTCTTCCGGTGAAGGCCTGGATTCTGTAAGCGGGTCGCTGCGTAGACCAGCCCCTTGGTTGTGGGGTGGATCGAGGGCGATTTGCGTTTGCTCTGTGGCAGCCTGTTCACGAGATATTAAATAAATTGCCAATCCCAATGGAAGGGCACCGCCAAAGAGGCATAACCCCGTGCCGAGGGCAATCTCTTTCCAGGATCGCGTCTTTGCCCGTTTATTTTTTGTGGCTCGGTTTTCCTGCGCAGCGGGCCGAGCCGAACGTTGCGACGGCTGATCTTCGATGACCAAGTTCGGCAGCGGATGGGCTTGGTCTCCCGAGTCTTTCTCGCGGGACGTGCCGGTTTGGAGAGTCCTGTGACGGCCCTCGCTTTCGGTAGAGTTGCTTTCAGAAGTTGTGAAGAGTTCGCCGAAGAGGTTGTCTGTGGCCGTGATATTATTTTCCCTAGACCAGTGAGCAAACGCTGTTTCGAGGTCTTTGCACGACTGAAATTGTTGACTGGGTTGGAGCGAAAGCATCCGCTGGCAAAGGTTCGTCAGGGGTTCCGAGAGGGGGCTTGGTAACGATTTGAGTGCACCAGAAACGTGTTCGTGATCCAAATGCTTCGTGCTGGGAGCAATCGGGGACATTCCGGTAAGCAAGTAAAAGAAGGTGCACCCCAGAGCAAGCATGTCTGCCTGAGGCTTTGATACCGGTTGGGTGAGGCCCAATGCTTCTGGAGAAAATGGCAAAGAGCCCGGGCTCGCATCTTTCTCTGGCCGGGGTTCGACCCCCAGGTAGAGGAGAGATAAACGGCCTTCTCTGTCCAGTATTAAATTGCCGGGGTGGATGGCATCGTGAGTTTGCTGATGTTGGTGAACTGAGCTCAGAGCCTTGGCGGCCTGTTGAATGCAAGCGGCGGCAATTTCTGCATTGAAACGGTCGTGCTCTTGAGACAAATCTTTGAGAGTTTTTCCTTCCAGGTGGGAGAAGGTGACGAAGTACCGTCCCTGATCTTCATTCACATCGTGGATTGGTTGGATGTGGGGGTGATCGATTGCAGCTGCGCGACGTGCACGCTCTAAAAATTTTTCGACAAGCTTAGGATCCTGTGCATGTGACTTGGCCAAGGTGCAGAGGGTGACTTTCCGAGCCAGTTGGCTATGCGAGGCCAGAAAAATACTTCCCAGGGAATGGTAACCGAGCTGCTCCAGCAGGATGTAGTTTCCGATCTGGAGTGTGCGGGCACCGTTGAGAAAACGTATCGATTGCCATGACGTGAGTACATTTTGTCGCACGAGCTCGATGGCAAGCTGTTTTGCGCTCTTGGCTTGACCGCCCATTTCGCTAGCGGTTTCGAGAGAGCTCTCACTTAGAATGCCGCTCGCCTTGATGTTGGCTAGCATTGCCTGCGCTGAGCTGACCGTGGGTTTGGTCATTTTTTTAGTCCAGTTGCGTTCGTTCGACCGGATTTATTGCTGCCAGATGAGGTGTTGACCGCCTTTGCGTTCCGTTTGGCGGTTTCAACTTTTCGCAGAATGCCCTCAATGCTAACACGATTCTGCAACTTTACACGGTGATTTTCAGGAAATACAGGATTTCACCGCTGACCTTGCCGATTAAGTGGAGTGTTCCAGCAATACGGGAAGTGCTGATTTTATGCATTGTGCTGGGTCGATGATGTGAACCAGAGACGTTGGGCATTCAATTCGACGCCACGAACGCGAACGAATACCCGCAAAACCAGTGTGGTTGGACGCACGATTCGAACACGATAGACGAGCGCGAATCTCCTCATGAGTACAAACAAGTCACCTCGGGTAATCGCGATGTCACAAGGATGCAGCGGAGATAAAGCGATGAAAATCAGAACACGCTGGATCTTCACCCTACTGGCGTTATGGGCCATGGGTGGAAATACGTTTCTGGTGGCTCAACAAATGCCGCCGATGACAGGGCCTGGAGTCAACTTGCCTGCTGCACCAGCCCAGCCAGAAAGGTTGTCTACGGATAAAACACCAGCGACCAATCTACCGTTTTCGAGTGGCCCGGCAATGCTTCCTGGAACGCAAAACGCTCCGGCTCCCTTTGTGCCGTTGAACGGAAATCCATCGTTTGCAAATGGTTCTCCAGGGCCCGGCTTGCCGCCGTTTCCCGCGCCAACACTCGGCATGGGACGACTGCCGGTACCTCCAGGCTATGCAATGCCAGGGCCGGGTGCTGCCCCAGGTCCGGTCGCGCAAATGGGTTTTGCGGGTCCACCGATGGGTAACCCAATGGGTAACCCGATGATTGCACCAGCGTCTCATGTAATGGGACCAGCGCTGATGGGTGGCGCGGGGTTCTGTCCACACTGTCAAGGTGAGGGATGCCCCAATTGCATGCCGAACAATGATTTCGACTTAAGCTTTCTCAAGAGGCTCCTTCCCTACGGTGAAGGGGGAATTTGTGCACCACGCTGGTATGACTTTTTTGCGGAAGGCCTGCTCATCCAACGTGATGACGCTGGCGATAGCTTAGACCTTACGTCCGACGGCCCTCGCGGCAACGGGTTGCCCAACATTGCACTAGGCACAGACAATTTGGAGTTTGATGACGAGTACGGCTTACGTATTGGAGCCGTCTTCCAGATGGGCTTGGGAGGGTCTCTGGAAGCGACGTGGACAACCATTTTCGAACAAACCGCGACGGCGGAAGTAACTAGCGGACTCGATGAGTTATATTCCGTCTTCAGTGATTACGGCTCTGTACCTGCGCCGCCAGGCCCGCCGAATCCGTTGTTTGGTGGGTATACCGATACGGACAATGCTGAGCTCCATCGCATTGATTACAGCACAGATTTCGACGCAATTGAACTTAATTTCCGCAAACGCTGGGTGGCACCGAATTGTCGGATCCATGGATCCTGGTTGTTAGGCGTCAAGTATTTTCAGTTAACGGAAGGATTTCGACATACGACGCTCGTGGACTATTTGGATCCAGGTAACCAGCAGGTGAACGGATTTTTAGATTACAACGTCGAGACGTTGAATGCGATGACGGGTTTTCAAACGGGCGGCGACCTGTGGGTAAGTGTCATTCCAGGCGTGCGGGCTGGCGGTTCGATTACCGGGGGAATCTACGGTAATCATGCCAAACAAAACACGCGCATTGATGCCATGAGTTTTGCTGGTGTTCCCATCACGGAAACCTCCACCAGCGGTGTCGCCACGCTCATGGGACAAGCCAATTTTGGTGTAACTTGGCGGGTGAATTATCATTGGACGGCCCGCGTCGGATACGAGCTAATGTACATCGAAGGCGTCGCTCTGGCTCCTAATAACTTCAATACACAGGCGCCTTTTGGTGGCTCTCCTCGGGACGTCCGGATCGACACGGATGGAAACCTCTTCTATACGGGCGGCACGGCCTCCCTCGAGTTCACCTGGTGAGCGAACGTAGCAACTTGCTCGTAGTTTTTCTCGCGATACCCGAGGCGGCGATGGGATGTTGATTGGCGCTAAGTCGCGTGGGCACAGCCAGACGGGGAGCGACAATCGTCGTTTCGCGGTCGGTGTGTCGGCAAAATAATCAAGTATTGCGACGATTCTTTAGCTGCTATTTTTCTGCAGCACTTCAAGCGCGGTAAGCCACAGCACCCGGCGAAACCGGCTGAGCTCGTGGCCGAGGTTGTCAGCCAGCCTCTTTTCTTATCCCTCCACGCAGACAGCAGGCCGTTTTGTTGACAGGTGTTTTGTTGACATCACTCGGACGTTGATTAGAATCAACATCCAGGCCTTGTCTATTTTACCCATATTCTCCTACTATCCAGTCTCATCCGGCATGTGCGGCCAGTTTTTTGGGGTCACCGTCAGACGATTCTAGTCGGAAATTTAGGTTGAAATAGACGAATGTCAGGCAGGAAAGTCGTGTTTAGAAGCGGTGTTTCTGCAAATTAATGGCGTTATATGTGACGCCATATTAGACTCGAAGATGCCCTTCAGAAGCATTTCAATTCGTAAGGTTTTCTACACCCCCCTAAGGGATGACCCATCGTGACATCACGAAAGCCACCGCGATTGCATAAAAAACGAAAGAATCGCCGACAGCGTCGCAGTTCCTGCTTGCAGGAATTCCGGCGGATCAATTTTGAGACTCTGGAAGAACGTCAACTGCTGGCGACAATCACCGATGGATTTGAATCGGTGATTGTGCGCGACACGGGTACGTCGATTTCAACCGAGGGACCGGTTGGTGGCGAGGCCACGAACGACCCGACCCCCGGAGACGGGACGCCCGCGCAGCATGCGGAGCAATTTCGCCAGCAGCAGTATTTCCCACAGGGTGAATACCAGGGGGCGACAGACGGGTATCTAAGCCATCCAACGTCAGGAGCGCCAATTGATGTGGCGATGCGCTATCTGGAAGACCATGCGGAAGATTTTGGTCTCACGGCGAGTGACCTGGAAGATTATAGCATCTCGAGTCAGCATACCGATGCCAACAACGGCGTCACTCATATCTACTTACAACAAGAGTTCAATGGTCTTGATGTTTTTAACGCCCGCGCGAATGTAAGTGTCGATGGCCTAGGACGCGTGTTATCGGCCGGGAGCACATTTGTACCGGGTCTCGTCGACCCTGCCAATCCACAAACCGTTTCGCCTTCGATCACGGCAGTTGAAGCGGTGGAAACGTTTGCCAACACGTTTGGATTTGAAGCGGAAACATCGACGATCGAGCAAGTGTCGCCCACGCATCACCAGTATCATTTGCTCTCACCAAGTGGTGTGTCAACGGAATCCATTCCGGCCAAATTGGAATATGTTGCAACCCCGGCAGGGTTGGAATTGGCATGGCGCATTGAGATCCAGACGACCGATCAACAGCATTGGTATGTCTCACACGTCAGCACCGGACAGAACGAAGTTCGCCACCTTATCGATTACGTGGCAAACTTTTCTTACAACGTCTTCCCCATGCCACTGGAGAGTCCGAACGATGGCGACCGGGAGATTGTGGTTGACCCTCACGACCTCAGCGCTTCTCCCTTTGGCTGGCATGATACCAATGGCGCCCCAGGATCTGAGTTTACCGACACGCGTGGAAACAACGTGTTTGCTCAGGAAGATCATGACGGAGATGATGTGCTCGGCGCGCGCGCGTTAGGCGGTCCAGCCCTCGAATTTGATGATCCGCTTGACCTGACTCTCGATCCGCTTTCCTATACGGAAGCGTCGGTAACGAATCTATTCTACTGGAACAATGTTATTCATGACGTCCTTTACCATTATGGATTCACTGAAGCGGCGGGGAATTTTCAAGCCACGAATTACACCGGCCAGGGCTTGCCAGGTGATGAGGTTATAGCGGACGCGCAGGACGATTTCTTTAACGGTTCCGTAAACAACGCAAACTTTGCGACGCCGCCTGATGGGCAATCGGGGCGGATGCAGATGTTTCTCACGGACACATCCAACCCCTTCCGAGATACCGATTTGGACAATGGAGTGATTTTGCACGAATACGGTCATGGAGTCTCGAATCGCTTAACGGGCGGTGGGCTCGATGCGGGTGCTTTGCAGGATGATCAGGCACGCTCGTTGGGTGAGGGTTGGAGTGATTTCTTTGGCTTGATGTTCACTCAATTGGAGACCGACCTTCCGGGCGACGCTTACCCGATAGGGTCCTACTCGCTGATAGGTGCGGAACCTGGTGACGAACCGCTGGGAATTCGCGATTTTCCTTATAGTTTTGATATTGAGGTTCAACCAAAAACCTGGGTTGATTATGAAGCCGGCCTGCCACGAGGTCCTCACTTCAATGGTGAAATTTGGGGGGCTGCCTTGTGGGATTTGAACTGGCTACTCATCGAAGAGTACGGTTTCGATGCCGATTTATACACGGGTACGGGTGGCAATAACCTCACAATGCAATTGGTCATGGATGGGATGAAATTGCAGCCGGTTCAGCCCTCCTATTTGGACGCACGCGATGCCATTTTGGCTGCGGACCAGGCCATGACTGGCGGGCTCCATACCTTTGAAATCTGGACCGCATTTTCTCGCCGTGGCATGGGCTTCAGTGCGTTGGATGGCGATGGCAATGACGAAGACATTGCCCCCGCGTTCGACATGCCCGATTTCCCTTCCTCGATCACAGGGCAAGTGTTTGCGGATGAGAACATTAATGGGATTCTCGATCCCACTGAAGAGGGTGTGTCCAATGTAACCGTGTTCATCGATAGCGATAACGACGGCTCGTTAGATCCCTTCGAACCACGAACGCAAACGGATGTGAACGGAGATTATGAATTCGTTCAGTTTACGTCGGGTGTCTTTACCGTGGCGGCCATACTTCCCAGCGGTTTTTCACAAACCACTCCGCTTGACCCGAATTCTCATACCGTCTTTCTTGCCCCAGGTCAGACGGTGGGTGACTTGAATTTTGGTTTAGCCACCGGACAGCCTCTTTCGGACGGCGGCGTCTTTCACGATTTGAATGAAGACGGTGTGCGGGATGCGAACGAAGAAGGACTCTCTGGCTTCTTTGTGTATGTCGATTTAAACAACAACGGCTCGGTCGATTTTAATGAGCCCTCGGATATTTCTGCCGCGGATGGTAGCTTTACGTTGGGAATTGAGGGCGAAGGTGATTTCGTCATTCGTCAACAAGCTCCAGCCGGTTGGACCCAGACTTACCCCGCCGACAATATGGGACATCTCGTGACCATTGGTCCGGGAGTTTCGGTCGGTGATTTGCAGTTCGGAAATGCAGGTCAATTAATGGACTTCGGCGATTCGCCCGCACCCTATCCCGTGACGATTGAGGAAGATGGCGCGCGGTACGGTTTTCTCGCCGGGTTTCAACTAGGGGCTTTGCTGGACGGGGAAGGTAACGGGGTTCACACGGTCAATTCCGATGGTGACGATACGAACAGCCTCCCGGATGAGGATGGAGTCGTCGTGTCCAATCTGTTTGTCGGCCAATCAGCCACCGCCGATGTGACAGTCAATATCGGTAATTATCCCCGCGGTTATTTACAGATGTTTTTGGATTTCAATCGGGACGGTGATTGGGATGATGCCAATGAGCAGGTGATTGCCGACGCTCGGATTGGGCGCAATGCGGATGATCCCAGCGGGCAATGCGTACTCGTGAACGCCAATACAGACACTTATCAATGTACGATTAGTGTGCCCGACTCAGCGCAGCCTGGCCCGACCCAATTACTAACCCGGTATGGTTGGGAATTGGGAATTGGTTCTACCGGTCCGGGTATGGCGGGTGAGGTCGAGGCTTATGAACTCAATATTCTGGGTGGCGACCCGGATGCGATTGATGACCAACTAGAGGTCGACCAAGACTCGACGTTAAATACACTCGATGTCCTGGCGAACGATCTGCCCAGTTTCAATGGACCGTTGTCGATCTTCGCAATCAATGGCCAGCCAGGGCCTATCACCACACAAAATGCAGGTAGTCTTTCCATTGCGATTGATGGGCAATCTTTAATTTACACGCCGGCAGCCGGGCGGTTTGGTATCGACCAATTTACCTATACGGTCACCGATCCGAATGGCAATACGGATACCGCCGCTGTCACGATCAATATCCGGCCGACATTCACGGCTCCTGTCGCAGTCGACGATCATTTTATGGATGTCGGGCCCAATGCGAATACCTTGGATGTTTTGCAGAATGATATTCCTGGCCAAAATCCTCCAATTACGATCGACAGTTTTACCCAGCCAGAAAATGGTACGGTGGCGATTGCCCAGGGCGGTCAGGCACTGATCTACACTCCCAATGATCAATTTACGAATTTAGACCAGTTTACCTATACCGTGCGCGATGATGTCGGGACGGACTGTCCGAACAACCGCTGTACGGCGACGGTTTCCGTGCAGGTTGACCAGAATGGTGACCCGGCACCCGATCCGAGTGATGATGATTTGGTGAAACTTAGTTTCACGGTCACTTCTGTCGAAGATCTTACGACGCCGATCGAGTCGATCGGTTCAGGCGAGATTTTCTCATTGAATGTTTTTTATGACGACCTTCGAGATGCAGATCCGTTGCCGTCACCTCCGGGACCTGACGGTGTTGATGAAAGCGGTGTGTACGCAGCGTATCAAGACATTTTGTTTGATCCGCAGTTGGCTCAGCCGGTACGCGTTTCTGGTGGTCTCGGGCTGGATATTACTTTTTCGCAAGCGTACAGTAATGTCGTCTTTGCCGATCCTTCGACACCTGGAGTGATTGAAGAAGTGGGCGCAACGCAGTCGCCCAACGTTCCCTTAGGGCAAGACGCGATTTTAGCTTACAGCATTCGTTTTCAAGCTGTCGGTACCGGGCCGCTAACCTTTACAGGTGACCCTGCCGACATCCGTTCGGACCTGCCACCCGACTTTGATCCTGCTCACGATACGCTTCTTTTCCAATTTGACGGGGATACTCCCGCAGATCCATCGGATGACCAAGTCGTTCCCGTGAAGCGAATTACTTACGATGAAGTGACGCTCAATATTGTTCCGGAAGGAACGCCTCCGATCGCGGTTGACGACTCTTTCCAGGAAGGGGTCACGACACTGGATGTACTGAAAAATGATTTGGCAGGATCGAATGGGCTTCCGACCATCCTTAACTTTGGCCCAACCAGCCACGGGGGTACGGTTACCGTCTCGCAAGATAATCTCTCTTTGATTTATCAGAGAGTGGTACCTGGCGTTACGGAAACATTCACCTACACGATTCAAGATCCCTTGGGATTGCAGTCGACGGCCAATGTTACGATTCACGGGACCCAGTCCGATGACGTCCTCGGCATTTCGTTTGCTGCCAGCGATCTTGTCGGTAATCCTCTTACCGACGCGGAAGGAAATCAAACCGGTACGATTCTCGCAGGCGATGATTTTCTCATCAATATCTTTGTTGATGATTTGCGGGAAGAGGATCCGATACCTTTGACAACTCAAGATGATCGCGGTGTATTTGCAGGGTTCTTCGACTTGCTTTACGACAATGGCATCTTGTCTCCGGTGACAGGTGCCGGCGGCTTGATTTTTGATCCTATTTTTGGCAATCAGCAGTCCAGTGATTTCTCAGTTGTCGGGATTGTTGATGAACTTGGGGCGTTTTCAACTAGCAATACACCGTTAGGTGGCGATCCACGCTTACTAGCCTCGCTGCGGGTTACCGCGACGAACGTTGGTCAAGTTGAAGTTAAAGCAGACCCGGCGGATGTCCGTTCCGACGTGCCCCCGAATGACCCTTCCCACGATTCACTACTGTTTGAATTTTTAGGAGACGATTTCGGTGATCCGAGCGACGATCAAGTTGTTCCTATTCACCAAATTACATTTGGAACGATGTTGCTAGAGGTGACGGCAACCACAAATAATTTCAACGGTGGTGAGGGGGAAAATGCCTTTACGAACCCGGACAATTCACGCGATACCAACGCGGATGGATTCGTAAGTGCGATCGACGTCCTTAAATTAATCAATGATGTCAATTTACACGGTGTTCGAGATTTGAATGGTAGCGCTGCGGCAGGTGAATCTGCCATGCAAGCCGTCGCACCCCAAGACTATTTCCCTGATGTCAACGGGGATGGGCATCTGACTCCACTCGACGCAGCTTTAGTTATCGACTACATCAATATGTCCAGCGCTTCGGCCTCGGAAGGGGAAGCCAACGCCGTGTTGCCTGAGAGCCAAAGATTGACTGCACAGCGCGTGGTTGCTGACCCCAGGGCGTTAATTGATCTGACCGAGGACGCAAATGAAACGGCGTTACCTGAATCGGACTCCTTTGTCATTGAGGTTCAAGCAACGAACCCAGAAAAAGCATTCCCGGCAGTTCCTGTACTGGGCAACGTTGCGCAAGCGAAGGATGCCAAGGTTTTGCAGCCAGCAACGGAGGATGCCGACGAGGATCTGTGGGCCGATCCGCTGATCCCTGATGACCTCGCAGCGGATATTTTTGGAGCCTGGCTTGGTAACAAGCATCGCGATTCCTAAAGCTCGCTCGCAGGGAGTCGACGCTGGGAGACAGAAACTACGCGGGGGGGCGCAGCGAGGCGGTGGCAACCAGTTCAGGAAACAGGGATATTGACGCTGTCCATGCGGTGGCGCATAGGCTCATTTATTGTCCCTCTGCACATTGTCCCTCTGCACATTGTCCCTCTGCACATTGTTCCTTTGCACATCGTCCCTTTGCACATCGTCCCTTTGCACATTGTTCCTTTGCACATCGTCCCTTTGCACATCGTTCAACGGTGCCTCGCGGTGCCCCAGAAGAACAGGTTTTTTTAAGCAGGCCGTGAACCACACCGCGAAAAGTACCGCAGTAGGGAAAATCGCGTTAATTCTTGGGTAGCGGCCAATCCAGATGCTTATGGAGAAAAGCGTAGGTGCCTTTTCCGTTGATGGTGTGTGGTCCGACAAACCATTCGATTTCACAGCGGTCCGCCAAGTGCAGGCGGGCGGCATAGAGATGACGGACTTTGGCAAATTCATAACCAACCCATTCGTCCCAGCCCACGCCGTCAAAATGTCCTCGTTCGACCATGAAGGGGCGCGGTGCAATCAACGCTGCCATTTCGGCATAGTTAAAGGTACTTCCGAGGTCCCATTCGAAAATCTCATACTCTCCCGTGAAGAGATAACTAAAGGTAGTTAGATTGGTGCTGTTTTTGACGACCCATTCGTTGAAATCAGCAGAGCAAATTGAGAGGCAGTAATCGGTAACGAGCGAGGGAATTCGCATGGCGCTTTTTCCGCCGTAAGACAAGCCATAAAAGGCGATTCGCTCAGCATCGACATTGGGTAAGGTTTTCAACCAATTCACAATCTGTTGATGTTGGGGGACCATGATTGAAAAGATCGTCTTCTTTAAAGGGTACGCCTTCCGCTGCAAGGTGCGGAATTTGTCCTTGAAGATGTAGATATTCTGTGGAGCAAAAGTAATGAAGCCCCGTTCGGCCAATTTGGAGGCAAAATCGTGATAGGCCGGAAGGTCTCCTGTGACGACATCTTGAGGCCGCCCTTCCAGTCCATGTTGGCAGACGACAACCGGCCGTTTTTCATTTGCTGCCAGATCTTTAGGTAAGCAAAGAATGCCATAGGCAACGATTCCTGGGAAAACGTCCAAGACAACTTCATGGCCCGTCCACCCTTTTTCATCATAGGATTTGCGTGAGCGGGCGTTAAAGGGAAGTAGAGGGTAATCAAAGTGACCAACCACTTCGTGTCGAAATACTTCGCGGAAACGCTCAACGGAAGTTTCGTATGCCTCCGCAGAGGAAGTATCAAGTCGGTTGACGCCATCTGGATGGTCAGCTGCGGTTAAGCCAATGTTCATGAATTTGCGACGGACGTGATCGCTGTCACGTAACAGCCACTGATTGTGCTCGTCCATCTCCTGCAAGAGGCGTTGCTGACGGCTGTCCGCATCAAATGTGCTGGTAGGAATTGGCTTGGCTCCGACTCGTACGCCCGTTGCGTCGATGTCAACGAGTGCAGAGATGAGGTCTAGCCATGTCGACCCCATGGGATGCTGTACCGGAACTGCGTGGAAATTCCAGTCAAACTCAGCGTCTCTCATTAGCATTGAAACACGTTGAATTTCTGTGGCGACCTCCTCTAATGTTGGTGATGTCAGTTCAGCCGGTGCTCCACCTTCGCTGGGCAGGGAAACTTCTGGACCAGCACTGGCTTCGATGATGAGACTACGTGGAGCAATCATGGTCGCGATCTCCGCATCCCCGAATTGCTCGAGCAGCCCATGCACGTTGCGGTCAATCGGTTGACTCCATAGCGACTCACGCGTTCCGAAGTAGCCTCCCACAGAACAGGCACCGATCCGCTCGTCCACAGCCGCCGCGTAAAAGGCCGTCATGCCGCCCTCGCCATATCCCATCACACCGATTTGAGGTGTGTTGTCACCCGCTTCTCTTGAAAACCAGTCAACACAGGCCAGGACCTTTTGGACTTCATACCCGATTAAGTGGCGGCCGAGTTCAAAAGCGGTTCGATAGATATATTCACGGTTGGTTAAATTGGCTCGACCACCATATCCGGGTGGAGCTCGGCGCTGCATGTCGCGATTAATCAAGGCAGGCACGACGACACGGCAACCTTGCTCGGCCAAGAGCCGCGCAAACTGGGATTCCTCAGGAATGCCTTCCTCTAAGCCAACGAGTTGTTCTGGCGTTTGATCGGCATCGGGAATCGCGATGACATCGATTAATCTCTGCTTTCCTGCACGTGGCACGAGCAGCAGGCCTTCCCCATGAATGTTTCCCATGACGGGCCAACGCACAGCATAGATTTCGAAACCGTCACCCTGTCCAACTAACGCTGGTTTTTGAGTTGTGGCAAGGAACTCCAGTCCCTCAAAAGATTTTCGTTCATCTCGAATACCAAGAATGTGCCGTAATCGTTGACGATTTATGTTGATGGAGGCGGAGTAGGCTTGTGCTGACGTGAAATCCCTTGCCCAATGAACACTGCGGCGCTCGATAGAGAGCTCTGTCTCGTTGAGCAAAAATGCATCGGCGCCTGCGACAATCCGGGCCGCGATGTCATCGTCCCAGGTTAAGGGAGACGTTCCAGGAAGGGGATCGGAATAGGCAGGGCAGGTGAAAAGTGTGAGACTTAAAGTCGTCAACAGTGCGAGGTGTCTTGGAATCATCTCAGGCGCCTTGGAGGAAGTTGTTGAGAAGCGGATCTGGCCACATATGTTAACGAATCCGGTTTGTTGGTAAAAGTAAACACACTAGTTGTTCAGATTGACCAAACTTCAAGTGGGTTGAAATTTAGATGAATCAGCCAGAACTCTTGATTCGCACCTATCAAAGTGACGATTTGCCGCGCCTCAAAGACTTGACAATTGAGGGATTTGAGAGCGTTTCGATCGATCGCAACATTGAAGATGCTTTTGGTGAGATTAATGGACATGATTGGCGCTGGAGGAAGGTGCGTCATATCGACAACGACGTGGAGGCCAATTCGCCTGGTGTGTTTGTAGCGGTACTCGACGGCCAGGTTGTTGGTTTCATTACCACACGCGTCGATCGAGAAGCCGGAACCGGACTCATTCCCAATCTGGCAGTTGATTCGCAGCAGCGACAAAAAGGCATCGGAAAAAAACTGCTTGCTCAGGCGCTGGACTATTTCCGTGGTCTGGAATTGACGCACGCCCGCATTGAAACCCTGGATCAGAATGAGATTGGACAGCGCCTTTACCCCTGGATGGGATTTCAAGAGGTTGCGCGGCAGGTGCATTATTGTCAAAAGCTGTAAATGTCATGCAGGTTACTCTTCTGCTCTCGATGCGATGATCTTCTGCCGTAGGGGTGCGGATGATGCTTGTGCTACTTTTTGATATCGATGGGACATTAGTCGATGCGCGTGGCGCAGGAGGAACCTCGTTGCGCACGGCGTTCGCTGACGTTTTCGACGTGGTCGAACCAGCGAAAGTACCGTTCAGTGGTCGGACGGACCGAGGTATCGCTCGCGAGATGTTTTTACTGCATGGAATTGCGGACACAAATCGCAATTTTCAAGCTTTGCAATGGGAATATCTGACCCGCTTGCCGAATCAATTACAACTTTCAGGTGGTGTCATTTTGCCAGGGGTTGGAGAATTACTTGAGAGGTTGTCACAGAATAGTGATGTCATTATGGGACTCTTGACAGGCAATATGTTTGACGGTGCTCGTCTGAAACTAAATTATTTTGGACTGTTTTCATGTTTTGCCTTTGGCGCTTTTGGCGATACAGCGATTGATCGCAATGAGGTTGCCAGGCAGGCACTCAGGTTGGCCTTTATGCAATGCAACGCCGTTGCCGACGAAGTTGACGTTTGGGTGATTGGCGACACTCCGTTAGATATTCAATGTGCCCGGGCGATTGATGCTAAGGTGCTCGCCGTTGGAACCGGTATTCATCCTCTGGACGAACTCGAATCCCACAGGCCGGATGTGTTGCTAGAGGACTTGCACGATTGCCACGAAGTGTTGCGTGTGCTGTATGGATAACAGTGCGTTAGACTGGCGTTTAAAAGGGACGCAATAAACGACAGCCGTTTTGATGACGGGTAGGTTTAAACACGCTGTTGCTTCCCGAGGGCCGCTAGGTGTTTGAGGCGCTTACATCTTGTTGCTGACGCCGACTTATGGCGTTAGGGCTTGCATTGCTCGCAGGTAGCGGGCGATTGCCCTTCCGAGTTGGCTTCCGATGAGGCGATAGCCATCGAGGTTGCTATGAATGGTGTTCCACGGAGTTTCTAGAGTGACCGCGACAACATCCTCTCTGGTATTTAAGGTTACCCAATTCTTGCTGATGCGTCGCCAATTTCGGTCGTAGTTTGGCCCCGATTCGTGGCATTCTCCGCGGAATTTGAGGGGACCGGACAATTCACTTGCAGCGGTTGCCAGAAAACGGTTGAGATTTCGCTGTCCGATATCCGACAGGATGTGGTGCGGTGCCACATAAAAGAAAGGACTTTGACAATGGGCTCCCGGGTTATGTAAATCGATGTAGATTTTTAGCAGCCGCTGATCGTCTAATTGTTGTATGTGCTGCATGGCGGCAGACACGCTTTGATAAAGATTGGCTGTGCCCCAATCCCGGTTGTGATCGTGGGGCAATTGATTTTTTCCACCTGCTCCGATGGCAACACTGTCAACATCCATGATCGGCACGACGGTCATGTCGGCCACTTGTCGTACTTGAATTGCCCGCGGATCATTGGAAACAAACCATTCGATTAAACCCTTACAGACCCAGCTTGAGCCAACTTCCCAGGCATGCTGGCGCGCATTAATCCAGATTCCCACTCGGGGTAGTGCGTTATCTCCGGAGGGTGTGAAATGCAATGCTGGCACGTCACGACCACGTTGTGACTTGCATAAGACAAACTTCTTTGCTTCGGAACATTCTTCCGTTGCCCACTGAACGAGTTCTTCGGCATCCGTCTGTGTAAAGGGTGGACCCCAGGCAAACCAGGCAGTTTTTGACGGAATTGATTGTTGGAAAACGATCCGTTGACCTTGCCGCTTTCCGAGGTCGGTTTGCAGCCAAGTCTTGCCATCTAAACTAAACGTGGCACGATCGGGAGTTGCCCACGGTGCGTCTCCCACTTCCAGTGTGATTGATTCTCCAGGAACAATCCCACTCAATTTAAAGAACCACCAACAACGCCAGCCACGTTGATTAAGAATTTGAGGACGGATCCTCACGAGGCGCCGATGTTGGTCGATGGCTACGATATGTGCGCTACCACCGTCGAAGTCGACAGCGATTTTCAATGAAGATTGCCCTGGCGGGGTAGGCTTGGCAGTAGCAAAGGAACTGACACAGGAAAGTAGGAGTGTGGCAAGGTATGTAGGCAGAAAGAGAGAGTAAGCCAGTGAGGTAACTAGCCTCACGGCCTCGAGAGAACGCCTAGTGAAAAAAAACTGGGTTGTGGAATTCACGTGAGGTCCAGGATCTCTCTGGAAACGATGCTGCGATGGAGTGGAATCTGAGAGGTAGTGGTCGCCGCTCGGGAACCTGTCCCTCGAAACGCTGTCGAGTAGTTGCCAAGCAGCAGTTTATCCTAACTTTTCAGTCTGGCCAAATACCAACGTTCTTGGGGGTTGGAAAGGTGCGGGAAGTCGAGGAATAGTGAGGTGCTGGGTAGCCAAACTAGTTGGCGTGCTAGTGTGTGGTGTGGGATACACTCACGCAGCCTTCTTGGTGGAACGAGTGTTCTTTCGGCAGAGTTTGATTCCACTGTATTTGAAGCGGACTGCAAAGATTGAATTGGTGTAGTGGGGAGCTTGCTAGGTTGTCATTGCTGCCGGAGGTCCATCATGAGGTGATCAGCAGCTGAGAAACGACTTGGTGGCTAGAGAAAGTTTGATTTAAAGTCGGCTTCTGCGTGGAAAATGCCCGAGTCCAGCAATATTGACGACGATTTGGGGGAGTGTTCTCACAATCCGTGCTCCCTTCTAGAGTCGTTGTCGCGCGTCTCATTATGGCTGACGCTCTGACGGAAAGTGCAGATTCAGTTACAATGAGTTTGCTTGTTGAGATTCTTAGAATTGGACTGATAATTTGTTGACGGGAGCAACCGAATGACGCCATTGATTCGGAAGGGTGTGCTACTTTTCGCAGGAGCGCTCGTGATTGCAGCTGCGCAAAATGTTGTTGTTGCAAATGGTGATGAGGAGGCGTCCAAACAACCACTCAGCGTAGAGGAAATCGCTAAAACAACACGTGGTTCGATTGTCGTTGTAACAGTGCCGGATCGCGAAGGTAAGGAAAAGCATCTGGGGACCGGCTTTGTTGTATCCGACACAGGGTTGATTGCGACGAATCTCCATGTGGTTGGTCAAGGTCGACCTATTTCCGTGCGCACGGCGGATAAGAAGTTGTTGCCGGTAACTGCTGTTCATGCCTCCGACCGAAATCTTGATTTGGCGCTTTTGCAGATTGATGTGAGTGACGTAAAGTTGCAACCCCTGGAACTTGGCAACTCTGATGAGATTAGTGATGGGACCCCCGTTGTTGTTATGGGGAATCCACTTGGCTTGGAGCACAGTGTTGTGAGTGGGGTGATTTCCGGGCGCCGAGAGATGGAAGGCCGCAAGATGCTTCAATTGGCGATGCCGATTGAACCAGGTAATAGCGGTGGTCCCGTTGTCGACCGCCAGGGTCGAGTCCACGGTGTTGTGACGATGAAGTCGTTAGTCACAAAGAACCTGGGATTTGCAGTAGAGATTAACTATCTCAAAAGTTTGATTGAGCGTCCTAATCCTGTTCCTATTGAGCGGTGGTTGACAATCGGACAGATTGATCACCGGCGCTGGACAACTCTCTTTGGAGCCCATTGGCATCAAAGAGGTGGTCGGATTTACGTCGATGGGATGGGGGAGGGTTTTGGAGGCAGGTCGTTGTGTTTGTCGGCAATGGAACTTCCTGATGTACCATTTGAAGTTGCGGTTTCGGTTCGTTTGAATGATGAAGCTGGTGCGGCGGGGTTGGTGTTCCATGCTGATGGCGGTGATCGTCACTATGGGTTTTACCCTAGTAATGGCCGTTTGAGACTTAGCCGCTTTGATGGTGCGAATGTGTTTACATGGCAAGTGCTGAGAGAATTGCCGTCGGAGCATTATCAAGCCGGAGATTGGAATTATCTGAAGGTTCGTATCGAAGAGGATCGACTTAAATGCTACGTCAATGGTCACCTCTTGATTGAATCTGACGACCAAGTCTTTCGAAGTGGCAAGATTGGTTTGGCCAAGTTTCGAGACACGCAGGCAGAATTCAAGCATTTTCAGGCCGCCCAAGAAATTCCTTCTCGCGAGGTGTCCACGGAAGACGCTAGTAGGATTGATCGATTGGTTGCGCAGTTGCCGCCGATGAAGGAGCGAGTACCCGCCGACTTGGAGCCTTTGGTGAAGGAGCCTGCCCGCAGCGTGATTGTAATTCGTGAAAAAGCCAAGGCTTTGGAAGAGCAGGTGAAAGAGTTACGCCGAGTGGCTCGTGATGTGCATGCGCATCAAATTGCGGAGCAATTGACGATCCTCGTCAGCGAAAATCCCGACGGTTTCGATTTGCTCCGCGCGGCCTTGTTGATTTCGCAGCTCGACGAAGAGGATATTGACGTGCAGGGCTATTTAGACCACGTCGATTTGATGGCTTCTGCGATTCGCGACGAAGTACAAGGGAGTACGGATCCCGTTGAACTGCGGGTTGCGTTGAACGAATATCTGTTTCGCACAAACGGTTATCACGGTAGTCGTTTTGATTACTATCATGCTGCCAATAGCTACATGAATCGTGTGATTGATGATCGCGTCGGTTTGCCGATTACGCTCTCAGTCCTCTACATGGAATTAGGCCGCCGCATTGGTCTGGATCTGCAGGGTGTCGGCCTGCCGGGGCATTTCATCGTGAAGCAAGTCATTGCGGACGGCGAAGATCAATTGATTGATGTTTTCAACGATGCCAAGATTCTGACTCGTGAGGATGCTGCACAAATTGTTCAAGATTTTGGTGGCCGTAAGTTGGTTGATGAGGATCTCGTAATCTCTCCGCGAACAGGGATTGCCATGCGGATGCTGATGAATTTGCGTGGGCTTGCCGAACGAAAATCTGACAACGAGGCAATTTTGCGGTACTTGGAAGCGATGATTGCGATTGATCCTGAGGCCGTAGCCGAAAGGGGCATGCGAGCGCTCATTCGATTTAATACAGGCCGTCGCAATGCTGCGATTGCTGATCTTGATTGGTTCTTACAGCACGAACCAGCGGGCCTTGATTTGGACCGCATCCGTGAAATGAAACAATATTTTTTGAGCCGCCCGCCATAGCAAAACTTAGTATAAGGCCAGCGAGAGCTTGCGCCGGTACTCGGCAATGAGGTCGGAGTCGTCCGGAAGTATGCGGAAGACGTCGACCATAAGTTCGCGTGCGGATTCACCCAGGCCGTGGCGATCGCGTTGGAGAAGGTCGAGGCAGATCTCGAAGCACTCGCGATAGGCTTCGGTTCCGACAAACGCTTCTGCCAATTTTAGTTGCAAGTCGAGGTCATTTGGATTGGCCGTTGCTGCAGCTTGACAGGCTTCGACATCACCGCCTTGTTTGCTTTGCAATTCTAGCTGAGCCTTTACTTTTTCGGCTTCTGGTTCGAGGAAACCGCGTCTCTCTAATTCGGCAATGATCTCACGACAGGCATCGTGCTTTTCCTGTAACAAAAGGGTGCGTGCCAGTCCAATCGAGGCCTCGGTTACATTCGGATTGCTTTCGAGGAATTGACGGTATTTTTCTTCGGCTTCTGCAGGGTTTGTGCTTTCCAAAGGCTGGATGGACGTAAATTGAGCCTGAGTGCAGATTTGTTCCAGCCATGAGCGAATTGTTTCTTCCGGGAGGACCCCCTGGAAAAAATCAACCACTTCACCTCCAGAAATGGCAAAGACTGCAGGGATCGAACTGACCTGAAAACGTTGAGCAGCGGTTTCATTTTTTTCTGTCTCGGCTTTAGCAAGAACAAAGCGGCCGTTGAATTCACGCGCTAAGTCTTCCAGTACCGGTCCGAGACTTCGGCAGGGCTGACACCACTCAGCCCAAAAATCCACAACGACCGGTATGTCTTGGGAGCGTGCCGTCACCTCTTGCTCAAAGGTGTCTTCGGTAACGTCGAGGATCCACGGTGATTTGTCTGAGGGCTCATTCATAGTTATGACAGTTTATGCCGTTTGTATTTCGAAGCAACCAGAGGTGCTTTCAATGGTTCCTAGGCCAGATTGCGGATTAAGGAATCTGGGGGCCACCGTTGCGGCGACTCATGGGCACTCTACAATGAACTTCAAGATCTTCAACCCATCTCAGCGAGGCGATGAGTAAAACGATGCATGTTCTCGATTACGTCGTTCTGGTGGTTTATTTCTTCATCTTGATTGGTATTGGCATCTACTGTGCGCGGCGCATCCATAAGCAGGAAGACTATCTGCTGGGTGGTAGAGGATTTGGCAAATTACTGCAAACCTTTGCAGCCTTCGGTGCCGGTACTGGGTCGAGCGATCCGATTAACACTGCACGTAGCACTTTCGTGGGTGGAATGAGCGGCATGTGGAGCGTCATGTTTTGGCTCTTCGTGACACCGTTCTATTGGATTACGGGAGTCTGGTACCGACGTATGCGGCATTTGACCCTCGGTGACTGGTATGTTGAACGATATGAATCAAAACGGCTTGGCGCTGCGTACAGTATTTTCGGCGTGCTGTTCTTTATGATTTATGGATCGATGTTCTTTACGGCAATTGCCACAACGGCGGAGCCGATGATTGGTGAAACGGTGAATGTTTTGGGTAGTCAGGTACCCTTGAAATATGTGCTGATTCCAACGGTCGCGGTGGTAGTTTTACTCTATGGCATGGCCGGTGGTCTGGCGGCCGCCTATTACACCGATTTGTTACAGGGTATCTGTATCATCGCTTTGAGTGTCATGCTGATTCCACTTGGTCTGACCGCACTGCAAAACGCTTCCAATTTAAATCCGACCGGAGCCATGGCGGGAACGGAGGTGATGCATGATCAGTTGCCAAAATCCTTTTTTGATATCATTACCTCCAGTGCTGCCGAATTCTCTGTTTATTACCTACTTGCCATTGTCTTCGCAAATCTGGCGGGTATCGTCGTACAGCCGCATTTTATTGCCACAGGGGGAGGATCTGCCAAATCCGAACAGGACGCTCGAGTCGGTTTGGTAGTCGGCAATTTCCTAAAGAGATTCTGCACGCTTGGCTGGGTGTTAACCGCCTTAATTGCAGCGGCACTTTACGCGGATATTCCAGAACTCGTTGACCATCCTGATCGCACCTGGGGCTATGCATCCATGCACCTGTTGGGCCCGGGATTTCGTGGGTTGATGTTGGCCTGTTTGTTGGCTGCCTTGATGAGTAGTGTCGACGCCCAAATGGTCGTGGGAGCCGGGCTTATTTTGAGAAATCTCTATATGCCGTTTATTAAACCCAAGGGTACAGAAAAGGAATTTCTCTGGATTGGACGTATTGTTGGCGTCGTGGTTGTGGGGGGATCCGTCGTTTTTGCATTGACGATTTTCGATATGCTGGGCCAGCTAAAGTTAACCTTCTGGTTTCCACTCGTTTTTGCCGCCCCTTTCTGGGTTGGCATGTACTGGCGACGTGCCTCCACCCGAGCGGCCTGGATCACGGTTATCTACTGTTTGTTATTCTTCTTTATAATTCCCTTTTTTGGCCCGAAAGTCATCCCTGCTTTACGGACCAATGAGTCACTCATGCAATTAACGCTTCATACACGCACGACGCAACAAGTTCCGATGTCAAAATCAGATCTGCGGCGCGAGTACTCGCGTGAAGTCAAATTGTGGAACGATTCAATGGAGAAAGTGCAGGGAGATGAAAAAGAAAGATTGCAGCAGTTGGAACCCTCACTTAGTCCCGACGGAAACACACTAAGCCTTCCTTTTCGAGACGGCGTTAAGGAGATGGTTGCTGACAAAACCCGTCAACCAAAGGTTAAAAATCTTGGCGGCAAGAGTATTTTTTGGGATAGCGTTGATCCGATCGATCCGTCTGTGAAACCCGAAGTTGTCAAGACTGAGGAACTCGATGACTACACGATCCGAGAGACGTTGGCATACCCCCGAGGAACGGTATTGCAAGTCAAGGGTAATCTGAAACTCAACCTTGTTTTATACAAGCCATTTCTTGACATGCAGACTATGTCTGCCTCCTCGCTTAATGCATTAGAATTAGTCCCCAAAATTGTGATGCCATTTTTAGTAATGATTGGGCTTAGTTTCTTCACGCCGCGTAATAGTGAAGAGGCCTTGGATCGTTATTATGCGAAGATGAAAACACCCGTTGTTCCTGATCCAGATGCGGATGCAAAGAATCTCATCGAGCGATTGGCCGACAAAGAGTTTCTCAAGAGTCGTAAGTTGTTTCCCGATTCCGATCTGGAAATTCAGCGGCCGACCTTTGCGGATATCTTTGGGTTTGTTGCTTGCTTCCTGACCTGCTTTGCTATCATCGGTGTCGCAATGTGGATTGCTACAATAGGAACCTAAACCCATTCTTGGGTCCAAGAATAATTTTTAGCAAAAGGAATTTATCTGTGGGGCGGTTTGAACAACGTCGCGACAAGCTTCGCCGACTTGTACGCAAGGAAGGCGCGGACGGCATTCTTATTACCAATTTTTTAAATGTCTCTTATCTCACAGGATTTAGCGGAGATGACAGTTATTTGCTCGTTCACCGTGAAGGGGCCATCATACTTAGCGACACACGCTATGCAGAACAATTAGCCGAGGAATGTCCTGGCCTTGAGGTGGATATTCGCCGGTCAGGACAAAAGATGGTCGACTCGATTGTGAAAACCACAAAATATGCCAAGGTTACGCATCTTGCCATCGAAGCGGCTTCGATGACCGTGGCTCTTCGCGACACCATCAAGACGCAACTGAAGAAAACCGACTTGGTGCCAACGACCGGGCTTGTAATGGGGTTGAGAGAGATCAAAGATCGTGAAGAAATTAAGGAAATAAGAAAGGCTGTAGACGTTGCGCAGCGAGCATTTGCGGTCATCCGTGCGTCCTTGCGGCCGGCAAGAACTGAGCAGGAAATTGCCCACGATCTCGAAAATCAAATCAGATTGTTCGGCGGTTCTGGGTGCAGCTTTGCCCCTATCGTTGCTGTTGGTGCAAGAGCGTCTCTGCCTCATGCCATGCCCACGGATCACCGCATCGGTGCAGCCGATTTTGTCTTAATTGATTGGGGGGCCTTGGTCGGTGGTTATATGAGTGACTTGACGCGTGTTTTAGTCACCGGTAAAATTTCGACGAAACTTGAACGTATATATGGAGTTGTGTTAAAAGCCCAATTGGCTGCCATCCAAGCAATTAAGCCGGGCGTGTTGATGAAGGACGTCGATGCAGCGGCAAGGAAGGTAATTGCGAACGCCGGCTACGGAAAGCAGTTCGGCCACGGTTTGGGGCATGGAATTGGGCTCGAAATACATGAGATGCCACGCTTGGCAGCGGACTTCGACCAGCCGCTGAAATCAGGTATGGTGGTAACTGTAGAGCCAGGAATTTATTTGCCTAATTGGGGTGGCGTTCGGATTGAAGACGATGTGTTGGTGACGAAAGGTGGGCACGAGGTACTGACCAGCGTCCCCAAAGATTTTTCCAGTGCGATCGTCTCCTAACTAGTCGCACCTAACTACTCGCCTTATCTGCTGAAATTTCAGTTGATTCATCGCTTGCACGATGAACACCCGGAGAACTTGATGTCGGAATCGGACCAGACACCTAGCGTATTTGATCACGACCAAATCGTTCGATTGGTTGAATTAATGAAGGAGCACGGCCTTACGGAAGTGGATTTGCGCGAGGCAGAGCAACAGATTAGGCTTTCTCGCCAAGGAGTGCCGAGTAGCATTCCTAGTCCGCCCGTAGCGCCTGTGGTGGGGCAAGCTGTTCCAGCGACTCCAGCGGAAACTACCGAGGTAGAGCCAGAAAATATTAAATATATCACGAGCCCTATGGTGGGGACGTTTTATTCAAGGCCGAATCCAGAGGCACCGTCGTATGCAAAGATCGGCGACCAAGTTGACCCTGAGAAAACGGTATGCATTATCGAGGCTATGAAGGTGTTTAATGAGATTCCGGCCGAAATTCGCGGCCAAATTGTGAGTGTTTTGGTCGAAGACGAGGAAGCCGTAGAATTCGGTGCCCGTCTGTTCAAAGTTGATACCAATAAGTAGGCCCGTTTGGCAATGTATAACCGTATCCTCATCGCCAATCGCGGCGAGATCGCGTTAAGAATCATACGCGCATGCAAAGAAATGGGTATCGAGACGGTTGCCGTTTTTAGTGAAGGCGATCGTGGTAGTGCTTATCTTGACTTGGCTGATGAAGCTTATTGTGTCGGTCCGGCTAAGTCAGCGCAAAGCTATCTGAAAATTGACCGCATCATCAGTGCTGCGGAAGTCGGAAACGTTGAGGCGATTCATCCTGGGTATGGATTTCTTGCTGAAAACGCCCATTTTAATGAGGTGTGTCGCAGCTGTAAAATTGATTTTATTGGCCCGAGTCCTGAAGCCATGGAAATGTTGGGTGATAAAAATCAGGCTCGGAGTATCGCACGTCAGGCGAAGGTTCCGGTGGTTCCCGGCAGTGCTGGATTGTTGCAAGATGAAGACGAAGCGTGCCAGGTAGCTGAGGAAATCGGCTATCCCGTTCTCATTAAGGCGACGGCGGGTGGTGGGGGAAAGGGCATGCGTGTTGCCGCCAATGAAATGAACTTAAAGACTGCCATTAGTCAGGCGCGAACAGAAGCTGAGGCTTCGTTTGGTAATGCGGGCGTGTATCTTGAGAAGTTCATTGAGCGACCGCGTCACGTGGAAGTGCAAATGTTGGCAGATCATCACGGGAATGTCGTGCACCTTTGGGAACGTGAGTGTTCGACTCAACGTCGACACCAAAAGCTGATCGAAGAAAGCCCTGCCCCGAACCTTCCCAAGAAGACGCGTGAGGAAATGTGCTCAGCGGCCGTGCGATTGTTGAAAAAGGCCAATTATACCAATGCGGGCACGGTCGAATTTATTGTTGACCAAGAAAATAATTTTTATTTCATAGAAGTAAATGCTCGTATTCAAGTTGAACACCCGGTGACTGAAATGGTGACTGGAATTGATCTGATTCGGTCGCAAATTGAAATTGCGTCGGGTGAGCCTTTGCCGATGAGGCAGAAAGATATTGTGTGTAAAGGTGCGGCGATCGAATGCCGCATTAATGCCGAAGATTCGGACCATAATTTTCAACCTTGTCCGGGAGTAATCAAGCAGATGTTTGTGCCCGGTGGGTTGGGGGTCCGTTTTGATTCACATGCACACACAGGTTACACTGTCCCGCCTCATTACGACTCGATGATTGGTAAGTTGATTGTGCATCAACCGACTCGAGCTGAAGCCATTGCATGTATGTTACGTGCATTAGAGGAACTTCGTGTTGAGGGCATTGCGACGACAGCAGTATTCCACCGCAAAGTGTTGCGGCACAATGACTTTGTCGAAGGTTTGGTGGATACAGGTTTTGTCGAGAGGACTTGGTGAGGCGTAACGCCATCGTAAAAGTTTGCCGTTGATTGCATTCAATTAGTTGGTAGATGGCATGGTGGTTTAACTCTAAGGACTTGCCAATCATTAGATTTGAATCACGCACAACGGCTATTTCGAAAAAGCTCGCACCTGGGCGTGACAGCGAACGGGTCATAAAATACTGAAAATTCTTCTCGAGCAAGCAGCCGGTCAATAAGGAACGTGAGATTCGATGGCAATGTCTAATACCTTCAGCGTGGTCGAACAACCGAAGCGAAAATTCGAACGCATCGGAATTCTCTTTGCAGGTGGGCCAGCGCCTGCTGCCAATGCTGTGATATCCGCTGCTGCAACCGCGTTTAAACGCCACGGTACGGAAGCCATTGGGATTAAACATGGTTACTCCCAATTGATGAACTTTGACCCGAACAAGCCTTTGGAGCTTGGTCGCGACTATGTCATTCTCGATCAAGCTGCAGTAAAGCGAACACGAAATTCACGTGGAATTATGATCGGAACGTCGCGTGCAAATCCAGGAAAATATATTTCCAGCCCTGAGCATCTTTTAGAGATGGAATTCGCTCAGCCGTTGCGCCGCGTCTACGAAGGCTTGCGTTCTTTGGGTGTCGAGGCATTGATTTCGATTGGTGGTGACGACACATTAAAAACGGCAAATAAATTGAAGATGTTCCAGGATCATTTACCAGCCGATTCTGCTCGAATTCCAGTTGTTCATCTTCCCAAGACGATTGATAACGACTATTTCGGTATCGATTTTACGTTTGGTTTTTTTACGGCCGTTGAGTTTCTTGCTGAAGAATTACGGAATTTAATCCACGACTCGGAGGCGTCTGGAGCTTATTTTTTGGCCGAGACGATGGGGCGCAGTGCTGGATGGTTGGCTTATGGCGCAGCGATTGCCGGTGAGGCAAGTCTTGTGATCAGTGTCGAAGATATCGCGGGACCTTATCTCGACGAAGAGGAATATACGGATCCTCAATCTGGAGAAACGAAAGTCCGGGCGATCATGAATGTCGATGCCTTGGTGGGGCATATTGTGCAGACGATGTTGGCGCGGGAGTCGCATGGAAAACAATATGGTGTTGTGGTGGTGGCGGAAGGTATTGCGGAATACTTACCAATGAAATATCTGGAAGGTATTTCGCGCGATGAGCACGGCCACATTTCGATCACAGAGGTTCGACTTGATCGTTTGATGTCGCAACTTGTTGCGGACGCTTATGAGAAAGAGACGAAGCGGAAGAAAAAGGTGAATGGGCTACAACTGGGGTACGAAGCACGTTGTGGCCGGCCTCATGCGTTTGACGTGATGTTGGGAAGCCAGCTTGGTGTGGGCGCATACAGAGCACTTGCAGAACAAGGACTAAATGGGGTCATGGTGTCGGTGGCTGGACAGCTCGAATTGCATTATGAGCCATTTGAAAAACTCGTCGACTCGAAAACGTTGGTGACAAAGGTTCGCTACATTGATCGGCAGAGCGATTTCCACCGACTGGCCAGGTTCTTAGAAACAAATGTCAATGAGTTTTTACCGGGGAATAATTGACGTTCTTTGGGTGTTAAAACCGGTCGATGGAGTCGATCCAGTGAACCAGATCGACAAAATTACTCTCTGACCAGGGATCCTTGGCTGTTCGCTCGGTAACGGGATACTTGCGTTCTCGAAGAGCTGCGTTTCCCGCGCTGATCCGACTTGCTAGGGGAGATTTCTCAATCGCGACTGAATAGAACGAGAGCCGTTGGATTGGATCGTTGGGTGGTATTTGAGCTCGGGCAGGTAGGGACGCGTCGATGGCACCTATCCCGCGGACCAATTCTCGAAAGCGAAAGCCGACAAGATAGGCCATGGCACCACCAGCTTCGTGGCCACAGATCACCAGACGATTCCGATTAATGCTGTATTGCCCTAGGATCTGGTCGATGACTTTTCGAATGAAATCAACTTCCGATGGCACCCATCTCGCGGCATCCGCTGATTGCGGAGCAAGCAAGATTAATTCGCGTTGAACGCAATGCTCTTGCCAGGAAGAAAAAAGGCTGTCTTGATCGAATTTTCCTGAAGCGTGGAGAAATACGACGAGACCATATCGTTTGGTGGGGTCGTAATTTGTGGGAATTAATGCCACGCAATTGTTTGGTTCTTCGGGCAGCTTAATCTCAACGACTTCCGAGCGTTTTCCATCCAGAGCTTCGGGTGAGGGTGGGACTGCTGGGGGGATGCTTTCAGGAGTAAGTGTGGGAGCATGGGCGGCTTTTAATGTGACAGTAAGAGGATTGCCTTTTCGTAAAAGCTCCGCGGCGATTGTCATGTCCGGTTCGAATTCAGCGAGAATGCTATAGATATCTTCTTGGCGTTGAATGGGTCGGTCAGCAAGAGTTATCAGTTGGTCGTCAGGGAAAAGGCCAGCTTGAGCCGCGGGGCTGTCAGCATAGACATAGCGGATCGAGACACCTTTGCCTTCGGTGACCTGGCGGTCGGCAATTGCACCGAGGAACGGATGTTCATAGGGCTCGATGTTTTTAGCTAATTCCGCCTCCATCGGAATGCGTTCATCGCCCCGCAAGACGATGAGTTGAATACGGTCGCCCGAATACAACCGCCCCAGGACATGTTTTAACTGAGCTTGGCGAAAAATCGGTTGAGACTCTGCTTCGACAATGATGTCACCAACCTGCAGACCTGCGGCCCGTGCTGGAGACTTGGGAAGTGTTGAAGCAACTTCCGCAGGTAAGGCATAGATGTCGCTACCCTTCAGAACGACTCCGAGTAATCCGGGTGTAAGGTCTACACCTGTTTTCCAAATATCCAGCCGCTGAATAATTTCCGTGAGGGGAATCGCAAAGCCAATACCGGAGTCATACCATTCGGCACCTGCAACTTCTCCGTGAGATGTTGGAGACAGCGGCGACAACACTCCTAGGACCCGTCCTTGTAAATCTACCAATGGGCCTCCGTAATTGCCGGGAGAAATTTTGGCATCGGTTTGGATTGCTTTTCCCCAAATTCTGTTGACAGCACTAATGATGCCGACAGAAATATTGGGTTGTGCTTGCTCAAAAGTTCTTCCTATCGCAATTGCCCATTGACCTACTCGAAGTTCTGCCCGTGGGACAATTTCGGGGACGGGCAATCGTTCCTCGGTCTCTACTTTAAGTAGCACTAACATCCTACTTTGATCGCGAGCGACGATTCTAGCAGGAGCGCGATCGGTATTGGGTAAGGTCACTAAAATGGATGATGGTTGCTGGATGAAATTAAAAGCACTCGAGACTAAATAGCCATCTTCTGCAATTACCAAACCAGTGGTAGGGCCCGTACCAACCATCAGTTTTCCCACGCGATCCAGTCCGCCAAATGTTTCGATTCGTAACACTGAGGCGGAGACCTTCTCGACTGCTGATTGGAATGTCTGCTCTTCCAGCAGTTCTAGATCTGTTTGGTCACTGTGTCCGGTCTTGGGAGAGAAGACAGAAGTAAGGCAAGCGAGAATCAAGAGATGGCGTGTTAAAAGCATAGGTTGTCTTGCTACTGTCAGGGTACTTGTGTCAGGCGGATCGCAGTACTTCAGGTGAGTCAGGGAAGCCGTATTTTGATTTCCAGGAGGTCTTTCTTGTCGCGTTCGATCATCAGGACAAGTTCGTCAATACGGTCGATATACTCAAGTTCGTTGCGTAAATCTTTACACGAGGCAACGAGACGGTCGTTGACAAATAAGATTAAATCATCTGTCCGCAATCCAGCAGCGTGCGCGGCGAATCCGTTACGCACCTGGTCGACGAAAGGTGGAGTTGTCGTCAATAGGTTGGGAACTAAGGCCACCCCTAACTCATCGAGAGACATAGGTTCATTGGGTTTTAATCGAGAATCGTCGGTGCGACGAGCTGTGGGAACGCGACCTGCCATTAAGTCATCAATGGAGCCGACAAGTTCTTCGATGGGGATAGCATAATTGAGCCAGGTGTTATCGAGTGAATTGCGCAGTTCCTTCCCCAGGAGGCCGGCAAGATTTCCTTGGCGGTCGGTTAAGGCACCACCTGCAGCTCCGGGGTTATTGGTCATTGCGTCAAGGACGTAAACGGATCCTTTGTAGGTGCTTTCAAACGCACCGCGGCGAGCTGTCAATTGAGTCCGTACAGCGACATTGCCATGTAAGACGCTGGCAGACTCATTTCCGGTTGCAACACCAAAGAGATTACAGAATGCGAGTACTCTGTTTCCTGATGTTAAAGGTATCGCGTTTGCCAATTGAAAATGCGGTACCTCGGCTGCTGGGATTTTTAATAGGGCAATTGCCAGCCTTGGGTCTGCTCCAATTAGTTCCGCAGTGAAGCGACGACCGTCATCCAGGACAACGGTCAATTGCTCTGTGTCCAACACATAGCTCCAGACAGTCAGGACATGGCCTTCGGAAGAAATTAAAAAGCCACTCTGATAAGATTCCAGGCCACGGGCACCACCAGCGCCGTAGAGCTTTACAATCTTCGGTTGTACGGAATTGATGGTTTCCGCATACGATTGCTGGGCATGCAATTGGAGAAGATGGTTTTCGGAAGTTATGAGAAGGCTGAGCGAAAAGGTAAGGGCGCACAATGGCTTTGAAAAGAGTTGCATGAGTTTTACTTTGGTTTTATGCGGGGTCGTTTTCAGCAGCAGCCGAATTTAACTCGAAGGATTGAATTTCTAAGGTGCCAAAGGCGGTGTCACCTATGCGAACTTCAAGGCGATGAGGTAGCAATGTGCCTTTCACATTGCGGTAGTCATGAAAATATAATTCACAGGGATCCATATTCGTATCGGGATACATCTCCATCGCGACAAGTGTCCCATCGTTGGGATGGAAAAAATACTTGGCTTCAAAGGCGTCATGCGTGGTTTGAAAAACGTCGCAAAGCTCTTGATGGGTGAACACAGGTGCTTGCCCTAGATAAAAAACGTCGCCATAAGTAGCAGGGCCGGAAATCAGCAGCTGCCGCCATAAATACATGGAAATCAGTAATCCTCCACTACCTCGAGGCGCGAGTTGTTTTTCCAGTGGGTCGTCCAATTTCATCGTCTCCGGACCTCGTGGAAAATCCGCCAGAACACGATCGTTCTCGAGCGTCACGCGAACCTCGCCCTCAGCATCCATTTTTCCGATCAACGACCAAGGGCCATTTTGTTTGGAGAAGTTTCCAGTCGTGCGAAACGCTTCCCAGACGCGTTGCCGATTTAATTCGTTAAAGTAGTAATTGGCATAACCTCGCTTCTTCACGATAATCTTGGCGATCTCGGGAGGTAGATCCGCTTTGATTGCAGGCTTATGTGGAAGAGGTGGTTGGGGCTTGGGCTTGTCTTGAGGCCTCTTTTTTTTCTCAGGTGGTTCTGGTGGTTTGGGGCGAGGTGGTTCAAGGGAGTGTCCTGAGACTTTCTCCAATAACTCATCCTGTGCATGGAGTCCCGCTAAACGAACGAGAACATCGAAGCGTTGGTTGCCCCGTCGAAAACTTAGAGGAATCCGCCAGCCTTTGGGGTAAATGCCTAGAACGTTTTTGAATTGGTTTACCGTATCCACGGGCCGCCCGCCAAATTCAATGAGTTCATCTCCGTAACGGAGTCCTCGCCGGTAGGCATCCGCAGACTCTACGACGTTGGAAACAATCACGCGGCCATCTGGGGCAGTAGCAACGGTGGCACCAAGGGTAGCATGATCAACAATGCGACCACTGTGTAGGTAGCCAAGGAAATGCTTGATCTGATTTGCGGAAATTGCATAGCCGACACCGACATTTACACGCCCACGTTTTTCAAAGGATCCCCGTCCATTGATGCCAATCAACGACCCTTGGGCATCGAATAAAGGGCCGCCGGAGTTTCCTGGATTAATCGAAGCATCGGTCTGAAGGCAGTCTGCATATTCGAGCAGTGTTCCCGAAGGATATTGGTAACGGTGAACGCCGGAAACGATGCCATAGGTAACGGTGGGCTGGAAATCGGTGGCTAGTAGAAACGGATTTCCGACGACAAAACACCAGTCGCCGACCAGGACTTTATCGCTATCACCAAGAGGAGTGTAAGGAAAGTCTTCTCTTCCCAATAGCTTGATTAAGGCTACATCGCCGGTCGGGTCAACGCCCACGATGACGGCATCGTAGAGTTTGCCGTCAGCCATGCTGCACTTCATATAATCACCGGACGGATGGGTTACATGAAAGTTGCTGAGAGCGTAACCGTCCGGCGAAATAACGACACCGGATCCGCCCCCGCGGCTGCCGGGCCCGAAGACCGCAACTGCGGTCCGCATGGCCTGATCGATGGTTTGGATGCGATTTTGTTCGGCTTTTATGACCGCCTCGGGAACTTCATCGGCAAGACCGTAAGATCTCAAGGTTAAAACGGTTGCAATGCTTATGAAAAACGCATCTTGAAAGAATCCCCGCAGTCTCACTTGATAAACCTCGCATTACACAGATTGAGATGGTCGCCAATGTCAAGTTGCTCTCCATAGGCAACGAGAAATTTCAAACGTTTTACGCCCATGAGATCGAGATCAAGTGCAACCGGTTCCATGCCACCGTGAATCACGGACTTGAAAAGTTCCTTGTCATCTCCCCAGATTGTGAGTTCGACGTGACCATGGGAACGTGTTCGGCTATCGATTCCAGCAATAGCACGAAAACGCGAAAATTTCTCGGTCAATCGGTACGCCAATTCGGTTTTGCTACGGATGGCGACGCCTTTCTCAAAAGTACGTTCCTTTTGTGTGTCAGTATCGAACGCACCGTAGAGTGTTAGTTTGCTCCCACTAAAACTTCGATCGCGACGAGGCTTATATAATTTTGCCAGACGGTCTCGTGCAATGACGGAGGGGAAAAAAGGGTTCCAGTTAGAAAGTTCTGGTTCTAGATCACTTAAATAGACGAGATTTCCAGAGGAAAAGTCAATTTTGAGAAGTTCCGTCAGCGGAAAGGAATAGTTGACGTCTCCAGCACATGCTAGGTGTAAGTCGTTGTTCCGAAACTCAAGAGAAGTTGCCTGCCAAGTGTTGCCTCGGTGGTCGGTTACTTGGCACGGTGGTTTTTGAGGCGATGAGGTGCGTGGGCGGTAATAGACGACACCCTCGAGCCGCCTGCGATCGATGTTCACAGTGTTGTCATCAATTTCAAAGGCTATTTTCTCTTTGCCGATGCCACGAACAATTCCCTCTAAGTGATCCAAGGTGTTGGAGTTTTTGCGAATCACAATGAGATCAGCTTCGACTTTGTTAGATGAGATTTTTTGCCACGCGTCATTAAGTGTTTCAAGAGGGCGGTTAAATCGGACCGCACGAACTGATCGAGATGGAAAGCCTATCTGGTCGTCGTCTCCAAAGACGATAGTTGCCTCGCGCTGTGACACAAAAAAATCAGCACCGCGTATTTGGGATCCGTTTGCTAAGTCGATTGACATAGGCAATGGGTGCGGAGATTGCTGCGGTGCTTCTAGAGGGCGAATCGCCAACAAATCTTCGGTAGCAAAAGTCTGCACTTCCTCGTTGATTAACAACTCAATCCGGTCTTGATTCAGCTTGACGAGGCGACCGCTTTGAGTGTTTCCCGAAAGTGGTAAGACCGAGATCTCGACCTCACCAGTTAACAAGGCTACTGCCAGAATACCAAGCCACATTTCCGTGTAGTTCCTTGAGTTTGAATTCAATGTTCAGTGTGTTGGTGGGCAATCGGCCGCTTAGCAAATTCTCTGTATTGATGCGCGGCTGCCCTACTTTTATGAATTTAACGATCCTCAGAGAATTTGTCGAGAAAAGACGGGCGTTCCTGATCGTTCAATATGTCGTTTTAACGTTCGTAGCTTATTTGGAACCACGGTGATGGTAACGCTGTGTTAAAAACAAGAAGCGATCATTCCTGGAGCCAAAATCTTCGTGTGGTAATCAATTAAGGCAAAGCCTTGCTACCCCGGACCATCTTTTCTTGGATGGACTTAATTAGTCACCATCGCGAGAGACTTGGCGAAAATACTCCTCGACGACTTCTCGATAGTGGGCTGGTAGTTCTTTTGCCAGACGCTGCAATGCCTCTTGTCTTTGCTTAGGTGGTAAGTCCCCCCATCCAATGCCATCGCCGACGTCCCGCTGGTCCACATCCCCGGCACCCCTGCCGCCCAAGTTCTGACTGTCCTGTGCAGGATTGTTGGATTGTTTAGAACCGTTGGCATTTGCTGCAGCCGCTGCTGCCTCCTGCTGTTGTTTTTCGAGTTCTTCGATCATTTTGTCCAACTTTGCGAGGACCTCATCTTCTTCTTTGCGAACACGAGTCCCAGCACGTTGTAAGCCGAGCCGTCGTGTAATGTCTTGCATTAAACGTGAAATTTCATCAAGTGAATCTGTTTTTAAAGGGGCCAGATCGGCCTCGATGAGTTTGGCAAGAGTTGCATAGCGGCGCGGAATGGTGGTTTCGTTTTCACGAAGGCGGGCAATCGTCTCGAGACATTTGTCTTTATTGAGCAAAGAATGATTTCCGGCAGCTTGATAAAACAGCAGTGAAGCAGGGTCGACCACCTCGTTAGGTTCGATGCCTTCGAGAATTTCAATCGCTTCGTCATACAATTCGTTGCGTCCCAACCAGCGGCCCACGAAAAGTCGTAAATTCAATCGTACATAAGGTTCTTTCGGCGCCTGGTCGAGTAACTGCAAATCGAGGTCCTTATAGGCCCGCTGGGCTTTACTGCACATTTTTAAGAAATGTGCAGCTGTATCGTCGATGACAGCAAACGTTAGAATTAGCTGGTCTAAATATTCATCAGGGCGTTGAACTTGAGTCTTCTCTTCCCAGATCGCGTCTATTTTGAGACGGTCGACTTCTTCGAGAGGCTGGGTTGTCAGCCAATCATTTAATTGGGTCTGAATGGCATCAAGCGTAGGAATGTTCCAGCTCGCGCGCGTCCCCAGTTCGTCTTGGGAGACACTCACCGTGGAGAGGAATGTCGCCAGGATGAATGTCAGGTGACTGCTTAACCGGTTCATGCGGATTCTCGTATTAGTGGAAGCGTCGTTGTTGCGTCGCTGAATGAATGGCCCAAGCGATCAGTTATTTTTGCCTAACGCAATGTCACGTGTAATGCGTTGTACACGAGCTTCGCGATCACTCAGGTTGGACAACGCCTGTCGAAGATCATCGTCGGTAGCTTGTCCGAGTAAGTCGTCTTCATTGTCGAGCAATCGCGCGTAACGGCGTGTGCGTTTGTTAATTCTCAATTGGAGAGATCGGATCATCCTAAGTTCGGCCAATTGATTTACGAGCGGTTGATCTTGGGGCTGTCCTGCTTGTCCAGGTTGCTGTTGTTGCTGCTGGCGTTGTTCTTGTTCCCGTTGGGCTTTTTGAAGTGCAGCGATCAATTCTTCCAACGCTTCGATGATTTCTTCTTCAATCCCTTGGGTGATCCGCCCGACCTTTGTGTTCGCGAGCCGATTTGCGACTTGATGCATGTCACTTCGTAATTGTTCAACCGTTTCAGGGAAGGCGATAGATGATCCTTCATCGAGTAACAGGGTGTAACAACGATCCGCCTCGAGGATGACCTTTTGCTGGGAAATACTTACCTTATTGGTGCGGATGGCGAAGTCATCTAATTGCTCTGCCTCAGGAATCTGCGCCAAACTAAGCGTTCTTTCGTAGACCTTTAATTCCATCTCCAGCATTTTGCGAAAACGCGATTCGAGTGTCGCTAGTGCTCTTTCAACCTCCTCCTCGCGGAGTTGGCGGAGGATTTCTTCCAGTTCGGCAATGGCTTGACGAAGCTCTGCCTCTGCTTCCTTTTGGGAGATCACCGATTCTTCTCGCTTTGCTTCCACGAGCCGACGTTCGGCCTCACGCATTTTTTCTTGAGCTGTGCGGATTCGTTGTTGTGCTGGAGATTCGTTCTGTGCTTTCGATTCGGCGGATGGACTTTGGCTAGATTGGCTTTCGTCGTCGCTCTCATCGCTTGGGGATGGTGGAGCTTCTTGGTCCCCTTGAGATTTTCCCGGAGAGGGGTTTGTTTTTGGGGAAGCATCTTTCTTGCTGTCTCCATTAGACGGATTTTCCCCGTCCGGAGAATTTTCCTTGGGTGCGGCGTCCTTGTCGGCGTCCGGAGATTTTGAGGGATCGTCTGATTCGTCTTCGTTGTTTTCTTTGGACTTGGCGTCATTCTCCGATTGAGGAGATTGTTCTTCAGATGGCGCCGAGTCTTTGGGGGGCGGAGCTTTTTTATTTCCTTGCTCTGTCTCAGCGTCCTCTGCATCTTGGTTCTGATTCCCTTCGGTAGGTTCGGAATCGTTGTCCACAGAACTTCCTTCGTCATTACTCTCAATTTCTTCGATGTCACCTTGTACCTGTTCGGTGCGGTCAGCGATTTGAGATTGGTTTTCTGCCAATTCATCAAGGTTCGCTCCGCCTTCGGTGCGTCCTCGGTTGGACCGTTGCATGCGTTCAATGCGTCTCAGTTGCTTAATGGCTTGCTTGATTCTTTGCATTTCACTTGCATTGCGGTTTTGCCGATCTTCGCTAAGTAGCAAATCGAGTAAGGCCTTTAAGTCTATTTGGACCGCCTCTTGTCCTTCCACGGCACCTTTGAGTGAATTTTGTTTCAAGTTTTCCACAACTTGATTCAGTTGAATGAGCGTCAAACGATCTTTTGACTGCTTGAGTGTTTGCTCTAAAACCGCCGACCTGCGTGGATTGGTAGTTCGCTCAAACTCCATCATGCGCATTAAAAGATCTTCAAGAC
This sequence comes from Pirellulaceae bacterium, assembly GCA_022446825.1. GTDB lineage: Bacteria > Planctomycetota > Planctomycetia > Pirellulales > Pirellulaceae > JAKVBY01. Next base: position 36,780 of record JAKVBY010000035.1, read on the forward strand.
GCGCGTACCGATCGGTAAGTTGACCCTGGCGGAGGGTCAATTCGGTGACCGCATTGGGAGGATTATCCGCAGGTGGTGTGACAGCCTCTTGGGCTTGGGCGAAAGAGAAGGAAATGGCTGCAAGGCAAAACAGGCGTCCACAAAGCAGCGCAGCGGGTTGGAATAAACCGGATCGACAGTGTTTCATGATCGACTCCTCAAACGTCGGTGTCGTTTTTCAGCATAACGTATTTTCGAGCAATCTGATGAAGGCAAATCGCCAATTCTCCCAAACACTTTTATTCGGGCAGAATTAGGTCTCCGAGTAGCTGTTTTTTACGTTCTTTCTTGGTGTCATCTAGCAAGCCGTCTTGGGTTTCGAGCAATTCTCGCACGATTTCTAAAAGCTCATTGTATGTTTCCAGTTGTAACATTTGTTGCAGTACCGCATCCATTTCGACCAAGATATCGTTCGTCTGCGCGAGCGCATTTTGAGAACTGGTTTGAGCAGATTCGGGGTGTTCGAGAGCAGCCTCGAGATCGTGTAGCAACTGGTCTAATTCAGGAAACATCGATGTTCCGATTTCACGGAGGGGATCGGCAATTTGTTCCTTCAGGCGTTTTTGGCGATCTTCCGAATCGACGACACGATTGTGGATCAACTCTTGACGAATGTCGTTAAAGGACAAAGCAACGCCGAGCAGCTCTTGTGCTGATTTTTCACTCTGCATTTGTGAGCGTTGCGTGCGAAGAATTCTTAGCGAACGGGCTCGTTGTTCTTTTTCTCCAGCTGAATTTGAGGAGTCCTCCGTAGCTGAAGGGCTGGCACCCAATTGATCTTCGGGATCATCGCCCGAATCTTCGGTCCCGATAAAGTCACCGTGGACTCGTGCTAAAGAGTCGCGCGTATCGGTCATTTCCTCGATGATCAATTCAAACCTTTGTCGTAAGCCTAATTCGGCGCGTTCTAAGATTCGTAAAAGCTCTTCCGGAGTGACGACTTCAAGCTCAACACGACCACTTCTACCGATGTTTGGACCTGTTCCGTTCAACTCGAATCGATCGGTTGCATGACTTGCGATGACGACTTGATTTCCTGGCACGATGGGAGTGGCGTTTTTCGGTCCGCGTTCGAGGCGGAAATCGATCTCGTATTGAGCCTGTCCATCTCGATTAGGCACGCAAGGGAATTCGCGTGGGGTGGCATCGTTGATGAAGAGATCAATCCAGACACCGTCGATGCCATGGTCGTCGGAAACGGCGGTGTTAATCGGAACAATGGCGTCTGGAGTAATTGCCGTTCCAATGCCATTCAACCCCAACTCGACACGCGGACTCTCGTCAGCCAAAGAGAGAATGTCGATGTGTTGTGGTCTGTCGCTGAGGATGCCATCGACATCACTTAATGAAACTTGGATGTCGATATCGTTTTGCAAACTCTCGACGCGATACTCGAAAACTTTAGCACTGGCAGCTTCAGCTAAAACGATGGTTTCTATCGCGTCATGAGGGGATGCGGTATTGTTTTCTGGTAGTGGTTCTTCGGTAGCATTGGTTGGAAGCGAGGTGTCACGGATCATGGCTTGACGGATGGGTTTGTTCGTTTTGCAGCGGATCGTGACTTGGGAACTAAGTGGCAATGTGATCCCTTTATGCCAAGGTTGTCCGATGAGATCGAGGCGTTCCATGTAGGCAGGGAATTTGCAGTCGATTTCGATGTCAACAATGGTGGGGCTGTCGACAACGTTGATACGATAGTCACGTAACCGGTGATCGAAACCGATGACGTCAAAATCGATGCTTGAGAGAACTCCTTTAAAAGGTTTGCCATCGAAAGAGTACCTTTGAAAGCCGTCCCGTGGGCGGCCAATCTTTCGCATGCTGACACGTCCACGATCTTGTTCAGCGGTTTCATACACGATAGTACATGTTTCTGGAACAACGCGGGCTCCAGCATCTGCCTGAACGATTAGATTTAAACTGCCACCCTTGGCGGCTTTCACAGAGTGATTGACAAAGGTTGTAAACGATGGTGGCTCATTGCCCCAGAGGAATTCTTCGCTTCGTAGCATGTCGATCCCGACGACCTCGATATGCGCGCTTCGGGGCCAGGGTTGATCGCTGAGTAGATAGAGTCGGTTGATCCAGGTATCAAAAGCATTCTCGTAGATAAGGGAAAATGCCAGGATGGGTGTGGCGACGAGGACCGCGCCCGACATTTTGGTGAGCAATGGGGCAAAATTAAAGACCCTTGCAAAACGTACCTGTTTTGTTTCCAGCAAGGCCTCTCCGCTTGTTTGCACTAACATGTCTTCGGCAAAATGAGCAGCATGTGCGGGAGCTGAATTCAATTCAACGGCGGTGACGAGGCTGTCTTTGAATGAAGCGAAGCGACGCTCAAGTAAAACGGCCATGCTACGGTCTGTAAGCCTTGTAAGAGTCCGGCGCAATATCCAGCGATAGATCAAAACAGCCAAACCGATGGCAATGACTGCCCGTAAAATAGCACGTGCTAGATGCGGTAATTCACTAGCGCCTACAAGAATGGGGAAATAGTCGACGGCTAATCCCAGCCAAAAGGTCAAGCCGAGCCAAATGACGGCTAAGGCAGCACCTTCCAGAAAAACGTAAACGCGAATGCGCCACTTTAGCCCGCGCAAAACAGACCGAATTGGTCCCGCCAGTTTGCCGCTGTCAGCTCCAGTCGCCATGATTTGTTTCTTTAATTAGGAATGTTTCATCAAAGTGATTTGGGCGAGGTTATCCACAACTAAGCGAGACGGCTCAGTCTTCGTATCAACCACTCGCAGCAGAGCACACCGGAAATCAAAATCATCAACCAAGTCATCAAGACTTCCTCGAATTTTCGATCGGGTGTTCCAGGCAGGTAGCTCACTTGATCTTGAGGTTCGAGTAAATTTGCAAGTGGAGCGCGGCCCGAGTTTTGTTGATTCACCGCAGCACGCACACCAATGAAGTACTGGCCGCCTGTTTTATCCGCGAGTTCTTTCATTAATGCGTCATTTCGTTCCGGTCGTTCTGATTCGGCACGTGTTGCGACGACGCGTACTTCTCTTGTTAGTAATTCGTCCGGACCGCCTCCGGGTGAACTTAATTCAATGCGATAGTTTCCTTCCTGCATGACGGTGAATTGTGCGCTAAACATGCCGTCTCGTGACGCATCCTTCACGCGTGGCAGCTGCAGTGGCTTGCGTGTGCCATCTGGAAGGACCAGAGTGGATTCGACGTCATTCACGTCGAGGGGGGCATGGCGTTCGTTTTGCAGCATCGCACGAACTACGACATGCTCACCCAAGCTGCAGCGTTCTTTGTCCGTCAAGAGAACTCCATGGGTAGAGTCTCGTAAAATACGCCCCTGGGATGCCCATCGGATAAGCTTGGTGTAGTACATTTCAAAATAACCCTCATCCATCGCCCGTAACCGCCACATCTCACCACTGGCCTGGAAAAAAACACGGCCGGCGCCGTAAAAATGATTGGCAAGATAGATGGGCAATTGTTCGTCGATGGCAGTTTCCGAGTCCGAGAAATGGGCCAAGATCTTAGCGCCTCGTTTTTTCTCTTTGACGGCATAGTAACCATATACACCTTCAAAGGACGCCCAGGTGCGTTCGCTCTCAGTCGGACTCTCTTCGAGCCATAAGAAATCAGCTTGAAGTCCATCACGAGTAAACTCGAGTGGCCAAGCTCTTTCGGCTCCGAATCGCCCCAGTTGCAGTGCCGCGGAACCCTGACTGAAGAAGGAAACTGGATAGAGTCGTTTAATAGTATCTACTGCCAGATTTCGACCTCGTCGAAATCTGGTCCATTCGGGTGTGAAGACAGGACCGGCGATTGCAATGAGTCCACCAGCTTTTTCGGCGACCCATTTCTCCAGGAGTTCGGCTTGCAATTCGTCTAAAGCCTCCCAATTAGGATCAAATGCGATGATGCAATCATATTCGTAGAGTTCGTCATTCAGAGCGGGAAACTCAAATAGCAACTCGTCAGATTCTTGAGAGATACCTGGCTGCCCTGATTGGAGCCAAACGTGCAAGATGGAATCTTTGTCACGATAAAGTTGGTTCCTTAAAAAGCGAAATTCTCTCGTGGGACCACCGGCGATGAGAAGAATTTTTGCTTTGCGTTCGATGATATCGATTGTTGTACTCTTACGGTTGTCATTGGGATTTTGATCTTGGTTGGGGGGTACGATTCGCAACGTGTATTCACGACGCCCACGATCTACAGGTGTGGCTTCAAAAGTTACCGCGTCGATTACACCGCTTTCGCCTAACAGGATTGTGCGTTGGTCCTCCAATAACTGAGTTTCCGATTCGCTTGCGCCGACTTTACCTGAAAGTAGTTCTACGGTTGCCGAACGACCGCTGTAACCGTGGTTTTGGATGTAGGCGGTGAGTGTGAAATCGTCGCCGGGGTAGACGCGTGGCGGAGCCTCGAGGTCAACGACCCGTACGTTCCTGGGTTGTCGGTCACTACCTAATCCGACGCAGTGGACTGGGATTTTTGCAGTGCGCGCAACTTCTACAGCCCTGGTGTGATCCATGCCATCGTTGAGGCGACCGTCACTAAATAAAATAATTCCTGCAATCGGCCCGCCACGTTCTTTATTCACCAGATAGCGGACTGCATCGCCGAGGCGTGTTTTCGCACCTTGAGGAATCAATTCAGCTGACCAGTTGACTTGAGGCTCTGTTTGAATTTCCTGCTCAACGTTAATTTCAGGCAATGGATCGTGCGAGGTTTCCGGTTGGAGTCCTAAAGAAACCAGGAGACTTGTGTCGGGACTTCGCAGGTCCGCCACACCGAAGAAAACTAAAGAGATGATCAATAACAGCATGCTGGCGAGCAAAAACCAGGAATTTTCGGTGTGGGCCCTTCTTGTAGTGCCTGTCCGAAGGTGTAACACACCAGTGACCAAGGCAAACGCCAGGGCTCCGACTGCAATCAAAGCGAGTGTCCGGGATTGCCGCAACGCGGCGGCTTGCCGATCGTCTTTCTTTTCCTCAGGAGCGGTTTGCCTGCTTGGCTTGACGAGTTTTGGAAACGACGCGAATTCGATTGGTTTTGCACCTTGATCGAACCGGTAGGCAATCACATCATGATTCGTACGCAGGGATGCGAGAAATGCTCCCGTTTGCAGTTCATGAATTACATGATCTATTCGACTTGGTCCGTTAGAACTTTGAGAAGCATCTGAGTCGTGTAACCCCATGCTTTGACTGGTGTCAATGAGCAGCAGCGCTCGTGAATTCTTGACCAGCTGGCGTTCTGAGCGTTTTTCGAGGTTTAAAAAGAAAATCAAAATCCCAAGAAATGCGCTCAGCCGTAACGCAACGAGTAACCAACTGACGCCTCGCGACAGTTCTACTGAGTCGCGTCGATAGATCCAAATCGTATAAGTGATTAATAAAATGCCGGCGACCGCAATTGCCATCCATTGCCAACCCTCGGAGAAGGATTGCAACCGGGTGAACTGGTGATAGACGTTACTTTCCAGAGCAAGCAGATTAACCGGTGACATGGCGAATCCCTCCACGCACAGGATGATAGCTGCAAAAGAGCGCGATCAGTTGCTCAAAAATAAGGAAGCCAGTCAAAAGTGCCATCAACGTAAGACTACGATCGGGTGAGGTTTGGTGCGTGTCTACATCGAAATCTTCGGCTTGCAAGTAACGCACACCAAGTCCTTCAAACCTTGCCACCAGAGTGCGCGAATCAGCGACGGTTAGATCACTTTCGGAAGTGTCGATGTTAACGGCGAAACGAGTGGCTTGTAGGTTACCATCCTTCGTGGTGAGCAGTGCGTCATAGATACCACTCTGCGCGGTCTCTGTTGATTTGAGGCCAGTGTAGCCTACGTTCACCGCGGATTGATTTGAGGCGGCGGTTACTGCGGCCGTAGATCGTTCCACTTCAGTCCGTTCCGCGTCCTTGCCCGGTAAGAAAAACTTAACGTCTTTGCGATACTCGTCTAGCGGCAAGGGAAAATCGAAAGCAGCAGCGACGAGTTGCTCGTCCACTCGGCGCTGTTGTGCGGACAGGTGAGATTGTAGTTTCAACGCCATGACAACCAAGTAAGCTTCCGTTGCCCAGTTGTTCCAGACGGGTCCTAGGGTCGTCAAATAGGTCATGATGCGACCGTCGCCAAATGTGTGGTCGACGACCAACGGATCTTTGTTGCGAAGCTCTGCTGCGATTTGAACCGACGAATCTGGATTGTGTATCCAATCCTCGCGCGGCTTGACGTACTCGTCGACACTAACTTTGTTAATGATCGAATCTCGATACTTTGAAAAGTATGCAAAGACAGAATGGTCCGTTGCCACAATGTCAGGCGTGTCTTCCTCAATGTCCGGAGGCAATAACGCAATCCGCCCCAAAGGAAGAGGTAATAAGCCATTACCATCTTTGTAGAGATGTTCGTTGTAATTGGACAAGCTAACATTGTCGCCCAAGAAAATTGCTAAGCCGCCGCCCTGGCGAACGTACGACTCCAAATGACTGATACCAACGCTATCGAAACGCGGAACGTCGAGAAGGTAGATCGCGGAATAATTAGAGAGTTCTTCGGGACTAGTATCACGAAGGAATTGCATTCCAACTCGGACGTCAGTTTCGATGCCGGTTTTTACCCGCGGCCCTGGTTGAAAAACGAAACCCAAATAAAAGGCGTGTATTTGCTCTGGGGAGCCATCGAGAACGAGAACCCTTTGGCTTTCGGGCAGGTCTACAATTCCCCATCGACGATTGTCGATGTCGATTGCGTCACCCCCTTTAATCTGCGCCTCAACGACATGTTTTCCCGCATCAGGAAAAGCCACTTGAACGCGGGTTTCAATGGTCTCCCCCGCTGGGATGATCTCGATTGGCGGCAAATTAATTTCTTCCGTTTGTCCAGCTAATTCTTCTACTGTACCTAAACTGATTGCTTGTGGCTGATGAAACGTTTGCCGGATGGTTAGTTGGACATTGCGTTCTGGTTCTTTGCCAAAGTTGTGGACCGCGACGTTGACAAAAAGTGGCACACCGGCTGCCTGCGTGTCATTGCTGGAAATTAACTGAGTCACGGCCAGATTTTGGCGAGTTTCCGTAACGCAGTTTAC
>JAKVBY010000035.1:43985-95245 GCA_022446825.1 Pirellulaceae bacterium
ACAATCTCCGCATTGAAATCCGCAAGCTGCCCCAGTTGCCCGATACTTGAATTGACCGTTTCCGAAGATATGGCTTGGGAAAAACGTAATAAGGTGAATTTGTGCGTTCCACCCCGTTGCTCTAAGGCGTCGGCGGCAATTTGTCGAGTGACACGAGTTGCTTTGTCAAAAGCCGTGGTGCTCCCATATCGATCGGACATAGAAAAACTGTCATCCAAAAGGACAAAGTGGTGAGTGGTTTGTTGGCCAAAGAAATCAAGAAAACGCCCGCCCGTAATTGGCTTTGCTAACATTGCGACAACGAGTGCAGTAATCACCATGCGTAGTAATAGGAGAAGTAGCTGACGCAACCAAATCCATTTGCGATGTTTGCGATAACTTTGCAATAAGAAATCCATCGCCGCCCATTGGACGCGCCGATGCCGCATCATGTTGATGAGGTGAATCAACAACGGCAAAAGAATGAGCAAGAAGCCCCAGGTTAAAGACTGGTGGATGAACTGCATGATTAATTCCGGTGGTGCATCCCCAGGCGGTTGCTTAAGTAAGAAGCGAGTGCCGCATCGAGTGATTGGCTAGTGCGGATCAGCGCATAGTCAATGGTGTTTTGGGCACACTGGTGGCGAACATCTTCAAGAAAACCACTGAGGGCCTCTAGGTATCCTTCGCGCAGAGAGCGTGGATTGCAGTTAAGAAAATCTTCGGATTCGAGGCCGTCAAAACGCATCGGCCCGGAAAAGGGAAAATCGAGTTCGTCATCATCCAGAATGTGGAACACCATGACGTCGTGGCCACGTTGTCGTAACAACTTTAGCCCTCGGACTAATGAGTCCCTCTCTGTCAAAAGGTCAGAAATGATGACCATCATGCCACGACGGGGATAACTTTCAGCAACATTCCGACAAATTTCGAGCATGTTGGTTTTGTCCTTAGGTTCCGTTACGGACAAGGACTGAACTACGGAATGAATATGGTTTCTCTTGCTACGCACAGGTACCTTGTTGCGAACTTGGTCGTCGAATGTTACGCAGCCGACAGCATCCTGTTGTTTGAGAATTAAATACGCGAGGCTGCAGGCGACAGTGCAAGCATATTCGTATTTATTCAAAGGCCCCTGGCCGTAGGCCATGCTGTTGGAGACGTCAATCAACATGGTGCAGCGGAGATTTGTATCTTCTTCAAATTGCTTTACATACAACCGGTCCTGTCGGGCCCAAACTTTCCAGTCAACGTGACGTAGGTCGTCACCGTGGGCGTATTCACGATGTTGTGCAAACTCGACCGACTGGCCAAAGTACGGACTGCGATGCATACCGGAAAGAAAGCCCTCGACAATATGACGAGCACGCAGTTCAAGCCGCGAGATACGCCGAATCGCTTCAGGATGCAAAAATCTTTTGGAATCGGGCATCAGTAGTCAACTCGTCTTCCTTGGTGGGAGTGCTCGATACGATTTGATCAATCACATCGTCAGGGGTAATCCCGTCGCTTTCAGCAGCAAAATTGATGACAATTCGATGTCTCAATACGGGTTTGGCTAACGCTTGAATGTCGGACGTGGAAACGTGAGTTCGCCCGTGTAGCAAAGCACGTGCTTTGCCCCCCAGAATCAGAAACTGCACGGCTCGCGGACCTGCACCCCAACCGAGCGCTTCTTGGGCAAATTCGGGCGTTCCTGAATTGCCAACGCGTGTCTGCCTTACCAGTGACAACGCGTACCGTATGACGTGATCGGTAACTGGAACTTCGCGAACCAAACGCTGCAGTTCTAAAATCTCTTCTCCAGAGAGTACCGCCTGTACATTGTCATCGATCGTAGCTGTTGTGCGGCGGGCAACTTCAAATTCTTCTTGAAAACTTGGGTAATCGACGAAGACTTTAAACATAAAGCGATCTTGCTGAGCTTCTGGTAGAGGGTAGGTTCCTTCCTGTTCGATTGGATTCTGGGTCGCTAAAACGAAGAACGGATCTGAAAGCGGATGACGCTCACGGCCGACTGTTACTTGTCGTTCCTGCATCGCTTCGAGGAGTGCCGCCTGTGTTTTTGGTGGTGTTCGGTTGACTTCGTCTGCGAGGACCACATGTGCGAACAACGGCCCTTCTAGGAAGCGGCGTTCGCGAGCACCCGTGGTGCGATTCTCTTCGATGATCTCAGTGCCCGTGATGTCGGCAGGCATCAGGTCAGGTGTGAATTGAATCCGACTGAAATCAAGATTGAGTGTTCGAGCCAAGGTGCTAATCATCAGTGTCTTGGCGAGGCCGGGAACACCTTCGAGTAAACAATGGCCACGACTAAATAGTGATATTAACAGTTCCTCAATGACTTGATGTTGCCCGACGATAACGTGGGACAACTGTTCGAGGATCTTTTCACGTGCTTCACCTAATTTTTGAATCGCAGCTTGATCGACCTGTAATTCGGATGGATGTGGATCGTCAGTCGACATTCGATGTCCCTTCGGAGGGGTGCTAGGTTGCAAGATTGTGCACGAGAAACGAGTTCAGATCACTTGACGGATAGAAAACGTCCCCTTTTTCATGCGGAATTGTTACGTCACTCGCAAGCGGAACCCTCAGGCTTCCGTGCCAGCGTCTCTAAAAGATACCCTGTTTGCTGTTTTTTTCCTAGTTTTCTAGCTCATAGATCTTGAGTTCTTGACCAGATCGCACGCCAAAAGCGGTCAGCATCGGCAGGCAACTTGACTCGCTTGCAGGCAAGCGAGAATCAGAACCATGGCAGAGGGTTATTGGTTGTTTGCACCCTTCGGTTTTTTTTCCGATCGAAAAAGATTTCCAAAAGCATTTGTTACCTTGTCAAAATTTGAACGCGACGAAGGGGCAGCGAGATTGGCAAGATGACGCATCTGAAGAGGAGGTTCTGGTGGAACTGCCTCAGCGGTGTATTTAACGGTAAAGGTGCGATTTCCAAATTCCATTCGAATCATTTGATCATCAATAAGAACCTGAGAACGAAAGGACGTCGTTTGAAATGGCAACTTGCGATCCAAATGGATTACTCGACCGGTACGTTTGTCGAGGCAAAGCACAGCTGTGCGAATCGAATTGCGTGCCCTTTTTGGAGATTCGTGCCGTAGCATGACAAGAAAGGGCAGACTGGCTGGCTGATTTGCTACGAGACCAAAGCGATCGATTCTCGCTGGGGCGGGCCAGACTTCTGAACCGCTGTGTTTATCAAAGCAATAAATATTTCCTGTTGATAGGGAGACTCCGGGTAAACGTGGTGCCCGAAATTGAAGATCCTCTCCTTCCTTAATGCTGTGGGTGCGATGCGTGACCAAGAAATAGCGTTGATCATCGATGTGGATGGTGACGCGACTGAGACCTTTTTCTGGTTTTAAGGAGGCTGTAATGGTGGGCTCTCCGCTGAGTATGTCGAGCAGCGAGAATTGTCCGGATTCATCCATGATGGCAACTTTATCTGTACCTACCAAGGTACCTTTGGAGGTGGTCGAAACGTTGCGTGACCAAATCTCTTCATTTGTCGCTAAATCTTGTAGCCAAACGCGGTAATGATCGCCTGTGAGTTTCCAATAGAGGACTCGATGTCCCAACAGCCCAAAGCGGTTGGCAACGGGTTCCAATGTTCTTGCTCCCAACTCTTCGCCATTGATGGCATTAACGAGAGTCACTGATGCGTTGTCCTTGGGAGCGATGAGAATGAATTTGTCGTCGCCAAACACGTTCGCTCCCTGAGTAACTCCATCTCGTTTCCAAATGACATCTCCTGACAAAGGGGACACGCAAAAGAGTTGACGTTGGCTCCTGAAATAAATCCCGTTCGCCGTGGCAGCAACTAAATTTCGCGGTGGTGACTTTCGGGTGTCTCCACCCCAGAGCGGCGGACTGGTATTTCGGTTAACTACGGGTGCACGAAAACCTGCTTGTAGGCCGACTCCCGACGAGACCGAGCGCCTCCAAAGTATGCTGTTTTTGCCACCGTCGATATTTTGCGTTAAGTCGATAGCGAGAATTTCAAAGCCCGTGGCTAGAACCATTAAATCACTAATGACCATGGCGTGAACTTGGGATGCGTTAATGTTGGCTGTCTGATTTGACTTCCCGTCGTACAAGGATAATCGACGTACGTCTTCTCCGGATTCGTCACGAAAGAGGATTGAGGAACTCGTCTGATCGAAAATCAGTTGGATCGATTTGGGAAATGTTCCACGAACACTTAACAGGGGGATCACATTTTGTGGTTGATAGGTGGCAAATTGACTGGATTGGGAATCCTTGCTTGCCTCCACTTCAACCTGCCCAAAAAGCCAGGTTTTAGGTTTCTTGGCTAGGCTTGCTATGGCATCGGATGCGGACGCTGCGACCGAGATTTCCGCAGCGGTCACTCCTGTGTCGAGTTCAACGTCTCCCCAATTCTCAGCGAGACGTTCAAACTGAAGTTTCGCGTCGAGAAAACGACCATGGTCTTGGAATAGTTCGGCGAGTCGCCAACATGCGGTGGCAGCGAGATGGGGGACAAGTGCAGAACGCTCTACCTGAGAAAGTAATAATTCCACTTCAATATCTGATGGGGTATTTGGTTGAGGCGTGTCTTCAGCGCGCCTGAGATGGGTGGCTAACTCGAGTCGGGCTTGATTCGCGAGTGGATGAATCCCGAATAATTCGACGAATTGACGCAATGCTGGTACGGGGTTATTAGTTTCTTCAATCGCGTCAAGTTGCTTCTGTAATTCCTGCCCGATCGTTTCCCGTTCTTCCGGTGTTGTGCGTTCCAACAACGTTCCAATAGCTCCTTGAATCCAACGATGTTGACGGCACTGCAGGTTGCGTTGCTGTTCCAAGAACGTGTCGTTACCTGGAATCATTGAGTCTTGATGGGCCGCTTCTTCCGTCGTCCACTGCGCCAATCTGAGATAAAGACGAAATGCATCGACTGAACGTCCTTCACGTTGGGCACCTTCGGCCATCAAGAGCAGATACTCACGGCGACTCGAGGACTGCACAATTAAATGCTCAAATTCTTCGGCAATGCTCCGATTTGCGGCGAAGTCAGCCCGAATTGCCGCGAAGAGAGCCTTAATCAATAAAGCATCCACGGTAGCGCTTTGGGGCGTTTTCTGTGCAATGGCTCGCAGTGCGTGGAGCGCTTCACTGTATTGTTCGTCGTGAAGCAACAGTTCGGCTTGGAGTGCAAGCATCTCCAAGTTTTCTGGGTCCTTGGATAAGGCTTCATCGATCCGCGTTCGGAGCGGTCCCACTTGGTAAAAACTGGCAAGTTTCAGAGGGCTTTGTGAAATCACTTCGCCTTTGTAGCAAATGAGATTACCTAGTTCTTCGTCGGTTGGAATCACTTTTTCCACAGTTCCGTGAGCCACATCAATTTTCAGCAGACGTTGCCCTGTAGTTGGTAGGAAGTAGGATCCTGCGGTCAAGAACCCTCGACCACTAGGCATTTCTCCGTTGAGCGAAATAGCTTCAGGCCAAGCAGGTTGACCATCACTTAAACGCAAGCCTGAAACGGATTCCCGTTCAATCGTGAGGATGACGTCGTCCACGACACCGGCAACAAAAAGTTTCTCACCGCGGCTTCTTGCATCCCAACGCTTTTCACCGGTCAGGAGATCGACACAAAGCAATCGGTTAGATTCAACGGGCGTTGCGATTACGTTTCCTGCGGCAATCGTAATGGTGGCATCTGCCCATCGCGACCCAAGTTCCGGGTTGACGCGATCCACGGGGAGGCCCGCCCAGTTATTTGAGTTTCGTCGACGAGCCTGCGGATATTCAACACCCCAGAGTAATTTTCGCGAGACGATGTCGACAGCCACAATGGCTCCGGCAGAGGTAGGGCAAACCAGAATACCGTCTGCGTAGGAGGGACTCGCACCAGCCATGCGACGCCCGTGATCTCTGGAGATGCGTTGCTCCTGGACGTGCAGTAATTGCTGTACCCACGCTACCTTTCCACTATCCGATTCCAGGACGATTAAACGTAAAACGTCGCCGATTTCCGCAATCACGTAAAGGTGGTCATCGATCGGGAGGGGGGGGCCGAGAAAAAATACGCCGGCCAGGTCAGGTTCATTGTCGCCGGTTACCCCACCGACCACCCAGCGAGTGGCTCCTTCACGCGCTAGGCTCAAGGAAACCAGCTTGTTTGTTTGTGGTGGTCCGGCCTGTTGATTGACAATCGCACGGCGATTGAACTCTCGGCGTGGGGTGAGATTTGAATAATCTAAGTCATGAATCACAAAAACGGAGGTTCCATCACTGCTAAGTTGCCCAAAAATCGAATCTTCCCAAAGCCGTTGACGTAGTTGGTGTTTGCGAATTTCATGGTTTTGTTCTGGCGTTTGGGAAGCGACGACTTCGTAATTCGCAAATAATGGATCCGACGGATAGTGCCAGATTCGTCTGCCGGTAGAGAAATCGACTCCAAAGAGACGTTCAGGAGTCCGCATGACGACAACATCATCAACAACTAGTGGGTGTGAACTGGGGATGGCACCAACACGGTCAGCCCCAAAGCTCCGACGTATTTCTGCGATCCTTTCTTCGTCTTTAGGATCCGTTGAAGTCTCAACATCCCAGCGACGACTCGAGAGCATTTCACCTCCGTAACTATTTGCAGAGCGGCCAGCGTTACCTCGGAAAAGTTTCCATTCCTCATCCGGATCTGTAACGAAGGTCTGCAAGGATCCCAGATGCTGTTTACTCCATGTTGCTAGTTGCGCATCGTTATTGGGTAGCGGTAGGGAGCGGTCGCCGAGTTCAACTTGAGCAACTGCGTTAAGTGCTTGCAAGTTCCGGAGTACAGAAGCAGCGTTTTCTTCAAAACCCGCGAGCGACCAACTGGTAGCCAAGAGGACGGAAAGTTCAGGTTCAAATGTTGGGCCTGCTGTCGGGGCAGTTGCTAAACGTTGGAAACAAAAGGTCGCTGCTAAAGGACGTCCCTGGTCAAGAAAATAACGGCCGAGCAAAAGCGTTGCTTCGTAACCGGCTTCGGTGTGAAAAAACTTGCGAGCGACTGCCGAGAGGAGTGTGATGTCATCGGCAGCGATCGCTTTATTAAGTAACGCTCGTGCTTCGGGGCCCCAGTTAATTTCATAAAGCTTACGACCTCTCGGAGGCATTTCACCGAGGATTTGCTGAGCACGCGTTTTGATGCTGAGCGTAGCCATGGAATCGTCATCGGAAAAAACGAAAAAATCTTGACCGACATCGGGGTTGGCTGGATCAAATCCAGTCGTTTCGGCGGTAAGAATTTTACTCAACGAATTGACAGCCACGTCAAAACGCTCTTCCGCGAGCGCTTTTTCAGCGATTACAAGTAGGCGTTCCTGATCACGAGGTGGTTTTCGTAGAGACTGTCCGAGTGGACGCTTTGACCCGGCGGGTGTTGGATTCCGCGGAATGGGTTTTTTTTGGCTCCAACTGAGCGTTGGAAACAGAAATGTGCTCAAGAGAGCAGTAAAAAGCCAAATGGGCTTACTTTCGAGGCGGAGCAAAGCTCGATTTTTCATCCAAAACTTTCCGGATTAATTGGTTTCAGGCCACCGAATTGGTGACGCAAGCTATGACACAACAATATCTTATTGAAACAAAGAGAATCGGGCAATAAATGGATTTTTCTGGGGCCATTTCTCCCTAGCGAGGCTGCCGCTGAGACGGACAAGTTTGGTCCAGTGGAGGGCAGATTTGCACGGTCTAAGCTGATTTGTCTGTATGAAGAAACGATATTTTAGCGATTTTGAGGGGTTTTCTTGCGAACTCGGGTTGCATTTTCAGTCTGAATGCTTCTAATTCACCCCGTTCCAACGATTTGGTCGGACATAAATGAATTTCATCTGAACTTTGCACGGAGGGCGCAACTATGACCGAGGCTGGTCCAAAACCCCTAACGAAGACTGAAATTTTCAATTCCATTGCTGAGGCAACCGGTCTTTCCAAGAAGCAGGTTTCCGAGGTCTTTGAGTCCTTGGCTACCGTCATTGGCGGTGAACTTGCAAAAGGCAAGAAGACGGACAACAAAGCTTTCACTATTCCTGGGCTGTGTAAAATTGTCACAAAATACAAAGCGGCCACAAAGGAACGGATGGGAATTGATCCTTTCACGAAGGAAGAGCGAGTCTTTGCGGCAAAACCCGCATCGCAGCAAGTGAAGATTCGCCCACTGAAGGCCTTGAAGGATATGGTTAGCTAGACACGCGTCGGGCTACTATGGCTTTAGGGTAACCGGTTTTTCAAAGACCACGCAGGTCGTCTGCGTGGTCTTTGCGCGCGCTTTTCTGGCAAGGCAGTTTTACGAATGCCCACACCAAGTGACTATGGAGAAAAATTCAGGAAACGTCGTAAGCCTGAGCTTTGGTTTCCGCCAGGCCTCGTCCTTGTGAGCAGAGTTCCGTAGAACCGCATTTTTGCTTGGAAAATGCGGTAGATCCGTAGATTGCAGACGTTGAACTGCATTTGTTCTGTTGGTTTGTGAGCCGGTACTGGTTCAAGTTGGCGTTTGCCGAGGTCTCCATTCGTTCAGCTTAGCGAGTTTCAAAAAGAGATGGTCTGTCACCGCTGATAGGTAGCTAGCCTCGGTCAACGCGAGCCACACTTGCGTTTTCCAAAGTCGTCACGTTGATCAGGCAGCGGCACAACAAAATAGACTAGCAAATTTCGATTTTGGCTATCGATGGGCGATCAATACGGTTGATCTGGTGATCCAGACGCTATTCGGTGGGGCAGTCCTCGACTAGCACTAAAAAATACATGGAAATGAATTGTCGGATTTTCCAACCAGATTTGCAGGAGTGGTCGGAGGTGTTGCGATCTACCGGCCATCGCGGAAGCGATAGCCAATACCACGCACTGTTTCAATTACGTTGCCGACCTTTCCCATCTTTTTACGGATCGCTTTGATATGGACATCGATCGTCCGTTCCTGCATCTCAACACAATCGTCGTGGCCGTTTGCGGCAAGTTCTTTTCTACTGACCACGTAACCAGCACATTTGGCAAGTGACCAGAGAATTTTAAACTCAGTTAGGGTTAACGGTAGCTCGTGGTTGTCGACCGAGGCGTGGAATCTCCGTTGGTCCATGACTAGCCCGTGGCGACGAAGTGTGTCTGCACTATCTTTTTCAGGATGATGTCCAATTAAGGAGGTGATGCTTCGGACGAGGCGGTCCGCAGGCATTTGGTCTTGGTCGATATTCTTGGCTCCGATCGTTTTGGTTAAATAAAACGAATCTGTCTCAGTGGTATTCGGAGAAACGAGAAAAAATGGATGTTGATCCTGAGGTAGAGAGCTTCGAATTTGCCGACAGACATCCAAAGGATCGTCATCGGAGAAGTCTGTACCAATGACCACAACGTCGGGTATTAGCTTGCTGGCTAGTTCAATTCCCTTTTCACCTCGAGAAGCGCTCAATACTTGACACTCCGCAGCGCGCAGATTCTCCTCAACACGATTTAGTTGGTCTTCTTTGAATGCGATAATCAGAATTGTGGGGGCGGACATGTTGATTGGGGTTGCAGACGGAAATTGTCAATGCGAACGACTGGATCTTTAGAAGTGAGGCCGAAGCATCAGCAAGGCCGTTTTGACCTGCTGATACTCCCTAATAAATCCCTACAGTCATTGAACCGCAAAACGCAGGTACGTGTCGATCGTATTAGAATCAGGGCCTTTGAGAGTCATGCCCAGCGGCCCCGCTGTCGGGCGAATCACATATTTTGCGGGTTCCCCAATACTTTGGAATTCAGCGAGTTCGTCAGAGCCGAGTTTGAAGACCCACAGGCGACCATCGACGATTTGCGTGAAAAAGCCTGTTTGCACGGTCAGGTACTCCAGAATTGTTCCGTCATCTGGAGCTTTTAATGTCATGCCAAGGGGGCCGGCACCAGGCCGAATGACGTGTTTTGCGAGTTCTCCATCACGATTGAAAGCGGCTAATTCAGGCGCGTCTTGACGGAAGACCCACAGGCGACCGTCCACAACTTTCGTAGTGAAGCCGTCTTTAGCTGTTAGGTANGCATCGACCGTGATCATGTCGGGCGACTTGACGGTCATCCCGTTGGGGCCNACACCCGGACGGATCACGTGTTTTGCTAACGTACNATCGGCCAGAAAATTCTCCAGTTCAGGAGATGCTGCCCGGAAAACCCAAACTCGTCCATCAACGATTTTGGTGATAAAACCATTTTTTTTGCAAATGTATTCGGAGAGAGTTTCCGTGTCGGGAGCTTTTAGTGTCATGCCTGCAGGCCCCATGCCGGGACGGATAACGTGTTTTGCAAGTTCCCCGTTTGCGACGAAATCTGACAGGAGCTCCGAATTGGAACGAAATATCCACAAGCGACCTTCCACGGGAAAGGTGACAAAGCCACGCTTGCCAAAAACGCGTTGATCGCTGGAACTATCGATCGCTATTCCGTTGGGCAGATAATGAGCCCAGTACCAGTCATCGGTATGCGCGTTAAAGCCAGGAGCTGATTTAACGAATACCGTTACCGCAGCTAAGGATCCTTGATTGGCACTACGATGTTCTGTAACCACGACCGAGTTGTGAGTCAGTGTAGGGGTGGATGCTGCTTGGTTGTTGAGATAGCTCTTACTCGTGGCGTCTGAAGGTGGTCCGAAATCAAATTCAACTGGAGTGGAAGCAAGCCTCCATGTGGTGTAGTGATTTGATCCAGACGTGATGTATGTCCACAGATTCTCTGTGTACTGTTGTTGTGCTTCGCTGCGCGTTCTAGCGTCTATTCGTTGGACGTTCCCAGCCAGGGCAAAGCCCAAAGTAAGTAAGACTAGCAATGGTTTTGATATTGTCATTGTTATTTTTCCCACATGCATAAGCTGGCGTTACAGAGTTGTGTAGATTCCTCGTCCCCAAAAGGTCAGTGAAGTGACCCCAACGTTTAACCGAACCGTCCTGTTACGTAGTCTTCTGTTTCTTTCAATTTCGGATTGGTAAAAATGGTGGATGTCGGTCCATATTCAACGAGGACGCCGAGATACATAAAAGCGGTATAATCGCTGACACGCGATGCTTGTTGCATGTTGTGTGTGATAATTAAGATAGAATACTCACCTTTGAGATCTTGGATTAGATCTTCGATTTTTCCAGTTGCCAGCGGGTCTAAAGCCGAACATGGTTCGTCGAGTAGCAAGACTTCTGGTTCGCTTGCAATGGCGCGTGCGATACAGAGTCGTTGTTGTTGACCGCCGGAGAGACTGAGCCCACTTTCCTTAAGGCGGTCTTTCACTTCGTCCCACAGAGCTGCACCGCGAAGGCTGCGCTCACACACTTCCTCAAGCACGCCGCGGTTTCGTTCTCCATCGATGCGGAGCGAGTAAACTACGTTCTCGAAGATGCTCATCGGAAATGGGTTAGGTTTTTGGAAGACCATTCCCATCCGTTTTCGGAGTTCAATGACGTCCACGGACGACCCAAAGATTGAATCTTGATTAAGCCGCATATCCCCCGAGATCCTGACGGTGTCAATCAAATCGTTCATGCGATTCACACAACGCAAAAGAGTCGTTTTGCCGCATCCGGAAGGTCCTACTAAAGCGGTTACTTTTCCCTTGGGTACCGGCATGTCAATGCCGAATAATGCTTGTTTGGATCCATACCAGAGTTCAAAATCCTTGATTTCTAAGATGGATTCTTCTGCAAACACTTCAGCGTGAACCATGGAGTCAACGCATTCGCCGCGCGCAATTGCTCCAAGTCGATCCGAAGTTTCGGCAGGTGCGCTTTGGTCAGCTGGTTCTGTTTCGGGACGTTGTGAGTTTTCAGCGGTGATGCTGCCGTCTTCAATTCCCATGATTGCTTTCAGATTAAAAATGACTGACTTGAAGGCGTTTGCGGAGTTTGGTTCGGAGGCCGACGGCAGCGAGGTTTAAGCAGACAATAATGCCTATTAATAACAATGTTGTTGTGTAAACCATCGGTTTTGCAGCTTCGCTATTACGGCTTTGAAAACCTAAATCAAAAATGTGGAATCCCAAGTGCATGAAACTTCTGTCGGGATGGATAGGGCCGGTTGGCAGGGGGCCGATTTCTCCGGTCCAATTGGCCAAGTCCAGAGGTAGCTCAGGAGCCAGCTTGAGTGCTCCCACCAGCATCAGCGGCGCAACTTCTCCGGCGCCACGTGCCATCGCGAGGATCATGCCTGTCATAATTCCAGGTAACGCGTGAGGTAGGACAATCCGCCGGATGGTTTGCCACTTGCTTGCCCCACAAGCGTAGGATCCTTCACGCAGCGAGTTAGGGACTGCGGACAAAGCTTCCTCGGTGGCTACAATGACGACGGGTAGTGTGAGTAGAGAGAGTGTCAGCGACGCCCAAAGCAATCCACCTTTACCAAAGGTGGGATTGCCGTCTTTGACTTGAGCCAGATACATCCCTTCGAAAAAAGGGGTTTTTGCAAAAAGGAAAATAACGATGACGACGGACACCATCCAGAGAAGAATCGAAAAATATTGCATTCGCGCCTGACCTTTGGTGACTGCAAGGTTAGGGCGTTTGGAGCTCAGGAAGCCGGAAACAAAGGCAACGGTACCAGCGCCTACGGCAAGGCCCAGGTACAAAAACCAAGTTGCTGGTGGCCAAGGCGTGAAGCCGGGGCCTTGCGGGCCGGCATCGATATAAGATCCCATGATGTAGCAGAAGAAGCCAAGTCCAAATACACCAAAGACGATGCTCGGCACGCCGGCCAGATTATTGATCGCGATACGAACGGCGCTCACGACGATTCCGGCACTTGCATATTCCTTCAAATAAAGCGCGGCCAGTACTCCAAAGGGAACCACAAAAAAGGACATGATGAGGGTCATCGCGACGGTTCCCCAGATCGCAGGGAAAACACCACCCTCACTGTTCGCTTCGCGTGGGTCGGCATTCAAAAATTCGCCCCAACGAGAAATATAAATGGCAAGTTTGTCCGAGAACTTTAATTGGTTGGCTGGATACGCTCGGACAATTTCATTTAACTTCAACATTTTGGGCGTTTTGTCTGCGGTTGCGAAATGTATTTCGTAACGTTCGTTTGCCAAACGTAGGACGTCAATTTTGGCCTGTATCTCTTGGCGCTGCTGCGCGGCCTGTCTGTGTATGTCCAAATATGCTGAGGTCAATTCCTGAGTGACTGCCTGCGTCTGCGTGATTTGTGTCCGAATCTCGTCCGCACGCGTTTGCGGGCGATCCGCTTGGCGCTCGATGGCCCTTTCCAACGATGCAGCGAGACGAGCAGCGATCTCTATAATTTCCTCACCTGCAGCATAGCGACTTCGAATTGATTCCAGAGCGGCTCTGTCCAGATCTTTCGCATCTTCCAAGGCGCTTAATTCGAACTCCAACGAAGAGAGTTCTTCGAGTGAGGACAAGAGAAGAATGTTCTGGTTGATTTCTGCGACTCGGACATTTAAACGGGATTCTTCCATCAGGTGGTTGAGATCGCCGATTTCGTGTTTCGTGAGTTTTTTGCGTTCTGTAAAACGCTGTAAAACCTCATTGTGATAGCGACCAAATTGTTTCCATGTGTCATCAGGACCAGACCATTCTTCGCGCATCTCAAGAACGTTTTGCTCTTCAGTCACGTCATTGATGTTAACGACCTGGCCATTCTCCAAGACTGCCGTGATAGTGTGGTCATCGGCAGCCTCAAATTGCTCGAGAAATTTTCGAACATTTCCACGACGTATTTGGAAGAGCTCCTTTTCGAGCTCTTCCATTTTGTTTTCAAGTGATGCAATCTGCGGCCGCAGGTCTTCCTGTTCTTTAGAATTGAGTCGGAACGGGCTCACCTGAAAAAATTGCAAGATTTCCATAATTGCGGCTTCGTCCGCGGAGATATCGCGTTTTGTATGAACAACAAACTTTTCTGGCTCACCATAAAAACGTCCCCATTCAATGCGTTCTACGACGATGGCCCATTCCGGAGTTGCAGGTATTTCCCAATTGTCTGTCGTGTCAAATTGGCGCACCCAAGCGAAATCCTCGTTGGTGATGTCAAAGTTTCCCGTTCGTACTAAGACGCGGTTGGCCGATGCGCGATCCCCGTTGCCAAGAAATTGGGTTGCTGCTGAGGCAACCGGCTCGTTCATTAGGTCAATGGCTGCACGGGTTACTG
The DNA here is from genome assembly GCA_022446825.1 of Pirellulaceae bacterium. Lineage (GTDB taxonomy): Bacteria > Planctomycetota > Planctomycetia > Pirellulales > Pirellulaceae > JAKVBY01. The sequence goes on from JAKVBY010000035.1 coordinate 58,095, forward strand.
TAAAGGACTCGGAACGCGTGATTTCTCCCATCCGTGTTTTTCCGTCGAGTAATGTTATTTCGACGACAGGCAAGGGCCAGAAGGTGGCTCCGCCAAACCAAATGACCAATCCTAATAATCCGACGATCATCGTCAGGCAGATCATGAGTGCACCACCGGTTAACCAAACCATGGGTTCACCCTCGGCAAGCAAAGAAAGGCCTGGTCGCGAAATGCGGGCGCGTCGACGTTTGCGGTGAGGTTGTTTCTCGGTTGGCGGTGTCATGGGATATTCTTCAGCAACGCAGATCAGAGTTGGTAGGCTCGTCGCCGAAATCGTAATCGCACAACTTCAGCAATGGTGTTAACTAAAAAGGTCAGTACAAAGAGTGTCAGAGCAGCAAGGAAAAGCGTCCGGTAATGCGTACTGTCTTTGACTGCTTCGGGCAATTCCACAGCGATATTTGCCGAGAGGGTACGAAAGCCGTTAAAGATATTCCAGTCCGTGACTGGCGTGTTGCCACCAGCCATAAGTACGATCATGGTTTCGCCGACAGCTCGACCAAGCCCAATCATCAAGGCGGAGAAAAGACCACTCATTGCTGTAGGGATAACAATATTTATAGAGGTCTGCCATTGTGTTGCACCACAACCAAGCGAGGCGGAACGTAGGTGGTTGGGAACCGTCGATAAGGCGTCGTCTGCAATGGTGTAAATAATCGGGATGACGGCAAAACCCATCACAAATCCAACAACAAGAACATTCTTTTGTTCGTATTTGTCCACGAAGCTGCCGCGCGGATCGAAGCCCGTGGAGGAAAGGCTCCAAGAAATTCCGAATGCAACGAGGCCTGCGAAGACGGTTCCGGCAATAAATTTCAAAGCATTTAATTGGGCAAACCAGCCCCGGCTTAGGCGGTCGGTATGCTGGCGTAGAAAAGGGTTGACCACGGAAACCATGAGGAAAACGGTAGCTACGCTGCAGATGGGTAGGAAAAGGAGAAGCCAAGCACTGCTGCCGCTGCCCACGCGACCACTCATCCAGGCTTTGATGTTACCCGCGAAAAGTAAGCGTTCAGCCCAAGGTCCAGCCTGGACGGCAGCAAAAAAACCAACGGCAAGTGGTAAAAAGAGAAAACTGAAACGGTAACGTTGGAGTCGCTGGAATAGTTGTTTGGGTATCATCTGCCAAAGGTACGAGCCGAGCAGGTATGCCAGCGGTAGCATGACAAAAGCGGCGAGAGTTGTGGGCACCATGGTTTCGATGACCGGCGCAAAAACGAGGGCTGCTAAGAATCCGAGTACGACACTTGGTAGGCTGGCCATCATCTCAATCATAGGTTTGATACGGGACCGCATGCGGTTGGAAAGAAACTCACTGGTGTAAATAGCGGCCAGCAAGGCGAGCGGCGCTCCAAACAGCATTGTGTAGAAAGTTGCTTTGATCGTGCCAAAGATCAGTGGTCCGAGTCCCAGCTTCATCTCGGGTCCCGTACTCCCGTACGAAGACTGCCAGATATTCTCAGGCTTGCTGTAACCCTCGTACCAGACTGGCTGGAAAAGTGCGGAAAGTGTTGCTGCTGGATGTGCAGCGTCAAACTCTGCTCGCCACAATTGGGTCTTGGTGGCGGCGACAATTCCGTCATCTTTAGGCGCTAAGAGTATGCGTTGAATTGCCTCTCCTTGCCCAATATTGAGCTTTCTCTGTCGCGGGCCAAACCATTGTCCAAAATCGGAATTTGCCGAGGCATTCTGATCTGATGAATTCAGTACAAAAGGCAATTCCTGGTCTGTGGTGATATGAAATAGACGAACGTCACCATTTTGATATCCGACTGCAACAGTGCGGGAATGGCTCGAACTGCCGAAGGCGGTTACCGGTTGGCCACTGGCAGAAAATTCATGGCCTAACACAAGTTCAAAGAGGTCTTTATCGGTTTTACGTCCGTGTCTGCGACGAAACCAAGCACGAATCTGGCCGGTGGAATCTCCACACAGGATGGTTTCGCGGTTAAGAATGAAATCACAGGTTGTGAGGGTTGCGTTGTCAGTTGAGCGAAGCAAATTTATTTCTTCGACCAATATCGCGGTTCCACGTTTTCTCACGTTATAGCGAACCATTACCCCATCTTGCCAGGCAACAAAGGCGTTGTCACCTCGCGCTGACAGCAAAAGTCGGAAAGGAGCGCTGGTGCGGCTTGCCGGCAATGGTAGATCAACTGAAATTAACTCGGTTTCGATTTCGACTTCGCCCGTGAAGTCATTTTCGATTTGTGTTTCGGCAACGCGACAAAACTGTAGTTTCTCTGCGCCGGCATAAAAAATAAATGAGGATTCACTGTTACTGGAGATTGCTGCGTCTTCGTCTTCACCGCTCGTTAGGTGGGTAATAAGTTCGATTGGGCTGTCAGCGACTTTAAGCGGCTCTGCAATCGTTGCAGAGATATGTTGCGAACGAAATTGTCCCTGAGGTGTTTTCTGTAAAACTTCCTTGTTAAAGGTGGCAATGCCACCGACAGGCAAGTCCTTAATTTCTGGAGGTACGTCAGAACGCTCCAAAAAGCTAGGAATGAACTCAAGCTTTCCCAATTGCACCGTTCCATCACTAAATCCTAAAGCAAAATCATTGGATCCGATGGAGAAAGAGGTGCTCGTGATTTGGTGCTCAGTTGCCGAGAAGATCTCCAACTTATCGACGTCTTCTCCGGTATCCAGACGAAAAATCCGTAATTGTCCGTTTGAAGACAATGACCAGGCCATGGTTTGGTATTCGTCGATGGTGAATCGTACGATTTCATCATTTCCCCATGGGGCAGGTAGTTTAGCTGGGTTTGTAACTAGGGCTGGGAGAAATAGTGGGGCGACCACGCTGAACAGGAACAAAAAGACCGACGAAACCGCAACGATGGTTCCGATGCCACCAATCGTAATCAGCCGTTTTGAGATGATATCTCCCATCCGCACCGAGAGGCGTGTGCGTTTGCGTCTTTGACGCCCTGTATAAGATGGGGTGTTGAGTTTGTTCATAGATGCAAGGATCTTGACCGCGACTGGTTGCAAGATGAGGTTGGGGTCGGAAAATGCGGGGCGGTGTGGTTACCGCCCCGCTCAGGTTCACTAGTTCCAGTACTAAGATGAAGCGGATTTAGTCAGCTTGTTTGATATCAACCATATTTAGGTATTTCGCACACAGAGCAGCAGAAACTGGAAAATAGCCATCTTTCAAGACATCTTCTTGTCCCTGTCGACTAAAGACATATTTAAGGAATTCACGGCGCAGTGGATCCAACTGGCTGCCAGGTTTGTGATTGACGGACAACCATAATAAGCGCGCGAGTGGGTAGGTTCCAGAGTAAGCATTGTCGGGAATGGCAGCGATCGCATCCGAGTCGCCATCTTTTGCGAGTGCCACGGCACGCACGTCGGCTGTTTTGTATCCAATGCCACTGTAGCCAACACCAAATTTATTATTGGCTACAGAGTTAACTACCGTCGCACTTCCTGGCTGCTCTTGAACGGAATCTTTGTAATCACCTTTGCCAAGAACGTTCTTCTTAAAGAAACCGTAAGTTCCGGACGCGGAGTTTCGACCATAGAGGCTGATGTCACTACTCGTGAAGTCGCCCGTCAAGCCGAGTTGCCCCCAAGCGGTGATATCATCGGCAGCACCGAGCTTACGTGTACTGGAGAAAATTGCGTCAACTTCTGGTAGGGTCAGCTTTTCAATTGGGTTGTCTTTGTTGACATACACAGCCAGCATATCAATGCTCGTTCCAAGCTGAACCGGTTTGTAGCCAAACTTCTTTTCAAATTCATTTACTTCGTCCGCTTTCATTTTGCGGCTCATAGGACCAAAGTTGGCGGTTCCCTCAATTAAAGCGGGCGGGGCGGTCGACGAGCCTTTGCCTTCGATTTCAATGCGAACGTTAGGATAATATTGTTGAAAACCCTCAGACCATAGGGTCATCATGTTATTCATGGTGTCGGAACCGACGCTTTTAATGCGACCAGAGACACCCGCTACTGGTTGGTAGTCCGGGAGTTTTGGATCCACTTGAACTTCTTGGCCCGTCGCATCGATAGTTGCAATGACGAGAACGGTTGCCCCAATCATGAAGCGCGCTATTCGCATTAGATTTAACATGTGTTTTTCCTTCTTCCTTTTGGTGTGAGTCATAAGTTGACAAGATCAAACAGCCGGATAACTAACGCCCAAAGGTTGGCGGAGGAATGTTAAGGTAGAGTGAAGTGTGGGTGTAAAAACAGCGAATCTCCCATGAATTCGAAACCATTCCGCCCACAAGTCTTGCGCACGAATGTTAAGGAGTGATTAAGAAATGGTGTTTTAATGGTGAGCGTTCGCTGAAGGAGGTCTCGATCTGCAGCCTTGCCGAGAACCAGAGCCAACCATCGGATGCGCTAAATCCCGAGGAAATACGAGGCGTTGCCAAGCCCCAAGCGTCTGACTAGTCCCACTGCATGTCTTCTTCGTAGGGAATTTCTGCCGCATCAAGCGCTTCGAGATGTTCCGCTCTAAAAAATTTGTCTAAGAGGAAGCGGACCGGGACTAGCAAGCCGATGAAGAGGGGGAAAAGAATTCCCAACGGGCTCACCTCGACCAAGATGAGCACAGCCAGGCAGATTGCCTGAATAAAGGTGAAACTATGAATGGTCCATATCGGGACTTGTCTGGTGTAGTGTGTGACGGGGTAGAGCGACCGATCCATGATCCAAAGGTGGAGTCGTTCGAAGAATTGATTTCCCGAAAGGGAGACAATGCCCATGTACAAAAACAGGCCGTAGAGGACCGCCATAGGGACGAGCTGCAGGTAGGGTAACAACAATAAAGAGCTGGCAATTAGGATATGAATGAAGAGGCCTGAGAGGCGTGTTTCACGTATGTGAATGATGCGTTCGCGTGTTTCTCCATTAGCAGTGACGACTTCTTCTAGAGTGGCCAAGCTACGTACGTGGTTCAACGAACGCACGGTTGCAGCAACTAACCAGGGGAGGCCAAACAGAGAGCAGATAGCGATCAGAATTCCGACCAAAGCAAGGTCGTAGTGATACGCCTCACCTTTTTGCAAAGGATGGTCCGGACTGTTGACCAAGTGGGCGGTAATATTCTGGTCCAGGAAAATCAAGACGGTTGCCAGCAAGGCGGGAATGATGGTAGCAAAACGAACCCACGGTTCGACCGCCATGATGTCAACATACCAGCTCCGTTCGGCAAGCGTGGGGCGAAAAGAATCGGGTGCGGGCAAGGTTGGAAAACTGACATCGTGGAACCACAAGAGGGCGATCCCGAGCATGGCGCAGAGCGAGATCGAGGGGCCAAAGTCGGAGAGAAATTCTCGTATTTGCGGAAGTAAATAGCGACTGCGACGCACGCGGGAAAGGCTCAAGGCGATGTAGAACGTTCCGATCGCGAGTAACAGAGGTACAAGTGCTTCGTCGTGGCTCTGTTGATAATTGAGGTAGCCGTCAAAGAAATTTTTGCTGATAGCCTCAATCGCTTTGTGAATGAAAATAATTGAGATCAACGCGGCAAAAATTTCATCGGTAAACCGAGTGAAGAAACGTAGCAAGCAACTTGCATTCGTGACGGATAAGATAACAAGAAAGAGGCCAGCCCAGAGGCCAGCCCAGGCGAGGGCGGGTAAGAACTCAATGTTGAAATCTTGGCAAAGGCCATAGAAAATCACGGTAAAGATCAGTAGAGGACCGGTACCCCCGAGAATGATAAGTGGGTGTCCGGAGAAGAGTGCATACGCAATTCCACAAAAGCCCGATGCGATGATCATTTCAACCGCGCCAATGTGGCTGTCGGTCAATTCGGCCATGATTCCGCCAAAAGTAACGGCTGGAGCAAAGCAAGCGAAGAAAAGGAAAAGGGTCGAACTGACCGTTTTGGGGTGCAGGCCGTCACGGAAATCGCTGAGATAGTGTGGAAGGCGGCGTTTCAGGTCGGTCACAAAGCCGCTGCACAATTTCCGAGAATAAGTGAGAGAACTTGCTTCTTTTGGAGCAGGTGGAATTTCGGGCGTGCTGCGCTCCTCAAAACGCTTTAGTGCATCCAGTAGTTGGAGATGGGTTTGCACTTGTCCAGCTTCGTAACGAAACTCGACATCGGACATCAAGCGAGCGATAGCCGCCATGGTATCGAGATGTTCCGTGGCACCACCCGACGGTCCCAGTAGGGCGAAAAGAAATCGAGTGGGAATTCCATCGGGAGCGCCCAATTGAAGGGGGCGAGCCAAACGGACGAAGACAACGACGGGTTCGGTGAAGGCATCTGAATAGGCGTGGGGTATGCTGACAGAATGCCCAATGGCGGTGGGCGCTACGGTTTCACGTTTGGTGAGGTGAGCTTCTACCTCCTCGCGTCGTTCTGCTGGTAGCTTTCCCAGAGCGACAACGTGATTCAGTGTCTGGTGAAGAATCGATTCGATATCGTCAGCTTTAAGGTCAAGTAAAAACGCACCGTCCAAGAGGGCTTCTCGAAAAAACTTCATGTTTCTGCAGGGCTCTTTAAGGAACATTTGTCCAAGTATGAGATCCTGTAATTTATAGTTGGCGAGTTTGATTTTGACTAGATTAACCGGATCGCGGTTGTCAAGGTGATGGTAAACATTGCTGGCGTGTTGCAGCGATAACTTTAGGGGCGGATTAGAGCCATTTGGGGAGAGTGGTTCTTGACCCGCGTTTCGGTTCTGCGAAACTATGCAGAGGTGGCTCAGCCATCTCGACTTACCATTATTTTGATTCGAGTGTTTTTATGCCGATTCAGGTTGTTTGCGGTGGCTGCCAGAAACGATTTCAAGTCAGCGATCAATTCGCGGGTCAAACTGGTCCATGTCCGAATTGCAAAGCGAGTATCAAAATACCGCAGGCTGCGGGCGACGCAGTGGTGGTTCATGAACCGGAACAATTCGGCCCGAAGGGTGCAGATGGGCGAGCAGTTCTGAAGCCCATTGAACGGGAAGAAACTCAAATGACCATCCCGGCAGCCGCTGGGCTGGCTGGTGTGATTGCGGCGATTTTCCTGGGGGCATTTTTTTTGCGGAATCCCCCAGACGGGCCACCACAGATTGTTTTGGTTGCGGGCGCATTACTCCTAGCTCCATTATTGATTTGGGCTGGCTATGCGTTTCTACGCGATGATGAACTGGAAGCCTACCGAGGTAAAGAACTCTATGTGAGAATCGTTGTCTGCTCGTTAGTCTATGCTTTCATGTGGGGAGTCTACCGGTTCATTCCTTGGTATTTACAACTTGATCAATTCGAAATTTTCCACCTTGCATTTGTTGCTCCGCCGATTGTTTTAGTGGCTGCCTTTGCCACCTTTGCTGCCTTCGATCTTGAGTACGGATGGGCTGCGGTACACTTTGGGTTCTACGTGGTGGTAACCACGCTATTGTGTCTCGTTATGGGGATCGATCTGTTGCAGTTTTCAAACTGAGCCGCGCACGGCGCACCCGGGTTATGACAGTTCTTGGCGATATCCCTGAAATCCGTGGACTCGACGAGCGACGTCGCTTGATCCGCATTCCGAGTGAGATCGACGTTCCGTTGACGCCTCGAGTGCAGCAAATTATCGACACGGCGGAGTTCCAACGCTTATCTCAAGTTAGCCAGTTGGGGCTGGTATCGCTGGTTTATCCGGCTGCTCATCATAGTCGTTTTGAGCATTGTCTGGGTGTCTATCGAATGGCCCTGCTCTATCTTAAGCAATTGTCCTATGACGAGAGGTTTGCTGCTGTCATTGCAAACGAAGATGCTGAGAAGCTCATTGTGGCAGCACTCTTACATGATCTCGGCCATTGGCCATTTTGCCATCCGATTGAAGACATGGGGCTTCCCGGAGTTCCTTCGCACGAGTTGTTTGCGAACAGTTTTTTGCTGGAGGGTGAAGTTGCGGATGCCTTGCGTGACGATTGGTCAATCCAGCCACGAGAAATTGTAGCGATGCTTTCGGAGAAACCCCGTGATCGCCGCGGGCGGATTTTAAATAGTATTTTGTCTGGTCCGATTGACGTCGACAAAATGGATTACTTGCAACGAGATAGTTTGCATGCAGGGGTTCCTTATGGACGCAACTTTGATCCGCAACGGTTGATTGGAAGTCTCTGTCTGAATCAGGCCGGTGATGGAGTCGCCATCACGGAAAAGGGAAAAACGGCAGCGGAAATGATGGTTTTTGCTCGCTATGTAATGTTTAGCGAAGTTTATTGGCATCACGCGGTGAGGTCGGCAACTGCCATGTTGCAACGGGCTTTCTTTTTGCTGCACGGCCAAATGGATCTGCACTCGCTGTTTCGCCAGACGGATGTGGCCATGATTGCCGCTTTACTGCAAACGGCTGCAAACGGCCCAGCTTACGATCTTTTGGACGGATTATTTGGAAAGAAACGGAAATTGTACAAGCGTTTGGCAGAGTTCAGTGTGTTGCGGAATCCCCAGGTTTATAAGGGGCTTTCACGCCGTCCCTATCCCTGGCTGGTCGCTTGTACAGAAACGCTGGCAGAGGGAATTAGCCATGAATTAAGGCAACGCGTTGCGCCTCACGAAGTACTTCTGGACGCTCCACCAATGAAACTCGAAGTTGAATTCAATATGGAAGTCTATTCGGCGAAGGAGAATTGCTATCGTTCGCTGGAAGAAGTGTCGCCCGTTGTAGAAACACTGGCCCATAAGCAATTCGATGACTATGTGAAGAGCGTGCGTGTTTTTATCAGCCCGCGTTTGCAAGAAGCAGCTACCGGCATCAGGAATATTGCTTCTCTTGTGGAAGAGGCGATTGCACGCACCGAGTAATAGAGACGGCTGATCGGATAATTTGGATGCGTTTTCCATTGAGGGAGTCGAAGCCGACTCGGACTTGTCCCTGCAGCCTGAACTGACAAGCGATTTGCTTTTTGCTGAGCAGTTACTGAAAAAAAATGGCTAGCTAGAATAGCTCGTGAATCGGCTGGCCGCTGCCGACGATACTGATCGGTCGTCCCGTAGAATCTTCATAATGGGTGTCCAGGGGAATGCCGAGCGCATGGTAGATGGTTGCCAGCACATCCAGCGGTGTTGTGAGTCGATCTTTCACACCACCGCCAAATTTTTCGCTAGAGCCAATCACTCGACCACCTTGGGTTCCCCCTCCTGCAAACATCACGGTGAAGCAATTCGCCCAATGATCGCGTCCCGCATGGCCGTTCATTAATGGGGTACGGCCAAATTCGCCGGCACAATACACCATGGTGTCCTGTAGCATACCGCGTTGATCCAGGTCTTCGATTAAGGTTCCGATCGCTTGGTCGAGTGGGGGCAGGTGAGTTTCAAGCCCTTGCTCAATCTCATCATGATGATCCCAATACCCCGTATTGACCGTGACACAACGGGTTCCCGCCTCAATTAGACGCCGGGCAAGTAGGGCACTTTGCCCATACTGATGACGTCCATATTGATCCCGCAATAAGGGGTCTTCCTGACTGATGTCAAAGGCGTCCCGAACCTGATCACCTGCGACCATCTCTAAGGCTTTGGTTTTGAAAGCATCGAGTCCTTCGGCAACGCCGCTTTGGTCAACATCTTGCCGAAAGGTGTCAAATGTTTTTAACAACCGGCGACGAGAAGCGACACTATTGACGGTCAAGCCGTCGGGAAGCGTGAGGTTGGGGACTTTGAAATCCTTAGCGTTCGGATCTCCACCAACCTCAAATGGATTATAAGTTTTTCCAAGGTAAACCGCGTTCTGGTAGCCGAAGGCTTCGGACTTGGGAACAGTGACATAAGCTGGCAGTTGAGGGTTTATCGCCCCTAGAGATCGTGAAATTACCGAACCGAAAGATGGCTTTTGGGCGGCAATTCTCGCCAAAGTTGGACCGAAATAACCGGTTTGCATCCAATGTGCGGAAGGGGCGTGAATCCCATTTTCGTGATGCACAGATCGTACCAGCGCCATGCGGTCCATGACTTTAGCTTGCACCGGAAATCGCTCACAAACGTCCAAGCCGGGCACTGCGGTGGCAATCGGATTGTACATTCCACGGTATTCGGCTGGCGCATGAGGTTTCATGTCATAGGTGTCTTGCTGACTGAGGCCGCCATGCGTCCAAAACACAATGAGTGATTTCTTGCTGGGGACAGGTGAGGAGGTGGCCAACGCATCACGGCGCAGCAATTCAGCAAGCCCAACTCCGAGGAGTGGTGCGCCGACTTGCAGGAAATTGCGTCGCGAGACACCATCGCAATTACGGTAAGAGATGCCCTGTGCTCGTAGCATTCACACGCCCTAAAAAAACGCTTAATGGTTAAACAAAAATTCATTTGTGGCCAGTAAAGACCAGGTCAATGAACGGTATGCTTCGGCGGTATCTGCCTCAGATTCAATGAACTCGACTGCAGATCCTAATTCTTCGGATTGCGGTCGTCGTCCCAAACTCCGCAGGAAGACATCGATCACCTTGTCTGGTACAGACTCGTCACCTTCGATCAGTCGAGCAAGGTAGCCATTTGTGGCGATCAACTTGCGATGAATTTCACTGGAGTTGACTAATTCTAGTGCTTGCCCGAGGGCAGGTGCGTCGACACGCTCGCACTCGCAAGCTGAGTTTCGGGCCGGACGCCCGAAGACATCAAGGAAATGCGCCGGGACATTTTCATCTGTCAGTTCGATTGCCCGCGTTCCCGCCGGAAAAATACCAGGTCCACCGGCAAATTCCGTTGGCACGTCAAGGACCTGGCTCATGCCGTCCAGCAAAACTTCGGCCGATAATCTGCGGGGATAAAAGCGAGCAAACGTCTGAGTATCGCCTTGATTCCATTCGTTCGGCTTCATATCTAGTTGATAGGAATAGGTGTTGCAGACAGTGCGGATCAAATGTTTCACGTCAAAACCGCTGCTAACAAAGTCCTGAGCCAGAGCGTTGAGCAACTCAGGATTACTTGGTGGATTGGTACTCCGGGCGTCGTCGAGCGGGTCGATCATGCCACGCCCATGGAAATGTGCCCAGATTCGATTCACAAACGTGCGTGCAAAAAAAGGATTGCCGGGCTGGATCATCCAGCGTGCAAAACTTTGCCTTGGATCCTCAAATCGAGATAACTCTAAATTGGGTCCACCCAAGGGACGTGGCGGTACCAATTGCCCTGTCCGAGGATGTCGGATATTCCCCCGATCTTTGACGAAAATAATCTCTTCGGTAGGAACTTCTGCATCCGCAAACCCTCCCTTTCTGCCGATTCGAGAAAAAACAGCCGCCAGACCAAAATAATCGGCTTGGCTCCAACGCTCAAAAGGGTGGTGATGGCACTGCGCGCATTGAATACGAACACCGAGAAATGCTTGGGCAACCGATTCCACATAATCGGTCGAGGTGCGAACTTGGCGATACCAGACGGTGGGTGGATTTTCACGTTGATTTCCACTTGCGGTTACGATTTCTGCAGCAAACTGGTCATAAGGCTTGTTCATTGCTAGTGAGTCGCGAATCCAACCAGCAAATAAGGCGGTGCCGGAACGTTGTTTACTGGTGGAATATCCAGAACCTCGATTCTGAAGAATATCACCCCATTTAAGGGCAAAGTAACTTGCATATTCAGGTCTCTCTAAAAGGCGGTCAATCAAATTTTCTCGTTTGAGCTTTGATTTGTCGGAGAGATAGTGTTCGACTTCGGTTCTTGTTGGCAGGGTTCCACAGATGTCGATTGTCACACGACGGATGAAAGTTGCGTCATCGGCTGGCGTTGAGGGAACAATTCGTAGACGTTTCCATTGTCTCAAAAGATGTTGATTAAGAGGCGATGTGGGAAGTTGGTTTTCCAGTTGATTTAACTTTAGTGCGATGCGTTTTGCATTGGTTGGATCCGATTCAAAAGGTACGGCGCCGTGAAATGTCGTGATTTTGTCGCCAAAGCGAACCATCACCGCGAAGAGTCCGTTGGCCGCGCTCGTTTGAATCAAACCGTGGGACTTCACCTGAGCGAGCACGGGGTGATTTGATTGATAAACTGCTTGTTGAGTAACATCTCTGGTCGTGCCGTCGGAGAAAGAGGCGGTCACTCGAAGTTGTTGCGTTGCCTTGGTTGTGAGGACCCTCTCTACGGGATCAACGTCGATGCGTTCCAGAGTGGGATCAAGATTCGTTGGTTGCCGCACGCCGCCGGATATCCACTGGTATAATGTTTGGTATTCGTCGCTGTTTGTTGTGAGACGACGACCGCCTCCATGGGGCACCTGCGAAGTGGCTTTGAGGAGTAGTAAACTGCGACCGGGATCGCTGGGGAACAGGCGTCGCCCCCGTGCTTCTTTGACAATTGTTCGGAAGTCGCTTTCAGGTTCAAAGCCAAGTAGCGACAATTTGAACCCGTTTTGTCCAGTTGCTTTACCATGACAACCCCCGCTGTTGCAGCTTAACTTGGTCAGGATCGGCACCACATCGGTTGAAAAATAGATCGGCGAAGCGTTATTCGCCTTTTCTGGGATACTGAGGTCGCCAGCCACGGAAGTGAGGGGCAGCAGGACGCTGAGACCTAGCAAGACGAGAAAAGCAATGGACGAATGCTTCCCAGACGCATTGCTATGTCCGACCGTTTGCCGGCATTGAAAGTGGTGAGCAGACATGTAATTAGTGTACCACGATTCACGGTAAGGAAGGAATCTCATTGCGAAAGCAAGGACCGCTGTGTTTAAACGCAGCGATTTTTGCGGCGAAATATAGGCAGTCGGACTTAAGTCGTGGCAAAAATCGATGACTGAGAGAATAAAGTTTGCGGGGGGAATTTGCTGGAAAGATTACCCGGACGGATGCTTTGCATTACGCATAGCGTGGTTTACTAGGGTCGATTTCTACGGACCAAGCGTCGATTCCACCTGCCATGTTCTGGACTTTGTTGTAGTCTTGTGCACGGAGCCACTCGGTTACCTGTAGGCTGCGCCCCCCATGATGGCAATGTACGATGATGTGCCGCTGCTGATGTTCTACTAGCTCATGCAGCCGATTTTGGATGGTACTCATGGGCAGTAGCTGTGCGCCTTCAATCTGCACTAAGTCATATTCAGCTTGTTCCCGACAATCGAGTAAGAGAAAGTCAGCCTTGGCGTCAATGAGTGCCTTGACTTCATGCACGTTAACATCGAGTGGGAGGCTATTGTTTTTGGTGGTCATTAGAAATCCTACGGGAAAATCTTATCAGGAGGTCGGTGTGGGGGGGGCATGGCTTATGACGGTAGCAAAGAGAGGTTAGGGTTCGATCCGGTCTTTGCCTATCCATGGTCTTAGAGCCTCGGGAATGTTGACGGACCCATCGGCCTGTTGGTGGTTCTCCAAGAGGGCAATCATCGCACGACTAATGGCGATCGCTGTACCGTTCAGTGTATGAACGAAACGGGTTCCTTTCTCGCCTTTTGTTTTGTAACGGACGTTTAATCTTCTGGCCTGAAAGTCCGTGCAGTTCGATGTGCTCGTCACCTCACCATATTCACCAGAGGTGCCACGTCCCGGCATCCAGGCTTCCAGATCGTACTTGCGATAAGCTGGCCCACCTAGATCTCCGGTAGCGGTGTCGACGACACGAAACGGGATTTCAAGTCCTTCAAATAAACGACACTCTAACTCGCAAAAGTGCTCGAGCATTTGCTCGCTTTGTTCGGGCAGGGTGAAAGCGAACATTTCGACTTTCGTGAATTGATGGACGCGATAAAGTCCTCGGCTGGCCTTGCCGTGAGCACCGGCCTCGGTGCGAAAGCAATGGCTGGTTCCACAGATTCTTACCGGAAGCGTCTCTGCAGTGAGGGTTTGGCCTGCTAGGAGTCCCCCGATGGTGATCTCGGCAGTTGCCACAAGATTTAGATTTGAGTTTTCAATGCTGTAAATCTGAGTCTCCGGGCCGCGAGGAATGTAGCCCGTGCCGTTAAGGATTTCCGTAGTTGCTAAATCAGGTGTGGTGACCGGGGTGAAGCCATCGTCGATCAATAATCGCAAGGCGTATTGTTGCAAGGCCAGTTCCAGCAAGACCGCATCATTTTTAAGGAAGTAAAAACCACTTCCCGCTACTCTGGCTCCACCTTCAAAATCGAACAGGTCAAGCTGGCTGCCGAGATCGACGTGATCCAGCACGGGGAAGTCAAATTCGCGAGGCTGACAGTCGCTTTTACGTAGTTCCAGATTTGCTTTATCATCAATACCAATGGGAGCAGCCGGGTGGGACATGTTGGGAATGCGATTCTGGATTTCCAGTATCTGTTGATCGAGAGCATCATGCTCTTTTTGCGCTGTGTCTTTTTGTTCTCGCAGCGTGCGGGCTTGCTCCTTGAGTGCCTCGCGTTCCTCTGCCGGTGCCTTGCCGATGAGTTTGGATTTTTCGTTTGCTTGCCGGTTGAAGTCCTGAGATTCAGTCATCTTCACCCGACGGCGGTTCTCCAGGTGGACAAGTTGGTCGATGTCACTGTCGTTGCCACGATTGAGGCAGTTTTCCTTTACGGCAGCGGCATTTTCCAGGATGTATTTACGATCAAGCATTTAGGCACGCTTTCGGTGAATGAATAGTGTCGGTAAATGTTTTTTGGGTAGCCAAACAAACTCAACCATCGATGATAATTTTACTGAGCTCTTGCCAAAGATGGGTGCTGGCTTTGATACCTCGATGAAAATCGGCTAGGCAGAATTTTTCGTTTGGGCTGTGTGTGTTGTCATCGTCTAGGCCCCATCCCAGCAGCAAAGCATCGGCGCCTAATTTCTCAGTGAATTCGGTCACTACGGGGATGGTTCCACCTTCGCGGATGAAAACAGGGGGACGGCCAAACCCATGCTCAATCGCCGTGGCCGCTGCCGACATGAACGGACTGTCGAGTGAGACGACGATACCGGGTGCGCCGTGCATGTCTTCCAGTTCCATGCTGATCCCAGGTGGGCATAACTCTGTGAGCATTGATTCTAACGCGGAACTGATTTGTTCAGGAACTTGTCCGGGAGCCAAGCGAAAGCTGAATTTAGCACCGGCTCTGGCAGGAAGCACGGTCTTGCCACCTTCGCCTTGGTAGCCCCCCCATATTCCATTGATGTCGTAGGTGGGACGTGCCCACCGTCGCTCCAACGTCGTGTAGCCGATTTCTCCACTGAGGTCCTCAACGCCAATTTGATTCTTAAACTCTTGTTCCGAAAAGGGGAGGGCGGCGAATTGTTGGCGTTCGCGATCACTGAGTGGTTCAATATCATCATAGAATCCAGGAATTGTCACTCGGTTATTTTCGTCGATTAATGCTGCGAGCATCCGGGATAATGCGTTGATGGGGTTGCTGACGGCGCCGCCAAACGATCCTGAATGTAGATCTTGCTTAGGGCCGGTTAGACGTAGTTCATAATAAGCAATGCCTTTGAGGCCGTAGGTGATGGCAGGTTGTCCGGGAGCGAATTGGGAGCAATCGCTAATCACTACCACATCGCACGCCAAACGCTCTTGTGCAATTTCGAGGAAGGGGCCCAAGTTTTCACTGCCAGACTCTTCTTCGCCTTCAATTAGATACTTGACTTGTAAGGGTAACTTACCTGTCGTTTCGATCCACGCTTGGGCGCTTTTGATGTGTGTCAACATCTGCCCCTTGTCATCTGTGGCTCCGCGGGCATAGATGTTACCGTCACGGCAAGTGGGTTCGAAAGGCGGCGAAATCCATTCGTCCAGCGGGTCGGGTGGCTGAACGTCGTAGTGCCCGTATACCAAAACGGTGGGAGCACCCTCAACAGGCGGTGATTCAGCGTAGACAATAGGGTGTCCTGCAGTTTCAATTAATTCGGTTTCGAATTGCAGTTTGCGAAACTGATTGGCAACCCATTCCCCGGCTTGGCGAACTTCATGCTTGTATTGGCTGTCCGTGCTGACGCTGGGGATGCGGAGTAATTCGCAGAGGTCGTCTTCGAATCGTTGACGGTGTTCTTCGAGATAGGAGTTGAAATTAGTCATGTGAGGCATCCGTGCGGACAAAGCGTGAAGTGGTTGGTAATGAATGCGTTCCGGAACGAATTCGAGAAAGGGGTTTTCTTTTGTTTTTGACTAGTCCTACAATATACAGCGTTGAAAGCAGAGCGGCCATTCCTGTGAGGCAGTACGATAATCTGGCTTCATGGTAAAGTGCAGGCGGTTCGTCGAAGTAGATTCTCAGGGTGGAGTTCTTGTGATCTGATTTGTTAGCCAGGATCGCTCTCATTTTCCAACGGAGAATCACTGGGTTGTTGAGTTGTCGTACTGGATATGGTCCATGATTTGAGGAGAAATGCAGTGGGGGATAGCGCAGCAGTTGCCGTCATTGAGGAAACCGATGATGCGCATACGGAAATAGCATCTCGGCAACGCCGGGATCCGCCGAAGCGGAAGCGGCAGCCTCCATATCATGTGATACTCTGGGACGACCAAGATCACAGTTACGATTACGTGATTAAGATGATGAAAGCGATCTTTGGCCATGGTAGGGAGAAGGCACTAGAAATTGCCAGCGAAGTCGATGATAACGGCCGAGCAATTTGTTTGACAACAACGTTGGAGCATGCGGAACTTAAACGCGATCAGATCCAGGCGTTTGGGAAAGATGAGTTGATCACGCGATGTGTTGGCTCCATGTCCGCATCGGTCCAAGCGGCGAAGTGATGCTATCGTAGACTCTGGGGGGAGGAGTCTCGCAATTCGGTGCTAGTTGGTGTTGTGCTCACGTAATTCAACAGGAAAGACGCTATGTCGGCGAGGTTAAAGACGGTCACTTTGGGCTGCAAAGTCAATCAATATGAAACCGAGTTTGTCCGCGAAGGTCTCGAAAGTATTGGCTACGAATCGGCTAGCGATGGTCACCCTGCCGATGTTTGTGTTGTGAACACTTGTACGGTTACGAATGAAGGCGACTCGAAAAGTCGACAGGCAATTCGTCGCCTTGCGCGTGAAAATCCCGAGTCACGCATTATCGTGATGGGGTGTTATGCGACGCGTGAACCGGAACGCGTTGCTGCCTTGCCCAATGTTGCAGAAGTGGTGACTGACAAGCGGGAATTGCCGGACCTCTTGGGGCGGTTCGGTGTCGTTGATATACCGACCGGCATTTCTCAATTTGGGCATCGTCATCGCGCTTATGTTAAAGTACAGGACGGTTGCATGCTGCGATGTAGTTACTGCATCATTCCCTACGTGCGACCAAAGCAAAGCAGTCGTCCGATCCCCGAGATTGTAGATGAAACACAACGATTGATAGATAACGGTTATCGTGAAATTGTGTTGACAGGTATCCATCTAGGGCATTACGGGGTTGAGCAGAACTGGAAAAAGCCAAAGTCGGAATGGACTCGGTTGTCGGATCTTGTTCGAAAACTAGCAGAGTTGCCAGGTAATTTTCGTATTCGATTGTCCAGTATCGAAGCGACTGAAGTCACGCGAGAACTAATCGGAGTGATGGGGGAATTCTCAGCAAAAGTGTGCCCCCATCTACATGTGTGTTTGCAGAGTGGTTCCGACGCTGTTTTACGCCGCATGAAACGTCGTTGGGGACGAAGATTGTTCGTCGACCGCTGTGAGATGATTCGCAAGGCGTTAGACAAGCCAGCACTGACGACGGACGTTATCGTTGGTTTTCCGGGTGAAACGGAAGAGGATTTTGCGCAATCTTGTGAGGTGGTGCGCACCGTCGGTTTTTCAAAGATCCACATTTTCCCTTTTAGTGCTCGCCGTGGTACCCCGGCTGCAGAAATGTCGGGTGCTCTCTCGAAACAAGTGAAATCAGAGCGAAGTCGCCGGCTCGCCGAAGTCGAATCAGACTGTCGTCGCGCTTACTACAATGAGCTTATTGGCCAAGAATTGCAGGTTTTGCTGGAGGCAGAGGAGGGCGGCGGTAAGCTAAGTCGCGGAACATCCTGTCGTTACGCTTCGGTCGTGCTGCCCACGAAGAATTTAAACCTGGGTGACTTGGCAGTCATCCGTCCCCGGCAAGCGGATGGCGACACCTTACTTGCTTGAGAGGCTTGTCGCTGTATTGGACGGCAACGCAAGCTAGCTTGTTCTGTGCGGGGCGTTCTGACGACGGAGATCCGTCGTCTGGCGTTTGAGCCGCATCCGGGAAATGCACTGGTTCGAGCGAGGACGTTTTGTTACCGTCTCGCCTCTGTTTCTGGGTGAGTGCCTCTTGTTCGAGATGTTCCAGATTCATCTTGCCTTTCGCTTTCCAGTGGAAAACGGGTCAAAATATGCTGCATTACCGCGCCTTGACGAAGTCGTTTGTTTTAGTCGGTCTGAGCCTATGTGGCGCGAGTGCCTACGCAGAGCCAGTTTGGACTTCGTTCATTCCATTTCAGCGGATCGATGCAGATCCGAATAAGACCTATGAACTCACTGAAGATCATGGGCCTTGGATGATTTTGGCTGCGACCTTCATGGAGGGTGACTCGGAGCAATTGGCACATGAACTTGTGCTCGAATTGCGGAAGCGATTTAAAATGAAGGCCTATGTACATTACCGTGATTACGATCAAACGAATCAAGTACAGGGGCTTGGTGTTGATAAAATCGGCAGGCAAAAAGTAATGCGTTATGCAAATAACACGCGATTTACGGGGACCGCCGTTCTCGTCGGAAATTTTGACTCGATCAATGATCCGAAATTAAAGACAACTCTGAATGAACTTAAATATGCGAGTCCTCAATGTTTGGCCGGCGACTCGGGGCAATGGACGACCAATCGAATGAATGCCATCCGACGCTGGGCAAAGTTAGGTTTTGCGAAAGAAGAAATCGAAAAGAAAGGTCCGATGGGGGCTGCGTTTGCAACGAGAAATGCTTTGATCCCGGCAGAGTTTTTTAGTAGTGCCGGCGTCGAGAAATTTGTCGCCGAAATGAATGAAGATGTAAAATACAGTTTGTTGGACAATCGATACAAATACACCGTTAAAATCGCTACGTTTTCTGGGACATCAACAATTTCCAAGGATGAAATTGATGCTTTTCGAAATAGCAAAAAGATGGAGTCGCGGTTAGCAGATGCAGCGATGAAGGCGCATCGCTTAACCCTCGCGTTACGAAAGCAACGTGTTGAGGCATATGAATTTCACGATCGACATGAGAGTATTGTGACAGTGGGCGGGTTCGTTGATATTCGTACGCAAGGCTTAGGAGGTCGGGTGACTACCGATCCACGAGTTCTCCAGGTGATGGAATACTTTGGGACGCAAAGGAAAGAAGTTCCAGGTGAATCTCTACCACGTTTTCAGCCACGGGAATTTGTAAAAGGGATTCTCTGCGACACGCAACCGGTTCCCATTCTTGTGCCACGAAAATCGATCGGCTCTGATTATGCTCGGCGGTGATCAGGGTAATTAATTTAATGCCCATCATTTGACTGTTGGTGACTTGAATGATGTATCGGTGAGGTTGTGTTTGAGCTGCGAGATGGGTTCACGCGCAGCGGTCATTGGGCAGCGGAGTCGAGTGTCTTACCGGGATTAAAGGCTGGGGGTCTGTCGATGAATAGGTCGCGAGTTCTCGTTCTGGGAACACACAATCAAAAAAAACATGCTGAACTTGCGGATTTACTTGCGCCGTTAGGATTCCGCTTGCTGTCGTTGGCAGACTTTCCAACTTCGATTGAAGTTGTTGAAGACGGGAGCTCATTTGCCGCCAATGCCGAATTGAAGGCAACCCAGCAGTCCATGCATTTGGGCGAATGGGTTTTGGGAGAAGATAGCGGTATTTCCGTAGACGCTCTGCAGGGTGCTCCAGGGATTATGTCGGCACGCTACAGCGGCGCTGCGGCAACGGATAGCTCAAACAATGAGTTGTTGTTAAAAGAACTCGGCGATTTGGCCATGGAAAGGCGGACAGCACACTATACTTGCCATTTATGTTTGTCAGATCCCGAGGGAAACGCCCGGCTTCATTGCGAGGAGGTTTGTCGCGGTAGGATTCGGTTTCAGGCAGCAGGGTCGGCAGGTTTTGGCTATGATCCCCTTTTTGAAATTCGGGAATATCATAGGTCATTTGGTGAGCTAGGGATGGTTGTGAAGGCTTTCTTGAGCCACCGCGCGCGCGCGATCCGAAGTCTGGTTCCCCAGTTGTTAAAATTGGCAGAAAATACCGACTGGTAAAGGAACGATGCAGCGGTAGGCGTTGGGTCCTTGCAGTTTGGCGGTGGTCGTGCTGACAATCCATGTCACCTGAGACCACAGCCTTGGGATGGACGCGTGGTTGGTGAGAAATGAGATCAATTCAATGATTACAGATGAATTGGTGTGTATTTCGAGGTCAGTGATTTCGCGAGCGGCTTAGTAAGCAACCGAGCCAGGAGATGATTGGTGTTGAGTTCTCAGAAAATCCTT
The DNA here is from genome assembly GCA_022446825.1 of Pirellulaceae bacterium. Taxonomy (GTDB): domain Bacteria; phylum Planctomycetota; class Planctomycetia; order Pirellulales; family Pirellulaceae; genus JAKVBY01. The sequence continues at coordinate 78,407 of JAKVBY010000035.1, forward strand.
TGGCTGGCTGGTTATGTGGTAGTTTTGGCGTTGCTTGTAATGGGTTTGTTGGCGGCACGACGCATGATGCGTGATACTTATTCGGGTTTGGAGGCACACGCCGATTGGCAAGAATGGCGCGAGACGGTATCGCAACAAAGTTCGGAAGGGGCTTCTGTGCGTCGCCGGATTCCGAAGAGTGAGTCACCGCCCGGATTGGTTCTTATGAATGATTATTTCGGCGCCTGCCTGGTGATTTCTATTGTTCTGGTTACGGCTCTCTACGGAACTCTGGTACTGATGATTCGAGGGGTTTGGAGCAGTCCTCCTTATGAAGTCCATGAAGATCGGTAGCGTATGGAAGTCGGGGGCATGGTGTAGGTAGACGAGTGATTTGATTCGATAGGTTGATGCAGAAAATCGGTGGCGGGTAAGTGATTGTTGTGCTGCGTGTTGCCCAGTGGAAGTGGGGCGTTCTGGTGCGGAGATCGTTCAGGGCAACAAGGGTTGCTTGGTGGGTCGGCTGATATAACGGAGGGTCTTCCGCTGACTAAGTTTGGGAAACTTCGTGAGTCGCATTTAGATGGCTGAATTATCACAAGAACGTCACAAACCACCACGGAATCTGGAGCGAGATCGCGAACTAATTATTGCTTGTCCGCCAATGCGCAGCAATGTAAACCTTTCCAGGATCGTGCGGACCGCAAGTTGCTGTGGTGTCCGGCGACTGGTCGCTTGCGGCAATCCAAAGATCGATCCGAAAATTGCACGCGATGGTATAGAGACCGTCGAAATCGAGGTGCGACGTTCGTTATTGCCTGTGTTGCGGCAATTGCGCAAAGAGAATTTTCAGATCGTTGGTCTTGAGCAGACTTCGGAATCGGTAAATATGCATTCGTTTCGATTTGAACGGCGAACAGTTTTAGTTGTTGGGCACGAACGCCTCGGCATCTCAGACGAAGTGTTGCAAGGGCTTGATCATATAGTCGAAATTCCCGTTTTCGGTCTACCTTATAGCTATAATGCGGGCACCGCAGCTGCGATGGCAATGTATGAGTATTGCCGACAATTTCCTACGGGTTGAGTGACGCAAGTTGGTCGTGCTGACGCCAGGGAGAAACAAATATGGATTACCCCACGTCTGGAAAATAATATGGCGCCTCAGTATCTGTAAAACAACAGCGAAGGAAACTTCTTGCGATTGAAACCACGTGTGATGAAACCGCAGCAGCAGTGGTTACCGATGACTTGCATATTCTTTCCTCGATCGTTGCATCCCGGGAGTCCTTGCATGAACACTTTTTCCGGGAATTGGGAGATTCTGAGGGGTTAAGTGCGCACTCGTGGTGCGTTGCCTGAGGCTGGATAAAGATAAAGCGTTGCGGTCTACAATTTCCTGATCATGAGAAGTCAGTTGCAGTTCAGTGGGTGCGTTTGCCTTTTCTATGGCCTTTTCTGGGTCTTTGGTTGCTCCGAGTTGACTGTTTGCGAAGCGAAGAGTCTGCCGGGAAAATGCTCGTTTGTTCTACCAGAGCTGGCAGGTGCTATTTTTATTAGCCGGGTATGGGTCGCTTGACCCTTACCCGACAAAGCGTAGACTTGTGAGTTTGTACTTTTAAACTCGCACAGAGGGAACAGTGGCGTGCCCGGAACTTGTGTAATTGGGCTTCAATGGGGCGACGAAGCCAAAGGAAAGCTTGTAGATCTACTGACAGTGGACTACGACATTGTTGTTCGCTATCAGGGAGGGGCAAATGCTGGACACACCGTCGTTATTGGTGACGATGTCTATAAACTCCACCACATTCCCAGCGGAATTTTGAATTCTAATGTTACGAATGTCGTTGGACCGGGGGTTGTCCTTAATCCCCCTACGATCCTCGATGAAATTGATTCATTGTCAGAACGGGGCATTGGTGTTCTCGAAAATCTGATGATTAGTGATCGTGCCCATGTTGTTTTTCCCTGGCACCTGCTGGAAGACAAAGTAATCAACGACCGTCCTGTTGATGGGGAGAGTATTGGGACAACGTTGCGTGGTATTGGTCCTTGTTATCGTGACAAAGTGGGACGATCCCACGCGATTCGCTTAGGTGACATGTACCGGCCGGATTTTCGTCAAAAAGTGGAGTCGATCATCGCGGCGAAGCGTACCTTTCTCGCGCAGGCTAATGGTGATTCCGAACTGGATGGAGACGAGATTCATTCCGAGTTTGCCGGATATGCAGAGCGACTTCGGCCATTCGTGGGCGACACCACTCATTTTCTATTAGATGCCATTGAAGCGAATCAGCGGATGCTGTTTGAAGGTGCACAAGGTGCATTGCTGGACATTGACCACGGAACTTTTCCATTTGTGACGAGCAGTAATAGTTCTGGGGTGGGTGTTTCGGCGGGTTCTGGAATTCCTTCGCGTTGGATCAAGAAAGTAATTGGTGTGTGCAAAGCGTATACGTCGCGTGTTGGCGGCGGTCCATTTCCTACCGAACTCGATGATGATATGGGACAGCTAATTCGGGATCTGGGGCATGAATATGGTACTACGACAGGGCGTCCTAGGCGTTGCGGATGGTTCGATGCCGTTAGTGTCCGCTATACGAGTCGGTTAAGCGGCATCGATTGTCTCTCGGTCATGATGATGGATGTGCTGAGCCAACTTCCTGAAGTTAAAATATGTGTCGGCTATATGTTGCATGGAAAGCAAATCGACTATTTTCCTAGTCACGTGGACGATCTTCGACAAGTCAAGCCTGTCTATGAAACCATTCCGGGGTGGCAGCAAGACGTGACTGCCGCGCGGACGATGGAAGATTTGCCCGAGGGAGCACATCGATATCTAGCTCGCCTGAGCGAGCTTGTCGGGAAGCCGGTGGAGGTGGTCTCTGTCGGCCCTGATCGTGAGCAGACAATTTTTGCGTCGGATGCCGTTGCTTCGAGTGGGTCGGGGGGTGACTAAATCGGTGTCGGAATCGACGCTTCAGGGGAATTCTGATTTAGCGGATGTGCCGGAAGCGCGGCGACCACGCCATATTGCGGTCATTATGGATGGTAACGGCCGTTGGGCTGAGCGGCAAAAATTGCCACGAATCGAAGGGCATCGGCGTGGTGTGGCAAGCGTTCGACGAACTGTGGAAGAATGTGCGCGCCTCCATATCGAGCAGCTGACACTGTATTGCTTGTCGAGTGAGAATTGGAAGCGGCCTCAGGACGAGTTGGACTTTCTGATGCATCTACTCGAGCAATATATGATCGAGGAGCGGAGTTTGCTGATGAAAGAGAATGTCGTTGTGAGCGTGATTGGACGCCGTGACGGAATTCCAGACCGAGTACTCAACGAGATGGATAAAACGATTGAAATGAGTTCTCGCAACACAGGTACGCGTTTGTGTCTGGCGATCAATTATGGTGGTCGTGCAGAAATGGTGGACGCGGTACAGGGTATTGCGCAAAAGGTTTTGGACAAAGCGTTGCAGATAACCGAGATCACGGAACAGGTCATTTCAGACCACCTTTATACCGTGGGGATGCCCGACCCGGATTTATTGATTCGGACTGCGGGCGAGATGCGCGTGAGTAATTTTTTGCTCTGGCAGATTAGCTACGCCGAACTCTGGGTGACTGAGCGTTGTTGGCCAGAATTTCGAGTTGAGCATTTACACGATGCGATCCGAGGGTTTGCAAGTCGTGACCGGCGATTTGGCGGTTTGGGAAACGAATAGGAGTGCTCTCTTGTTGCGATGGCGTTTGATTTCGGCGGCGACCATTCTCACGGTTGTTTTTGCGCTCCTGCATTTGGATTACCACTATCCGATGAAAGGATTCGATGGTGTTCCCGTTGGAGGGATATGGTTGTTACCTCTGGCGGTACTTTTTGCTGTTTTAGGTGCTGCGGAGACATTGGGATTGCTTGCGGCGAAAGGTCACCATCCCCGCCGAGGGGCGGTGTACTTGGGAACGATAGCGGTGCTTGCAGGAGTCTGCATGCCGATGGTGTGGCCTCTATTTTTGGGAAAGTCCTATCCTGCGGATTGTCCTTTAGGGAGGATGGGTTGGCCGTTGGTGGGAGTCGCGTTCACTGTCATGTTGGCTTTTGTGCAAGAGATGATCAGTTATCAGCGTCCTGGTGGTATCGTCCTGCGCGTTGCGCTTGCCATTTTTACAGTTTGCTACGTTGCGATCCCTTTGAGTTTTGTTGTCGCACTGCGAATGTTTGAAAATCATCAGGTGGGCATCGTCGCCTTGCTCTCACTGATCGCAATTGTGAAGTGTGGAGATACCGGTGCATACACGTTTGGCCGACTTTTCGGACGCCACAAGATGTCGCCAAAACTCAGTCCTGGAAAAACTTGGGAAGGAGCGGTGGGGGGCATTGCATCTTCGGTGGGAGTCGCCTTGTTGTTCTGCTATCTCATCTCACCAGCATTGGTGGCGCAGTCGTCTGGCGTCTGGTGGGGCTGGGTTCTCTATGGTGTGCTGGTCGCGATTGCGGGCATGATTGGTGATCTAGCGGAATCTATGATTAAACGTGATATGGAATGCAAGGATTCGAGTACGTGGTTGCGTGGTTTGGGGGGAGCTCTGGATATTCTGGATTCAATTTTTTTTGGGGCTCCCATTGCCTATGCCTGTTGGTTAAGCGGGCTGGTAATTGCTTAGTGCAGGTTTGGAGCTGATTGTGCGAATTTGTTCGGATATGACGTTTATTTTTGGTCGAAAACAAAGCTGTCGTGATACGCCAATAAGTTGCTTTTCTTGAGTTCTCAGAAATTTGTACCGTGGAGCGATTCACGTTGCTAAGGAATCCACTATAGTTAATTATTAACACTTCCATGCTCGATGGTGGCGGAGTGACAGGAGACTCTCCGTCTAACTGAATGTTTGAAGCATCGCTCTCGTTATCCGAGCCAAAACTTGTTCTATCGCTTTTCGGAACCCAAGATCAGCATTTGCGGGTACTTCGTGATGCGCTGGGGGTGTCGATCACACATCGCAACGGAGAGATTCGAGTTACTGGCGACGAGACTTCGGTTTCTCAAGCTACCGAAGCTTTAGAGCATTTGAAATATCTTGTGCAGCGTCATGGGAACCTGTCGCCGAACGACGTAGCTCTCATTGTTGCTCGGGTCCAAGGTGCGAATTCCGATCTGGGTAAGGCCCAGATTGATATTTCCCATGCCGGTAAAAATATCCGTCCACGAACGCAGGGACAGGCGATGTATGTTGATTCGATCCGGAATCATGACTTGACCTTAGCGACTGGTCCTGCAGGTACAGGGAAGACTTATCTTGCGGTGGCGCTTGCAGTGGAATCTCTCAAGCATCAACGTGTCCGGAAAATTGTACTCGTCCGGCCTGCTGTGGAAGCAGGCGAAAGCCTCGGGTTTTTGCCAGGCGACTTGCGAGACAAAATAAATCCGTATCTGCGACCGTTGCTCGACGCGACCCACGAGATGCTCGACTATGATCAAGTACGGCAATATATGGAGCAAGAGATAATTGAGGTGCTGCCCTTAGCCTACATGCGAGGGCGAACATTGAATGAGTCTTTTATTATTTTGGATGAAGCTCAGAATACTACGATTTCCCAAATGAAAATGTTTCTGACTCGGATGGGAGAAAAATCAAAAATTGTAGTTTCCGGTGACACGACTCAGACGGATCTTCCTGGAAATGTTCCCAGCGGTCTTACTGATGCGATCCAGCGACTGAAGAAAATCAAAGGTGTCAGTGAAGTGCGTTTGACCGGTGCGGATATCGTTCGTCATCGATTAGTCCAGGACATTGTTCGCGCTTATGAGTCGGATCAGACCCGCGGTGCCAAACGACAAGTTCGGAACTAAAGAGGAAAAGCGAAAGTAAAAATGTCGACTGGTCACCATAAAGTAACTCGCGCGGATCGCGTAGCCTCGCTGGAATTACCGCCTGGTAAATGGCGTCTGATCTGGCGTGCATTGCGCAGCCGAGAAGTGGCGCTGCGTGTCGGTTTGTGTGTGGTCGCGACGATTGTTATGTGGGCTGTGACTGCAGCGTGGGCACCACCCTTTGCTTTTCGCACAGGTTATGTGCCTCGTCGAGACGTCACGGCACGAACTTCATTCGAAATGCGGGATCAGGACAGAGAAAATCAAATCATCCAGCAACGTCGAGCTGCAACGATCTGTTATTACGAAAATAACGTTCAGCCTCTGATTCAGATCCAGCAATCTCTGAAAGATAAAGTGTTCCATATCGTGGCAGCTGATTCTTATCACAAGGTGGATGAAACCACCTGGGGTGAATTTTATCCTCAAGCAGATGTGGGATCTAATCAGAAAAATGAACGAGCCTTTGGGGATTTTCAAGCCGCATTTGCAGATGATGAAGAGTTGCTTGAGTTTGAGAACACGATACGGCGTGCATTTGCAGATTTTGAGAAAAACGGCTTGTTGGCGAAGTTAGAGCACGCTGCTGAAGATGGTGACCAGCGAACGATCTATGTGCATCCCTTGGGTAACGACAAGACGAAGCATACGGTAAATGTCGAGGAAGTGCGTATTCCGGAGATTCGCGAAAACGATTACGTAGAAATGGTTCGCGAAGCGTTTCGCACAAGCCGCTTTCCGGAGTCGTTACGGGACCATGCTGCGGAGTTGACTTGTTCTTGGCTGCGACGGCAGGCGTTTCCCCTTCCAGCCACATTGCATTTGAATCAGGAAGCCACAGCCAAGTCATATGCCGATGGTAGGCGAGATCTAGACGCGACGATTATTTACGAGCCGGGTACCCGCTTGGTCAAAGCGGGGACGCCTTTGACGGTTGAGGACTTGGAAAAACTGAAGGCCGAGCATATGGCTTGCGTCCGAAAAATGAGTCTCGCTCAGCGTTTTAGTTATTCCTTGGCGGATATGGGAATGTATGTTGCTATGTACGTCTTGTGCGGGGTTTATATGCTGTTTTATGAGCGCAAGATTCTTAGTGAATTTCGGCAACTGTCCACTCTACTGGGATTGGTTGTGGGTACGGTTTCCGCTTGCTGGTTGGCCGCGGACGATAGTTGGCGAGTCGAGATTGTGCCACTCGTCCTCTTCGGGATGATCCTTGCCATTGCGTATCGACGTGAATTGGCTTTGTTGGTGTCGGCTTCTGTCTCGCTTGTCGTCGTGCTTTCGTTAGGGCGAGGTTTGGCTGAGTTTGTCATTGTCGTAGCGGCGGTTTCTAGTGCTATTCTTATGTTGGGCCGGGTGCGCAGTCGCACAAAACTCATCTACGTGGGATTTGGTGCTGGATTGGTTGCTTTTGCCACGACAGTCGGTGTAGGAACGTTGGTTGGACAGGCATTTGGGACATCCAGTGAGCAACTGTTGCCGTCAGGTACGATTGAGCCTGCGATCCGGGTATGGCACGCCGCGAGTTTGTTGACAGGTGCGGCGATTAATGGATTCTGTACTTTGTTAGCGGGTTTTTTAATTACGGGGCTGTTGCCATTTGTCGAAAAACTATTTGATGTTCAGACGGACTTAAGTCTGCTAGAGCTTGGTGATGCTGCTCATCCATTGTTGCAAGAACTCGCCCAGCGGGCGCCGGGCACCTATAACCATTCGATTAATGTTGCTTCACTGGGTGAGGCGGCTGCAGAGGCGATTGGTGCCAATGGTTTGCTTGTTCGTGTGGGTGCCTATTTTCACGACATTGGCAAAATGCTGAAGCCAGTTTATTTTGTAGAGAATCAGGAAAAAAATGCCAACCAGCATGATCAATTGGTACCGGCAATGAGTACGTTGGTGATTATTGCCCATGTCAAAGACGGTGCTGATCTGGCTCGACAGCATAGTTTACCGAAGGCCATTGTTGATTTTGTTGAGCAACATCATGGCACAACCCTAGTAGAGTATTTTTATCGGCGCGCTGAACAACGGAGCGAAGCCGATCCAGATGGCGACCAGGTGGACGAGATGTCATTTCGGTATCCGGGCCCAAAGCCACAAACCAAAGAAGCTGGAGTCATGATGCTTGCCGATGCGTTGGAAAGTGCGAGTCGAACATTAGTAGATCCAGCACCGTCTCGAATCGAGAGTCTGGTGAGCGAGCTTTCCATGAAGCGTCTTCTGGACGGACAGTTTGCGGAATGCGGATTAACCTTGCAAGAACTTCAGGTAATCGAAGACAGTTTGGTTAAATCACTGACTTCGGTATACCATGGCCGCGTGAAGTACCCAGACCAGTCTCAAACTGCATAAGTAACGGATTGCATTCTCCTTTGTCGTGATCGAAATCCAAATTACCAATCAGCAAGCCGCCCTTCAGTTCGACTGCAACGTGCTGGGGGAAGCCGTTCGTATGGTGTTGGGGGACTATGGATTTCAAACGGGAGTAGTGGACGTTGCCGTTGTCGATGATGGGACAATTCACTCGGTAAATCGAGAACATTTAAAGCACGATTATCCGACAGACGTTATTAGTTTCCAATATGTGCGCGACGCTCAGCATATCGAAGGCGAGTTGGTGGTGAGTGCCGATACCGCGATGCTGCTTGCTCAGGAAGCAGAATGGGAAGCCACGAGCGAATTGCTTCTTTATGTCATTCATGGGACACTCCATTTGGTCGGAATGGATGATCAGACCCCCGCACTGCGAGGAGAAATGCAGGCAAAGGAAAAGCATTATTTAGGATTGTTTGGCATCCAGCGATGCGAACTTCCTGCTGAGGGCAAGTTGAAAAGTGACTTGTCCTAAGGTTTTCTGGAAGGAAACGGCAAGTGAATTTTAATGTTTTAACCATGGCTGCCTTAGGGGCTTTGCTTGCTATTGGATTGGGGGCTATCGGTGCTAAAACATTGCGGGAGTTTTCCCGCCGACAGTTAGAGATCCTGTGCCGACGTTTTCGGAAGCGTGCGTTTTTTACCCAGATCATTGCGCAGCATGAAGAGATGGCTCGCAGTGCGGACCTTCTTCGTGTGTTGGGTTGGACCATACTGGTTCTAAGTAGTCTGATATGGAACACGAAACTGTTGGAGACGCGCCAACCCGTTGTGGTGGCAGGCATTTTTTGTGGTGTCGGGTTTACGCTCATGCTTTTGACAATTTGGCTGCCTCTCGCGGTCGTAGAAGGTGGAGCGGCCCCCTTTGTGTTTCGCACCTGGAAGTTTTGGCACATTCTTCGCATTGTGTTTGCCCCGTTACTTAGAATCGCGGGCATAGTGGAGAATCTCGCGCGACGCATTGTAGGAAAGCCTCAACTTGCTCCTGAAGACGGCGCTGCGTTTGAAGACGAGATTCGTACGATTGTCACGGCAGGTTTGAGTGAAGGGTTGTTGAAAGAAGATGCACGCGAGATGATTGAAGGTGTCATTGAACTCAGCGGTGCAGATGTCTCGGACATCATGACCCCCCGTTCAAAAATGGACGCGATGGATGCGTCGATTACCTGGGAGGCGGCATTGCGTTTTGTGACAGAAGTTCGCCGCACTCGAATCCCCGTTTTTGACGAGAGATTGGACAAAATTCGCGGAGTTCTTAATGTCAAAGACTTGCTACTGTTTTTGCAAAGACTGTTTAATGGCGAAGAATTCGATCTTGCAGACAAGTTGCGAGAGGCATGGTTCGTACCTGCGACGATGCCAGTAGACGCGTTTCTCAGGGAGTGCCTGCAAAATCACAGCCATATGGCGATCGTCGTGGACGAGTATCAGTCGGTCGCTGGAGTCGTTACGATTGAAGACGCTCTGGAAGAGATTGTCGGTGAGATTGTTGATGAAGAAGAACAGGAGGAGGCTCCCGATGTGGTCGTGACAGACGACAAGTCCATTCTTGTTTCTGGTCAGGCTTATCTCGACGACCTGAATGATGAGTTAGGGTTGGACTTTCCGGAACCCGATGATTACGACACGATTTCCGGTTTGGTAATCGAAAAGCTGAATAGGATTCCTCAAGCTGGAGAGACAGTTCGCGTTGGCAACGCAGAGATCACCGTACTGGAAGTGACTCGCCGAAAAATCGATCGTGTGAAAATTATTGTGGATCTACCTTCAACGCGTGAGTCAGCATAAGTAAAACGTTACTTGCCTAGTAACGTAGATTGGGCGCAAACTCATTTGAGCCCGAAGAATTTTCGGCCGACTTTTCTGAGTAGAGGGCTGTTCTTGTCTTCCAAACAGGAACGGAGGGCAGTTTCTGGACGTGACGGCGAACTGTCGCGGCTCGTTAATCAGGAGATTTTCCTGGCCCGAAGACGACACGCCCCGGCGTTAATCCGGTCGTCTTGCCACCTTCAAGAACGAGTTGCCCATTCACCAGCACGTCGCGTACGCCAGTGGCCAATTGGTGAGGTGTGTCAAATGTGGCGTGATCGCGAATTGTCTCGGGATCAAAAATTACGATGTCTGCAAAATGCTTTGGGGCCAGCCGCCCCCGACGTTCAATTCGCAGAGTGTCAGCGGGTAAGGAGGTAAGTTTTTGAATCGCACTTTCCAGTGAGAGCACTTTTTCATCGCGCACATAACGACCGAGAAGCCGCGCAAAGTTGCCATACGCCCGCGGATGGGGATTGGATTTAAGGAAGGCTCCTACGGGGTTTAAGGCAGCGGCGTCCGATCCGAAACTGACCCAAGGCAATGACATCTTTTTCTTGACATTCTCTTCGCTCATCAAGAAATAGACCGATTCCACTCGACTGTTGTCCTCAATGACCAAGTCCATAGCGGTTTCTTCGGCCGATTTGTTGCGCTGACGTGCGACCTCAGCGAGTGTTTTTCCGGTCAAGTGTTTTAGTTCGGGATTTCTGAAACCGACGAGAAGAACCTGCTCAGGCGATCCTGCCATTAGTAAAAGATTTTCCCAATCATCAGCGGGCTCTTTCATCTCTTGAGCGACGCGTTCGCGAATGGAGGGGTCTCGCAAACGGTCACGCCAGCGATTGAATCCGCCTTCCTGAACCCAAGGGGGCATACTGGCGTTCAGACCAGTTGCACCGGCAGTGTAGGTGTACATGTTGGCAGAAATTTGCATCCCCTGAGATCTGGCAAGCTCGACCTTGTTGATGACTTGATCGAGTTTGTGCCAATTTTCTTTTCCGGCGGCCTTCAAATGATAGATTTCTGCAGCGATCCCAGACTTCTCTGCGATATGCAACAATTCATCTACAGCTTCGAGCAATTTGTTACCTTCACTCCGCAGGTGTGAGATGTAGACGCCATTGTATTCGGCAGCGACTTTACAGAACTCAATGAGTTCTTCAGTCGATGCATAGAATGCGGGCGCATAAATCAAGGAAGAGCCGATTCCTAAAGCGCCCGCTTCCATCTCTTGTTGGATGAGTTGACGCATGGTTTCTAATTCTTCTGAGGTTGCTTGGCGATTTTCATAACCGACGGTATGGATTCGTAGCGTTGTTGCTCCGATAAACGATGCGATGTTGGGTGCGACTCCCCGGGACTGAAGATGATGCAGGTATTCAGCAAGGGTCGTCCATGAGACTTCGTATTCAATGTCTCCTTGGTCCCTTGCGAGATCGGCTTTCATTGTTTTGTTAAGTGGCCCCATGGACCAACCCTCGCCGAAAATCTCTAAGGTGACACCTTGCCGGATATCGCTCATGGCGCGGCCATCTTCGAGCAATGAAGCTGTCGCCCAGCTGAGTACGTTAATAAAGCCCGGGGCGACGGCCATTCCTCTAGCAGAGATAGATTGTTTGGCATTCGCGTCAGATAAATCGTCGATTGCTGTAATCAGATCCCCACTAATTCCAATGTCAGCGGTAAAGGGAGGGCCTCCATTCCCATCGTAGATCTGACCGTCATGAATGATGATGTCGAAATTGTGTTCGGGAGTGGTTGGCTGGGCCTTGAGACGAACGGCTTGCTGGCAGACGGCTACTAGCAGTGCCGTCGAAATGAAGAGATGTTTTGGTATCATCGTTAACTCCGTACTAGAATTCAAAGATTGCTGTCAGTGTGAAAGCCGATATAACCTAGCAATCTTGTTCTTGATTTGACCCTGCTGGCTGATTTGTTTGATGTCGAGCGAAAAATCATTGGCGGTTGTCCTGCGCATTGTGGACTTCAGTGAGTCGAGTTACGTCGTCACATTGTTTACTGAGGACTTTGGCAAGATAACCGCTTTGGCCAAAGGAGCCAAACGGCCTAAAGGCCCTTTTGAGTCTGCCCTTGACCTCTTAGCGGTCTGTCGAATAGTGTTCTTACACAAATCGTCTGATGCCCTTGACTTGCTTACAGAAGCCAAGCTTGAGCGGCGGTTCCGGGGAGCGACTCGCAATTTAGCTCGTCTGTATGCGGGTTATTACGTGGCGGAATTACTCACAGAATTAACCGATGAGGGGGACCCTCATGCGGAACTGTTCCGCGCGGCTTGTGATTCGCTAGCGGCGTTGGAAGGTGAAGAACAGCTTGACATGGTGATTGTGCGGTATGAGTTGACGGCTTTGCGATTATTGGGACATTTGCCGAGATTTGGTGAATGTGTCCGTTGTAGTGACGCGGTCAGGGGTGAAGGAAGGATTGCTTTTGGGCAGCTTGCGGGAGGGGTTTTGTGTCAGCGATGTCGCGTCGGGCAACGCCAAGTTGTAAGTGTGACAGCTGATACGATCAGAATATTAAAGCAAATCTCTGACCCGCAATTGCCAAAATCACACAAGATCGAGGTGAAACGTACGTTGCGCGGTGAATTGCGAGGGCTGCTAAACCAATATGTGTCAAACCTTTTGGGGCATCGGCCGAAAATGCACAAGTATCTAGAACTGATTGCAGAATAGTGTAAGTAGCCAAACTAAAGGGCAAGGAAGTCCGTGATGTTAAGCAAGGATGTTCGTACTGCGATCCAAGGCGTTGTGATTTTGACGGTCTGCTTTTCAGGTTGTTCGATGTTTCAAAAGGATCGAACCCCCGATGCCTCGATTCTTCAGTCGGGCTACCAGACCTCGCATTGGAGTGGAAGTGAGACCTATTTGGAAGCTAATGAAGAAGAAGATGGAATTGCAATTAGCGATTTTTCCCCGCAGAATATCGCCAAGAGTGTGTCCAATTCAGTCAAAGTTGCCACCGGCAATGGAGCCAATCCTGAGGTGGCCAAGCAGCTTTATCAGCAAGCTGACCAACTCTATCGGCAGGCTGCAAATACGCATTCCGAAACTGCTTCCGGTACACGTGGCGAATTATTTGAGCAAGCGGCCGAAGGATTTGAAGAGGCAGCAGGTCGATGGCCGGAATCGGCGCTCGCGCAGGATGCCATGTTTATGGTAGGAGAAAGTTTTTTCTTTTCGGATCAGTATGCGAAAGCAAACGATTGTTATGAAAAACTCCTCGTCAAGTATCCCCACACTCGACACCTAGATGTTGTCGAGGCGCGGCGTTTTTCAATTGCGAGTTTTTGGTTAAGCCTCTATGAAAAAAATCCACCAGCGTTTTATGCGTTTAATTTCTTTGACTCGACAAGGCCGATGAGAGATATGTTTGGGCATGCTGTGCGAATCTTTGACAAAATTCGCTTTGATGACCCGACCGGGAAAATAGCAGACGATGCGACGTTAGCAGCTGGGAATGCACATTTACGGGCCGGTAATTTTTCTCAGGCCAACGATTTTTATGCCGATCTCCGCAAAACCTTTCCCAGTAGTGAGCACCAATTTCACGCACATCTGTTCGGGATCGAAGCAAAATTGTCATCTTATGATGGACCGCAATACTCTGGCGATGTGCTGGATGACACGGAAGAATTGATTGATCAGATTCGTAAGCAGTTTCCTGTGAAATCACGTGAGCACCAAGAGTATTTAACGCGCACGCATGCGAAAGCTCGACTTCAGAAAGCCACCCGGGAGTGGGAAATGGCGAGGTTTTTCGACCGGCGCCGTCAATATGGTGCAGCACGGATGTACTATCAAGACCTTGTCAATAATTATAGCGACGTTCGATCTCTATCACTGCAGGCTCAAGAAAGGTTGCAGGAGATTGCTGACCGACCAGCAACCCCCAAAAATTACGTCGCTTGGTTGACAGACCTCTTTCCTGAAACGGAAGACGCCAAGCCCTTGATTCCTGTGGGCACTTCGTTGTTGCGATAGTTCAGGTTGCGATGAAGGAAAAAAAGACAACTCGAAATCGGTTTGTTTTACTCAACAGTGTGTTGTTGTCGCTCTTGGTGACGGGGCATTTGGTGGGCTGTGCAGGGTATCGCTTCGGTTCGGCTTCTCTTTTTCCTACGGAAGTTCGTACAGTTTATGTTCCCGTTTTTCGCTCGGATAGTTTTCGTCGCCATCTGGCGGAACGTTTAACCGAAGCAGTTGTAAAGGAATTAGAGAGACGAACGCCGTACAAGGTGGTTGTGGACGATGTTGCGGATAGTGTGTTATCCGGGAAGATTGTTTCGACTCGAAAACGAGTGCTTGCAGAAGATATTAATGACAATCCTCGTGACATTGAAGTATCGATGAAGGTCGAGGCGACTTGGCACGATCACAGGTCGAACCTCATGATGCAAACCGTCGTTCTGCCGATTCCCGCCTTGTCGCTGGCCGTGGGAAATGGAACAGCGTTTGTTCCCGAAGGCGGTCAGTCGATAGCCACCGCTCAGCAGGATTCGATTGAAGACATTGCCACGCAGATTGTTTCCCAAATGGAGTCGAGTTGGTAAATCGCTTGCCACGCAGCCGCTGGGTGTTGTTTAAGCGGGCCATTGGTCTTAAGTGCACTGAGCGAGAGCGGTTTCGAACGTCTTCAAGATGCCGATGTTGTATAAGACGAATCGTATGCTGAGTGGGGCGTCGTTGCGGATTTTAAAATTGAGATAAGTCTCTAACGCGATGTGTGCCGCAGGTTGGAGTGGATATCCATAAGCACCCGTGCTGATGGCGGGAAATGCGATGCTTTGGCAGTCGTGTGTTGTTGCCAGCACAAGGCTAGTGCGATAGGCAGAACGGAGAAGCTCAGGTTCGCAGTGGTAGCCGTCCGTCCAGATGGGACCAACGGCGTGAATAACGTATTTTGTGCTTAGGTGGCCGGCGGTTGTGATGACGGCTGATCCTGTTTGGCAGCCTTGCGGGTAGTGGCGTTGTGTTTCCTGCTTGATTGTTGGGCCGCCGAAGCGGTGGATTGCGCCATCGACGCCACCTCCCCCAGAAAGGCGGCAATTGGCTGCGTTGACGATGGCGTCCGTGGTTTGTTGTGTGATGTCGCCCTGGACTAATTGGATTGGTGTGAGCTGGGAAGTCATTGCTGCTGCTATCTGTCAGAATTTAAGAGAAGGTGTGGAGCCATCTTTGGCGGCTGAGGGCGTCGGGTTGGCGTTTCGCGCTTGACGGGGGATGGGAAGGTCTTCAAAATGCCCCGGCTTATGTACTTCTCGGTGAAATGCCACTTGAATTTATAAGTTGTGCGAATCATAAGAGAGTTGTAATGTCATATTTCCCCCAACTTGAACGCCCTCTCAAGCACTTTTGTGGAGTGGGAGTGCTGTGGCTGCTGTGTGCTTGGGCATCGGTTGCTGTGGGGCGAGAATTGTTTGTGGATAACCAGACGGGGGATGACGGCCGTAATGGCAGAGCTGCTACGGTCGATGGCAACAACGGTCCATTTCGAACTATTGCACGGGCATTGAAGGAAGCGAATTTTGGCGATCGGATTATAATTGCGAAAACGCCCGATCCCTATCGTGAGAGTATCACGTTGCAAGGGGGAAGGCACAGTGGAATCGCTGGGGGAGAGTTTGAAATTGTTGGCAATGGCGCGGTTGTCGATGGATCTCGCTCGGTGCCTCAGGGATGGTGGAAGCATTTTCGAGGTGATGTGTTTCGCTTCCGACCACCGAAAATGAGTTTTCAAACGTTGTTTCTTGACGGGGTGCCTGCGGTTCGGAAGTACGCAGAAAAAGCGAGCAATCGGCTGCCAAATCTGGAGCCGTTGGAATGGTGTTTGTTCAATCGCCATGTCTATTTTCGCACGAGCGAGCAACAGGTTCCTCAGTCTTTTAATCTTGCTTACACCGCGCTGCCTGTGGGCATCACAATCTACGAAACCCGTCACGTCATCGTGCGAGACCTCGTAATTCAAGGGTTTCAACTTGATGGCGTGAACGCGCATGACAATGCGTTTGATACCTTGCTCGTTGGGTTAACCTGTCGAGGAAACGGTCGTAGTGGCATCTCTGTTGGCGGTGCTTCACGAGCTGAAATTGTTGCCTCGTTGGTTGGTAGTAATGGTGAGGCACAGGTGCGAACCGAAGGAAAGTCGCATACGATTCTCGTTAACTGCGACCTGGTTGAGCATGATGTCGTCCCGAAACTCGACCGCCGCGGTGGGGAAGTTCGCGTTGAAGGCAGTACAAATCTTCCCTAGCCAGAGCACCTGATATTTTGATCCGCAGGTGTTTTAGTCCCTCCGCAACGCCCGTTGGAGCTGTTTGTCTCTGACGATCGGTCCATTGTAAACTTCCTGGCGGTGCTTCGTTCGTGTTCTACGTGTGCGTTCTAGGAGCTGTGCGGTCGCCAGAGCCAATCTTTGTGGTCCTCGTCCGTGGCATTGCCCTTGATGCTTTGGGCTTTGCCATCGATGTCCTGAGGCGAGGCATGCTCCTTGTCGGTGGATTCGCCCTTAATATCTCCAAGCTGATTAATGTTGTCTGCAGAATCCGCGTCTATCTGCTCACTGAGCTCTACCACAGCGGCAGCTTCAAGCGAAGGAGCAACCCAAAAGCCATCCGAACCGGGTTGCTTCTGCAGTGAGGGATTACCAATGATCGTCCAGTCGTTTTCTTGGCTGTTTGCAACTTCTTCATGACCGCTCATGTCGACCGTTGTCTCGAGGCTTGGATTGCCGACGATCGTCCAGTCGTTACCCGGTGGCTGAGGTTGCGGATTGAATCCCACATCAGCTG
>JAKVBY010000035.1:95345-97556 GCA_022446825.1 Pirellulaceae bacterium
TTGATTCTGCAGTCCACTCTGACCGAGCAAATTTCGCAAGATTCCCTGCGGGTGTTTCTTTTTTAGTCGTCGCATTGTGTGAGCTCCAGTACTTCATTCAATAGCTGAGTGTGACTTTGTTCTCTAAATGAGCTTTGTTCGCTGCATGGGAGGATTGTTAGGTAACGAAAAGCATTCCTTGTGCCAAAGTCGGATTTGACCGGAAAAAACAACACGTGTTTCAGTTAGCAAGGACCAGACGCGCATTTTCAGGATCCGGTGTCAGATTAGGTAAAATAGGGGCGCGGCTGCAGATGTTGGCTGCGCCTCGAAGTGAGACGGGTGTCTCAAAACGATACCGGAGAGTGACCGTTCAGGGTGGCTGAGGGTCGTCCGCCATAGGGTCACGAACAGCTTGCCAATCGGGGGTGGAAGTCTGGGTCCACCAACTCACGATGAATGCGGTCTGCTCCAAAACGAGGCCGCGATCTGGCGAAGGAGCGCATTTCACGAAGTAAACGATGGCCATCGTCCGATCGAGGTGACGCCTATCGCTGGGAACTGAATGGTTAATCGAGGACCGGGAAAACGCGTCACTGGGACACTTAAGCACGGCCAAAACAGTGACGTACTTCAACGTCTATACGTCGACGGCGTGCGAGGGTTACCAGTTTCCCCGTGAGGTTTCTCGAAGGTTTTTCTCTCAAGAACCTGCTCCGCCACCAGCTTTTTTAGCCGCGTCTTCTTTCTCTAAAGGGTTTTCAGTTCCTGCGCCATTTGCGGCTGCATAGCTCGATGTGTTTGGCGCGGGCGGGCATGCATTGACTGCCACGAGAGGCTTGCGTTTTGAGCCTTCCTAAGTTGACGAGTGCTCTCCTGGGAGGATGAAAATCATAGCGAGGTGTGTCGTATAGACGCTGGGCATGGACGAGTCCGTCGCCGGAGAAGAGTGTTGCCGCTCAGAAGTAGCGGGCACAGCAAACGACATCCTTCGTGAAACTTGTGGCAGCAGTGTTTAAGGTTGGCGCATCAACTCTTTCACTTCTCGACGGCTTGTCCAATAGACGATCGCCCCGAAGGCGGCCACCAGAATCGTCACAAAGCGAAACGCTAAGGCGACAATAAAGCCAGATACGATGCTGGCATTTCCCTCTCCGGGAATGATGTGGTAAAGCGCGTCCATGGTTGCCTCATAGACTCCTAAACCACCTGGGGTAAACGGCAAGGCGGCGGCTGCGTTTGCCAGCGGGGCAATGATAAAGTGGGCACCGATAGACGGAGTTTGTGGATAAAGGGCTGTGGCAATCAAATAAATGGAAATCACAAACATGGCGTGCGTGGCGACACTCATGACACATGAACCAAGCAATATCGGTGCGCGTAGACGGTACATTTGTACGGCATCGATTAAACGCTCCAGAATACCCCCAATTTTCGGCAGGCTTCCGACCCATCGAATTAACGGGCTCTGGGTAACACGGGGAATGAGCACCGCGATCAACCCAATGGTTCCAACCGTCGTCGCAAAAAGCGTTGATCGACAGATCATCGTGACGTCGAGGTCACCGTTTGGCGACCCACCAAGATAATGGATGCCATTCACGAGAATGGTGATAGTTGTCAAAACCAAGAGTCCATACAGCCCGATGACGCGATCGACCACCACAGTAGCCACGGCCTCCGGCCGTTTGCCCGGTTGTTCGTGGGCGATGAAGATCGCTTTGAATAAATCGCCACCGACAACCCCGATCGAGACAAAATTAAATAAGTAGCCTAGAAATCCCAAGCGAAATGCATCTTTTAGTCGAAACTGCAGGTCCAGTGCACGGACGAGGATGTACCAGCGGACGAAGGTCAGGCAGGTCGCCGTGAGTGCGATCAGGTAGGCTACCGATAGTTGTCCCCAGTCTTTTTCTCGGGATTGCAAATCCTGCAGCTGCTGCTCATCGACGGAGTAGAGCAGCCATGCAATGATCGCCACGGGTAGCGAGAACCTTAAAATTTTGAAGACTGTTTTCTTCCACATTTTCTTAGGCGGGTAAACGTCGAGCAGAGGGTAACTATGCTTGACAGTTAAGAAAGGCATTGATAGGTTTTTTCAGACATGGTGAAGGAACAGACTCTAGATTAAACTCACGGATCCGGGAATACGATTAAACATTTTCCCTGGTTCACATTTTAGGGGGATTAGCTCAGTTGGGAGAGCGTCTGGCTGGCAGCCAGAAGGTCAGG
>JAKVBY010000036.1:0-2201 GCA_022446825.1 Pirellulaceae bacterium
GCAAGTCCGTGGAGCGGTTGAAGGCTGTGAGCATGTCTCGGCTCCGCAGCCGCCGACATGCTTTACAGAATCCACGTCGGAGTTTTCCGAATTAATCAGCCTCGTGGCGTCTTGAGATCGTTGGCAGTCCAGGTAATTCAGGGAAGTTCGTGGTCAAGGCTGCCATCTCTCTACATGTCTTTACCGCCGGTACTCCACGTCGTGGGACGGTGGGACGCCGATGTGGGTGGTTGGGAAAGTTCCAGAGTTGGCTCGCTAGTCGCCAGTTCGTCTGATGAAAAGCGGCCTCTGGACAGGGTAAAGAGCGGTCGTTATTTCATGTAACGCTCGCTCTGGCAGACCTGGAGGAGTCCCGTGGGGCGCAAAAAAGAACGGTCTGTTCAGGCGAAACCCGAACAGACCGTTCCAGAAAACCCATCCTCGAAATGCTTCGCCTAGCGAACCAATTTCGCGGTTGTTTGGACGGTCTTGTGATGCTTCAGCAAAGCAGCCGAAGGATCAACAACAGGAGCTGGTGGGAGGGCTGCAGAGTCAGCGTCTTCGCCGGCTTCTACGGGTGCAGCACTGTCACATCCGTCATCGCAACCATCGTCACAGCCATCGTCACAGCCATCGTCACAGCCATCGTCACAGCCATCGTCACAGCCCTTTTTGAGGCTACCAAAGATGGCGTCGAGGAGACCAAGCTTCTTGCAACGATTCTTCTGGCAGCCATTGTCACAACCACATCCATCGTCTGCGGCGTCACAACCATTGTCGCAACCACAGTCGTCGGCATTGCCATTGTCACAGCCACAGTCGTCGGCGTCGCCATTGTCGCAACCACAGTCGGCTTCATCGGCGTCATCACAACCATCATCACAACACTTGTTTTTTCGGCTCAAGCTACTGAAGAGCGAGCAGCCTTTTCGACATTTCTTTGCGCAACCATCGTCGCAACCGCAGGCGGGTTCGCCATTGTCACAACCACAGTCGTCGGCATCGCCATTGTCACAACCACAGTCGGCTTCGCCGCCGTCGTCGCAACCAGTTTCGCAACAGTTGCTGTCGCATCCGCAACCATTGGCGCCGAGCATCCGGTCCAGCAAGCCGAAACCGAAGCTTTGAGTACTCATCGCAAGCCCGAGTACCAACGTTCCAATTAATGTGTTCCACTTCATAGAGCCATGTCTCCTTAATACGATGGAACTTTCGAACGGCACTTTCCTACGAGGCTTTTACGTTTCGAGTGTGCTTTAAATGCCGAAGCAGTCAAAGAACCAGGGAACGCAGAATTGATTCTGAAAAGCAGGAACAATCCAGGGAGCCAGGTGGGTTAGGTCCAAAAGCGGGAAAGGTGTGGGTGTTGTCCCGCAAATCACACGGTGTGAAAGTTTCCTGAACCGGGCGAGCAATTCCTTAGCTCGAAACAATCGAATCCGGAACAGGGGACAAACCATCGTTAAGTCGTCTCCGACTTGGCAATGGCTTTGATTGTCATATTCGCTATCGGCGAGTTTTATAGGACGCCTTGAAGGTTGAGGAAGAATTTTTGGCAAGTGGTTCACATCAACTGTTAGGCAGTATCTAAGGGTAAAGGAAGGTAGGAAAGGCGGTCGGATTGCAACGCCAAAAAACGCTTTGAAAGTGGTTGTGGGCTGCGTGCATGGCGCAAAAAAGCCCGCCGGCGGTAATTAACCATGGCAGTCGATCGCCGGGACGACCACGAAGAGCGTTTGACAAGCTGGGGCGGTTGTAGCCGTTATATCGATTCTTTGGTAATATAAAGCGACGCTTTTCACGCCTGTTTTGCTACGTTCACGCCTTCAACTGATTATTAGCCCATGTCGCGCGGCGCCGTTCAGTCGGGATTCGAAGTCGTAAATTTTGCGGATTTGCCGGGTGTGTCGTGTCCTTGCGGTACGGCGCGTCGGGCGTTTGCAGAGACGGAAGATTTTCCGGGAACCGTGCATGTTACGGAAATCAAAGCGGATGCTGCACTTCACTATCACAAGAAATTAACGGAAACTTACTACTTTCTAGAATGTGACGAGCATGCAAAAATGCAGCTTGATGAAGAACAGATTGGGGTTGCGCCTGGCATGTGCGTCATGATTCGACCTGGCACGCGGCATCGGGCGATTGGGAAGATGAAGGTGTTGATCGTTGTCTTTCCTAAATTCGACAAGACTGACGAGTGGTTTGATTAACGAGTGGTTTGA
>JAKVBY010000036.1:2301-14183 GCA_022446825.1 Pirellulaceae bacterium
ACCGGTGAGGTTGTCTGGTTCACCGGTACCCGGTTGTTGCCCTATGACACCACATATAGCTCTCCGACCGTAACCGTGCTCGGGGGGCAAAAGGTGATTGTTTTCGGGTCTGGTGATGGCGGCGTGTGGGCCTTGCAGGCTCGCACAGGTCGGCCTGTCTGGAATTATCGATTCTCCCGTCGGGGCTTAAATGTTTCGCCATTGGTTGCGGGGGAGCGGGTGTTCACAGGCCACAGCGAGGAGAACATTGAAGGAAATCTGATGGGAGCCGTGGCGGCGATCAACGCTCTGGGGAGCGGCGACGTTACCAAGAGCGGTGAACTTTGGAAGGTTGACGAACTAATGATGGGGAAAAGCTCACCTCTTTTGGTTGAGGATCGTCTGTACTGCTTTGATGATCGTGGCAAACTCCACGTCCTGGAGGCAGATACGGGAGTTGCCGTGGGGCGACCAATTTCGATCGGAGGGACGGCTTTGCGATCGAGTCCATTGCTTGCCGATGGCAGGATCTATGCGTTTACGACGAGCGCCTACGCTATTTTTGAGCCGCACCAACGACGGGGTGCAAAGATCACCAAGAAAGGACGCTTGCCGAGAGGCGAAGAGGTCTATGCTTCACCGATTGTTTCGCATGGACGCCTTTATTTGACAACTACGGGTGGGATTTACTGTTTACACGATGCGACTCAGGAGCAATCCTTCGAGCCGCTCCCAGAGCCCGTCGTAGAGCCGCCTGCTGGAGAAGACGAGAAAGTGGCTTGGGTCCAGGTGGTGCCGGCTGAAGTATTGACCAAACCGGATGCTGTGCACCAATTCACCGTAAACCTGTTTAATGAACGTGGTCAGTACTTGGCGACCGCTGAGGATGCAGAATTTTCTCTGGAGGGACCCGGCGAAATTTCTGCCGGAGGAAAGTACTCCGCAACTGGAGTCTCATCGCAAGCGGCGACGATCGTTAAGGTTTCATATGCCGGTATGCAGGGTCGGTCCCGCATTCGTATTGTCCCGGATTTGCCCTGGACAATTGACTTTGATTCTGCTGAAACTTTGCCCGTTACATGGGTCGGTGCTCGTTATCGTCATGTGTTGCGAGAGGTGGATGGAAGCAATGCCATGGTCAAGATTACGACCATTCCTAAAGGCGCCCGCAGTCGCTGCTGGTTTGGCCATTCAGATTTGTCGAACTACACGATTCAGGCGGATGTGCGAGGGGCTTTTCAGAATGGCAAGTTGCCAGATATTGGACTCATTGCGCAGGGTTATACAATGGACTTGAAAGGTGAGTACCAGCAGTTAGAGATTCGAACGTGGGTGACGCAGCGGCGCATGGCACGCACCGTAGATTTGAAATGGGAGGCCAATACTTGGTACACCGTGAAATTTCAAGCAGCGATTGAGGACGATGGGAATGGCAGTCCTATTGCCGTCCTGCGTGGAAAAGTGTGGCCGCGTGATGAGGATGAGCCAACTGCTTGGCAGTTGGAAGCCACTGACGAAGTGCCGAATCTCACCGGTAGTCCCGGTTTGTTTGGTAATGCAAAGGACGCAGAAATTACGTTGGACAACATTAAGGTTGTGGCAAACGAAGAATGATGTTGCCATGTGACTCATTGGTGGAGAGTTCTACCGAAGTCACTTATTGGTAACAATAATTGTGAACATCATGGAGAGAAATCGACACATGAAAAATACTAGAGTGTTAATGACCTTGGCAATGACCTTCGTTTTTGGCCTGCTTGTCTCCAGTATCATTCCGGGATGTAAGCCACCAGCTGCGAAGAAAATGGATGGTGCCGGTTCGTCCAATACCACCAACTCGAACACCACGACAACGAATTCTAATGCCACGGACGCGGCGATTGGGTTACCGCCACACGGGGACTCCAATACGACCTCAGCGCCCGTTGTTCAGAGTGAGGAGGCAGTTGTTGAGCCGGCAAGCGAGCCAGCGACAGACCCGAGTGCGGAACCGCCGGCCGATGAACCTGAAGCGGAACCTGCTGCTTCCGCAGCCGCAGATGACGAGGCTGCGGAGAGTGTGGCCAAAGTTGAATTGGAGGAGCCTACAGATGCCGTTTTAGCTTCCAACGATGTGCCGCAGTGGGGAATCAATTCCTTGCGTAATAACACGCCAGAAGGAACGAACATCCCGACCGATTGGCAGACGGGAGGTTTTGATCGGAAAACATCCGAGTGGATCAAAGATGGTGTGCAGGACGAAGAGACTGGCGAATGGAAAACTCCGAAGGCCCGAAATATTAAATGGGTCTCGCGCGTGGGAAGTCAAACTTATGGTAACCCAGTTGTGGCAGGAGGCCGTCTCTACATCGGTACCAACAACAGCGGTGGTTACCTGACCCGCTATCCCGCAAAGGTCGATCTCGGTTGTTTGTTGTGTTTTGACGAGCAAACGGGGGAATTTCTGTGGCAGCATTCCAGCGAAAAACTTTCTACCGGCCGAGTACACGACTGGCCTTTGCAAGGCATTTGTTGTGCGCCATTGGTCGAAGGGAATAATGTGTGGTTTGTGACGAGCCGCGGTGAAGTACGTTGTGTTGATGCGGAAGGATTCTATGACGGTGAAAATGATGGTCCGATTGTCGATGAGAAAGGCCGCTTGTTCGACATCCGCCGTAACGAAGTTGCGGAAGACGATCAGGTTGGTCCGGCAATCGCCGTTTTAAATAACGGCGAGTTAAACGACTTTCTGAGAGAACAATTTACACGTACGGAGGCGGAATTACCGGCAGAGGTTGTGGTGGGACCTGGTGCGGGCGAAAACCGTTGGTCTATTAAGGCTACGCTGGGTGATGTCGAACGCGAGTTTTTGGCGATGGCTGTCGGGCCTAAGTTAAGCGTCTTCAAAATCATCACGCCTGCAGATAAGCACGAGGCCGATGTGATTTGGTCCTTTGATATGATGCGAGAATTAGAGGTCTCACAGCATAATATGTGTAGCTGTTCGGTGACGTCCCATGGCGACATTCTTTTTGTCAATACGTCGAATGGTTTGGATGAATCGCACATTAACTTGCCGTCGCCTGATGCTCCGAGTTTCATCGCGATGAATAAGCATACTGGAGAAGTCTTGTGGACGGACAGTTCGCCGGCTGCCAATATTCTGCACGGCCAATGGTCCTCGCCAGCCGTTGCCGAACTGGGAGGAGTCGTTCAAGTGATCTTCGGTGGTGGAGATGGCTGGGTTTATAGTTTTCAAGGCGACGAGGGCATCGACGGTAAGCCTAAGTTGCTCTGGAAGTTTGATGCGAACCCCAAGGCGTCCAAATGGATTCTCGGAGGGCGCGGGACACGTAATAATATTATTGCGACACCCGTTATCTACAAGGAAAAGGTTTATGTTGCCGTCGGGCAAGACCCGGAACATGGTGAGGGCGAAGGTCACCTCTGGTGTCTTGATCCAGTGAAAAAATTAGACGGGAGCGACGTGAGTGCTGAATTAGCAATGAAGGTTGAAGGTGATGAGAGGGTCGCCATTGAACACCGCCGTTTGCAAGCTGTGATCGAAGAAGAAGGTGAAGTGGCTGTCGATAACCCAGACTCGGCGGTGGTGTGGCATTATAACGGTGGTGATCAGAATGGCGATGGCGAACTTGACTTTGAAGAGGAAATGCACCGTAGTTGTGGCACGGTGGCAATCAAAGACGATCTTTTGTTTATCGCCGATTTTAGTGGCTTGTTTCATTGCTTAGATGCCACAACGGGTGAAATGCATTGGACGCACGATATGTTAGCTGCAGCTTGGGGGTCACCGATGATTGTGGAAAATCATGTTTACATTGGTGACGAAGATGGGGATGTGTCGGTGTTTAACTTGTCTGCTGATCCACATGTTGCCATGAAGTCGTTGCCACTAGAAGAGGGTGACACGGAGGAAGATCGGGAGTGGGTGCCGATTAATGCGAACGAAGATGGCGATGTGACGAATATGGATAACTCGGTCTACAGCACACCAATTGTGGCAAATAACGTACTGTTTATCGCGAACAAAACCCATGTTTTTGCGATCGCTCCAACGGACGAAGACGGAGCTGAGTAGTTATCTTGTTTTGCGGTTCGTTCTGACCGCAGGGAATCATTAAAGAAGCCCGGCTACTTTCCAGGTAAGCAGCCGGGCTTCTTGTTTGACGCAGCACAATAAGGGATCATGAAATGACCACGCGAGTTCTCGACATCGGTAATTGTAGTCCCGATCATGCGTCGATACGCAGCTTGTTAGATACCTCCTTTGGTGCGCAGGTTGTGCAAGCGCATGGTCTGGAAGATGCGTTGGAGCAATTGGCAAACCAATCTTTTGCGCTAATACTTGTCAATCGCAAGCTTGACCGAGATTATTCTGATGGCCTCGATGTAATCAAGGAGATCAAAGCTTGCGAGAAGTTTGCAGAAATGCCGATTATGATGATTACAAACTTTGCCGAACATCAAGCCAAAGCTGTGGAAGCCGGGGCTTTGGAAGGGTTTGGAAAGCTGGAATTAGCTTCTCAGGCAACGCAGGAAAAATTAGCGGCAGTTTTGGCATGATCAGCCCTGCACGGTTGCGTTTTACCAACCCCTGCGGTTACTTTTTGAAGAGACTCAAGAGGCTGAAAACCAAGGCAAGCTACCAGGATCGCCACGCCTCCACCTAGCAACCTAATTCTTGTAGAAACCTATACGTCTGACTGGAGATGGGACGGCACAATTGTTGGTCGTTGGCAAACAGCTGTAGATGCTGGGCTGAAGGACAAAAGCATTGCGGTATTAGGACTTGGAAGCAACTGGATCGGAACAGAACGGGAATTACGCAGGGTCTTTCAGATGATAAGATCCACTTGTCCGGAAATGTGTGCGTTGGATTCTTCCCAGATGTACCGCCACGTCTAATTCAAGCCGTCGACTCAGCAATCGAGGACTGCTTTCTAAGGCCAGTTGTGGAGGTTCAGACTAATAACGAACATTTCACCCTGCGCAACATTGGCGAATCAACCGCATTTAAGACTGAGTTAAGATTCAGAGATCGAAATGGAACACGCATCGCCCCAAACAAAGTCATTGCTAGTTTAACACCGTGGTCGGAATATCGAGATCGGCTTCCGCCGGGAACGTCAAATGTAGATATAAAATTTGCACCGGAGCGTTATACAGTTCTCGACTATCAACCACCACTAAAGTCTGAACAGCTCGATGTGGAAGCATCACTTGATTCAAGGCGATTCAAAAACGAAACGTTAAATGGTGATGTTTCTAATCTAAAAATCATGGCGGACAAAATGGCCATTACTCGTGATGAAAGCAACAATGTTTCGAACGCATCAACATCAATTCACGACACTAATGGAAAAGCATTTGCTATGACATTTGATCTGAGTCCAAGAAGATGCTGGTTCTATGGCCACAACTCAGTATCACTGGTCGGCAATGGGGAATTGACCCTAACCTGGTCGAGACAGGATCACGACGCAGGGATTTAGGCCAATCAATCACGGCCGGTTCTCGAATTCAAAGGCGTTGATGGCTATGTTGTGCGCGAAGTTTCTACAATCGGCTTTCGAGAAAATGAAACTTATCATGTGATGCTGTCCTATGATGGTTCAGAATCTGTACGTGTAATAATTACTAGCAACAAAGAAGAAGTAGAAGAAGTCCTCTGGGACAGTCAGCGACTGCCAGCGATTGGCGGATTCAGTTGCAATAAATTGCGATTTGACGTTAATGCATATCCAAGAAGTACAGTGACGATCGACAATAATTCATCTAGCATCCTACTCCGAGGAGGTGGTGGAGAGTCCAACTCACCTTATTGGTTAGAGTCAACCGTTTCTAACTTCAAGATTTTCCACTAACGCATGTCCGATTATGATCGCAAACCGGCAGATAGACTGCCTGTCCCTTGCCGTGAGCCTGCGTATGCATTCGATCCAGCATCCTTTGATTTGAATACTCGTCAGACCCCGCCGCCATTGAATCCCAATACTCTCCGGAATCATTCCACAGAAAGACAATTTCAGTGCGACCACTGTAATTCAACCGTTTTTGTTTACAAGTATTTAGCTGGTACGCAGGGAAAGTGTCCCAATTGTGGTCATAAGATACAAATACCACACTAAAACCTAGGTATAAGAAGCAAGGCAGCTTCGTCTGCCGTCTACTAGAAAATGCCCGCCACTAATTTGGAGACTGAAATAGCTAACATACTAAAAGCTGGGAATACGACAGTATGTCAGGCAAGAGTGCCTGTCCTGCAACCTCTTGGAGATCAACACCGATGCGGCATTTTCTTTTAATATGCGTTTGTTGTTTTGCTACAAACACTGGATTTGCGGATGAAGGAGATCTGTTATCCGGTCATCCACGCCCCTCTTATAGCAATGTGGAAGACATCAATGCGATGGCGGCGGCTTTGCGGAAGTCGTTGGCTTCCAGCGAACACTATTCCTTTTCGCGGAGTTGGTGGCAGTGGGATCGTCTGCGATGTCGGTATGTCGATGAAGGCCGCGTCGATAAAAACTCCCTCAAAATTCTCCAAGCCGTTTTTCGCGGACTGATCCTGGATTGGCATCGGAAGCTAGAGAAAAGTGGCGAAGGTGATCTGATGTACATCTTCTTCACCACGTTGAAGGGAGACAAACGCGAGCGTGTCTTGGAAGTCGGCAACCGAACGTTGCAGCGCGATTTGCATGGCGGTGGGTATCACGGCGGATGGGGCGGAGCCGCTCGTATGCGGATTTATGACGAGTTGGCTCGCCAGGGAATGTTGACCGACGAAGAACTAACTCGCTTTCGACAAATTGTCCATCAAAGTCTGGAGCGAAAGTTCTTGGACTTCACAGACGGATCGCAACAGGCTGACAACCACTCGTTTGGGAATGCAGGCGGAGTTGCCTTGGCATTGAAACTGTTTCCCGATGCTCCACAAGCAAGAGAGGCCCGGGCATGGATTGACCGGATTTGGCAACATTTGGCGGAATTCGGTGATTGGACCGAGTGGACTTACTACCCGTATGGCCCCATCTTTCTTCACGGGATGTTGGATGTTGCGGAAGCGACTGGTCGAATCCACTCGGAACGCGACTTAATAAATTCGATCGGACAACGTTGCCTGCAATTCAATCATGGTGGCGGAGTCAAAGGGAACCCCAACGCTGGTTCTCGCGTTCGAGAAGACCTCGAAACACTCTATGCTGACCCTTGGAATGTCGGTTATTACCAAGTCGAAACTTCGAGCCGCGATGGTCACTTTTGGTATCGACTTGCCCAGCACTACAACAGTCCAGAATACCTTTGGGCTGCCGAACAAGTTATCCTCGGTGGCCGCCCACCTGACGGAAAAGTGCCTGCCGCGTACCAAGCGGTTTTCAATCGACGATTCGTTTGGTTTATAAAACATGGGATAACGCCGAAACTCCCTGCGAGTCGAGCATCGGTTGGCCTGCTCAGTGCGCAAAAGCACAAGATTCCGGAACGTTTGTATTTGAACTCCGGTCGGGACCCACATAAGCCCTTCGCCGCTTTCTTCTTGTTTGACGAAAAAGATGGCCACTTGGACAACATCACCGGGCATCTCTACGAATATTCCGTCAATGGTGCCAAGTACTTACACACGTCTGGAAAGTACAACAATGTTTATTCCGACAACCAACTAAAAGGCGGAGGCACGGGTGAGGAAAGTCTGGATCTGCTGCTGGTGCTCCACAACACTCATACCTTTCCTTTGCATCCTGATCGACAGGGTACAGATCGTGATTTTCTGAGGCTGGGGTCAACCAAACATCTCCCCAAGTTGCTCAAAGCGGAAAACAACAAGAGGGGCGATTGCTTCGGTCAATTCGCATTTGAAAAGTACTATGGACCGGGAAGCCACTGGATTCGTCGATCTGTTCTCACTGCAGAAGGTTATTTCGTGGTTGCGGATTCATATACTCCGGGCAACACGCTTAACGACGAGTACTTGGCGGGGCTGGTTTGGCATCTGGGAATCGACGAGCAAACCACCGTGGGAATGCAAAAGAGAAGTTGGTTTGATGCGCCGGCACTTGATCATGCATGGTGGCAAAAAGAAAAGATGCGAGTAGTTTTGCATCTGCACGATGATGGCAACATGAACTTTGGATCGATCAAGCAAACTCATACCCAAGATGGTTTGCCAAACATTACGACGTTCGGTTACCGATCTGTCAGCAGTGGCAACACCGAGCAGTTTCTGAGCGTATTTGCACCTCACACCGTAGATGAAATTCCAGAGGCAATCGCAAAGACGATTAGAACATCGATCCTCGACACAGGGACTTTCTCTGCAGAAATCGGCGATGTTCAGATCTTGATTCACAGCGACGGCACGTGGTCGGTAACACGAAGTAAATAACTGTCACCTTGCAAAGGTTGGAATTGCATGACTGATAAGAGAAACCAAGTAGTTTTGGTGATTAGCTTCATCGCTATTCTCACAACCACAAATTCCGCTGAAGAAGCCACTGATCTTGCGACTGGCCACCCACGATCGTCTTACGAGAATGTAAAAAACATCAATGCCATGGCCGAGGCGGTACGTAAAAGCCAGTTCGCTGCACACCGCGGCGCGTGGGAATGGGATCGGCTACTGTCACGATATATCGACGGCGGCCGAGAAGAGAAAAATGCGATCATTATTCTGCAAGCCTATTTTCGGAGCATTCTCGATCGCGAAGGCAAAGACGGATCCTATAAGACCTTCTTTTCGGGACACGGCGCGTGGGGCAGCGGCGGCCGCTTGCGGATTTATGAGGAACTCATGCGACAAGAGATGCTTACCGCAGAGGAACAGGCGAAGTTTCGCAAGATTGTTAGCGAGGCGTTATCAAAGAGTTTCGATTACGAGAATGTAGAGCGAGGCGCTAACAACCGCCCTTATGGAATGAACGGAGGTCCGGCCATCGCATTGCAGAGTTTTCCGGACTTGCCCCAGGCAACTCGTCACCGCCGCTGGCTAGATGCCCTTTGGCGAGAGGTGAAGGAATACGGCGACACGACAGAAACCAACTATTTCCCCTATGGACCGATCTATCTTGACGGCTTTCTGGACATGGCAGAAGGGTTGAATAAGTTTGAATCGGAACGGGACTTCGTCTATGGCCACGTACGGCGATACCTTGACTACGTTCACGGAGGCGGTGTAAGAGGCAATCCGAACTCCGGTTCGTTTGTCGTGACGGATCGAGATAAAGCCTACTCGAATCCGTGGGATGCCGCCTATTATAACGGCGACCACAACGACGCCCACGTTTGGTATCGACTGGCGAAGGAGTTCGAATCTCCCGAGTTTCTTTGGGCATCAGAGCAAGCGAGTCTCGGCGGCCGGCCGCCGACAGATCGCGACGTTCCGGCAGAGTACATGGCCGCTTACAAGCAGCGCTATGCTTGGTTCATTAAACAAGGAATGGAACCGCAGGCTCCCAACGGCGGTTCGAAGGTCGGTTATTACAGTAAGGGGAAACATGACGTGCCCGAGCGGCTTTACCTTTGTCCGAGTCGTGAATCGGGAAAGCCCTTCGCGTCGTTCTACCTATACGACCGCAACAACAACTACATGCACTACAACGACGACGTCATGGGGCAACTCTACGAGTACGCCGCTCATGGCGCAAAGTTCCTGCATACTTCCGGCAAGTACAACAGCAACGTCATGACGTGTCCTGCAGCCTATGACGCCCTGTGGGTACAGCATCCGGCGGTCGATTTTGTGACTGGGCGCGCCGGCGATATTCCGTACGGCACTTGGAAGACGGCTTCGATGCCACTGCCGGGTCTACTCAACAGTCGTCATGGCCCCGACTCTCGTCGCTGGAACTACGATTCCATGGTCGGTTTGTTCCGCCGGTCAGACGATGCCAAGATCGGCTACGCACACGGCAACATGGATGGCTATTGGTATCTAAACAACGATTTTCGCCTAGAGTCACTTGAATTCCAGTTGGTTGATTCCGTCGTTGAATTTGGAATTCCGCGTCTCTCCGGCCCCAATGGTGACTTCCCACTGATTTCATCTTGGAAGCAAGCCCCGACGAGCTTTACTGTAATGATGGCCGAAAGCCAGGAAAGCGAAAAAGAGGTCGTGTGGAAAGGCGGCGATCCGGTCAATGAATTTGTATCCTTTATAGACGGTCCTCAAGGGCCAGCGATTCGTATACGTGGAAAGAAGGATGTTCGCTACTCGGTACGTCTGGAAAAGATCGGCATGACTTTTAATGCAGCCAACGAATACACGCGCCTGATCATCGATCACAACGGCCGTATTTCTTCTGGCAGCAACAACATAGGCACACGCGGCGGGCATCAAGCAGGTTTTAAACTGAACGATCGCATGGAATACTTGACCTACGATGCACGCGGCGGGATCCTCGAACGCGAGTCGCTTCGATCTGAAAATCACAATGAAGATTCCTTTGGGCAGTTTCGTTATCGAAATTACTTCGGACCACACAGTCGCTGGACGCGTCAAACGGTATTGACTCGCGAAGGTTACCTCGTTGTACGTGATTCTTACGAAGCGGGGGAATACGTCGATGGCTATCTCGCTGGTCCCTGTTGGTTATTGCGACCCGATGCAAATTGGCAAGAAGATAACAGGTCCGACCGCGGGCCAGTGCAGCACGATCCCAAACGCAACTGGTTCGACGCTCCGGCATGGGACCATGCTTGGTGGCAAACAAAGCCGAAGCGAATTCTCCTATGGATTCATCCGGGTGAAGGAAGAACTTTCGGTGTTACAGCGCACGCCACTTCAGCTGACATTTCGCGTCCGCTGGGTTTCGAATACTACCCAACGCAAAACTCCCACGCGAAGGCGGTCTTGAAAGCTAGTACGACCGAAGTCTTCTTGAGCGTATTGGTCCCGTTTGATGAAGGCCAGCCAGCCCGTGAAGTCGCTCGCACGATCAAAACCAACGTGGACAAGGAGGGCAATAGTACGGTTAGTATCGGCTCAAGCATGGATTCCAGCATCATCACAATCACATCTGCTGGAACCTGGGAAGTAAGACGTTAACGATTCGAACGGGCGGTTGGTAATAATCTGCATTCACCACGTGGAGTCGCGGTTACCACCGGGCAAGGAAATGTGGTGGCGTTACTGATTCTTGTATTTATTAATGAGCGGTTGAAGAGCTTCTTTTTGGCAAAGTAGTTGTAATATTATCTCTCGGAAGCTTTTTTTATTAAGTATTTATTTTTCCCTGCCATTTGGTAGACCAGGTTATGACAGGCATCAGATATCACTAGGTTTAACGATATTCTAGCTAAGCTGAAGGCCTGCTGGTCAGTGATTGACGTTAAGCCAGCTAGAGATAGCCTTATATCAACTTTCCTCAAGCTATTCGCCTGTTTATTTGAGATCGAGGTTAAGCCATTTAAGCTAAGTCTTCCTATCTTACTCAACTTTGTTCCAGGCGAACGACTCGCCAAAGTTAAACAACAGTTGATACGTGATCAGCACCAGGTTGAATACGGCCAAAGCCAGCTTCAGATGTTGTGTCTTGATTTCATTCATCGACGTTTCATCTTCTCAATGGTCTTGTGCGGCGGGTGGATTCACTGGCTTGTCGAGGTTTGGCGTTGTGCTGTCAAGTTCGTCACTGCTGAGTTGGAAATCTAATCCTGCGGCCACGGCATAGGCTTGGTCTCGATGAAGGACGAGTGGATGTTCAGCTTCAATGGTCTTTTCATAAGCGGTTAGTTCAACACGATAACGCCGGCTGTTCACCACGGTTTCTAGGACTTGGACTTCGACATTCCTGTGCGCTGCCCGTTGTAGTAAGACATAGCGTGCGAACGCATGACTTCCGATTAGCATGGGCCGAACGGTTTCGACGACTCGCTTGTTTGATTCTTCAAGTTGGCGGGCAACAAAT
>JAKVBY010000036.1:14283-83280 GCA_022446825.1 Pirellulaceae bacterium
CAACTCAGGAGTAGAGCACACCGAGTCGAAGGCTACTGCGCAGGCACTTTTTCAGGTACAGGCATTCTGTAGGCAAGGATTGCCGAGAACGCGTTCTTCGAGATGCGCGGGGCCCTGACCTAGTCTTCTTCTACTGCTTCTTTAACTTTTTGGACAAAGTGCGGTGACTTGCCAGATTTACTAAGATCTTCCGCTTTTTTGTCAGCTTGTTTTTTCTGATTGAACTCATACAGTGCCACGCGTTTGAGCGACTGGCTGAAAACGCCCCAGTAGAGTTTCATGCGGACGTCAATATCCGCCTTTTTACGACTCTTGCGTTTGGCTGCTTTTTTCTTTTTGGCTTTTTTGGTGGTGGCCTCAGCGTTATTCGCTGCCTCAGCTTCTTCACGCAATGCCTTACGACTTACGACTTTACGGGCCATTTTGGTTCATTCTGGGAAAACGCGGACAACGGGAATCATGCCCCTACGGGGGGGACAAAAAGGTTGCGTGATATTTTAACGAATTTACAGAGATTTGGATAGAAGGCCGGTGGTGCGGGTCATTCCGCATCCGCAGGTGGGGTACCGTGGCCTTCGTCAATATAACGTGAGCGGGCATCGGCGTAGTCGCCAGACGTCAGTAACAATTCTTGGTCGGCGTTTATTTCACCTTTCTTCCGCGCTTGGTCAAATAGTTTTTTCAGGAACGGACGGCACCAGCCACAGCCGGTACCAGCTCCATAGCAGTCACTCAGTTGGGCGACGCGCACGGGTCTCTCGATGCGAATGTAATTTACCACTTTACGTTTGGTGACATGAAAGCAGAGGCAAAGTTCGTCATCCATTTCCATGGCTTACACCTCCGTCTTCGTTGCCAACCGCAGCGCAAT
The DNA here is from genome assembly GCA_022446825.1 of Pirellulaceae bacterium. Taxonomy (GTDB): domain Bacteria; phylum Planctomycetota; class Planctomycetia; order Pirellulales; family Pirellulaceae; genus JAKVBY01. The sequence continues at coordinate 15,155 of JAKVBY010000036.1, forward strand.
ACGACAGGCCGTGTGAAATTGATCAATGTCGAGCCCTTCGGAAACCATGTGTGGGTTTAACTGACCGCATCCCATGGAGACGGTGGGGATCCCATGCTGGAAAAGCCAATTTGCATCAATACCTCCATTGGCAACAGCGCGTTCCGATTGTTCCCCAATGGCAGCGATCGCTTGTTCTGCTATGACAACGCAAGGTTCATCGGAATCAAGCAGAAACGACTCGTAATCCAATTGTCGATGGATGCTGACGCTCCCTTTTTTGCCATCGATGCTCTTCACTTGTCGGATTGCTTTTTGAAATGCTTTCTCAATCTGTTGGCACAACTGCAGACGAAACTTGGGATCATGACTGCGGGCTTCGGCCTTCACTGAGACATGATCGGTCACGACATTTGTAGCCTCGCCCCCGAGAATGAAACCGACATTACTTGTGCCTCGCCGTTGCCCTTTGCGAACATCGCCGTGCCAGCCTCCCCGCTGCAGGTCTGCAATTGCCAAGGCTGCGATTGCAATGGCACTCACGCCACGTTCCGGAGCTCCACCAGCATGGCTGGCAACTCCTCGGATATCGAATTTCAGTCGATAAGCACCCGTAGCACCGATTGTCAATTTGGTGGGAACGCCACCATCCCAGTTAAAAGCCAGTCGAGGGTTTCCTAACATACTTTTTTTCAAGAATCGTGATCCTTGTAAGCCAACTTCTTCTTGTACGAACCAACAGAAGGTTAAGGGGGGGTGTGGTAAGTTTCGTTCTAGGATTTCCAGAGCTGCGCAAAGAATGGTCGCAACCCCTGCTCGATTGTCGGCGCCGAGCCCGGTAGCGGGATCGGCTGAGCGGACCAGTTTTCCCTGTTTTTGGGGCCGCGAGCCAACGCAAATAGGGACCGTGTCAAGGTGAGAAGCAAGGAGTCGCCGGGGGCTGCGTTGTGTGCCGGGAAGTTTCAGGACAAGATTTCCTACTTGACCTGTTAGGATGGTACGTCGATGGGCAGAATCGGAGAGGATCTGTGACTTCTTCGCTCCGGCCGCGACGAGCCGTTGTTTGACGTAGTCAACAACCGTTCCTTCTTCTCCACTTTTTCCGGGAAGCGACATGAGCTTCATGACCAAATCGAACGCCCGGCGGCGATTCGGTTCGCAAACAAGCGAGGTTTGGTGTTCCTTGTTTTTCATCGACAGACGATTCCTTTGGATATCACCTTGCAGGTATCTAGCAACTACCTATCCTAACGTAATGAGCCAGAAGTGACGATAGACGCAGTGACGATCGGCAGGTTGCCGAGGGTTTTAAAAGATGAGTAGGGCGACAGGAAATGCGAATTTTTATCGCGGGAATCATGCAAGGTTCTCAGGCCGGGACGCTCCTCCACGATCAGCAATATCGTGCGCGCCTCGCGGATCGTTTGGCGGAAGGATTTCCAGGTGCGGAGATTTATGACCCGCGTGCGAATCATCACGACTCGATTTCCTACGATGCGAATCTGGGGCGAGAAGTGTTTTATCGCCATAACCGCATGTGTCGCGAAGTGGATGTTGTTGTTGCCTTCGTTCCGGAAGCCTCGATGGGAACGGCGATCGAAATGTGGGAAGCCCATGAGCACGGCCGGGCCGTGGTGGTCGCCATTAGCCCACTCAAGCATAACTGGGCCATTCGATTTTGCAGTCATCTTGTGTTTTCTGATTTGGCAGAGTTTGAGGCAGCGTTGGAGAGTGGTGAATTAAAACGGGGTATTGAAGAGTTTTCTGCATGAAGCATGTCCTCACACTCTCGGATGGTGAGCTAAGTGAATGGCTGGGGCATCGTGGTCACGCTGGCTACCGCGCTGCGCAGATTCAAAGATGGCTGTATTATCGTCGTGCCGACAGTTTTGATGAAATGACGGACCTTCCGGCCGCGCTGCGGCATGACTTGGCCAAGGACTTTGCGATTTGGTCCGGAAGTATTGCACGGCATACGGTGGCTGAAGACGGTACCGAGAAGTTGCTACTTCAATTTGAAGATCGCGGCACGATTGAGTGTGTTTTGTTGAGGGACGGTCGGCGCCGATCGATCTGCGTTAGCACACAGGTAGGTTGTGCGATGGGGTGTGTGTTTTGTGCCAGCGGCCTGAACGGAGTTGATCGAAATTTGAGTCGTGGAGAAATTGTCGAACAGATGTTACGTTTGCAACGCTTGTTACCGGCCGCAGAGCGTTTGAGCCATCTTGTTGTGATGGGAATGGGGGAACCACTTGCCAACTTAGATCAGTTGCTACCCGCCTTGGAGTTGGCTACGGATCAAAACGGCCTGGGAATCAGTACGCGTCGAATCACGATTTCTACAGTGGGTTTGCCAAAAGCGATCGATCGACTCTCGGACGAAGATTGCCGCTTTCAATTAGCCGTGTCTTTGCACGCGCCGAACGATTCTCTACGGACGGAACTTGTTCCAGTTAATAAAAACCTTGGGATTGATCAAATCCTCGCTGCTGCAGATAGGTACTACGATGTTTCCGGCCGTCGATTGACTTATGAGTATGTGCTGCTTGCTGATATCAATGATCAAGAAGAGCACGCGCGAGAATTAGTTTCCTTATTGCGAAGTCGGAGTGCTTTGTTGAACGTCATTCCTTACAACCCGGTTGTTGGTTTGCCGTACAAGACTCCTTCAGGAACCTCACAAAAACGGTTCCGTCAGATTTTGGAAGACGGTGGTTTGAATATTCAATTTCGACAACGCAAGGGCGATAAAATCAATGCTGCCTGCGGCCAGCTGAGACGTACCATGCAGTGAGAATGGTTGTGCCTGAGCATTTCTTGCGGAGCCTCTTTGTTATTTGAATTCGGTGCAAAAACCGCTTACCTGAAGAACGCTCCTGTCAATAGTCCCAGATTCATACACAAAAAACCCCACGTCAACATGTCGTCCCCAAAATGAGAAATCATGCCGTTGGTAAGCAAAATCAAAAAAAGAGAACTCATGATAATGACGATCAGCCGTGGTTTAGGTTGAGTGGCGATGACGTCTCCTACGGCCGTGCCGAGGAGTAAGAGCAAGCCCCCGGCGATGACCCCTTCGAGCGTTAAGGCCGTCAAAAGGAAACGACGAGAGGCAACAATCGCGAGGGCGACCATGGTCATTGAACTCAGCAGAGCCGAAAGGCTAAAGTGAAATTTCAAATTCGCCATAGAGGATCGAAAACTGCCGTCCTTGTAAAAAAGATCCGGCTTCTACTCCCAGCCGGGCCAAGATGTGGCATTACGGACGTATCGGACACCGTCAAAGTTGTGGAAAAATTGTTCAATTAAGGCATGACTTATCGGGTGTAGGAGCTGTTCTTCTTTCAGGTTGGATTCCGCTGTGTAGGTGGCTTCTGAGCTTCGATGGACCAAAACGTGATACCAGGGTTGAAAGCGATCAGGCTGTGTTTGGTTGTTTTGGTACCAAGATTCGGGAGCTTGGCAAGTCAGGTCATAAGCAACAATGACGCCACGGTAGCCGTATCGTCGATGTCTGACGATTTGGCCAATTTCGAACGTTGGCGGAATTTGTGGAAGCAGGATCATAGGTGGGGAAATAGGAGAGACCGCAAATACCTGAGATCGCACGGGCGATCTGAACAAACGTCACTCATTAAACAATGCCAGGGGCTTTCCGTCAAAATGGTCGGCTTTTCCAATCTAGCGAAACTTGTTTCGTTTTGCGGGGTTAGATTTTTGTTGTGTTAAGGGAATGGTGGGGAATTAGTCGCTAGTGCTGTTTTATAGGATGGTTTAGACTGACGCGCGTTCACCCGTAATTGCCACTAAGGATACCTTTGTGGTGGGTTCTGCGGAGTCCTTGAGGGTTACTTTTTGTGATGGTGACGGACACGACAGCTCTACGATATGCGCAGCAAGACCCCGACGTGCGGTTGATGCTTCAGGTGCGCGATGACAATGCTACAGCGTTTGAAGAGTTGGTGTTGCGATATCAGGCTCGCTTGCTTTCTGTGCTCGAGCACGCGGTCGGCCGGCGCGGGCAGGCTGAAGATCTTGTTCAGGAAGTTTTTCTGCGTGTTTTTCGAGCTCGCAAGCGATATCAGCCAGGGGCTAAGTTTTCGACGTGGTTGTTCACGATTGCCAACAACCTTGCCAGTAACTCTCAACGTTCTCGTTCGCGACGTAAGGAGGTAAACATAGCCTCTGCCGGTTCGACGACAAGTCTGCAACCTTTGGAGGGGATGGCGATTGCCGAGAGCGGTTTGATGCCAACCAGGCAAGTCGATGCGTCGGAGCGCGGCGCTGTGGTGCGTGCGGCGATTCAGTCGCTTAGTGACCGGCAACGCATGGCGTTGCTTCTGTGTAAATTTGAGGAAATGAGCTATGTCGAAATTGCCGAAACGATGGAGCTCACCGTTCCGGCAGTGAAGTCGTTACTTTCCCGCGCCCGGGTCAATCTCAAAGATGCCTTGGAGCCGTACATGCAAGATGGTGTCTTGCCTAGGTCCTCGGTAGACGAATTGGGAGGTGTTGGTCCCGATGAATAATCGTCCTCTCAATGCCCCGCAGTTTAGCGAGCGAGAAGATCTTACTGTCGAAGAGGAGCTCGTTGCTTATCTCGATGGCGAGTTAGATGGTGCTGCGGCAATCCTTGTCGAGCGACGTATTTCAGAAGACCGCAAATATCGACAGCAACTCCAGAAGTTACAGCACGCATGGGAATTACTCGATGTGTTGCCCACCAGTGAAGTCTCAGAGGACTTTGCGCAAAGTACGGTTGACATGGTTGTCGTGTCCGCACAGCAAGCGGTGGAAGAAGCCGGTCTTATTGCGCCACGGAAACATTTGTTGAAGAAGATGTTACTTGGGGTAACGCTTTGCTTGGGATGCGTGTTGGGATATCTGCTCTTGATGTTTTATTTCGAGAGCGACAATCGATATTTGGTTCAAGATCTCGAAGTAATTGAAAACATGGATGTTTATGCCCATATAGGCAGCATGCAATTCTTGAAAGCGTTGCAGGGCGTTGGTTATTTTTCTCGGGACGAAGTGGCCTCAGGCAGAGAATCTCAGGCAATGCTTTCAGTGGATGAACTTGAATTGCATGTGAGCCAAATGAATGCTTCCGACAAGCAGCAGATGCAATCCCAATATGAGCGTTTTTTGGCACTCGAGGAGGCGGATCGACAAGCGTTGCGTCAACTGCAAAGTCAGCTACGAAAAGACGCGGACGTAGCCCATCTCAACGATGTCGTAGAGCGTTATTCTGATTGGCTGAAAGTGCTCCCGGCGAATGAGCGGTACGAATTACTCTCGTTGGATAGAGAGGCGAGGCTGGAGCGTGTACGTGAACTCATCGCGCGGCAGGAAGAGCAGGCGATTGAGCATGCTGGTCGTTTGCAACTTGCCCGCGCCGACGTTCCTGTTTTGGTGCGCTGGGTGACCGAGATTCTACGGCGCGATGAGGTAGAAATATTGGCAAAGCTGCCTCCAAAAGCACGGAAGCGTTTTGATCAGATGACCGGATTAGAGATGCAGCGTCGAAGTTTTCTACTACGTGCGATGGTGCAGGCGGATAGCCGATTTAAAGAGCAGGACATTCGGCGTTTGGTTGAGAAAGTTTCCGGTAAGACACGTCTGCTGTTAGAGAAGGCTGAGAAACGGGGACTCGAAGCGAGGCAGAAAGTACTTAAGGAATGGGTGCTGAAAGTCGTCGATGGGCGGCAGCAGGCCTATGTAACCCGATTGCGGCGCAGTGTCGGCGCAAAAGAATTGCAGCGATTTGTGAAGGAAGAGTTAACCCTTGAGCAGCGTCGCACGCTGGAAAATCTCAGTCAAGATGAAATTAAGCAGCGGATTTTGCGATGGTATTGGCAAGCTCATGGGGGCAAGATGACGACGCCTCTTCGCGAGCCAGTTCGCAAACCTCGCGACGATCGGCCAGCAATCATTCAATAGCGATGTTTCATCGGTCTGCCGCGCGCAAGCTCAGAAATCGTTGGCACGATCTCCGCGTTGTGTGCGGGACGCGTCGAGCGGGACGAATGGTCGGAAGTCGTGAGATGATCGGTGTGTAACGCGGTTTGAAGGGGACGATGTGGGACGTGCGAAGCTCGTGCAGCAGCTGGTACTTTTAGTCGCGATCAGCATTTGTTTATTTCTCGTCAGTGATCTTCCGCTGTTAGGTGTCGTTTTGCCCTCTTTACGAGCCAGCTGGCGTTCTCTGAAGATCGGTGTCTGGTTGTTCACAGTGGATCCACAACGTTGGCGAGGAGTGATCTGTGGTCTGTTTTGTCTGGCGATGGGCTGTTGGCAAGCTGCGGCGACAGCGGTCTTGTCGCTCGGCATCATCGTGCTGGCCACAAAGGTTGTGGGCCGTGCACCCAACATGGAGCGTTTTGTGTCCGTCATGAGCATACTAGTCAGTGGCGTCGCGTTGACGTCCCTACTGGGGTTGTTGGCATCCCTCGCCGCCCTCTGCGCTCGGATTCGTGTCTGGGTGCATCCGGCGCTGTTAGAGATGTTAGATCGTTCTCTCAAACTAGCGACAGAACGTGCGGACAAACCCGCCTTTAATTATGCGGTATTCGTCTTGGCGACATCGCTGGCGGTTCCCGTACTGGGAGGCTGCGGTTTTGTACTGATGGAGCCAGGTTCCACGTGGCGAGCATTAGCGGTGTTCGGTCTGAGTATGCTGACGGTACTCGTGGCGTATGCGTGTTTGGCAGGACGGATCATTGCCGAGTGCCCATCACAGTGTTGGGAAAGCGATTCCGGGCACTCAAGTGATCCTCCGCCTCCACTCTCCACAGGCACCTAGGGAAAGTACGCTTGTGCTTCTGCTGAATGCAGAGGCTGGACGCTCGTGCTCGAGTTGCAGTTGGCAGGCAAGAGTTTTGCCGCAGCGATTGTCTTTGTGCGAGAGGATAGAAACCTTGAAAGGACAGGCTCGTTGCGGAACTACTGTCCTACCGATTGTCGAAAATTATCATGCCGGAGAGCCTGCTTTATTTCGATTTTAGTGGCGGCACTCACCAGCTTTCCAGGCGAACTAGTGAATACCTGGGGATTTGTCGCTGCGGTTTCGTTTTGCTGCGACAGGCCACTGTAATGGTATCAGTTGGCGATGAATTTTCCTTCTCGATGCGACAGTAGCGGTGGAATGGAGGTAGAGAGATAATAGGCCTGAGGGGTACTTAATTCAAAGAGTGTGCGGAGGTTCTGGTAGTCGGACTGAGATTCTGCCAGCCCCGCAAGGTTTTTCAAGGACAGGGTGGGTGGGCTGTAACGTACTGCATACCATTGGCCGCTTTGCAGATTCGCTAGTTCGGCTGCTCGGTCGATGGCGTCCTCGATGAAGCCAATCTTGTCCACCAGGCCAAGCCTCTGTGCGGTTGCGGCCGTAAAGACTTCCCCTGTTGCCAGCTCTGTCAAGGCTTCTTCCTGCTGGCGGAAAACGGGCCTGCCGCTCTTGACGATCATCTTAAATCGTTCGAAAGTCTCGTCGACGTATGCTTGGAGGAGCAAGCGTTCCTCCGCTTCGATAGGCCTCGTGGGACTGAGCATCTGCTTGCGTGGATGGCTGGCAATGGAATCGTCTTTGACATCGTATTTGGCCAGCAAGCCAGTAAGGTCATAATGCGGGATAATCACGCCAATCGAACCTGTTGTCGAAGTCGGTTCGGCGAAGATGGAGTCTTCTTGGTTCCCCACCGCCATGGAGACGTAATAACCGCCACTGGTCGCAATGCTTCCCATACTGACGACTAAAGGAAGTTTTTGTTCTTTCATCAGTTTCGTCAGATGGTGATACATGTAATCCGATGCAGTCACAGTGCCGCCCGGTGAATTGACGCGCAAAACGATCGCTTTGATGTCGTTGTCGGCGCGAATTCGGTCGATTTGTTGTTTGACAAAGCCTTCGCCGTTAGCGATCAGGCCAGTGAGGGAAAGAATCGCAATCTTTTGGGGGGCGTTGGCATTGCCCGAGTGAAAACTTTCCGTGATGCCTGCAGTCGTATCAAAATATGACTGTTTTGCTTGCATCAGAGTCAGCGCGATGATGCCGCACACCACAAATCCCAGCCAACCGATAGACATTGCCAACCGATTCCCCACAGAGGGCATCTGGCGTACAACGATCGATGTAGGAGCAATGACTGCCGAGTTTTGCGAGTCACCTGTAGCGGACATAAGGGCACCTCCGAGAGTACGCAATCAGTTCACTTTCATTATATCAGGAGAGATTCGTGGTGTTGATGCTGGCAAACGTTGCGTGGGTTTACGAAAGAAGCGCAATCTAGATGCTCTTTGTGCTCCTGGCAGCTCCACAGCGACGCCAGGGTGAGTCGTTTTCGCGCAGCGTCACGATTTTTGTGGAAACCGCCCCCAGGGTGGTGTTGCCACACAGCTGCTGCTCTCGGTAAGCTACGCCTCCGCTGTCCCGCTGTTTTGTTTACGGGGTGCCACACGAAAAAGGAGTTGCGTGGTGATTGTTGCCGCTTCTACCGATTGCTATCCGGAACTTTCTCTTGCGGAAGCGTTGAGAAAACTGACCGATCTGGAATACACGAATGTAGAAATTGCCATCCGGGAGCAGGGTGTGCAATTTAAACCGTCGGAAATCACGACAGACTTGCAGGCTGCCATCGATATTTGTCGAAATACTCGGCGTTTAAATGTGATTGCCTTCACTGCCGAAATCGAGGCAGAGGGAGATGAGTATTACGAGCAGTTCACGGCGATCTGCAAAATGGCAAAAGCCAGCAAAGTGGTTTCTATTACCGTCCCGTCGGCGGAATTAGGCACACCTTTTAACGAAGAGGTGGAGCGTTTACGTAAGTTGGTAGCGATCGCATCGCTCGAAGGTGTGGTCGTAAGTATTAAGAACGAAGGTGGCCGACTCTCGGGCGATCCAGATACCGTTCGTGTTCTGTGTGATAATGTGGCGGGGCTTGGTTTGACATTAGATCCCAGCCATTTCATCTACGGGCCCAATGCTGGCAAGGATTATGAGAAAGTCATCAAATACGTATGTCATGTACAGGTTCGTGACACAAGTAAAGACGCGTTTCAGGTGATGATCGGCCAGGGTGAAGTCGAGTATGGTCGCTTGGTGTCACAGCTTCGCCAGATTGGTTACAACCGCTCGCTTTGTGTAAGTATGACGGAGATACCTGGTGTCGATCAAATGGCGGAAATGCGCAAAATGCGTCTTGTGCTAGAAAGNCTGCTCTGACGGAGGCCCGCTCTGGGCGTGTTATTTCACTTCTTTCGTGCATCTCACCTTGCTCACAGTGGAAGACGCAAGGCAAATCCTGTCTTCTGCGGCTCTGTAATGACATTTTGGCCATCTGGTCACCACTGATTGTGGCTTTTCTTTCAGCAATCGTCGTGAGGTGAGTAAAGTTGGTTGCGGTAGATTAACCATCCTTGCTGAAACGGTAGGAAGGCATGCCGATTAGGTGAGCGTGTGGCTCGTTCAAGAGGAAGGCTGTCGTCGCCGGTCAAAGTGTTTTGAGCTGGCAACGAATTTCATGCCATGTGCTGGATCAGCTGCTTGATCCTTCCCTTTTCCGACGGTTCGGAAGCCAAGCATTTACTTGTGCTGCCAGGTAACGGACCCTGGACGCTGCTTGTTGACCACGACATAATATGCCACTCGTGTCGGCGCCTGTTTGTTTGACTTGTTCTCTTACGAAGGAGCTTCCCTGATGAAGCCTGTTGAAACGCTCATATTCTGTTGCTTAGCCTTTCCCGTTTTGCTAATTTCCCTGGCATGTAACGTTGAAAAGACAACGAGTGGACCAGCAGCAAAACCAAAATCGGGGTCTCCAGAAGTTGCTGAGGTAGACGCCGAACCTTCCAGCGGTCCGTCCACGCCAGATGCATCTGCGGTGGCAACAGATACAGAAGCTTCCGTAGATGATTCCAGCGCAAGCGAACAAGGCACTGAACAGGACGCTGAACACGACGCTGAACAGGACGCTGAACAAGACGCTGAACAAGACGCTGAACAAGGCACGGGCCAAGAAGAAAAAGGAACGGGTGTGGAAGGAGAACCGATGTCTGTGATTGTCTCCGACTTCGGAAAAATGCCGGGTGAAGAGGGCCAGCCTATTGAACTCTATACCTGTACGAATGCGCATGGTTTCGTGTTAGAGATGATGACCTATGGGGCCACCGTCATTACCGTCCAGGTTCCCGATCGCGAGGGGAACGTGAAAAATGTCAACATGGGCTTTTCATCGCTGGACGGCTATCTAGGGCAACCCCCCTATTTTGGTGCTACAGTTGGTCGTTACTGCAATCGGATTGCTGGCGGAAGATTTACGATCAATGAAGAAGAATTCACACTAGCAACCAACAATGATCCGAATCATCTACACGGAGGGGAAAAAGGATTCGATAAGGTGGTGTGGGATGCCGAGCAAGTTCAGACGGAAACGGCTGTGGGCGTCAAGTTCACGTATGAGAGTTCAGACGGTGAAGAAGGGTATCCGGGGAATCTCTCTGTAACGGCAATTTATTTGCTTGATAACAACAATGAACTTTCGATTGAGCTATCTGCTACTACGGATAAAGCCACACATGTTAATCTCACCAATCATAATTATTGGAACTTGGCCGGTGCCGGTTCTGGGTCGATTCGTGATCATGTGTTGCTCTTGAATTGCGACCGATATCTTCCTGTTGATGCGACCTCGATTCCTACGGGTGAAGTGGCGGACGTTGCGGGAACTATCTATGATTTCACCTCACCGAAACAGATCGGAAAAGAATTAGATCAAGTCGAAGCCGACCCTGTTGGTTACGACCATTGTTGGGTTTTGCGGGACCATGCTTCCATGGCTCTGGCCGCAGTTTTGTCTGATCCGGCTTCGGGGCGTGTAATGGAGATTCATACAACTCAGCCAGCGATTCAATTTTATACAGGCAATTATCTTGACGGTGCCGATGCCAATGGAGGGTATCAGCAGTACGAGGGACTTTGTTTGGAGACACAGCATTATCCGGATTCACCTAATCAGCCTGACTTCCCTTCGACGTTGTTGAGTCCTGGTGAAACCTACAAGCAAACGACCATTCATCGATTTTATACTCAATAGCCAGGGAAATCGTCTGAACGGTCGCGGGCCCTGACGAGATTGGATAGCTTGATCACTGCCTGTGAGACAGCATGGTTTCGAGACGTATTACTGCGAGGTGTTACAGGTAGGTCATTAGCCAGTCATTGATTCGTGATGCTGCGATGGCAGGAATGGAATGTCCCTGTTTGTGATTGAAGAGTCCGATGCGTGCCGGTGTGCCATACAAGTCGTAGACCGGTTTTGCGCGTTGAATGAACGGCCAACTCATGTCTCCGTCTGCAGAGTCTCCACCGACCAGGAGGAAAGGCCGAGGCGCGATAAGGCCAAGTAGTTGGTGATGCTGCAGCTTGAAATTTTCTTCGTTAATCGATTTTCCCAAATACCAGGGGGCATCCCAATTGGAGAAGGTGGTGCTAATGCCTCCTTCACTACTAACGGTGACTTTGATGCGTTCGTCGAAGGCCGCTAAGTAGAGAACCTCCTTGGCTCCCAGAGAATGGCCAACGGCCCCGATACGATCCATGTCGACGAACTCAAACGAAGCTAGGATTTCCACTGCAGCAATCGCGTCGTAGAGCATGCGGGCCATGCCCTTCGATTCGGGTTGTCTTTTCAGGAAACGATTCGCTTCCTGCAGGGGTGCGATCTTGTCGTTGGTTGGCCAAAGGTAATTGCGCGGGCAGATGGTGACACAGCCTTGTTGCGCCAAGCTGAGGCCAAAAGCCAAGGCGGGGCGACCCTCGACGCCGGCCGGTTGGCGGATGGAGTGATCGACCGTGGAATGCAATACAACAACGCCGGGTGCCCGGCCATCGATCTGTCGCGGGCGTAGAATATAAGCCTGAACTTCCTCTTGGTCCTCGACGAAATACCGGACGCGTTCTCGTATGACGCCCCCCAATTCATCGCGTTCGATGACGGATAATTGTGGAGCTTGTGGTTTTACCCTGGCGAGTGGTCCGAGAAACTCTAGCCAGCGATTCCGTAAGCTTTGGCGTTGCTCCTGCCAGGCAGCAACCGTCGCGATTTGGTGACCATCTTCTCCGGTCAGTAAGGAAGGCAGGCGCGGAGCGTTTTCTGCTATCTTGCTTGGCGGTTGTTGAAGATCGGCCAGCCAGGGGACATCGCGTGGCAATGGTTGGTCGTCGGCACGGGCCAAACGCGGTATCATACTGGCTGCGACGGATGCTGCCACAAAGCTTCGTCGTGATAGCGATCCTGAGCGGGACATTGTTTCCAACCTTTCTTATTTGACCCTTAAGTGAAACCGTCATTATGAGTATCAGCCGAGAGAGTTCTAGATTATCACGACGAAAATTTACCAAAGTTCTTACCGCTGCGGCGGCCAGCAGTAGCCTTGTGGAACCGATGGCTTTGCCTCAAAAGTCATGCCGGGCTGCCACGACCTACGCTGGACTGAATACGGGCCGATATCTCGGAAAAGCAAAAACGGAAACCAAGGTCAAAGACACGGTTGTCTTTACCGAGGGCCCTGCAATCGATTCAGAAGGAATGGTGTATTTCACGAATGTGCCGGCGCGCAAAATATTGAAATGGGATCCAGCTGCGCGAGAACTGGGCGTGTTTCGGTTCCCTAGCCACGAAGCCAATGGCCTCCTTTTTGATCCCCAGGGAAACTTGTTAGCATGCGAAGGCTCGGCCGGACGTGTCACGAGGACGAACCAGGGTACGGGGGAAATCGAGGTGTTGGCCGACGAGTTTGGGGGTTTTCCCTTCGCGCCGCCTAATGACCTGTGCATGGACCAGCAGGGAAGAATTTATTTTACCTCACGTCCCGGCGCAGAAAATTCTCGGCAAGGTAACGTCAACTCGGTTTATCGTATTGACCAGGATGGTTTTGTCGATCAGATCTTGCGTTGGCCAGAGGTGCATATGCCCAACGGTATTGTGATTTCTCCGGACAACCAGACCTTATATTTGATTGAGGCACATCCGGATGCTGATCATCACCGAGATATCCGTGCCTATGACTTGGCCGTGGATGGGACCGTTTCCAACGGACGTGTGCATATCGATTTTTATCCCGGCCGCAGTGGTGATGGAATGTGCATTGACGAAGCGGGGAATCTCTATGTAGCTGCTGGCTTGCATGAACTGCGGGGGACGAGCGAAACCCTTGACACGCGTCCGGGGATCCACGTTATCTCACCACAAGGAAAACTTGTGGGCTATCAGGAGACGCCGGAAGATACCATTACCAATTGCGCATTTGGCGGCGAGGACCTACGGACCTTATATGTGACGTGTGGTTCCCTGCTCATAAGCATGCGAACTGACATCCCCGGAAAGTTGAATTGACCCGCTGCGTACCAGTTTTCAGCCGTAGTTGCGCGGTTAGGAGAGCAGTTCGTGTTTGATGGTCCCCGAGGTAATGATTTGGTGCGGCCGGCCGAGGCGGTCGTAGAGTTCACGCCGATGATCGATCCCGAGGAGGTGATAGACGGTGGCAATTAAATCACCAGGAGTCATGGGAAGGTCAGCCGGAAAAGCACCGATCTTGTCGCTCGCTCCGTAGACAAATCCTTGCCGAAATCCTCCGCCGATCATCATCAGCGTGTAGCAGAAATTCCAGTGGTCTCGACCGGCGTCGTTGTTGTTGATCTTGGGAGTGCGGCCGAAGTCGCCGAGTACGGCGATCATCGTACGGTCCAGCATGCCACGTTGGTCGAGATCTTCGATCAATCCACTGCAGGCGAGATCGAATTGGGGCAGTAAACTCCCTTTTAATTTATTGAAGTTACTGCTGTGGGTATCCCAAGTTGCATTGGCGTCTGGGGCCCAACTGACTGTGGCAATCCGTGTTCCTGCTTCGATGAGTCTGCGCGCTAAGAGCACGCTCTGACCATAGATATTGCGACCATAGTTATCACGTATTGCATCCGGTTCTTGTTCGATTCGAAAGGCATTCTGGGTAGCCGAGGAAGTGAGGATTTGTGCCGCCTGACCTTGAAACCGATTCATGGCGTCAAAACCTTCGCGGTTGACTAAGCGTGCATTCAAACCGGTGAGTAATTCGCCCCGAGCCGAGAGACGTTCTGCAGAGACATCCTGCTGCAGTGAGAATTCTGGAACAGAAAAATCCAAGGAATTAGGATCCTTGAGAATCCATAGAGGATCGTAGCCGCGGCCCATAATACCAGCAAAGAAGCCAGGCTGAGGCGGTCCTTTGGCCCCTTCTTTGGTCATGTAAGGTAAGACTGCGTGGGGAACGACCCCAGGAGGCGAAGGACGCAACAGCGAGCACACGGCACCGGGGTGAGGTCGATCCGTTGGGCGAGCACCACCACCGATCTCCCCACGGTCATGACCGGTGAGCGAGACATAGACCGCCGCAGCGTGGGCGTTGTTGACGCTGTGATTCATGGACCGGACAAGGGTTGCCTGGTGCATGTGTTTTGATAAGCGGGGCAGGTGTTCGCAAACAGAGATTCCAGGCAGACTTGACGAGATGGACTGAAACTCCCCCCGCGTTTCTGCGGGAGCTTCTGGTTTCATATCCCACATGTCTAAATGACTTGGTCCCCCATTAAGGTGAATAATGATGATGGAATCACAGCGTGGGGCAAGGCGTTTTGTGCGCGCGGTTTCGTTGGCTGACAGCAATTCCGGTAGGGTCAGGCCACCAGCAGTGATTGAGCCAAATCGCAATAACTCGCGACGTGATAGCGTGCGATTCAAATGAGAAGATTGAGTCATGGTGGACGCAGACTCCGCTAGTCGTTTTCTAGGGCATCCAGCGGTCCGAATACAACCTTTTGTTTCAGATCGCAATCTCTGTGCTTGCGGGCGGGTCTTGCCTGCAAGCATTGCCCTTCGGGATTTCTACCTATTTTAGTCGTAAATATCGTAGTTCGGCAAATCCAACAAGTTTTTAATAGCCTAAACCGTGGCCCGCCAGCTCACTCGTTTGCACTGTCCCGGTGGAAATGTTGAACATACCGGGAAATTGTTGATTCCACCCCTCGTTTCCTGCAGGGCAGTATTGTCGTCCGTTTCCTTCAATGGCCGCGACTGTTGGGATCCTGGCCGCCAAACTTGCGGAATGGAGAAACGATCGGCCGACACAAGTCAAATCTTGAACGCAGAGGAATAAATTGTATTTTTGTGCCGCGGCCCCCATTAATAAGGCTTCGGTTTGGCCCTTGCAGGCCTTCAAGGCAACTCCGGAATAGCCTTGTTCTCGTGCCAAAAGTAATGTTTCAAAATCGACCAGTGATTCGTCGATGACCACGGGTTTGATTTGAGCCGCTTCATGCATGCGATTTTCAGGATTTGCTCGGAGATCTCGGTGTGTTGGTTGTTCAATGTATTGAACGCGTTCTAGGGCGCTGGCTGACTGTTCTTGCAGCCGCGCGAGAAAGTCGAGAATGTACTGGACGTTCTCACATTTTTCGTTGAAGTCGAGTGAATAGAACCACTCTTGGCAATTGCGTTTTGCTTGGGCTTGCTGTGAAACCATTTCAATATTTGCTACCCGTTCGACATCCCAGTCAAGATCCTCGCCATTCAGTTTAATCTTCAAGTGCGTGAGTCCGTCGGCCAGAATCCATTCCCCTAGTGTTTCCGGTAATCCATCGTTGATGCGTGTGGAAATGTCACCTTCTGCGAGGGGATCCAGTGCGCCTACAAGGTGGTAAAGCGGCATGCTTGGTTTCGGAGAACGCAGTGTGTATGCGTCCAAATACTCGCCGCGAAAATCATCGTTGAGAAATTGGCTAAGGTCGGCATTACAGTAATCCGCCCCCAAAAGGTCGTAAGAGTTTTGGTCGTGGACCTTGCCGAAGGCGTCATGGATGGCTGCTTCGAAGGGACTTGCGGCGACCATTTGGGCAAGTGTTGGCATTGGTTCGCCTAAGGCATGTTCTACAATCACGTCTTTGGCCAATCCGTCGTAACTTGTCGCGAATTGATGTGTGATTTCGATGGGGTGACCAGCTGTTTGGCACTCGTTTGCGGATTGTGCTACACGCAATCCAAATGTTTTCATTGCCGCAAAGGATTCATCGGCAGAAACGTTGTTACTTGGCCAAGCCCAGACATTTCCGATAGGCATCGACCCTTCACCTGTCGCTCGTTTTCCATCATGAGTTTCTACTTCGACGGCGACATTTAAGAGCACGACATCATTGACAACTCGGCCCCCAAATTTAATGGGTGTGCGATAATCAATTTGAACAGTTGTTGCCGAAACTTGTTTTAAGAGGATGTCTGTAGTTGCTGGCATGGTTGATTATTTCACTGGAAAGGGATCTCAAAAGTGACGAGCCAATCGTAATCCAACATTGCTCTTGTCTGCAACGGGCATTCGCACCGAGGTCGGCTGGTCAGACGAGTCCTTGGCGAACCGCCCAGACCGCCGCCTGAGTACGGTCTGAAACACCGATCTTGCGGAGAATGTGCTGGACATGCTCTTTCACGGTCTCATAACTGATCTCAAGCGTTTGTGCAATTTCTTTGTTGGTTAATCCGTGCGTTAGTTGTCGCAGGACCTCGCTCTCACGCTGAGTGAGAGGGACCTCGACATCGGCGGTGAGACGTGGCGTTGCTAAAGCTCCGGTGACACGTCGTAGTTCTTCCCGGGTCCAGGCACTCTGCCCTGTTGCTGCGGTTTTGATGGTTTCAATCAAATGCTCTCGAGTAGCCCCTTTTAAGACATATCCAGCAGCACCGAGGGCGACAGCCCGCGCAATGTACGTGGGGTTGTCGTAGGTGGAGAGCATGAGAACTGGCAACTCCGGCCGTTCTAATTTGATTCGTCCAAGCGCATTCAAGCCGTCGCCGTCTGGCATACGGATGTCTAGGAGTACCAAGTCGATGCGCGGATTGTCCATTGCATTCTTCACGGCGTCACTACCGGAGGCGACTTCTGCCAGGATCTCGATCTCGGTTCCTTGCAATAAACTGGCAAGGCCGAAACGCACCACTTCGTGGTCGTCACAAACGAGTAACTGAATGCTCATGCCCCCTCCTCACTTATTTTCGAGGTGAAGCGACAGGGCCTCGCCGCTTGTTTCGATCAAAAGGTTCCCGTGGTTGAAATCCAGAAACGGCGACACGCAGCGGGTTGGTTGTTGGCCGAGAAGAACGCGAACCGTTACTAATGAATCGCGGGCTACTCTCTAAACTATGACATCTCTAGCTGGGTTTGCCCATACCTCATCCGAGGGGGGTGGGTGCTGAGTATTAATCTGTGGAACACCAAGGAGCGTTTTACTCGCATACTTCGAGGTCCTGTAGTTGGCTGCTGGTGATTTTTCTACTGCCGCAGGTTAATCCATGGTTGATGTCTCACTCGAAGGCAAGTCAATACTTCTCCAAAGATACCAGCAAGCGACGGTTGTGTAGGGACGCCAAGGTTGGGCGATCCTTTC
This sequence comes from Pirellulaceae bacterium, assembly GCA_022446825.1. Taxonomy (GTDB): domain Bacteria; phylum Planctomycetota; class Planctomycetia; order Pirellulales; family Pirellulaceae; genus JAKVBY01. The sequence goes on from JAKVBY010000036.1 coordinate 32,598, forward strand.
GCAGGTGCTTTTGTCGGGCAATTGTTTGAGATGGAACTGCCTACGAATTGCTGAGCGAATTCCCAGGTCGTCGTACGGTAGCACATCCGGCCGTCCCAAACTTGAAATCAAAAACATCTGGGCAGTCCAACGGCCGATCCCTTTGATTTTCAACAGGCTCTGAATCACTTTTTCATCAGAAAGTCGGCCGAGTTGATTCAAACGTAACTCGCCTGCAGCAGTTTGTTGGGCCAGTTCGAAAACATATCCCGCTTTCTGTGGAGAGAGACCCGCCGATCGCAACCGACGTGGCGTTAATTTAGAGAGATTTTCTGCAGTGAAATCTTGTGGTGCGATCAAGGCTTCGACTCGTTGCTGAATGGTCCGCGCCGCACTGGTAGAGATTTGTTGAGAAATGATCGAGCGTACCAATGCTCGTAGGCGGTTACGCTCGCGCCGAAGCTGACAAGGTCCAACCTTATCGATGACGCTACGCAAAACTTGGTCTGCGCTACGTAAATGCCGGATTGCAATTTCGACTTGGTGAGTGTCTAGGGGCATGCAAATCTCTTGCTTGAATCGCTTAAATAATAACTATTGCGGTGAGAGAAATGCAAAACGGGGTACCGTCACCCCGTTGCTAGTGACCGTTTCAAGAAACATCTCCTTGGGACGAACCCAAAGTCCTCGGTTTCCATAGCAGGGTTGATAAACAACGAGTTCTTCGTCGGTTTCACTATGTCGAGCGACTCCGATGACGAGGTATTCGTTGCCTTTGTAATGGCGATATCTTCCAGTTTGCATCAGGCGACTTTCCGGGGTGGTGTAGCTTTGAGCACGAGCCGACAATTTACGCAAGACTCGCGCATGCTGTCTAGCGACCGTCGCCATCTGGTATGATGTGCAGATGGATTTAACATTTGCAGCAAGAATTTTTGTCTGTACGGCCTTTTTCTATTGCGCTGGGCCAAATCCCTGTATTGCCCAGCCTCCCCGCCCGGCCGCCGTCTCCGGCTTGGCAGCGCCGTTGGCCCCCCAGGATGCTTTGGAGGCATTTCAGCTGAACTCGGATTTTCGCATTGAACTGGTAGCTAGTGAGCCACTCGTTCAAGATCCGGTGGCGATGGCATTTGATGAACACGGCGATCTTTTCGTCGTGGAATTTCCCGAATTTAACCAATATCAGTTTCCACCTGATGCCCGCCGCTCGGGATGCGTCAAACGTTTGAAAGACGAAGACGGGGATGGAATCTTTGACAGCGCGACGGTATTTTTGCGGATGCCCTTCACAACGGCTGTGATTTGTTATGGCGGTGGCGTCTTTGTCGGAGCACCGCCTCATGTTTTGTTCTGTAAAGACATCGATGGAGATGGTGTTGCAGATGAAAAAAAAATCGTCCTGACCGGTTTTGACCGCGACTTTGCTGGCGGTGGTTTGTTGAATTCCTTTCGCTGGGGCTTGGATCATCAAATTCACCTGGCCACTGGATTTGCTGGTGGCCAAGTGCGTCGCGCAGAAGTTGCAGGAGCAGAGGCAATTTCGGTCCGACAGCGTGGAATTATTCTCGACCCGCGGACGTTGGATTTCGAGGCTACCAGCGGTGGTGGACAGCATGGAATGACTATCAATGACATCGGAGATAAGTTCCTTTGTTCGAACGTCTATCCTCTGCAGAGATTGGCATTTGATGACCGCTACATCGCACGCAATCCATTTTTTGTACCCCCTCCTGCTGCTCGAGATATTAATGCCGCCGGTCCCTTAGCAGAGCTGGGTCGCATCAGTCCCCTGGAACCGTGGAGAGTCGACCGTTCCGCAAGTGTCGCTGCGAAAGACTCTGCGAACTCAGAAGCAACACGACCGGGCGGAGTATTTACATCTGCCAGTGGCATCATGGTTTACCGAGGCCACACTTTTCCAACTAGCTATTACGGTAATCTTTTTGTGGGTGAAGTGGCAAACAACTTGGTTTATCGAGCAAGGTTAGAATCAAACGGAATTCAGCCCGCGGCTGCGCGCGCGGATTCGGGTCGTGAATTTCTGGCCTCGCGAGACAATTGGTTTCGTCCCGTACAATTGGGAAATGGACCTGATGGAGCGCTTTATGTGGTCGACATGTACCGGCAATTAATAGAAGGTGCCGCATTCGTTCCTGAAAATTCGTTGTTGCAGCTCGATCCCAGCGCGGGTACGGAACGCGGACGTATCTATCGCGTGGTCCCGCGAGATCATCCGCGTTTCACGCAACCGCATTTGGAGGAAAGTTCGGTTAAGCATCTCGTGGAGCTGCTCGAACATCCCAATAGTTGGCATCGGGAGACAGCGGCGAGGCTGTTGATAGAGAGACGCCCAACGAGTGCGATCCCCGCGCTCAAGGAAATGATGCTAAGCTCGCAAGTGCCGAGATCACGTGTGCTTTCGCTCTATATGTTGCGGAGGTTCGAGGTACTGACAGGAGCGTCCTTGTTGGTTGCCTTGGCCGACTCGTCGCCGTTGGTGCGTGAACACGCGTTACGATTAGCGGAAGCTGTCGTGTCTTTGTCGCCCCAGCTGCAAACCAAAATGGTTGCCATGACGGCGGACCCAGACGCTCGAGTGAGATACCAACTTGCTTTTTCTTTGGGCGCGTTTGTGGGCCGTGCAAGGAATGGTGCCTTGGTGAAGCTTGCTCGGCAGCACTCGGAGAATCAGGATTATTTGGTTGCGATTCAAAGCTCTTTGCGTGAACAAAGTAGCGATGTATTAGCGGCTTTGGTGGCTTTGCCGGAGGAGGAGGAAAAGTTATTGCGACCCTGGTTACGGCTCCTGGTTCGTCAGATAGCGCGCCAAGGCGAGCGACGGGAAGTGGCCGGCGCTTTGCAGGCGGTACAGAAAATCACGGATCATCGTGTGGCTCAAACGTATCAGGAGGAGTTATTGGCGCACTTGGACCGTCAGAAGTTTCGTGAAGTTGAGGGTACCGAGTCACTCGACGCACTCGTCACGGAGTTGCTTGGACGTTCTTTGCAGCTGGCGCTCCAGAAAGACATGTCAACGGACCAGCGAGTTCAAGCCATACGCGCTTTGGCGTGGCTCGATCGTGAGCCACAAGAGTTACGCTCCATCTTTCATCAACTACTCGCACCCGATCAAGCAATCGCCATTCAATTGGCTGCCTGTGATGCCATGGGTAATTTTTCTGAGCCCTTTGTGTTCGAACTGCTGCGACTGCACTGGAAACGTTTGACGCCTTTGGTCCGGCGGAGAGCAGGTGCTTTACTTTTGACACGAAATTCTTGGGCTTTGGCTCTTTTGGACGCGGTGGAGTCCGGTCTGATTTCACCGCATGACATGAACGCAGCCGAAGTTCAGCAGTTTTTGGCCCGAGTTGACGGGACGACGAAAGAAAGAATCGCAAAAAATTTTCATTTGCGCTCGGGTGAGGCTCGTCAAAAGATCGTAACCTCCTATAAAGTTGCAGCGAGTCGTTCCGGCAACCGAGAGGAAGGTCAGAAGGTTTATCGACGTGTTTGTGCTGGCTGTCATCAGGTGCAGGGATTGGGTAAAGAGGTGGGCCCTCCTTTGCGGGGTCTTCAAACGCGATCTACTGAGAAGCTCCTTATTGATATTTTAGATCCAGGGCGAGAACTGAAACCCCTATTTCAAAATTTCGTTGTTCGTCTCGACGATGGTCGAATTTTAACCGGTATGATTCTGCATGAAACGACCAACGGCATACGACTTCAACAAACGGATGGGATGGTGCAGGAACTGTTGCGAACGCGCATTGAAGAGATTCGTAGTACCGGCGTGTCGTTCATGCCAGAAGGTTTGGAAAAACAAATTACGGTTGAGGAAATGTCTGATTTACTGGCATTTTTGCGATCGTAAAAGTGCTGTGATGATGCCGGCGAGGAATTCCGGATGACAGGGATTCCCGCACATCGTATTCGATCTGTGGTGCAGCACGCCTTGCGCAGCGATGGTGATTATGTTCTTTATTGGCTGGTCGCGAATCGCCGTGGTACCCATAATTTTAGTCTGCAATATGCGGTCGAGTGGGCAAGGAAGTTAGCCAAGCCACTCGTTCTCTTTGAGCCTTTGTGGCTCGACGATCCGTGGACCACAGACCGTCATTATCAATTTGTCTTGGAAGGGATGGTCGATAATGAGAGGTATTTTGCTGAGAAACCGGTTACTTATTATCCTTACTTGGAATTGGAGCAAGGCCGAGGGAAAGGGCTGATCGAGGCGTTGGCCAAAAACGCCTGCCTGGTGATTAGCGATGATTCGCCATGTTTTTTCTCGCCTCAAGTATTGGAGTCGGTTACCTCGGAGATTTCCGTTCGTTTCGAATTGGTCGATTCGAATGGTCTGTTACCGATGAGATCGAGCGAGCGGGTGTTTTCTCGAGCCTTCGATTTTCGCCGGTACCTACAGAAAAATTTGCGTGAGCACTTGAATGATTTTCCGCTAAGTGATCCGCTCGCCGTCGGCGGCATTCCGCCTAAAGTGTCTTTGCGGCCGCTAATTTATCGGCAATGGCCCATCACAGACCTGAAGCCCTACGCACGCTCCAAGGCATGTCTCGGGAAGCTCTCGATCGACCACGGTGTCGGTGTGCTCCCGATTCGCGGTGGTACGCACGCAGCAGGTCAGCTATTGCAAGCATTTGTCCAGCACAAACTGGAACGCTACCTAGAGGTAAGAAACCAACCAGAAGAAAATGTGAGCAGCGGCCTGTCGCCCTATCTACATTTTGGACACATTTCAGTCCACCAGGTATTTCTCGAGACGGTTAAGCATGCTGGGTGGGATCCAGGTCATTTATCCGAACATGTGAACGGAAGGGCGACGGGATGGTGGGGTCTCCACGACGCGGTAGAGAGATTTTTAGATCAGCTCATTACCTGGCGTGAATTGGGATACAATTTCTGTGCGTTTTGTCCAGACTATGATCAGTTTGAAACATTGCCCAGCTGGGCTCAACAGACTCTGGAGGCGCACGCAGGGGACTCGCGGCCTCATGTTTATTCGTTAGGTGAGTTAGAGAATGCCGGCACGCATGATCCGTTATGGAATGCAGCGCAACGGCAGTTGCGATCCGAGGGTCGAATTCACAACTACCTGCGTATGTTGTGGGGGAAAAAAATTCTGAAATGGTCCCCTTCTCCACGTCAGGCACTGTCCCGCATGATTGAGCTCAACAATAAATATGCTCTCGATGGACACAATCCAAACTCTTACAGTGGAATAGGTTGGGTATTGGGGCGTTATGACCGAGCCTGGGGTCCGGAACGTCAAATTTTTGGAAAAGTTCGCTATATGACCAGCCGAAATACGGCTCGTAAAGTGCGTGTAAAGCATTATCTTCAACGCTACGCAAGCCACGACCAGTAATGGAGGGGGTGGGCGTTTCCTGCTACGCTTTGGCAATGGGTGGCGGTAAATTTCACAACTCGCCAGAATACAGCTCGCCGGAAGGCAGCACACCAGATGACAACGCTCAAGCATGCCTGTAAGTAGGCAGGCAACTGGTAAAGAAAGCTAAGGCGGGCATTCATTGGGTCCTGCGGCGTTTCTTGGAGGGGCGGAGTCAGATGCGGACTGGCGCAACGGAAAAGGAAAGCAGCAGGAAGCGGTGGCGAGTTGATTTCGGTCAATCGAGGGGAAGATTGTGAGCAAAAAGATCGTTTCTCGACGTGATTTAATGCAGTTAAGTACGGGCTCTGCAGTCACCGTTGCGTTGTCGCAGCAGGTTGTTGCTCTGGACAATCAGGCAGGAACGAAAAAAATAGAGGCGTCGCAAGTTAAACGGGTTGATCGTCAGTCGGAGCCTTTTCGTACGATGGTGGCTTTGGGAGAGAGTACGACAGCGGGGGGCTGGAGTACGGATCCTGGACGTTGCTGGGTGGCACAGTTAGGGCTGCTGATTAATGACTTTCAAGAGGCTCCCATGCAGGTGGTTAATTCGGGAATCGGTGCGAATGTTATTTCCACGAAAAGTCCTTGTTACGAACATAGTGGCAAACCGGCCGCCAACCAACGCTTGGAAAAACATGTAATTGCACACCGTCCCGATCTGTTAATTGTTTCCTATGGGCTGAATGATGCTCGTGGAGGGACACCACTAGAGCTCTTTCAAAGAGAAATGGTTCGGGTCTTGCAGGCTGTGCGGCGGAAAATTGACCCGTTGATTATCTTGCCGGGGCCTTACTTCATGACCGATTTTACGGTTGGTGGCGAGCATTGGAGTCATGCGGACTATCAACTTTTTCGAGAATTTAATCGTGGGATTGAAGAGGTCGCAGAGCAGCAAAACTGCCTTTATGTTGATTTGCTCGAAGGCTATGCAGAAACCAAGTGGATGATTCATTATGACGGTGTCCATGCCAACGACCTGGGGCATCGAATTGTGGCTAACCGTATTTTTGAGAAAATTGCGCAGAATTGTTCGGGAGTTGCGCTGAGTACGAAAACAGCAGAGAAGCAGAGTCCTCGCTGGCGCGACGAATCGGTGCTGAAAGCGGATTATGGATTTTAAGTACAGCCGTGCTGGATCATGTTCAGATCATCACCTGCACGATACCGGCAATTCGTCACATTTCGGTTCTTTGGTCGGTTTGTGAGTCTCCGATTAAGCTGCCAGGTAGAGTGGCTCGACACAACCTAATCTCCAATAACCTTCTGAGAAGATAGTCCTATGAAACTTTGGTGTTCTGAAAAGGTAAGTTTGTTTCAGGCGATAGTCCTCGTGTTCTTCCTTGGTGCGCTGAGGCCTTTGGGGGCGGAAACGCCCGAGGTGGCCGACCAAAAAACGGGCTCCTCGGATGCTCCCACTGCCTGGAATGTCGAGGCCCCACCGGGTCCACAGAGGGCTCAGGAAATCGACGTGACCGAAGGAACCTGGCTGAGCGTGGACGTGAGTCCTGACGGCACTCAAATTGTCTTCGATCTACTCGGTGACCTCTATCTGATGCCGATTGCAGGTGCCGATGGTAAGCAAGACGTGTTTCCAGTGAAGCTGACCAGTGGAATTGCTTGGGACATGCAGCCCCGTTTCAGTCCAGATGGCAAACGCATCGCCTTTACCAGCGATCGCAATGGCAAGAGCAAGCTTGCAGGGGATAATATTTGGACGGTTAATTTGCATAACAACATAGTTCGCCAAGTAACCAATGAAACCTTTCGTCTGGTCAACGGCCCCGCGTGGGCGCCCGATGGTGACTACATCGTGGCTCGAAAACATTTCAGCAGCCGTCGCTCACTCGGAGCGGGTGAAATGTGGTTGTATCATCGTTTAGGGCACGAGCATGACGCGATGGCCGGGGTGCAACTCACCAAACGCCCCAATGATCAAAAGGATGTCAATGAGCCGGTATTTTCCCCCGACGGAAAGTATCTCTACTATTCCCAGGATGCGACGGCTGGTGACACCTTCGAGTATGACAAAGATTCAAACAAACAGATTTATGTTGTGAATCGCTTAGACCTTGAGACGGGTGAGTCAGAGGTCTATCTGAGTGGGCCTGGTGGGGCTTGTCGACCGGTACCTTCACCCGATGGCCGACAAATTGCCTTTGTGCGCCGTGTCGGTGCCAAAACCGGTTTGCATCTGTTCGATACCGAATCAGGTGGAGTGCGGTTGATTTACGACAAACTCGAGCGGGATATGCAAGAAGCGTGGGCCATCCACGGAGTTTATCCCAATTTCGCCTGGCTGCCCGACGGCCAGTCTCTGGTGATTTGGGCGCGAGGGAAAATTCGTCGCATCTACCTTGCAGATGGCTCTGACGAAGTCGTCCCTTTTCGAATCAAAGATGAACGGAAGGTTACCCAGAGTCTTCGCTTTCCGTCAGTCGTGGCTCCGGAGGAATTTGATGTCAAAATGTTGCGATGGGTGCAGACGTCACCCCAAGGGGACCGGGTGGCTTTTCAAGCGTTGGGGGCGATTTATTTGCGTGATTTACCGGCAGGAAAACCACGACGACTCACCGCTCAGAATGACCATTTTGAATTCTGCCCGAGTTTCTCGTCGGATGGTCGTGCGCTCGTCTATACCACCTGGAATGACGAGCAGTTGGGGAGTATTCGAGTGGCCTCGTTAGATCCCGATCAGCCGGGAAATGCCCAGGTCAGTGAGCAGCCCGGGCACTATTTGAACCCGGTGTTTTCTCCAGACGGGCAGACTCTTGTTTACGAACGAACGGCGGGAGGTTATCTGACTTCGCCGCTCTGGTCGCTTGAACCGGGGATTTATGCGATGCCACGAGTGGGCGGGAAGTCGCGACGGCTTGCGAAACTCGGTTCGAATCCACAATTTGCAGATCAAAGCGACCGCGTTTATTTTCAGAAATCCCAGAGTGAAAAAACGGCGGACAATCTTCAGCTTTGTTCCATTGATTTGCAAGGGTTTGAGGAAAGATCGCACTACACTAGCAAATGGGCGACCGACTATCGGCTTTCTCCAGACGGTCAATGGGTGGCTTTTGTGGAGCGGTTCAATGTCTACGTTGCTCCCTTCGTCAAGGTTGGCGCGACGGTGGAAGTGGGTCCACAGGCCAAGAATTTGCCGACTCGCAGGGTAAGTGAGCAAGCGGGCGATTGGATTCACTTTTCTCATGACTCCCAACGTTTGCATTGGTCTTTAGGACCGACCTTATTCAGCTGCAATATCGAACAAGCTTTTGAATTTCCCGATCAGAAGAAAGGCGTCGACAAACGCTTGCCCCTGGAGGAGCTCGAAATTGGTTTTCGCGCAACTCATGCAAATCCATCCGGGAAAATTGCCTTTGTGGGTGGGCGTTTGGTGACGATGCGTGGGAACGAAGTTATCGAAGAAGGAACTCTGGTTATTGACGCGAACCGGATTGTCGCTCTTGGCAAAACTGGCGACGTCGAGGTTCCAGCCGATGCGCAGGTTATCGAACTCGACGGACAAACCGTGCTGCCGGGGTTTGTTGATACGCATGCACATGGCCCGCAATCGAACCGAGGGATGACTCCACAACGAAACTGGGTCGATTACGCGAGGTTGGCATTTGGTGTTACGACCATTCATGATCCATCAAATGATACCGACAGTATTTTCGCTGCGAGTGAATTGGCTAAGGCCGGTCGCATTGTGGCGCCGCGGACATTCTCGACGGGGCGGATACTTTATGGAGCTGCCGGTAGTTACAAAGCAGAAATTGATTCTCTGGAAGATGCCCGGTTTCATTTGAAACGTATGCAGGCGATCGGTGCCTTTTCGGTGAAAAGTTACAATCAACCCCGTCGCGATCAACGCCAACAAGTCATTGCTGCCGCACGCGAGTTGGGCATGTTGGTGGTTCCCGAAGGCGGATCAACTTTTATGCATAATATGACGATGATTGTCGATGGCCATACGGGGATCGAGCATACGCTGCCGGTGCAAAATGCTTATGACGATGTGATGGATCTTTGGCGAGGTACCCAAGTTGGCTATACCCCGACGCTCAGTGTGGCCTACGGAGGTATTTCTGGTGAACAGTATTGGTACGAAGTCGATGACTTGTGGCTGCATCCGCGTTTGCGAGAATTTCTCCCACCGCACGTGCTCAATCCGCGTTCCCGGCGTCGCCATAAATCGCCTCAGGAAGACTATAATCATATTCGCGTGGCGGGCATCGCTCGCCAGCTCGTGGAAGACGGTGGTTTGGTGCAGGCAGGTGGTCATGGACAGTTGAATGGGATTTGCACGCATTGGGAAATGTGGAGTTTTGTGCAAGGTGGTATGACTCCTCTACAGGCCTTACGCTGTGGGACGCTCTTGGGGGCAAAGTATTTAGGATTAGACGCAGACATTGGCTCCCTCGAGGTTGGGAAACTAGCCGACATTGCGGTCTTGGAAGTCGGTTACGATCCGACCAAGGACATCCGCGATTCGGAACGAATTCATTATGTGGTCGTCAACGGCCGTGTTTTCGATGCACGTCGGATGAATGAAATTGGTAGCCCGGCACCTCGGGCGCCTTTCTATTGGGAGCGATCGGGTCATGGAATCGGCGTGGGCCTCACAGAGATTTCCGGTTGTGGTTGCCAAAGACTGGGCGGGGCAACGAGTTGGTGGAATCAGGGGAACCGGGGCGGCCCGTAAGCAACTGTGTCTCTGAGCAACTGGGCGGGAGTGTAAAAAATAATACCGGCAATCGTATGAAATGATCTGCAATTTAGTCGTCATTTCGGCAGTGGGTGTGGCCCAAGGAAGAGGTTGTCCGGCACCATTTCCCGTTTGCTTTTGGCGCACCGCTCGGCGCAGAAGTGAATTTGCTGTGAAATAAGGACTTTTCGTCTGAGGGTTTAAGTAAAGGGTGACCGTGAGTTTCAGTCGACGTATTTGGAAATTGTTGCGGCACGATCGTCGTCTAATGATGTGGTCCGTATTTTTTGGACTGCTGTTTACCGGTCTGGGAATCATTCCGCCACTCTTGGTAGGGCGAATGATCCGCTGGATTCAATCCGAGGCCCCGGTCCGCGATTTCTTTTTGCTGGGGGGAGTGTTAGCAACGATTTACTTGTTACGCGGTGTAACACGCTATTTTTACGGGGTAACTTCGCACATTGCCGCATTTCGGACCCTGCATCGCTTGACCAATGAAACGTATGCGCATCTGCAAAAAATGTCGCCAGCCTTTGTCAATCGTCAGCATACGGGAAATCTAGTGGCACGATCGCTGGGGGATGTTGAGGCCGTAGAAGATTTTATCGCGCATGGAATTCCAGAAACGATGCTGGCCATTGTCATTCCGGTCACGATGAGCATCGTGTTATTTTTAATTCATTGGCAACTGGCACTTATTTCGCTGTTGCCACTACCCTTCATCGCGACGGCCGTGTTTGTGATCGCGTCGCGGACGCGAAATCATTGGCGCGGTACGCGGCGCAGGTTTGCCGAAGTTCAGGCCAGGATTCAGGATCATTTATCGGGTTTGACGGTCATTCAATCGTTCGTGCAGGAAACGGAGCAAGCACGTAAGGTGCGGATCCAAAGCGCCGATTACCGAGACACCATGATCTACGCAAACAAGTGGTCATTGGTGCCTGCGGGTATCATTGAAGCAGCCAGCGGCGCCGGTTTGGTATTGATCGTCTGTGCGGGATCCTGGATCGTCAGGCCCGCCACGGACGCGACAAGTTTGCCGGTTGAGGTTGCCGATTTGGTCGTGTTCCTGATGTATCTGGGGCAGATATTTTTACCCTTTTTGCGACTGGCGAATTTAACCGAGAATTTACAGAAGGCAGCGGCCAGTGCCGAGCGTGTTTTTGAACTGTTGGATACCAAGCCGACCATCGTAGATCATCCCCAAGCAGCGGTTCCGGCAACTTCCAAATTCGATCTGGAATTTGCCAACGTGAGCTTTGGGTATCAATCCGATCAGTCCGTATTACGGGAGGTCTCTTTTCGGGTGGAGGAAGGCGAAACGGTTGCTTTGGTCGGTATGACCGGAGTAGGCAAAACGACTGCCTGTCACCTGATCGTGCGATTTTATGACGTGGATGAGGGAGTGATTCGCTTGGGCGGGACGGATGTGAGAAACTTGCCGCTCGAGTACCTGCGTCATCAGGTAGCTATGGTTTCGCAGGATGTCTTTTTATTTCACGGGACCATTGGCGACAATTTACGGTTTGGAAAGCCCACGGCGACTGAGGAGGAACTCGCGGCCGCAGTGCAAGCTTCGCAGTCTCAAGAATTTATCGATTTATTGCCTCAGGGGTTGGACACAATCGTCGGGGAACGTGGGGTGCGGCTGTCAGGTGGACAAAAACAACGTGTTTCGATCGCTCGCGCCCTGCTCAAAGACGCACCTGTCCTATTGTTGGACGAGGCCACCAGCGCGGTTGATTTGGAAACGGAAAACTGCATCAAGCGAGCGCTTGCTCGGGTGACTGCGGGCCGCACAGTGATTGTTGTGGCGCATCGACAATCTACCATCATGGCAGCTGATCGACTCGTCGTCCTCGAGCAGGGACGCGTTGTCGAAACCGGTAACTATGACGATTTGATGGATGCCGGCGGACTCTTTGCGAGACTTTGTCAACGGAACGAAGATGCCTTAATATAGGTAGCACTTTAGGGGCAATGCCCCAGGATTGTGGAAACCGAGGCAGTTGCTTGCACGTGTCGGAATGAAACGCTTGAGCATTTGTTTGTTTACCTAAAATCGCAGAATTTTTTTGAGGTTGCATGTGATGAAGATCCCTCATTGGCTGGTGTTGCTCGTCCTGTTGGGGAATGGAGGGCAATCGGGTTTACGACTCCAGGCAGAGGGAGAGCAAGACCAACCTGAACCGACGATTGCAGAACGAGCCTCACGCCTTCCGAAAGTGCTCCCTAAATCCCCGCAAGAATCTTTGGCCGAGATTGAATTGCATGAGGAGTTTGAGGCGGTCTTGGTGGCTGCAGAACCGTTGATCAAAGATCCGGTGGCCATCGATTTTGATGAGAGCAGCCGAATGTTTGTGGTTGAATTGCCACCGTACAACGGTTACGCCGTAGAAGGCTTTCAAACCAAAGGATCGATTCGCATGCTGGAGGATACCGATGCGGACGGTCTTTTTGACAAGAGCACGCTTTACGCCGAAGGGCTGAATTATCCAACGGCGCTCGCCTGTTGGAACGGCGGAGTGTTTGTGGGCGACGCACCTGATTTGCTGTATCTCAAGGATACGAATGGGGATGGCCGGTCGGATGAGCGGCGCGTTGTGTTTACCGGGTTTGGTTCAGACAAAGCGGGGGAAGCCCATTTGAATTCGATTCGCTGGGGTTTTGATAATCGTTTTCATCTGTCGACGAATTTATCGGGTGGTGATGTTCGCGTGGCAGGCGTTCCCCAGGAGCAGGCGATCTCAGTACGCGGGCGCGGCTTTGTATTTGATCCGCGTAACTTGGAGCGGTTTGCGTTGACCAGCGGCGCAGGACAGCATGGGATGAGTATGGATGACTGGGGCCGCAAGTTCGTATGTCAAAATAGCGTCCCGGCGCAGACACTCATGTATGACGATCGTTACATTGGCCGCAATCCCTACTTGGTTGCGCCGCCAGTAGCCTTGGATATCGTCCCGGATGGAAAGTTCACCAAACTTTTCCGTGTCAGCGGTGTGGAGCCCTGGCGGCAACTTCGTACCGAATTGCGCAAGAATGGAAAGTTTCAGGGCTCGGATGAAGGTGGTAAGCCGTTTGGTTTTTTTACGGGGGCCACGGGAGTTACCATCTATCGTGGCGACGCTTGGCCTGAGGAGTACCGCGGAAACCTGTTGGTGGGAGACGTGGCCAATAACCTTATTCATCGCGCGCGGATCGAAACCAATGGCCTGCAGCTGACGGCTATGCGGGTGGACCACGGACGAGAATTTTTGGCATCTCGCGACATCTGGTTTCGCCCCGTGCAGTTTGCAAACGCGCCCGACGGTACTTTGTATGTCCTGGATATTTACCGCGGTTTGATTGAAGGCGCGGCCTTCTTGCCCCCAGAATTTCTTGAGTTTGTCGATCCGATCAGCGGTAATGACCGCGGCCGCATTTATCGCCTGCAGCCGCGTGGGTTTGCCGTGACGGGCTTACCAAGGCTGGGCGACCTGGCGACCGTCGAGCTAGTCCCTCTACTGGACCACCGCAATGGTTGGCATCGCGACACGGCGTCACGACTGATCTATCGGCGTCAAGATACTGCGGCAATTGCTCCGTTGTTAGAACTTGCCACGGCAGGTGAGCTCGCAGAAGGCCGTATGTCCGCCCTTTATTCGTTGGCGGGATTACGGGCTTTGCATGAGTCTGTTATTGCCCAGGCTTTGCGAGATCGATCGAGTATGGTGCGCGTGCACGCGCTGCGTCTGAGCGAAGGAATGCTAGTGGATTCCGCCCAGCTCGTGAATCAACTTTGCAATATGACCGACGATGAGGAAGTTGCAGTGCGTTACCAATTGGCCTTTTCCTTAGGTGCGGCGAACGGTGTGCAACGAAATGAGGCGTTGGCAAAGCTCGTGATGGGCGATGCGGGGAACGACTGGATGCGGATGGCTGTGCTGAGTTCGCTCCAGAGAGGAGCAGCCGAAGTGTTCCAGCAGCTGGTGGAGAATCGTCCATTTTGTGACTCCGAGCGCGGCCGTAAATTTTTGTTGGCTTTGGCCAAGCAGGTGGGATCGGCGAATCGTACAGATGAAATCGCTGTAATCCTGCGCTTTCTCAGTCTTGCAGATGCTGAGCAAAAGCAACTGGCCGAAGCGTTGGTTGCTACCTTGGCAGAGCAGCTGCAAGGAGAAGATCGCGAACGTATGTTGACGGCGTCGGGGGGAACTGCGGGGCGGTTGCTGGAAGTTTTGTTACAGGAAGCCCTCCAAACTGCCAGGGATCTGTCCCAGCCATTGGCAGCCCGTACGCAAGCAATCCGAGGCTTGCGTTTGTCAGGTTGGGAAGATGTGCAGGACGCTTTTCAAGATTTATTCGATTTGCAACAACCGTTGGAAGTGCAAATGGCGGTCGTGGAATCCTTGGCTGAGTACAACGAAGCTGCTGTGGCGGATCTTTTGTTAAATGCTTGGGGCGGGTTGAGCCCCCAACTCCGCCGGCGGGCTCTGGAAACACTCCTCTCTCGAGTTGCTTGGATTGATCGCTTATTGGATGACGTGGAAGAGGGAGTGCTACCACGTGCTGATCTCGACCCGGCTAGAGTGGAATTGCTCAAGGGACATCCTGTAGAAGCGATCGCTCAGCGAGTACGGAAACTGTTTTCCACAGCGGTGCTGTCGGACAGAGCACGTGTGCTAGAGGATTATCAGGTGGCGCTTGACTTGGTCGGTGACGCCGCACAGGGCAAGGTGATTTTTAAGAAAGTTTGTGCGACGTGTCATCGACTGGAGGGCGTCGGAGTCGCGGTTGGCGCTGATCTGCGCGGGATTCGAAATCGGGGCATGGCTGCGGTGATGTTGAATATTCTGGATCCTAATCGCACGGTCAAGCCTCGATTTCAATCGTATGTTCTCGCAACTGACGATGGCCGTATCATGACAGGTATGATTGAATCCGAAAACGCCAACAGTTTGACCATTCGCCAGTCGGACGGCAAACAAATGACGCTGCTGCGCAATGAGGTGGAAGAACTGAGGAGTACAGGAGTGTCGTTCATGCCGACCGGGCTGGAAAAACAAATCAAGCCGCCAGAGATGGCCGATCTTTTGGCTTATCTTGAATCCCTGCTGTAGCCCTTATCCAGCAACCACAGCCAAGCCAAGTTTGAAGACGCGGTCACGCCTAGGTAAACGTAATCGGGTTGCCGTAATAAATTTGATGTGGACGATCGAATTCATCATGCCAGGCGGCTGTGGCTGGAATTCCTAACGCGTGAAAAATGGTGGCGGCGAGAGCTTCGGGCGTTTGAGGAGCGGCTGCGGGATAGGCTCCTTCTGCATCGGAGGCGCCCACCACCACGCCTCCCGGAATGCCGCCGCCGGCGACGAAGACCGATTGGACGGCTCCCCAATGGTCGCGACCGGGAAGCTTGGCGTTGATTTTGGGAGTACGCCCCATTTCACCGCACATGACGACGAGGGTCTCCTCGAGCATGCCGCGATCGGCAAGGTCGTCGATTAAAGCGGACACGCATTGATCGGTCGGAGGTAGCAGGCAGTCACGCAATAAGGGGAAGTTGTTATCGTGGGTATCCCAGGATTCGTTATTTCCCAGATTGACTTGGACGAAATTCACACCAGTTTCGACGAGTTGTCTGGCCATGATCAAAGACCACCCAAATGAATTGCGACCATAGCGATCCTGGATGCTCGAATCGACCGCATGTACGTCAAAGGCTCGACGGACAGCCGGGCTTGTTAGCAGAGAAATAGAAGCTTGTCGTTGTCGGTCGAACGATTGTACCTCGGCAGCGGTTTCCAGTTCACGACGTTGCTCGTCGAGCAGCTGATGCAGTTGAACTCGCGAGGCGATTCGCGAAGTGTCGATGCCGTGGGGGAGTGTTAAGTTGGGGGCATCGAACCGCAAATTGTCATTTTGTTCGCGGCCGCGAACAAAATGGAATTCATAATCGGGAAACGCTCCGTAGGATTTGGCATTGAAGGGCGAGGCCTCGATGAACCAGGGGTCTCGGTGGCTTCCCATGGTTCCGGCAAATTGTCCCGGAATGATTCGTCCGGTGCGGTGAATCAGACGTTCTGGAAGTACCACAGCAGGTGGCAGATTGTGGTTGCGCGGCGGGACCGCGTCGCCTACGATGGAGGCGATCGAGGGCCAATCAGAAGCTTGCGGTTTATTACCGTTGAATCCTGGTGGTAAAGGGGTCCGACCTGATTGCATCACCATGTGACCCGCGGAATGGCCGTTGTAAGGTGTCGTCAGCGACCGAATCAGACTCCAATGGGGGCTACGAGCTGCCAGCATGGGCAGGTGTTCACAGATTTGCAATCCTGCCGTCTTGGTTGCAATCGGTTTGAATTCACCGCGAATTTCTGCCGGTGCCGAAGGTTTGGGGTCGAAGCTGTCGTGCTGTGCGAGACCACCCGAAAGGAAGATGAAAATGATTGATTTTGCTTGACCAGCTGCCGGCGCTAGGGCGACACGATCTGCGGCTTGTAAGGCCTCGGCATGATTCATGCCAAGGCCGACCAGGCCCAGAGAGCCCGCTTGCAGCATGGTACGACGGTCAAAAGCCGGATGATGAGGTACCCACGTTTTCATTAGACAGCCTCAATCCTTCCCGCAAGGGAGGTGAATTTCCATGTCCCCAAGAAAAAATTTTCGACTCGCAGTTGTTCGTCTCGCATTTGTCCGACCGCCGACCGGCGTAGCGCTAGTGCTGGGCTGCTCTTCACTGCCCACTGCTACCCCGAGCACGACGACCAAGTTTACCTTAAAATACACCTCGCTTCAGATTATCTCAACAGAATTTTTATGGATCACGACATGCTCAGCGAGCGATGGGACGCAATTGTTATTGGTGCCGGCCATAACGGTTTGGTTTGTGCTGCCTATTTAGCCAAAGCTGGTATGCAGGTACTGGTGCTTGAACGTAGTCATCGCATTGGCGGAGCCAGTATAACGGAAGAATTGGTACCTGGTTGTCAGTTTTCCACGTTCGCCTATAACGCCAACGGTCCGGGCCCCAAAATTTGTCGCGAACTAGAAATTCCTGCCGCAGCGATTGAAGTCGTCTCCCCCAATCCAACAATGTTTTTTCCCTTTCCGGATGGCGATCATCTGCTGTTGTGGGCAGATGAGAAAAAAACACTCGCCGAGCTGAGTCGATTCGGTCCACGTGAAGCGGAGGGGTATATTGCTTATCAGCGGTTGATGCAAGCGGGAAAGCAAATTGCCAAAGATTTTTTCTATCAGCCGCCGCCCACGACACAGCAACTCTACGACCGTTATGAAGGTACTGAGTTTGCAGTTGCTTTGGAGGCGATGCTCACCCGCAGCCATTGGGAAGTACTTTGCGACCATTTTGAAAATGATAAGGTGCGGGTTGCGCTGGCGCGGGCAGATGATGTGGGCTATCCGACAACCGTCGGCTCACTTTTGGCTGAAGTTGTGGAGTCGGCCAATGATGGTGTGGGGGTACAGGGACTTGCGGGTATCCCTCGAGGGGGCATGGGAAGTATTACCGCGGCTTTGGCAGCGGCCGGTCGAAGGTTCGGAGTCGAGATCCGGACGGAATCACCAATCGAGCAAATCCTGGTGGAGCACGGTTCTGCGGTGGGAGTACGACTCGTCGGAGGCGAAATCGTTCGAGCGGCTCGTGTGATTTCCAATGCAGACCCCAAGCGGACGTTCCTGAAACTTTTGGACCGGAATGAACTAAGCAGCACCTTTCACGCGCAAGTAGCCCAGCTGAAAACTTTGGCAGGCAACATGAAATACCACGCTGTCTTAAAGGGCTTGCCTCGGTTCACGGCCCTACCGGACCATCTTGCCGACGATCCACGTGCCATTGCGGGGGTGCGCATCGCTCCGCAGCTGGAATATTTTGAGCGTGCTTGGCGCGATTGTTTAGCGGGGATCCCGTCTCGGGAACCGGTGTTAAGCCTCCAGTTGCCCACGGCTTATCTGCCCGAGTTAGCGCCTCCAGGAAAACATCTTTTTGGTGCGTGGGTTCGTTATGGCCCACAAGAATTGCAGGAAGGGACCTGGGAGACGTGGCGGCCACAAGTGATCGAGTCGATTTTGAGTATTTTGGAAACGTATGCGCCCGGTTTTCGTGATTTGATTGAGTGGCAACGGCTCTACACGCCTGCCGATATTCAAAAGGAAACTGGCATCACGGGGGCCAGTATTCGGCACCTCGATATGACCCTTGACCAAATGCTTCATCAGCGTCCCTTACCTGCCTGGTCTGCCTATCAAACTCCGCTCGAGGGCCTCTGGTTGTGTGGGTCTGGAACACATCCCTGCGGGTCTGTGACGGGCGCTCCGGGGCATAACGCAGCTCAGGCCATTCTGCAAAAACGATGATGCCACGCGTCTGTTGGAGCGATTCGAGCTAAGAAGAATTGAGAAGACGATAGGGTTCTGGAAAGATTGTTGTGGCAGTCTGTCGGCTGGCTTTGCCAGGCCGAGTGGCATGCGTCGATTCTGGCGAAGTGTTTTGTCCGTGTTTTTATTGCCGACTGATGATGGCCGAGTGGCTTGCGAGGAATCCGGTTTCATAGCGAGGGGCGAGGGAGCCAGCAAAGAAAGCAGGTCTCCCGCTCTACGGGTCTACAGGTGTCGTTGGTCAGCCGAAAGGATGGTTGGAAACGCTGGAGGTTGTGTTTGCTCCTCGGGGTCGGATGGCGAGAAAAAATATGCACAAAGGTGGGAACTCTTTGTTTGCGTGGCGCGTCTAGAATTTAGAGCTGGTTACGTGCGGTTCGTGGAGAGGACTGCTTTGACATGTGCTCGCATTCAAGCAATCAAAGATTTTTGGCCCAAAACATGTGCTGCCGTTTGGGTAACAGAATCGCTTGCAGGGATTTGTCGTGAGTGGTAGGAACTTTCACCAGGAAACTTGCTCCGTACATTCTTCCGTACGACAGTTCGTTCGATCTTGAAAAAAACAAGGAGCGCCTTTATGCGCTGGTTTTTAATTTGTTCTTTTTTTCTGGCATGCGTTGTTGGTTGTGACTCAGAATCTCCGCCTTTTCTCTCAACGGAAATCCCATTTTGGAATGAGCCGGATCTGGATGTGACGATTTGTGATTTTCAACCAAGCCCTCCGAGCGATGCGGACTTGGAAGTTGCTTCGTCCGTAGGAGATGTCGTGGACGTTGCTCCTGTTGTGGAGGGTGGCAATCGATTTGCTCTGGACCTCTACCGACAGCTTCGTGAACAAGAAGGAAACCTCTTCTTTTCTCCGGCGAGTAGTTCGATTGCCTTAACGATGGCGCTGGCAGGCGCTTCTGGGAAGACGGCTCAAGCAATGAGGTCAACGTTGCATTTACAGATGCCCGAGGTCGAAATTCATCGAGTGATGCGACAGTTGCAATCTGCTTGGTCGCAAGCAAAGCAAAATCAGCCGGTTCAACTTCACATAGCAAGTCGCTTATGGGGAGACGATCGCCAGAATTTTTTAACGCCGTTTCTGGAAGTTACACGCCGGCAATATGATGCTCCCTTAGCACGTTTAGACTTTCGTCAGAGCGAAAACGCCCGCGAAGAAATCAACGACTGGACCGAACAGCAGACCCAAGGCAAGATTCGAGATCTGATTCCGTCGGGAGCCATAAACACCGATACCCGCTTGGTATTGACGAATGCCATTTACTTTCAAGGGAACTGGTCGACGGCCTTTAAGAAAAAAAGAACTCTTCTGAGGCCGTTTTATGTGACTCCGGAGGATAAGGTGCAAGTTCCCATGATGCAGCAAATCGGAAGATTTCATTATGGCGAAAATGACGATCTTCAAATTTTGGAACTCCCCTACGGAGAAGGGGAAGTCTCCATGTTTGTCTTACTGCCGCGAAAGCGAGACGGTCTCAAGTCAGTCGAAGAAAAACTCAGCACAGAAAGCGTGAAGAAGTGGATCGGTCGTATGCAACCGAGAACCGACGTGCGCGTGTTTCTTCCCAAATTTAAACTGACGGCAGAATTGAATCTCGTGAAGGCCCTCGGCGCCTTGGGCATGACTTCAGCTTTTGATGAGCGAACAGCGGATTTTTCGGGCACCACAGGAAACCGTGACCTTTATATTTCTGCAGTGTTACACAAAGCATTTGTCGATGTTCACGAGGAAGGTACGGAGGCCGCAGCGGCGACGGGAATCGTTTTGAAAACCCGCTCTCTAGCTCCTGGAAAACCTAAGGAATCTCCCGTGTTTCGCGCGGACCATCCATTTGTGTTTCTCATTCGGGACAATATGAACGATGCGATTTTGTTTTTGGGGAGAATGGAGAAACCACCAACGTAAGGTCATTTTTGGGCTAAGGCTTGGGAGCGTTTTGTTCATCATTTTTTGGGGGGCCGTTTTCGCCCGGGGCTACTGGAACTTGAAACGTTGGTGTTTTGGCGGCCCTTGCGTGCAGACCAACGGGGACTGGCTGGCCACGGGTAGCGGTAGCTTTGGGTGTGGTCTGGCGGGAGTCAACCTGAGTCCCATTGACGCGAATTCAGTACGCTCGATGGCGTCAACGAAAGACGGTATTCGGCCTGCAAACAATGGTCGAAGCTCCACCGAGTAGGCCTCGGTTTCTGCAAGTTGACACCCTGGTGTTGAGAGCCCCTGGTGTTGAGAGACCCTGGGTAGTGAGACCCTGGGTAGTGAGACAACGCAGTTGCTGCTCTTGGAGAGGCCTTTGAGAATAAGCAAATTCACTCTGCGGAACATGCAATCGTGCATGCAGTGACGGTTTCTTTAAAAAGGGCTGACTTTCGGGTGCAGAAGTCGTCGAGGTTCATTAGGAGCGGCGATACGTACTTGTCGAGGGGCTCTCTTTGCGTTTATGCTGCGAACCTAGGTGAGGCTGAGTACCTCTGTCTCAAAACCTGTTCCTCGCGAATGGGTGCCCCTGGCACGGTTTGTCGTGTTCGACCGGTCTTTTCTTCGGCAGGAAGCGAATGTACACCTCTACTCGAGAAGTTGCCCGCACAATCGATCATTCGCTCCTTGGCCCCACGATGATCATTGATGAATTGGAGCAGGGCTGTCGGCTGGCAATCGACTATGGTGTGGCAAGTGTTTGTATCATGCCTCATTATTTGAAACGTTGTGCTGAGTTATTGGCTGGCAGCGATGTTAAGGCCAGTACAACCATTGGCTTTCCTCATGGTGGGCATACCACCGCAATCAAACGTGCCGAAGCCCAGCAGGCGCTGGCGGATGGCTGCCAGGAACTGGACATGGTGGTCAATGTCGGTCGCGTCCTCAGTGATGACTGGGATTATGTTACGGCAGAGATTAAGGCGGTGATTCAAATAACGCATGATGCCGGCCAAAAGGTGAAAGTCATTTTTGAAAATTGTTATCTCGAAGAACGGCACAAAATTCGACTTTGTGAAATCTGTTCCGAATTAAATGCGGATTGGGTGAAGACTTCTACAGGCTATGGTAGCCAAGGGGCAACTTTTGCGGACGTCCAACTGATGGTGGAAAACACGCCGCCGCAGGTTGAGGTAAAAGCTGCCGGAGGTATTCGAGATCTAGACACCCTCTTGAAATTCCTTGAATTGGGTGTGACGCGGGTTGGCGCAAGTCGTACCCAGGAACTCTTGGACGAGTTTAAGACGCGTCTTTGATTACTCTGCGGTTTCCATGCTTTTGCTTCCTGGGCAGTTCGTATTTGTGGACCAGAAGCCGCGAAGTACTTTTCCTTTGTGCCGTGGCTGCGCTTGTGGTCGTTCCGTTTCAAGACGAACTGCTGTCATTGGTGCTGCTGCCGTGGAATCTCGAGAAGTGCTAGCGAGAGGTGGGTTTCTATTATTTCCGTAGAACCGACCTGAAGTCTGTTGCTTATCAAGTCGATCATACAATCATCAAATTTTACGTCGGCGGTGTGGGGGATGCCGCCGCCGGCGTTTTTTCAGATTTCAGAACGACATGCCAGATCACAGGAAGGGATTTCCGGGATGCATATTTACGGTGACAACTCGGAAGCAATCGGTCGAACACCGCTCGTTCGGATCAATCGACTGGCTAGTGGTTTAGGGGTCAACTTATTGGCGAAGGTCGAAGGTCGTAATCCTGCCTTTAGTGTTAAATGTCGCATTGGTGCTGCGATGATCTGGGAAGCGGAGAAGCAAGGTTTGTTGACTGCGGGGATGCGCGTTGTCGAGCCCACGAGTGGCAATACAGGGATTGCGTTGGCCTATGTATGTGCGGCACGAGGTTACCAGCTTACTCTGACGATGCCAGATACCATGTCGGTCGAACGACGCCTGATGTTAGGTAGCTTTGGTGCGTCGTTAGTTTTAACCCCGGGTGCTCAGGGAATGCAGGGTGCGATCGACAAAGCCGCGGAGATTGCTGCGCAACCAGGATTTTTTCTACCCCAGCAATTCCAAAATCCAGCCAATCCTGACATCCATTTTAAGACGACCGGCCCCGAGATATGGGAGGATACGGAAGGCACGGTCGATGTGCTGGTCTCCGGGGTGGGGACTGGTGGCACGATCACCGGAGTATCTCGCTACATCAAAGGGGAAAAAGGGCACGCTTTACAGTCGGTGGCCGTGGAACCGGCGAATAGTCCAGTCCTGGCTGGGGGGGTGATCGGTAAACATAAAATCCAAGGGATTGGAGCGGGTTTCATCCCGAAGGTCCTCGACCTTTCGATGATTGACGAGATTGTTCCGGTGACAGACGAAGAGGCGTTTGAAATGTCTCCACGGTTGGCAAAAGAAGAAGGCATCAGTTGCGGGATTAGTTCTGGGGCTGCTATGGCGGCCGCGCTGAAAATCGCTGCACAGCCAAATTTCGCCGGCAAAACGATTGTCGTGGTGCTGCCTGATTCAGGCGAACGTTATCTTTCGACGGCCCTGTTTGACGACGTGAAAAAAAGCCAAGCAGCCTAACGACACGTTCTTGGCAAACCGGCTTTGCCCTGCGGGGGAGTCTTCGGTTCGCACACGCTTAAAAGGTGTTCTTGTTACGTGGCGATGAAGGCCGTCGTTGCCGAGCGACAATCGCCAAGGGCCCTTCGCGTCTTCAGAGGTCTGGCGCTCGGATGCCGAGTCGCGAGCCAGAAGATAACCTTTGGGGTTGAGTTAGATACCACGAATAGTTTCTGCTGTGTGTCCAGCGGTCTTATTTGACAAGCGTCTCGATTCAACGAATAATCGGCCAACGAATGTCGCTCGGAGAGCGACAAAACCCGTCCTGCTGGTGACATTCAATGCTGCTGATGACAGGTGTTGTTTTGTTTTCCGCTTGGTTTCCATTTCAACGCAATGACGGTTTTGTTGAAAAAAGTCGGGCCGTCTCCCGAGTCAATGACACTCTGGCTGCCAGAGATGACAAGGACTTGCATTGTGAACTTTGCATCCAAGTATCGAAGATGATTTGGCGACGGGCTGCAGCTCTGAAGAGAGGGGAACTTTCTGGATGCTTAGATTTGCAAATTCCACGCTAAATCAGTGCTTTATGGAGGGGTTCTCTGTGTTCGATGTTAAATTTTGTTTCGTTTTGTGTTTGGCGTTGGCGCTGACAGTGCCGTCGTTTGCACAGCCCAGAGGTTTTGCCGGACGAGAATCAAACGGTAGTTTGCTCGAAATCGGTTCGACGTTGCCCGCAGTTAAGTTATTGGACGAGCAAGGTAAGGAATTTTCGACATCCGACCTGGGTGGCCAATATGCGGTGCTCGTCTTTGGCTGCTTGACATGACCGCCTTTTCTCCGAAACGTCCCCAGTTTGGAGACGGTTGAACGTGATTTCGCGCCTCAAGGCGTCAAGTTCTATTACATCTATAAAGCCCTGGCTCACCCTGGGGCCAGTGGTTATATCACACCATTCACTCAAGCCGAGAGACTGATGCATGTGGCCGAGGCAAAGCATCAGCTTGGTTCGCGAATTGACTGGTTGTGCGACACGATGGCGAACGACGCCAAGCATGCTTGGGGGGACGCGCCGAATTCGGAGTTTGTAATCGATCCGGCAGGCAAGATCGTGGTATCGCGTCGCTGGAGTCAACCAGATGAACTGCGACGCGATTTGGAAAAGCTCGTGGGGGAAGTTGAAAACCCCACCACGATCGCAGACCTTGGCATGCAGCCGCTCAAGGCACCACAAACTGCGCCCATGGGCGTTGTGCCCCGATTGGAGTTGCCCGGGAGGATGCACGCCCTCCGGGTCGAACGCGCCCCGCTGGTTGACGATGCGATCAGCGAGCCGTTGTATGTGAAACTGCGAGCCGAACTCGACCCAGAATATGAAAATGCGGCCGTTGGAAAACTCTATTTCGGCTTCTTTCTCGACCCACTCTACAAGGTCCATTGGAATAACGAGGTTGCCGCGGTCACTTATACAGTGGAACCCCCTGCGGGATTGGAAGTCACTCCACTGCGTGGCGAGGGGCCGCAAGTGACAGAAAAGGCGGATGCGGATCCTCGTGAATTCCTACTTGAAATTTCAGGGGAATCGGAGGAACCAATGAAGGTCATTGTGCAATATTTTGCGTGTGACGATGCCGAGACCTTCTGTAAACCTGTTACCCAGCATTATCTGGTTTCACTGCAACGAGATCGCGACGGCGGGTCGCGGCGCACTGGACGAGGTCGGTCCCCCGGCTTTGCCGGTGGACCTCGGCCAAGCCGGCCGGAGTTTGGCGCTCGAGAAGGTTTGTCATTCGATTCGCAGATGCGGCGAGGAGTCACTGGAGATGAAGGACGTCGCAAGCGGCTGAAGCAAGCCATTGCCGTGTTTCGCGACTTTGATGCGGATCGAGATGGCACACTGGATGCTGAAGAGTTTTCTCCCCTCGAGAATATACTTATTGACGTCGACACGAGCGGAGACGGGTTGGTTTCACTTCGCGAGTTGATGGATGTTCTCAACCGAGTGAGTGTGCGATCGAGTCCGCAACCTGAGCGTCATGAAACGAGTCGTGTTTTATTGGCCACCATGGACCTGGATGGCGACGGTGTGCTGGCAGCGGAGGAACTCGTGCAGGCAGGTGATTCACTCCTGCAACTCGATCGCGACAAGGATGGTGAGATTTCTGCGGATGAGTTGGAATCAGCTACTCGAATGACCGATGAGAGTCACCCGCCGCGTTCCTCCGACAATGGCAGGGCCAACCGTTTCGGGACCTTAGAGCGTCTGGACCGCAATGGCGATGGAAAAATCACCAAAGAGGAAGTGCCCGAACCGATGCAGCGTCGCTGGGACCGCATGGATCGTGACGGCAACGGTTTCTTGGATCAGGACGAACAGGCTTTTGTCGCTGAGCGGTTACGGAAAGCCACGCGAGGCCAACGTCCGCAGCGACCTACGAGCGACTAGATCCTTGGTGTCATTATGGTATGCCTGGAAGTCCCGACTGGTTGTTATGACTTCCAGCGCATGCTGGGAACCTCGCTCGAATCATCGAGCTGCGGGCGGCTGAGGAAAATATCGAGGGCTGGCTGGTTTTCGTGCCGACAGCGGGTTGTGCGTGGCTGGTGACGAAGCCGCTTTCTCAAGATAGCCCAATTTTGCAGGCCGAGTTGACTGGACGCTTTCCGTTATTGGGTTGGGGAAACACTTGGCCTGTCGTAATTAAGGTGATTCAATACAGAATAAGTGTTGAGCGGACCGTATCAAGAGCGCGGAATGCATCACACCGTAGGAGGCGAGCGTTCGTTCACCAAGGTCGTTGACGGCGACTTGGTTGAAGTTGGTGTCCGCGTCCACTACGGTTGCGGTCCCATTTTCACTCTGGAAATAGATCCGCCCGTCGGCGTAAAGCGGAGATGCGGAAAACCCGTCGTTTCCTTCCGATTTCTCTAGGCGTTCCTGCCAGTGCACTTCTCCGGTTTGGGCATTGAGACAACTCGCCACGCCGTTGTCGGAAACCATATATAACTCATCGTTAACAACGAGAAGAGAGGGCGTGTGAGGGACACGCTTGTTAATTTCCCATGCAACATGGCTTTCGGTGACATCACCGTTTCCATCCGGTCGGATCGCTAGTAGATTGGGGGAGCCATAGCCGGTACAAACATAGACGAGCCCATGGGCAAAGACGGGACGCGGAATGACGGAGTAACCTTCCCCATAATTGCAACGCCAAATTTCATGACCATCTTGTGGGTCGAATGCACAGACGCAACCGCTGCCCGGACTGATGACCTGAGTTTGATCGTTTACCTGGATCACCAGCGGGGTTGTAAAGGAGAACGAGCGACTGGCGTCGGTGATTCGGTCTACCTTCCAGTCGATCTCTCCGGTTTCTTGATTTAAGGCGACCACAAACGGAGATTCTCCGCCGTCACAACTAAAAATAACTTTGCCATCGACCAAGACTGGAGAGCCCCCATTGCCGTGAACCGGGGGATATTGGATGGAGTCGTTTTTCCAGACAAGGTCGCCAGCGGTCGTTACGCAGGCCGTTCCCTGATGTCCAAAATGAACAAAAACGCGATCTGCCGACAGGATGGGCGTTGGGCTGGCATGGCTATTTTTTCCGTGAATTCCTGGGGCGGTCGACCCATCTTGGCGGAAGAGCGATACCTCCTTTACAAGTTGGCCATTTTTGGCTTCGACGACGAGGAGCGTCAATTCCATGTCGTTGGTTTCACTCTCTTCGACAGGAACGGCTGCGGTTAAATAAATCTGTCCATCTTGCACGACAGGAGACGACCAGCCTTGGCCCGGGATCGCAGTTTTCCACGTCACGTTCGTGTCATTATTCCACAGGGTAGGTAGTCCCTTGGCAGTCGAATGACCATTGCCTAGAGGACCACGGAATTGAGTCCAATCTTCTGCGGTGACCGCCTGGGTAAAGAAGCCAACAGAGATCAGGAGAGCATAAAGTGAGCGGGGTCGCGCAAGTGGTGTCATGGTTGAGCTCATGTCCTGTGGGTGGTAAGGGGTCAGTATCGGATGGGACCATCAGCGTAAGCCGTCGATCGTTTCGTTGCAAGAGATTTTGGTCGCCCTTAGTCGAATTGCACCGGTGGTTGTCCGAGCGTGACCGCGAGATCGTTCACTTCTGCGAGCTCTTTTTTTAAACGATCTGTGGCTGCAGCAAAATGTAGATGCTTGGGGAATGCAAGTGCTGACAAATGCTTGATGTCGAATTGCTGAAGCAGCCCAAAACAAAATAATTCTGGTTGTTGGTCGACGCGCAGACCGGTTTCAATGATTTGTCGCAGAGAAGCCAGGGAGTTATGGATCGAAATGCCCTGGATTACATCGGTGTCAAAGGCTGACGCAACGAGCGCGATGAGCCCTGTTCTAGGACCCAAGGCGTGTACTTTGGGGGCCGACAAGCCGCGTTCTTGGGTGATCCAGCGTGCCACGGCGCAGACCTGTGTTACCTGGATGCTTAGAGGACGGTCTCCCACCGTTGCGATGAGCAACGCATGGAGGAAATCGCGTTCGGCTATTTGGGATTCGCCGAAATAGAATGGGTCGACTGCAAAGACATGGTAGTTGTTGTTAAGCCAATGTTGGATCTCCTGAGAAGTGCTCGCCTTGCCCGTATCCGCCAGAAGAAGCACCGCGCCTTTGCTCGTGGGAGAAGTGAATTCGACAACTGGTAGGGTCCACTCATTGCCGACCCGTAATTTCCAGGAGGTGGCTTGGACGAGCCGATGTTTTACCGTCCTAACTTGTTTTGCCGAGACGCTGCAGTCAGGATCACTAGGGACAAGCTGGGCCAAGCGGTCTCGCGATTGTTCTTGCCAGCCAGTAAAGTCACCTCGATTTTGGGGAATTCCCTCTCTTGGTAGGTTCTCGCTAAGGTTTTGGGCTAAGGTTTGAAGAGTATTATTATTGGCCGGCAGCGGCACCTCGAGCTCGCTACGTGTTTTTAGTTCTGCGGTCGATTCAATTTCGGTGGTCGTGAGGTGGGCGCTTTGCGGTAAGGTGAAATGCTTGCTCAGCAGTCGGTAGAACGCTTCTCGATTGTCACGACCAAAATTGTGGTTGCCTGGTGTATGATTGACATGCTGTTCGAGATTTTGCGGTTTGCCCAGTAATCGGTAAATCGGTTGCGCTGCTCGTAGGAGTGGCGGCAGCGTATAACCGGCTTCAAAGCAGCAGTCGTCACGGGCATTGTATGTCAGTAAGGCTGGGCGTGGGGCGAGCAGCGCGGTCAAATGGGTGTAGTCTGCGATGGTTGCCAGGTCACAAGGGGTCTGCTCTGAATCTCCCAGATCTTTGTTGTGTTCGAGGCGAGTTAAAAAACTTGAATAGCCCGCGACCGGGTTGCAGAGTGTCACGCGTGTATCCAAGGCACTGAGCAAAATCGTTTGCCAACCCCCTCCCGATAAACCTGCAACTGCGACTTGCGATGTGTCGGCCTGAGGATGATTTAAGAGCACGTCGAGTCCACGCTGCATGGCCAAAAAGAAAGGAGCTAACCCACTCGTGCCACAGAGGTCCAATTGATTCATCAGATAATGATTGTATTCGGGCGCATTCAATTGCCCGGTTCCGAGCCATTCGACGTTCAACGCCAGTAGACCCCGTTTGGCTAAATTAATGCAGCGGAGTTGTTTGTAGGGGATCGCTTTGCCCATGCGCGTTTCGTGTCCGTTAACATTCAGTACGACGGGTATTTGGCCATGGAGCTGTAGCGGTTCGTAAAGCAATGCTGGAATCCAGAGACCGGGAAGGGCTTCGAAACGCAACTTCCTGATCCGGTAATCTTCACCACTGCTGAGAGTGTCGAGCCATTCGACCGAGGTAGTCGCGGTTCTCCAGCGGGCCGCCTCACCGCGGAAAACTACGTCATCTAAGAGTTGCTGTCTCATCGTTGTGGAAAATGTATTCCATTCGGACACTGTTTTGACGACCGGCATGACCGGAATGCGACGCTGTACAAACGCCTTGACTTCGAGCTGAGTGGTTTCCGTGGTAAGAATCGGTTGTGCGAGAAATTCAAACAAAAAGTCATCTGGGGTGTTTTCCTGTCGCGGCGGCTCTTTCGAGTGAATGGTCGAGGCGACCAGCAGTAGGATGGTGAGCGTCCCAGGCGAGGGCGACAGCCGCAGTAGAGATAGACCAGGCAATGCGGGCATGACTCCTCCTTATCGTTGTGGACCGAATCTCAGTGAACCAAAATGTTCGAGGGGATTATACATGGAGCTGGGGGTTGGCTGGTAAGAGCCCGCCGCACTAGCGTGGTGACAAGAGTGAGGTAATTGCGGATAGGTCTGCGGTAGGTAAGTCTAGTTCGGCGGTTTTTTCACGGGTGAGGAAGACACTGGTACCATTGCGGATATGCCAAAACATTTGGCGGTCTACCGGTCCATGCGTATCGGAATAAACACAACGCCAAAGACCTTGGGTTAAATTGGTAAGAAATCCGGGTTGCCGGGCAGAGAAGAGAAGCAAGGTGTTATTGTCGACTACGATCGCTGGTATTTCGCGTTTCCCTGTTGCGTCGGGAGTAATTTCTCGCGTGAGGTTGTCGATGACTGCTGGGTCGAAGGTCGCAATTTGATTTCGAATTTGCAAATATCGCTGCAGCGTCTCGCGGGTGTGGGTTTCGAGTCTGGCATCCACAAAAATCCGTTTCTCTGGCCCCAGATGATAAAGGCAGACCGCTGCTTGTCCTTCGTGGGTTGCGTAGATATGTTTTGGCATTCCCGTTTGAGAGAGAAACTTGGCAGCGTCGTGTCCGAACCATGCTGCTTCACCGAAGCCGAAATGTCGCCGTATTGCAGCGCGACGCGTTTGGTGATAAATGCCCGTTGGGAGGCTTATCATAAAACCTGCCAGCAACGCTGCTACGAACCAACGTAGAATCTGGGGAAGGTTGGAACGGTTGCTTTCCCTTGAGTTTGTCTGCACCAACGCGGTGATGTCCGAAATATTGGCTGTCAAGATGGCCCCAGCGACGATGGCAAAGAGAACACTGTTGCGCGACATCTGCCAGGTTAGGTAGGTGAACGCCATGAATAGCAACAACCGATACAAACGAAGTGCACGACGCAAAAAAAGCCAAGCGAAGGTCCCGCAGCATGCCGTAAAGAGGCATGCCAGCAACAGTATGGTGAGATCTTGGAATGCGCCGAGTCCGAACTCGGAAATAAACTCACCGGTACCACGAAACTCGGCACTGTAACGCCGATAAAAAGCTCGATGAGGACCGCTGACTCGTTGAAAGAGTGTGTAAGGCAGGAGGGTGCCCTGTACGCCGTAGGGATTGGCAAGACTAGCCACCAGAGTCGTGACGTAGGACGCGATGAGTGTTTTGGTGGGGATGTAGGCTGTGGCTCGTTCGGCTTGCCGCGCGGTGGCGAAGAAGTCTATGCCAAAGCATGCCATCACCACGAACTGCAAGACAAAGAGGCCCTGCACGTTGACCCATATTAATTGCAGGAGGGGTAAGAACCAGAGGTAGCGAGGCTTTTCCTCCGCTCGAGAAAAAATCCAGAGTGTGGCGGCGAGCAAAAGGAGGCTGACAACCTCAGGGCGAACGTAGTAGCGGCCCGCAAAGATGAGGAGTGAGGGTACCCAGAGGCCTACCAGCAACCAACTGGGAAGAGCTTTGCTGCGGAGGGACAAACAGAACGCAAATGTCGCGCTGCCCAGGAAAGATTTGGCTAGGATCAGTGCCGCAGAGCCACCCACTCCCCACAGTGCGACGGCGGCAAGTTGAAATCCCCAATGGAGGTCGGTCCAGGGCGCACTCGGGTTGGTGAAGGTAAACCAATCGGTTTGAGGTACTTCACCGCGTTCCCAAATCAATTGGCCGGTACGCAAGTGCCACCAAATGTCGCCGTTGCTGAGATCGAAACATCCCAACAGAAAAGTCAGAAGCAGAAGGCTGACTTTCCAGAAATGGTCGGCTGGTGATGGCGTGATCGGTGGTTCGGCAGCTGGCGACAAAATGATCTAGGTCCGAATGAGGGGAAACCTTTGTGAAAACTCTCTTATCCGTATCAGCATGAATTGAGAACTTGATTCTGATGGAATTTGTGCCTCTTGTCACTCGGTGTGAGTCGCTGTCGTTTCCCGGCACGGGCCAAGAAGTGGAAATTGACGCAAATTATCGAGACCCACGGAGAGATAGCCAACATACTCCCTTGCGATGTCTTTAGGGTACGGTGTGCTTTGGTTGCGGTAGGGGCAGGACAAGTTGAGTAGCAATGACATGTAGTGTAACTACTGCAAAACCGCTTGATTTTCGGAAGGTAGGTCTGGTTACGAAACGAAATGGAAAAATCCCCTGGAAAGGATACCTAATGCAGCCAGGGTATCCTGGGATTTCGTTGAGTGATGGTGTTGTCGCTTGCAGCGTTCATCTGCTGTGACAACCGACCACCAAAGCTAATAGTGATCGTAAGTTAAGAGCCAGCGTCGAGGGGATGGTCCTGGTCTGTTGACGTATTTCCATCTTCTTCCGCATCGGCGTGCAGGTTCACTGACTCGAGTGCTTCCCGCGCCGCTTCTACGGTGGGGTACACTTCGAAAACGTTGCCGATCAGTTTAAGGATTTGAAACGCTTGGTGTACGGGAGATGCCATGCCCGCTAATTTGAGGTCCCCACCGCTTTGCCTAATTTCTCGTTGAGCGGTTACTACGGAATTGATGATTGACGTCGGGCAAAATTCGACATCCCCAAAGTCAAGTACAACGGTGTTGTCACCGACATTGCGCGCAAAGCCAACGAGTTCCGTGTGCAGCTCGGTTAACCGTTGATGTTCCATGGGTTCGCTGGTTCGCAGGTGAACCACGTTGACGTCATCATATTGATCGACGTCGAGGTGTTTGGAAACACGCATGGTGGAAGTACTTCGTTGTGAGGTTCTGCAAATCGATTTGTTAGTGACAGTCTATAGTTGCCTATTCGAACACGCAACCTGCGAGGTATTCGTTTTGGATAGTCACCTGCGGACAGGTACCCGTGGACGGGCAAATTCTTTTTTAGCGGCGTTCCGTGTGCTTGAGCGTTGATATGGTCGATGATGGCTGACAATAATCCTAGTTCGTTGGTCATGCGAACGAGGTTTCCTGACGAGTCCACGCGTCGATCTCCCAAATGATCTCGAGTCGCGGCCCAGTGAAAACCAGGCGGTTCGTCATGTTGACACATGGTTTGGGTGGTAAACGCGCGCGCTATCGGGATGTCGCTTAGATTGGGTATGCCGGTTTTGTTAGATCGGATTGTTCCGTCTCAGCATTGTCGCAAATGAAACTTAAATTTGTTGAGTTGTTGCCAAATTTGCGACCTATGAACCCGGTGATGAGGCAAGTCTAGAGCAAGAGCAGTTTCCGTAAGGCTTTAAGTTTCGAACCGATTGGTGTCTCGCAGATTAGGCTCTTGCACAGGGAGTAGCGCGCTGATGGTTGCGTAACCACCGGCAATGAATCCTAAAGTCAGCAAAATGTGGATTAATAGCATGACCGCTCTCGGCACAGCTGGGAAATGAAATAAGATTCTGTTTTCGATCTGTGCGTTTTCGATCTATGTGCGACGCAAAAAATGTGCCAAATGGACAGAAATCGTAAGGAGGTTTATCCGACGCTTGCGATTCCCTCCGCCGTTACTCTCTGTGACCTCCTGTCCGTCTACCAAAGTATGGATTTCATAAGAAAACAAGGTTTCCGTCGGATAGGAGAAGGATAAGGAAAGTGTGTCGAGGCCGAGTCAGACGGAATTCTCGAAAGGGTTGAGGCCTAATCTTCAAGCGNAAAAGGGCTGGTTTTTGTTCGTAAGGCCAGAGGATACGCCACTTGGCCTNCGTTTCATTTTTGTGAGGTTCCNCGGAACTGTACTGTTAGCAAGATCGGCATGGGGTCGNCATGCCCGCTGGCAGCTATCCTTGAGGAACTTTTCCCTAGCCCTGAGGTCCGCCTCTTGAAACGAGCCTCCGGCATTCCCGGACTTCTCCTAAGTCTAAAGCGTTAAACTTCGAATGAGCGCTGCGGACACCCGGGTGAAGTTGGTGTCTTGCGCATCCTGACAATGGGGGCGGCTCTGTCTTTTACCCATTTCCCCAGGTTGCTTGCTTCTCGAGACGTTCCCGTCACGAGCCCTCGTGTCCAGTCTCTCTTTCGGTTTCGGTCCGTACTGTGGAAACAAAACGAATTAAAATTATGCTGTGAACTATTTGGACCCCTATGAGGCTGCTGGTGAACTCAGATCGACGACCCGTGAGTCAGATTGAGCGCCCTCGTTCTGTCGTAAAGGTCTGCCTAACCAGAACAGCTTTAAACCCACGCTGCTACAGTCCATGCTGAACTCGCGTTGAGCTGCTGTTTAGAACTGCTAGCCAAGTATCACCAAGGGCCGCGGATGTAGTAGACGCCGAGTTGATCAGTATGGCTGGGCCAGCGCGGCGTCGGGTGAAAGACACTGCGGTTAGTGGATTCAATGTACCCGGGGAACGGGCGGCGGAATTGGTGATGAATGCTGTGAACTTCGCTGTGGGCAACGCCCCAACCCCAACTCGATTGCATGTGAGCTGTGGGTGGTACGACCAATGCCACAGGTCGTCCCGTCGCTTGATGCGCATAGGCACCGTGCCACGGCTGTGTTCGTGCAAAGCGTAACGCTGCACGATCCCGCCGCTCTCCTGGGCCACGCGCGTCTGCAGTCACAAACGGTAACACGAACAGGGCTATGAAAATCAACACTCGTTTTGTCGTTGTGGAACTCATCAGCCGGCCTGGCCTTTCTTTGATGAATGGAGTACCTCAGCTGCCAATCAGAAATCGAGATGAGTGTCATACAGAAAGAAGTCTGGTGACCCACAACCCTCCAGGAGAAGGATCGTCTCGATAATTCAATGTTTTACTTAGCGAGCGATGCGGAAAAAGTGCTGCAAGTGCGAGCCGAAAGCTTTCAGGGGGGGATCGATCCATTTGACCGACGTGCGCGTTAAGCCGCGACCGCCATCGGAATACCGATGGTAGACACGCTCATGAGGATAAAGGTATTCGTGTGGCATGAGTGGCTGGTAGGTAAAATACGTATGCCCAACATGCTGAGGGACTGGTTGCGGTGCCACGTAAAGTTGCGCCGGTACTCCACCGCAAACTGGCGGAACGTAAAAATTGTAAAAGAGTTCCGGATTGCCGTGATCGCGTTCAATACATTTCGGGCAATGTTTTTTGCCGTGGTGCCTTTCGGCTGCGTTGGTAGTGGTCAAAAATGCCGACTGCAGAGTCATGACCGCCGCAAGTAAGCTGACGCCAATTGAAATCTTAGGGGGAGTGCAAAGCATCTTTGTCGGTTCCTTCCAGATGCGCCAAAAGTGCAGCCAGAAGAGCGTTCTGGCAAGTCACCTCGGTTGTCGGTGTGACGCGTGCCGGAGGCGCGCGTTTGGGGGTGGGTCTTTCGGGGTGGGACGGAAATTCGTCGGCCGTAACCGTTTTCTATTCCGCTTATAGATTGTCTCGGCTACTACGGTGCCTGCGGGTAAATCTTTATTTAGCTGTTGCAATAATTGAGCCTAGTTCTGACGTTTGTGGCGAGGTGAGGCCCTGGGGCTATGTCGCCGGACACGACGGGAACTTTCAATCGGCTGGGAAACGGTCGTTAAAGTCGTTATAATCCCCCCGCTTTCACGAGCCTCTTAGGTTTCACAAATTTTGTAGCGAAGTTTGGTGACGGGGCGTTTGTGCCAGCGTGCCAAGATGTGCTGAGAATTGAGTCGAAGGAGTGACGTTGTTGTCCAGTGCGAAAAGAAAGCGGTCCCCGCGTAAAAAATCCGGTGAGCAAGAGACGAGCGACAGTGGAGCGGGCGGTGCCGCCGATGGTGTGGTGCGCGCACGCCGGCGCCGACGTGGCACAGCGGAGTCGATGGCTGCCAAGCAGCGAGATATTTCGGTCAGCGAGTTTTTTGCAAAAAATCGGCATCTCCTTGGCTTCGACAATCCACGCAAGGCACTGCTAACGACAGTCAAGGAAGCCGTTGATAACTCGCTTGATGCATGTGAAGAAGCGCAAATTGTTCCGGAAGTATGGGTGCATATCGAACAGACCGGCGAGAGCCGCTATCGAGTGAGTGTGCAAGACAATGGTCCAGGGATTGTCAAACGCCAGATTCCGCTCATTTTCGGAAAACTCTTGTATGGCTCGAAGTTCCATCGGTTGCGCATGAGTCGCGGACAGCAGGGCATCGGCATCAGTGCTGCTGGTATGTACGGGAAATTGACGACGGGCAAACCGGTGAAAATTGTTTCGAAAATTTCGATTCGGAAGCCTGCGCATTATTACGAGATTGAAATCGACACAAAAAAAAATATACCGGAAATTCATAATGGTCGTGGAAATGGTGTGGATTTCCCCCCAGGTGAGAAGGGGCATCAATTAATGCGCAAAAAAGGGATCGCATGGGTCAGCCATTACGATGCGGACAAGGAAGGTGTCGATCCTCGCGAGGTGCGCAGTGGTACACGCGTCAGCATCGAACAGGAGGGTCGTTATCAGCGTGGTCGTGGAAGTGTTGATGAGTACCTTCAGCAGACGGCGATTGCCAACCCGCATGTGACACTTCATTACTTGGATCCAGAAGGAAACGAGACCGTTTACTCGCGATCAACGAAAACGTTGCCGGATGAACCCAAGGAGATCAAGCCACATCCCTACGGTGTTGAAATTGGGCATTTGGTAACGATGCTGAAGGACACGGATGCCAGCACGCTGGCGCAGTTTTTGACGTCTGCGTTTTCTCGTGTGAGTCCAGCTGTATCGCGGAGGATTTGCGAAGGGGCGAAGCTTAGCACCCGTGGTTCGATAAAGAAAATTGGTCGAGATGAAGCGGATGCTTTATATCAGTCGATCCAAAAAACGAAGATTTCCGCTCCCTCAACCGATTGTATTTGTCCGATTGGCGAAGACCTGTTGTTGCGAGGCTTGCATCGAGTGGTTCCGGGGGAATTCTATGTGGCGTCTACCCGACCACCCGCGGTGTACCGTGGAAATCCGTTTCAGATTGAGGTGGCTTTGTGCTATGGCGGCACGAGTGTCGTTGAAAAAGTCACGTATGAGGTTCTTGCAGAGTTGCTCTCGCAAAGTGACGCTCGCACGTTGCGACAATTTCTCGTCAATACGTTTGATGGTGTAGGAGCCGAAGCGTCGGACAAAATTCTTAAAAAAGCGGGTTTTGGAAGTCGGCAATCGCCAGGAAAACTTAAATCGTCAGATATCGATAAGCTCCACCATGCCATGCAGAATGTGAACTTGACCGATTCGCACGCGATGCAAGTTTATCGATATGCCAATCGAGTCCCCTTGCAGTTTCAGCAGGCTGCCTGTGCGATTACCCAAGCGGTGACGAAAATGAATTGGCGTTCTTATGGGCTTAGTCAGTCGCGAGGGGCACTGCCGAACGCTCCGGTGACGATCATGGTGCATATGGCCAGCGTTTGGGTGCCTTTTACGAGCGAATCAAAAGAAGCGGTGGCGGGATATCCAGAAATTGAAAAGGAATTGCGACTCGGGTTGCAAGCTGTAGGCCGGAAGTTGGGGATGTATCTACGCCGGCGGCAAAAAGTAAAGCAAGAAGGAGAACGCCGAAGTATCTTTTTGCGATATCTCGGTGAGGTGGCGCAGGCGGTGAGTTCGATTAACGATGCGGATTCAAAGGACTTGTATGAAAAGTTACTGCGGGTCGCGGAGCGGAAGACTTCAGAAGCGGATACTAAATTGGATTCCCGTGGTAAAAAGATTGAGGAAACAGGTGATTTTGGAGGCAATGTGCTGATTGTTGATCAAAGTCCGGAAGCTCTTTTGGAGAAGGGTGGTAAGGAGCAGGATGAGGGTCAGCAGGCGCTCTTTTAGTCATGCGCGAGGTCACCGTTATAAGTGGATGCCGCGCGTGATGACAAATCACTCGAGTGGGGTTTGCAAGGTGGTTTTTCTGTAAGGTCGACTAGATTGGATAGATATTGTGGCAAAGAAAAAAGTTCGTAAGCACGCAGCCTCAGCGACACCGGGCAAAGCTCCGAAAAGCAAAATCCCAAAAAGCAAGCTGCCGGCGCGAGACAAAAAGACTTTAGGGTCTTTGAAGGGGATGGCAGACAAGGTAGTTCAGACGGCGAATCGGAGCCGTGCCCCGCAGCTCGACATTCCGTCCCGCTCGCTGTCAAACGTAAAATTTAACCGGACCCAAAAGATCATTGAAATGGGTTCCAATAAGAATAAGCGAGAACTATTCAATCTGTCCCAGGCCAAAGCGTATATGCAAACGATGTTAGTCGGCAGTGGCTGTAAGGAGTTGATCGGTGAGCAAAAGACGCTCAGCTTGCGGGGAATGTATTATCGCCTGAAGCATACGATTGAAGGAACTAAAGAGGAAACTTTCGAAGATCAGTCTGATTGCGATCCGATCATTGAAGACGTGGAAGTCTCTTTGAATGCTTTACGTGAAGAATTGCACGTTTATGCTTCAAATCGCGGATCGATGGTGGGCAATTTGCAGCTCAATGACAGCGGAGACGATATCGATTGTGCACGTATGGGAAGCGGAGGTTACAGCATCCCCTCCATCGTCGAGCCAGAAATTGTGAAGTTTGTCAAAAGTAATGCGAAGTTCGTTCTGCATGTCGAAAAAGATACGGTGTGGCGTCGCTTCAATGAGGATAAGTTTTGGAAGAAACACAATTGCATTCTAACGCATGGCGGTGGGCAGCCGCCGCGAGGGGTGCGGCGTTTGCTCAATCGGTTGCATCATGAATTAAAGCTACCGGTTTATTGTCTGTTGGATAACGATCCGTGGGGATACTACATCTACAGTGTCATCAAGCAGGGGTCGATTAATCTGGCGTATGAATCGAAACGCATGGCGATTCCGAAGGCTCGTTATATTGGCCTGTCGAGCCGAGATTACGAGCGTTGTGGATTGTCACCGAGTGCCACAATTAAACTTTCGGAAAACGACATTAAACGCGCCAAGCAAATTGCACGTTATCCGTGGTTTGAAAAAAAGAAGCCCTGGCAAAAAGAAATCGATCACATGCTAAAGAACGGCTTCAAGATGGAGGTTGAATCCTTGATTAGCCTCGATATTAGTTACGTTACGGAGGAGTATGTTCCGGCTCGACTACAAGATCGCGATTTTTTGGACTGAGTGTCTTGGAAAATAAGTTGTCTGGCTGACTCGCTTTTAGGTAGGTGACTAATTCCCAATGCAATACAAGAAAGCATCGCTTCGTAAGAGTAATTGGCCCTGGCTAACGACGATCGAGGCATTGAAGATGCTGCTGTCGGTTTCGATGGTGTTGTGAGCAATTTGCTTAAAATCCTCTCCTGCGGAAACCACAAAGACCCCGTTTTGCCGGCTGACAAAATAGATTTTTCCATCCGCAGCCGTAGCGGAACCGTAGATGGTTCCCGGCGAGGGACGTAGCCGTTCTTGATAAACCGTGTCGCCAGTTTTGATATCGATACACATGGCGACGCCGCCTTCCGCTTTCGCGGCATACAGATGACCGTCGTAGTAAACGGGAGAAGGGACGTTCGACTTGACATCACTTTGAACCCATTCTCGGTGACTGTCAGTTACGTCACCACGTCCACCTGGTCGTACTGCGGAGGTGGGACCGTGTAGTCCATGCACCGCATAGATGACCCCCTCGTGGACGACGGGACTAGGGCAGATGTAGCGTGGCGGTTGGCTGCCAGCAATGTGCCAGAGGAACTCGCCCGTTTTTGGGTCAAAGGCACGCAACTTATCGGCTGTATCGATCACCAGCTCGTGCCCGCCATTACCATTGTCCACAAGTACTGGTGTATTCCAAGCGTCAGGAATGTTGGGTGCACGCCAGACTTCGTTTCCGGTCTTTTTGTCAAACGCGATTAAGTGACCGCTTTCGACGCTGGCGTTGACGATCACGGTGTCTGCATACAGAACCGGCGAAGCGGCGGTTCCAAAACCGTGTGTGCGTTCACCGATCTCGGCGTGCCAGAGCTGCTTGCCTTCCATGTCGAAGGCATAAACGCCCGAGTTTCCAAACATCGTAAAAAGGCGTTCACCGTCGGAAACGGGGCTACTCGAAACATAGCCGTGTAAGGCGACAAAGCCGCGATAGTCTTGGGGGTCGCGAAGAGATTCTAGCGAGGTTTTCCAGATGATGTCACCAGATTTGCGGTCGAGACAGACGAGTTGGCGGACAAGGTCCGCTTTGCTACCTGGGTCATCTTGTTTTTCCCCATAGCCGCTGTAGCAGGCTAGGTAAATGCGATCCGCTACGGTGATGGGGCTGGAAGCACCGAGTCCCGGCAGTGCTGTCTTCCAGACGATGTTTTCGTCAGCACTCCAAGAGGAAGGCAAGTTCTTGGTCGCCGAGTTACCATTGCCATTGGGGCCACGGAACCTCGCCCAATCGTTTTTTGACAATTCAGCTGCTGTACCGAAATGATTTCCCGTATGACTGGCCAAAAGGAGCGTGAAAGCGAAGAAAAAGTTTGGTGTAAACAAGGCAAAACGCATCATCGCAAAGAACTCCGTGACTGACTGAATTATTTTTTAGAAACCTCGGTTAATCGAACCTCTCAATCAAAACATTATAGCGATTGCCGTCTCACCTGCAGTAGGTGGGAGGGCACCCCCAAGAAATAATTAAGACGCGCTGCTGAGGGATGCAGGTGTGAGTAGGAAGGAGATCTTGTAGGAATCCCAAGTTGTCACGCAGCGAATCTGTTGTGCCGCCTATATTTGTTTTCTTTCTGCTGGTTTTTTACCATGGTGAGGACATGAGAGCTCTCTTTCCCGATCAGGTGTGAAAAATCATCTGGAACGAAGATTTTGGATGTTCAATCATGGCCTCGGTCGTGCATAATTGTCGTGTCGCCAACCGTCCCTTTCTTGTCATGCAAAGGTAATTTAAGATGAGATCCCGTGTCGTTACCAGCTTTGTGATGGTTCTGATTCTCAATAGTTTCAGCAAGGCCGAAGAAAAGTCACCAAAATTTCCTGCCATTCAAGCCGAAGTGCAGACGGCTGAATGGGCTCAAGAATGGTGGATGCCAAGGCATCAGCAAAAGTTGCGCGACCTTAAAAAACAGCAGCGTGTCGATCTTTTAATGATCGGAGATTCGATTACCCATGGCTGGGAGGGTGCAGGCAAGGAGGTTTGGGAACGGTATTACGCACAACGGCACGCCTTTAATATTGGTTTCAGTGGCGACCGCACCGAGCAGGTTTTGTGGCGTTTAGGCCACGGTGCGGTAGACGGCATTTCGCCGAAATTGGCAGTCATTATGATTGGCACGAACAATACTGGACACCGCCAGGATCCACCCGCAGAAACCGCCGCAGGCATTCAAGCAATTATCGCGCAGTTAGCCGAGAAGCTGCCGGAAACGCAGGTGCTTTTGTTGTCGATTTTTCCTCGGGGACCCGATGCCAACGACAAGTTGCGCCAGATCAACGGACGTATCAATCAACTCATTGCGAAGTTTGCAGATGCTCCGCAGGTTACTTATTTGGATATAAACGACACTTTTCTTGAGGAAGATGGAACTTTGCCGAAGTCCATTATGAATGATCGGTTGCATCCGAATGCGCATGGCTACGCATTGTGGGCTGCAGCAATGGAGCCAGCGATCAAACAGTTGCTAGGGGAATAACTGCTGTCGAGGGTATCCGCTTGTCTGGTCGGCTCCCTAGTATGTGGGATGCCGCGACTACCCAAGCAAAATATCACTTGGAGAGTTCGCTCACAGGGTGTTCCGTGAATAGGGTCTTGGCGAGTCTGTTTAGGCGTGGTTTGTGGGGTTCAGGCATCTTTTAAGAAATCAATTGCTTGGTCGGGGAGGAATGTCCTGCCATTCTCAATTGCTTTTCCCCACGCACCCGAGTTGCCGGCTCAGATGGTTCGACGGTAAAGCCACCGGCGTTTTTAGTAAAACCCTAAGAGCCAGAGTTGCTTCACCGTCGGGGAGTCTTTTTTATGACGCTTTGTTGCGAAGATTTTGCTCCGGACCATGCTGTGTGTTAAGCGAGGATGTTGGTTTTTCGCCCTGGTTTTTGGTTAGAGAATTTTGGCAGGCAATTCGCTGGGAATGTTCCCTTTTGTGCTCAGGACTCCACAGGGGAGATGAACGCGAGGACGTTAGCATTGACAACGTCCCATGTGGCGATGAACTTCCGGTCCGAGAGGCGGTTGTGGTTTTAGAACGCCGGGTTTTACAAATCTTTCCATCGACGCTGCATATGATGAGTTGTTCGCTCAAGGACGGCCGGCCTAGGTTTGCACGTGGACGAGCTATTTATTCGCGGCTAGAATGCTCGCTTGCCAAGTGGCATGAAGAAGTTGTATTGGGGCACTATGACGCGGAACGCCCCTGACGAATGAAGGGTGAGTCCAAGACGGTAGCGCGAGCGAAAACCATGTCCGAGCAACAGACCGAACGCCCTGAGGCGTTGGCAGAATTCACTCTGTGTATCTGGCTGCCTGTTCAATGGAGCGATTTAGATGCTTTTGGTCACGTGAACAACACGGTGGCCATTCGCTGGTTCGAATCATCGCGCATTGATTACTTGCGTCAGAGTGGCTTGGAGGAAGCGTTTCTGCAGGAGGGGATGGGATCGATTCTAGCTTCGATTTCTTGCAATTATCAAAGTCAGATTTATTATCCCGACACGGTTTGTATTGGTGGCCGCGTAAGTTATTTAGGCAACAGTAGCATGAAGATGAAGCATGCGGTTTATAGTGTTGGGCAAGATGCCATTGTGGCGAGCGGGGAAGGCGTTGTGGTGGCTTTTGATTATGAGGCTCAAAAACCCCGACGTATCCTACCGGAGATGCGTCAAATGCTTTTTCGCTTAGAGCCGGCGTTGACGGATGATGATGATTAGGAATGTCCAGCGGGACGATCAAGATTTTTGTGTAACGGCGCGATTAGATAACCGAACCTGTTCGTCTGCGAATAATTCAACCCCAGCGTGGAGCGTTTGATAAGGCCTTTGTCCAACGGAGAGTGGCTTGAATGGCCGACTTGTGATGCCAAATAACGAATGCATGACCTTGGCGTTCAAGTCGATGGTTCTGTCGGCAGACAGAATTTCTGGCCTAACAGGGAGCCGAATGGTTCGTATTGCCCAGGCTGGCACGAAGGCCGATGGACTGCATGGCAAAAGTCAGAGAAAAAAGAATCGCGCTGGAAGGAGTCTCGTTGCCAAGCGGATCCCAGGAGCCCCATCGTCGTGCCCGGGGTCGTCGACGAACATGAGGCCCGATGTTGAGTGATGCTCGTTTCGATTAGAATGCGCGGTGGAGAAGATTTTCCGGGGTGGACTAAAGTGCAGCAGACGCTCTTCAACGACTGAATTTGGCATGGCTAACGTAGTACTCCGACTCGTGACAAAACGATTCGGAAAGGTTGTTGCCGTAGATGCTGTAGACCTGTCGGTTGCTGACGGTGAGTTGGTTGTTGTGGTCGGTCCATCGGGATGCGGCAAGACCACGACGCTCAGATTGATCGCCGGTTTGGAGGATGTGACGGCCGGGCAGATTGTGATTCAGGATCGAGAGGTGCAAAAGCTTCCGCCGCACCGTCGTAACTTGGCGATGGTTTCTCAAAATGCCTCACTCTATCCCCATCTGACAGTCTATGGAAACCTGGCCTTCGGTTTGAAAATGCGTGGCCTGGCTACCAAAATGCGCGAAAAAATCCAGGACGTAGCGCAAATGTTGGGCATTGACGAACTGCTCGATCGACGCCCCGATCAACTTTCAGGTGGAGAGCAGCAGCGCGTGGCTCTCGGGTGTGCAATCCTGTGTAAGGCGGATGTGTTTTTGCTAGACGAGCCTCTGAGCGATTTGGATAAGCGATTGCGGCGAGAAATGTGCGGCGAGCTTTTGGAACTTCATCGCCGCTTAGGAACCACGATGATTTATGTGACCCATGACCAAGAGGAAGCCATGCTACTTGCCGATCGCATGGTTGTTATGCAGCAAGGTCGCCTGGAACAGATCGGCACGCCGGCGGAAATTTACGATCAACCACGGAATCGCTTTGTAGCTGATTTTGTCGGGGAACCTAAAATTAATCTGCTCAAAGGACGCCTGGAATATGGAAAAAATGGAGTCGTTTTGTTTCAGAATCAGGATTTGCAATTAACGCTACCCAGATTTCTGGCGGAGCGGCTAGGAAAGTCGAAGCCCAGTGATGTGATGGTCGGTATCCGCCCCGCAGGAGTGTGCTTGACGGATGTGGTCAGCCCCGATTTGCTGGCTCTCCAGGGAAATGCACATGTCTCCAATGTGCGGTTTCTAGGTCCTGATCAATTGCTTTCCATTCAATGCGGGAAGACGGCAATCACCAGTGTGGTCAGTCGTCACATAGCGGTAGAGTCAGGACAAAATCGCAACTTCTTTATTGCTCCGGAGTCGCTGCACGTGTTTGATCGCCGTACGGAAGAGGCTCTCGGTCGAGATTAGCAGTCGTTTTCCGTACCAATCTTGCTGCGGGCGAGGTGTGCTCGGACCGATGCGATCAGCTTCAGGTCTTGTTCGGCTCATGCCACAGAAGAATCGTACTAGAGAAGAACTCTAGCGTGTTTTGGGAAAGACTTTAATTGTCCCGTCGGCAATTTTAAATTTAAGCCCGGCAGGATCTAATGATGCACGCAGTAGGTTTTCTAGCGTTACTTCATTGACGTTGATTGAGACAGGATCTTTTAATCTCTCCTGCGCGTCTGCAGAAATGTCTAAATCGTATCCGGTGGATTGGGCAATGGTGTTTAAGACAGCTCCGACAGGGGCGCGATTTTCCAACGTGTATCGCTTCTCACCTGTAGTTACGTTTCTTTTGCCGGGACGTGCTGATGAAATTCCCAGCGTTTTTCGAATTGCCTGATGAATTTCCTGGGTGGAGTCTATTGTAATCCGGTTGTTGGCAATAGAAATGATGGCCTCGGGGAACTGTTTACGGATGCGCTCTATTCTTCGCTTTGAGTTGCGGCCCAGAGTGTAACTGCGCCGGAGGGAAAGTTGGTTTGGGATGGGTGCGATGCGAATCGACGTGGCTGTGTCAATGTCGAACGAGAGATCGAAGCCGGCCAGGATCAGGGTGAGTTGCTGGGATATGGAAAGTCTAGGAAGTTGGACGGCAGGCCACAAATCGTGTGGTACTGCTTGGATCCCGGAGATGGAAAGTGCTGCTTCCTCGGCAATTGCCTGAAGTAGTTCTCGTGGTGTGGCAAGTGCCTCCCATTGCCGGGATTGCATGGTGGTTAGAGGACGAGAAGTCTCGACGGCCTGCATTTCTTTGATCGCCGCGAGTGTGGCTAGTTTTGTTGTAATCTGAGGTGGTCCGAGATAAGCGACCGGGCCGACGTAGCAGACACCCATCTGAATCTGATCAGCCAATGTTACGAGAGCCTCTTTCAGAGAGAGTTCACGTACGGAGAGTTGAATCAACTG
Source organism: Pirellulaceae bacterium (assembly GCA_022446825.1). GTDB lineage: Bacteria > Planctomycetota > Planctomycetia > Pirellulales > Pirellulaceae > JAKVBY01. Next base: position 77,025 of record JAKVBY010000036.1, read on the forward strand.
ATCCGGATTGACGCGACGATCAAGCATGATTGCAACGCCTTGGCTTTTGGAAAGATTTCGTATTGCCGCACGCAATCGTTGACCGGACCAGGAAATTGTGACTTTGGCGTTTAGTTGGTTTTCGAATTGGCGACCTGTTTTGAGGTCCATGGCTTGCGTCGAGTTGGTCAGATTTACCAATCCGATGGCGAGAAGTACCCCGAGGTAGTAGCCACAGCAGTGGCAGCCCGAGTTTCTGTGGTTGGCGAAGATGAGGAAATGCGACTGCGGTCCACTCGAGTTCATGACCATGAATTTACCGTGCCTTTGACAAAAAACTCTGGTCTCTTGGTAACGGAACTCATTGTAGCCTAGGAGGGCGCGAATTACACTCGAAATAGCTAACCCTGAATTGCTACGGGTGGCCTCACTCGCTGTGCACTTCCCGCCGCATAAGTTCTCCATCCCACCCCGAACACGATTCATGATCGATCGCCATCCAGTTCTGAGCGGCGCTTATGAGGCGTATTTAACAAGTCACGACTCAGCCGCGTTTGTTGCTGCTGTTGGATCAAGGTATCTGATCAGTACGTTAGAGCGTCTGGCGGAATTTGGTTCCTGCCCTACCCGACGAGCTGCTGTCGTGGCGCTCCATTTTTTAAGTGATTACCAGTCGCAAGCGGTTTTAGGGAGGCGGTTACGCGATACGGATCGGGCTGTGCGAGTTTTGGCAGAACACGGGATTGTCGAGTTATGGCGAAGATGGGGTAATGAGCGACAGCGACATCGTCTGAGTGATATCATTCGTAGGAATATGGCGGGCCAGTGTGACCTTGTCATCCGAGAAGCGACGGAATTCATGGAAGAGGCACCTGGCTTTGCCGAGCTATGGAATCAACGTGCCATCGCATTTTACCAATGTGCGGACTACGAACGCGCAGTGGAAGATTGTCGGCAAACGCTCCTGCTGAATGCGTATCATTTCCCAGCTGCAGTTGGATTGGCCAATTGTTATCTTGAGTTAGACGATGCTTTTACAGCATTAGAAGCATTTCGACTCGCGGCCAAGCTGAACCCTGACATGGAAGACGTGCGTGCGCAAATCAGGTATTTGCAACGGGTCTTGGAAGAAAAATAGCCCTTGTCTATTCGCCTGGGTTTGACGATATAATCATCGACCATGCCAAGTGACGACAAGCCAGTTTTGATCCTTGGTGGCGGCATTAATGGCGCTGCGCTCGCGCGGGACCTTGTTCTCAATAAAGTTCCGGTGATTTTGGTCGACAAGTATGATTTGGCTTCGGGTAGTACTGCCCATTCTTCCCGCTTGATTCATGGCGGTCTGAGATATCTCGAACATGCGGAATTGAAGCTGGTTCGTGAATCCTTGGCAGAACGAGAACGATTGTTACAGTTGGCGCCGCATTTGGTCTGTCCGTTGAAGCTTCGTATCCCGATCCGTTCGCGCGGTGGAGGAATCTTTAGAACACTGGCCAAATTTGTGGGTCTGAATCGGCGAAATCGACCAAGCAATCGTCCGCGGGGGCTGTTGCTGGTACGGTTGGGTTTGTGGTTGTACGACTTGTTGGCAACTTCCACTACATTTCCAAAACATCGCTGTGAAAGCCGCAGGCCAAACGATTCCGAGGCGATTGATCGCAACCGTTTTCCCTGGTTATGCCATTACCACGATGCCCAGATGCGTTTTCCGGAACGCTTTGTAATGGCGATGTTGAAAGAGGCACGCGATGTGTCTGAACAGAATCAGACCGCGTTTGAGGTCCTTACCTACCACGATGCGCAGCTGAGGGATGGTCTTGTGGAAATTCACTGCCGGCAGTCAGCGACCCCTGGGATTACTAAACAAATGCGACCGTCCGTGGTAGTCAACGCTTCCGGGGCTTGGATTGATCGTACATTATCTCACTTTGGAAATCAGGATTGTTGTTTGGTTGGTGGTACCAAAGGAAGTCACGTATTGACCTTTCGGCCAGAGTTGGTGGAAGCGGTGGGTGACGCGGGAATCTATGCGGAGGCCTCTGACGGTCGCCCCGTGTTTCTCTTACCGCTGGGTGCGGGCGTGCTGATTGGCACGACTGATTTGTCTTCACATGGAGATCCCGCCGACGTGCGGGCGACGGAAGGAGAAATTAATTATCTACTCGATCTCGCTAATGAACTCTTCAGCAACTTTCAGTTGAAGAGAGAAGATGTGGTGATGCATTGCAGTGGTGTGCGGCCCCTGCCCTTCGTTCCTGGGCGAGCCAATGGGTCTGTCACCCGTAGTCATTGTTTGGACGTTCGAACTGTGGAAGGGGTCGAGGTTCTTTCGATGATTGGTGGCAAGCTGACGACCTGTCGGTCGTTTGCGGAAGAGGTAGGTGATGTGGTACTCGACTTGCTAGGGAGAACGCGGATGGAGTCTACTGCCACGCGTGTTTTGCAAGAAAGTTGTACTCGGGAAGATTTTGAAAACTTGTTTGAGCAAGAATTTGCGGGATGGGCGAGTAATGCGAACGATGCCTCGGATCGAATCAAAATGGCATGGGGCTTGCTAGGGACGGAGGCGATTCGCGTGTGGAAAAATGTTTCTCAGCTAGAAGCATGGGATCGCTGTTTGCATAAAACAAATATTCCTCAGCCCCTGGTCGTGGAGATAATTCGTCGTGAATGGGTTACTACCTTAGAAGATCTTGTCGAGCGGCGGCTAATGTTGCCTTACGGTCGCCACGTTACAAAAACCTGTATTGAAGAATCGGCAGCGTTGATGGTTCTGGAAGGTAAATTTGCGCAGGACGAGGCTAAGAAGAGGATTGCCTCATGCATCGATAACCTGAAAAATCGCTTTGGTCGTAAAATAGAGGGTTAGTGAGTGACCATGGAGTCTTACATTCTTGCTTTGGACCAGGGCACGACCTCGAGTCGTGCGATTATATTTGGACATGATGGTCGCGTTGTTTCCTCAGCACAGGAGGAGTTTGAGCAGATTTTGCCCTCCCCTGGGCATGTTGAGCACGATCCGGAGGCGATTTGGTCGAGCCAGTTAGCGATGGCAAAAAAGGCCCTTGTCAAAGCGGAACTCGCTTCCCACCAAATTGCGGCCCTGGGCATTGCGAACCAACGCGAGACGACTATTCTTTGGGATCGACAAACTGGGCGTCCCATTCATAATGCGATTGTCTGGCAAAGTCGCATCACGGCCGATCTTTGCCAGCAACTTCGTGTACGCGGCATTGAGTCCATGGTGAGAGAGAAAACCGGACTCGTTCTCGATGCCTATTTTTCAGCGACGAAAGTCCAGTATCTGTTAGAAAAATACGAAGGTTTGCGGGGACGTGCGGAACGTGGTGAGGTTCTTTTTGGTACCGTCGATTCGTATTTAGTCTGGCGACTGACAGGGGGCCAGCAGCATGTAACGGATTACAGTAATGCGAGTCGTACCATGCTCTTTAATATTCATACGCTTGATTGGGATGACGAGCTTTTGAATTTAATGGGCATTCCCCGAGCAATGCTGCCAAGGGTGGTACCGTCTGATATGGTGTGTGGAGAAACGGCAGAAGGACTTTTTGAGACACCGATACCGATAGCAGGAGTCGCTGGGGATCAGCAGGCTGCGACCTTTGGTCAAGCTTGTTTCGAAATGGGAAGCGCTAAGAATACTTATGGAACCGGTTGTTTCATGCTTATGAATACCGGCTCGGCTCCGCGTGTTTCCGAGAATCATTTATTGACAACGATTGGTTGGTGTCTCGGTGATCAGGTGACGTATTGCCTGGAAGGCTCGGTGTTTATTGCGGGTGCTGTCGTGCAGTGGCTGCGAGACGGTCTTGGTGTGATAAAAACCTCTCGAGAAATCGAAACGCTGGCAGCCTCAGTACCGGATGCCGACGGAGTGGTGGTGGTGCCTGCCTTTGTGGGTCTGGGTGCGCCTTATTGGGACCCTCACGCGCGAGGTGCTATCCTGGGTATCACGCGTGGCACCACGTCTGCTCACATCGCGCGGGCGGCTGTGGAATCGATGGCATTTCAAACCGATGATTTATTGCAAGCCATGCAGCGTGATGCTGCGATCAGCTTGACCGATCTTAAAGTCGACGGTGGTGCCGCTGCGAACGACGCCTTGTTGCAATTTCAGGCGAATCTTCTTGGAGTCAATGTGCGGCGTCCCGTGGTGGCCGAAACGACGGCTTTGGGAGCTGCTTATCTGGCGGGATTAGCAGTGGGCTATTGGGGAAGTTTGACAGAAGTACAGAATAACTGGGTGCTCGAACGTGAATTTCGTGGCCAGATGGAGTCGGCAGATCGAGAACGTCGTCGTCGCCGCTGGCGGGCAGCGGTCGATCGTAGCCTGGGGTGGGAACGAGCCGAGCCTGGAGCTAGTTCGGAGGATTGAGCGTTGCTGGCTAGGTGTGGTACTGATCTCTAGCTGCGAGGTGGAACGGGGAAATAAATGGAAGATATTTTCGTTGGTATTGTCGCCATGGTTTTGGGGTTGGTGCCCCTGGGCGCTGCGCTGTTGAACTCAGATTGGTTTTATGGCCTACGAAAATCCCAGTGGTTAGCCCGTCGCGTTGGACGTGGACGCGCTCGCTTGTTTCATGCTGTCATTGGCATCGCGCTGATCAGCTTGGGGATAGCCCTTGTGATGGGATTCGGGTTGTATCGAACCACCAGTCGCTCCCAGGTTAATTTTCGCCCGCTCAGCAGGAGGATCCATCTTCCCAGAAACCAAGCTTCAAATTGCCGCGGTACTACCGCTTTTATTGACCCGACCGCGCCGGGTGGCGGGGATTCAGGCGGTCGTGTTCCGCCATGACTTGCTTGGCATGATGCACATAGTTCATTTTTTCTGGGGAGTTCCAGAAAGCTTGCAACGTCTGTTCGTCAACAAACAGGAAGATTTCGTTGTGGAACGTAATTCCGTGTTCCCGTTTCCCCTTAAGCAGCACGCCGGTTTCGGCAAAATGAACGACGTCGTAGCCCGAAAGCGCGGGAGCATAAGCCTCTGGTGTTGAGAGAAAACGTTGTTGCGCAGCTTGGTTCGCGAACAGATAAATCTCACCCCGATGGACAGCGCCCCATTTGCGAACGCCAAGTTGCCAGCGTTGTTCCAGCACAAGTGTGACTGGGCAGAAACCGTTGAGGGCAAATTCGTCGCTAGCTGACGCAGTCGGAGCGTCTCCCTGCCCCTCGGTTGCCACCTCTTGAATTGCGGAGCCTTTGTTGGCAGAAGCCACGTACTCGTTATGAATCGGCTGGCGTGCATCGATATTCTGCTCGAAATTCTGCTCGGAGGGTGTGAAGTGACGCTTGGTATCCACCCTTGGTTCGTTAGCTGCCGGTGTCAATTGGGAGCCGGGTTGCGCGGATGTTCTAGAAGCGGGAGTTGTGTATGGATTCGCTAAATATTCGTTTGCAGGATTGTCGTTGAGCGGAGCCCTCGAGGCTTTTTGGTTGTTCGAAGGGGCGCGCGCGGTAACCTGATTGGTGAACGCCGGTTGAAATCGGGATGGTTGGGAGGGGGATTCGGCGAGCGGATCGGCCGGAGTGTTGGTGCGTGTTATTGTGCGGTTATCCGCAAAGGATTGCGAACGCGTCGAGTTCGGTTGTGTGGGTGCGTTCGTCGTGTAGGGATTGGGTGAGTAGCCTAGGCCGAGGGGTGGCTGGGTGTTTTGCGAGCGGGTAAATCGTGGATCTGGAAGGGCCGTATTGATAGCCACTTGAGGTTGCTGGCCTGTTCGAAAATGTGCGGCCTGTTGATCTAGTAGCATGATGAAGCGGCTGGGGTCTTGCGAACTCACTCCCCGAAAAATTTCTTTTCCGTCGGGTGTTAGAATGATGTCCGTTGGCCATTGGGTGATCCGGAAATGCGTTGCTAATTCGCGGGTCTGATTGACATTAATCTTGACCGGCACGTAAGCGTTGTGAATCGATCGGATCACCTCCGGACGGTTGAAGACCCGTCGCTCGAGGGTGACGCACGGGGGGCAATTGTCTGACCAGAAATGGAGAAGTACCAGTTGCTGGTAACTCGCCGCCGTTTTCAGCGCTTGGTCCAGGTCGCCCGTCCACTGAATTCGGTCCTGTCCTTGGGCTGAGCCACCCAGTGATAGGAGCGTTAAAAGGCAGATGTGGCAGCAGCGTTTTATGTCCATGAAGCGTTGCGTCCTGCAAAAGCTGAGGAGAGAACGGTGGTATGATCCTTCACGTCGTGGTATCGGCCGTTTGAGACGGTAGCCGCATAAAAAATACCGATTATGCAAGGTTTTCTGAT
>JAKVBY010000036.1:83380-85844 GCA_022446825.1 Pirellulaceae bacterium
GGGATGTTGTCAGGTTAAGAAACAAGCGCTTCTTCTAGCCTGCTCCGGCGACATCGTAAATCGGTCGCGGCACACAAAGGGTGTAATTACAGTTTCCAGCGGTTGTGGGACCTGTTCACTCTAGGTTGGTCTCGGCTTTAAAGGGTTGCGTTGTGCTGATGCCAGTGCCCTGTGCTGGCAAGGAAAGGCTTTCATGCAAGCTGACATAGAGACGTAAAGCTGTTTTCAAACATTGGATTCCTTGCTTGGCTGGAAGTGTAGCGCAAGGGCTGTCTTGAGTGGCCCTGATCGCGAAATTTTGTTTGAGGGGCAGTCCTTGATGAGGAAGGATTCGGTTGTGGACTCCTCGGATGCCAAGACGCTCGCATGTTAAGTAAGTATCGCATTTTCTTTTTCGGTGTGCCGGAGCAGAAGCTCCAGCAACGCTCCTAATGCAGTTCGGTTGGAAATATCAATGAGTAAAAGAACAAGAGGTCGATCTGGTGGACGGAATCGATCTGGTCCGCAAGGTGGACGAGGACGTCGTCGGCGACGTCAGGGCGATGCGGGTCGTCGTCGCGGTGGAGGGCACGATGAGCCGTTTGATGGCGATAGTCAAGAGTTAGCCGCCAGTTATGGCCTGCTAGAATTGCATCCTAACGGTTATGGATTTTTGCGTAGCCCGAAGAACAATTATTCGCGGGAAAGAAGCGATCCGTTCGTTCCGGGGACGATGATAGAGAAATACGGCTTGCGTCCGGGAGTCATGATTCGGGGGATGGTGCAATCGGGGCGCAGGCAGCAGGGGCCGCGTTTGCGAGAGATGGTCGATGTGGATGGTTTGGCACCAGAGAATTACATGGAAATGAAGAGCTTTGAGGATTTGACCCCGATTAATCCCGAGCAGTGGCTAAGTCTGGAGACCAACGAGGGGCCACTTACGACGCGCGTGATGGATTTGCTGACGCCTCTTGGGAAAGGCCAAAGGGCTTTAATTGTTGCACCGCCGCGCACTGGCAAGACGGTCATGTTGCAACACATTAGCCAAGGGATCGCCGAGAATTTTCCGGAATTGAAACTGATTGTCTTATTGATTGACGAACGGCCAGAAGAAGTGACAGACATGCGCCGTAATGTTAACGGCGAAGTCGTGGCGAGCAGTTTGGACCAAGATGTCGAAAGCCATGTACGGCTTTCGCAATTGATTATCGAACGCTGTCGACGATTGGCAGAAATGGGAAAGGATGTATTTCTGCTGATGGATTCGATCACCCGCTTGGCGAGAGCCTTTAACAAGTGGGTTGGTAACACCGGTCGCACAATGAGTGGTGGTGTCGATATTAAGGCCATGGATGTTCCAAAGAAGCTTTTTGCCACGGCACGGGCTTTCGAGGAAGGTGGTTCACTGACAGTCGTCGGTACGGCTTTGATCGACACCGGTAGCCGTATGGACGAGTTGATTTTTCAGGAGTTTAAGGGCACCGGCAACATGGAATTGGTGTTGGATCGAAAGCTCGCGGATCGGCGCGTTTGGCCATCGATTGATATCTCGCAATCAGGCACGCGGCGAGAAGAGCTTTTGCACGATGCCGATACTTTGCATGCGGTCACCATGCTTCGTCGAACATTGACTTCGATGCATCATGTGGATGCCATGGAGCAGTTAACCAAGCAATTGGGGCGTTTTAAGACGAACGCAGAATTCATTCAGTTGATTAGTGGGGCTGGGGCTGGGATTTCTTAATGACCGGCCAGGGTTTGCGCAGCGAAGGTACAAAAGAACAGCGTTTCGCGTTTTGGGTCGCGTTGGCTAGAATGAGATACTCTGAATGAAAACGATGGTGTTAGTGGTGCCAGCGAGATGACCCTTGGTCGCGCAGCATCCTTGGGAGGGTAAGCGAATTGGCTAGCGGCCTCACTGGAACTGAGGTGCCGGGCAACCGGTTGTGGGTTCGAGTCCCATGCCCTCCGCTCATTTTTCTGCTGTGGATTTCCACTGGCCCATCTTTGCCAAAGGCTTCCCCAGATAGTGGGTGCCAGATAGTGGGTGCCAGATAGTGGGTGCCAGCAGCGTGCGCCGGAGGCCACCCTCCCCCTATTCTGATTGCTTGGAGCGAGTGGGGCCTGCTGGACGTGTAGTGCAGCGGACGACACAAATGACGTGCGGGGCTCATTGGAAGGGCTTTTACGGGAACAGGCCCGTCAGGTTGGGCTGCTGATATGAGAAACGGACTTGTGTGGATTCTCGGCATTTATTGTTGACCTATTGCCAGGCTTTGTAGCGGTTGACGGTGCGATCGCCCTTTTTATCGGTTGGCTGGTTGCCCACCTCTGGATTTTCAGCCTCTGGGTGGAGCGTTCCGTGGCAAGGTCCGTGTTGCGGGCATCGTTACCGGCGTTTTTTTGCCCGGCAGGCTCAGGACACGACGCCGCTTGAGAGGCAGCGTCTGTGCAGGCTGGAGGCGAAAACTCCACCTGTTCGACC
>JAKVBY010000036.1:85944-88848 GCA_022446825.1 Pirellulaceae bacterium
GAATGGCTTGTTTTGATTGGAAGGCATGATGTCCCCGGCTGAATTTTCCACCACCGTACTCTATCGACCGGAATCTCCTGATTTGGCATTCTTGCCAGAAGGCCCGCAGGCCTACGGAGAGGGTAAACTCTCTTGGGTTGCAATTCAGCACGGCACCAACGCTAAACAAGGCTCTTTAAATGTTTTGGATCTAACGACGGGCGAAAATCGCAGCTATGAGCTCCCTGGACGCCCCGGATTCGCTTTTCCGACAACCGAAGAAAATTGCTTTCTCATAGGGCTAGAGAGGCATGTCGGAGTTTATGATGTGTCCTCTGGTGAGTGGGCGATCAAAACCTCGGAAATTGATGCCGAGGTCGAGAACACCATTATTAATGATGGGGAAGCCTGCTGGGCAGGGATTGTCTTTGGTGCCAAAGACTTGGAGTTCCAAACAAAAAAAGCAGGGCTTTATTTTCTGCGCACGGCCGACCAAATGCTGTTTACCTTGCGCGACGATCAGATCTGTTCGAACGGAAAAGTGATCGTGGAACAGCCGGGACAATGGACGCTGTTTGACATCGACTCACCCACGCAGCAAGTGGTGTCCTATGCGTTCGACATCGAGGCGGGAACCCTCGGTCCGGCCAAAGTAGTCCTGGATCTAAGTGAAAATCCAGATTTTCCCGATGGTATGGTGATGACTCCAAGTGGTCAGAGCCTGATCATTGCCTTCTACCATCCGGGGGATACGGCCGCTGGCGAAGCGCGGCAATACAATGTGCTGAGCGGCGAATTAGAAGCGATCTGGAGGACTCCAGGGGCCCCTCAAGTAACTTGTCCCCAACTTCTCGAAATTGGCGGTGAGGTCAAACTGGTCCTCACTACGGCAGCGGAAAATATGTCCACCGAACGCCAAAATCGCTATCCCGACAGCGGCTGCCTCTTTGTAGGCGAGACGCCATTTAACGCCCTGCCGGCCCCCTTTCGCGCCGCCCCGCTGTGAGGAAGCAGCATCTTGAGGGTGCTGCGAATGGCACGACCCTCTCGCTTGAGTGGCTGGGATTCCCTCAATTCGGGCAATGAGGTCCTTGACGGCGCCTGCTAGGCCGGAGAAACCCTTTGCGCCGACCGAAACGATTTTGCGGGCCCAGGATTCCACTCTTGCGAGGGGCACGTTGTGCTTTTTCGTTGCATTCCCTTTACCTCCAATTACAATCCGAAGTTGAGGCCCCTAGGTCACTTCCGTTTTTCTAGAGGACCTAAAGTATCTATCTTACCTGAATTTTTCTCTGCTGTGTGGCGGCGTTTCATGGCTTGGCGCGAGGTCAGTTCTTGTCCAGCAACGTGATCGCAAGCCGTTCAGACGCTTTGAATTACGACATTTCTCGATCCCTGATTTTTTGAGGTTGGTGCATGACCATCCGGCGCTCAGATAAGACGAACCGTTCTCGAGCCACACGGCGACGTAATCGATTGGCGAAAATGCGCAAGGACAGCCAGAGATTCTTGCAGTTAGAAAATCTTGAGGATCGTCGCCTGATGGCGGCGCAACTTGCAGGGATTCAAGTCAATGATGGCAAGCTGGTTAATGATGGCGACACATTAACGGTTAGCCCGCAGGAACTCACGTTTCAATTTAGCGAAGATGCGAATATCGATGAAACGAGCTTGGATGCGATTCAAATCACCCGTAGTGGGTTGGACGGTGAGTTTACTGCCGCCTCCGTGACGACCGATTTCAACACCAACGGATTAGCGGTCGTGCGGTTTTCCGCCCAGCAGATTGGCCAGGGCGGAAATGCACTGCAAATCTTTGTCACGAAAACCGATCACGGCGATGCCAGTGGTCCCACACTGAGCGTATCCGAGCAACAGATCAGCATCGACTTAAATACCAACTTTGCCAACGGTACGACGGCCGAGGAGTTGATTGACGCCGTCAATAATGACCCGGAAGTTGGTTTGTTGGTGCGGGCTGAATTTGTCCGTGGGAACATTGTGACCAACCTCGCGGCCGCCGATATCAATTATTCACCGCTGCAGTTGACGGGAGCAAATGCGGCCTCGGTGACAACTGATTTCGATACAGGGTTCCCTCTGGATGTCACATTCACGGCTGTGAATGCGGGAATTGCTGGTAATGGTGTCACGTTGGACTTTACCAAGAGTGACCACGGCGGACCTGGACTTCCGATCATTAGCGTCGAAGAGAACACGATTCATATTGCCCTCAATACCAATCTAGGTAACGAAACGACCGCTACCGAGTTGGTCGAGACACTGAAAATTCACCCAGCAGCGAGTCAATTGGTAGAGGCGTCGATTCCAGTGGGAACGGGGGAGACGATCATTACCGCGACCCCCCTGGCATTTTCACCGCTAATTCTTGTCGGCGCGAATGACGTGATCGTCGAAGCCGGAGCAAAATTCCTGGAACCCAACGGTCGAGAAGTGGTGTTCCGTTTTGCTGAGCGACTCCCGGATGATGTCTATCGCGTGAATGTCTTGGGTTCCGGACCCGCGCCTCTGATGGATCTTGACGGTGAGGCTTTTAACGAAGGAGAAGACGCTGGCTTAGGTTTTGAGCTCAATCTGGGACCGGAGATCGTTTCCGTAGTGCCCCAGCCTGTAAGACGCGATGCGGCCACAGGGCAATTGACGCAACGTCGTAATCAGATCGCCGTTTACTTTAATGACGACGATTTGTTTGTTGGCAACGATGCGAGCGATGAAGATCAAGATGGGGACACGGACGAGATGTCGCCGAGTTCTGCGGAACATCCCTCGTTCTATCAACTATTTTTTACTGGGGGTACGACGCAAAACGTGGACGATGTTGTATTCCACCCCTCGTTGGTCGAATACGACCCAGAACTCGATCTTGCCATCCTGACGTTTGCCAGTGACTTGGATGAATTAGTC
>JAKVBY010000037.1:0-6103 GCA_022446825.1 Pirellulaceae bacterium
ATGGTCAGTGTGCTCGGACTGGATCGGAAACAAGTCCAACAAATTTGTGATGACGCTCGAGTGGAGGGGGGCACCTTGCAACTTGCCAATCTGCTCTGCCCTGGAAATATTGCAATTTCGGGAGACAAACAATCATGCAACCAGGTCGAAGAAGTAGCCGCTCGGGCAGGTGCCATGAAATCGATTCCACTTGCCGTGGCCGGAGCGTTTCACACCAATCTGATGCAACCAGCGTTAGAACACCTCACAACTGCCCTGTCTGAGGTAGAAATGCAACCTCCGCGAATACCGGTCGTCTCCAACGTGGATGCTCAGACCCATGCGGACCCGACCGAAATCAAACAGTTACTCATCCAACAGGTCATTGAACCGGTGCATTGGGAAGACTCGATGCGTTTTCTTATAAATGCCGGGGTGGAACAGTTTTTCGAAATTGGCTCGGGACGAGTGCTCCGCGGCCTCCTCCGACGGATTGATCGTAAAATATCGTGTGAAAACATCACTTGTTAACCACTATGCCAAAGGCAGCATCATGGCAAACGAACCGACAAATGGAATACAAATTGACCTGACAGGACAAGTGGCCATTGTCACCGGTGCATCACGAGGACTTGGTAGGGCGATGGCCGTCGCCCTGGGTGCCAACGGTGCCAAAGTAGCCTGCGTAGCCCGCAATGCAGAAAAACTGGCCGAAACAGTCGCTGCCATTCAAGCTACAGGGGGTGAAGCCACCTCCTACGCTTGTGACGTGAATGATCGGGAGAGTGTCAATCAAGTCGTCGATACCGTCGTCGAAACTTGGGAAAAACTTGATATTCTCGTAAATAATGCCGGGATCACACGTGACACACTCATGGCGCAGATGAGTGATGCGCAATGGGACGAGGTAATTACAACGAATCTAACTGGACCTTTCCTTTTCATGCGTGCCGCCTACATGCCGATGATGCGCAAGCGATATGGGCGAATCATTAATATTTCGAGTGTTTCCGGTCTCGTGGGCAATCCTGGGCAAAGCAACTATTCCGCCTCCAAAGCAGGACTTATCGGGGTTACTCGAACACTCAGCCGTGAACTTGCTAAACGAAAAATTACCGTGAACGCCATCGCCCCTGGTTTCATTGAATCCGATATGACTCAAGACCTGGTTGATAAATTTGGCCAAACCGTTATCGACGAAGCAAAAAAACGAATTCCCTGTCAACGACTCGGGGTGCCGGAAGAAGTCGCAGCAGCTGTTTTGTTCCTAGCCAGCCCGGCAGCAAGCTACATTACAGGACAGATACTCGCCGTTGATGGTGGAATGACAGGTTAAATTCTCTCAAAAAACATCTGGGTTGGTGGATTATTGCACTCAGGAAGGCTTACAACCACCTTGACCTGTCTTATGAATGTCCTCTATCTTATTTGGCTCTTTGACCAACTGAACGTGGCAAACCCAAATCAAACATTAACTGCTGTTGAGGCCGTACCGGGCCTCTGAGAGCCAAGCAACAGGAGGACGGTGCACGTGGCATCAGTTGAAGAACGCGTCATCAGCATTGTGTCCGATCAACTCGGCGTCGACAAAGACAAAGTAAAAATCGAAACTTCGTTCGTTAACGACCTAGGTGCCGACTCATTGGATACCGTAGAACTCGTCATGGAATTAGAAGAAGAATTCGACCTTAATATACCAGACGATGCTGCCGAGAAAATTCAAACTGTCGGCCAAGCAGTTAAGTTCATCGAAGAAGCCGCAGAAAACTAAACGAGCGATATCACTACGATGAAACGGCGCGTTGTCGTCACCGGAATCGGTGCCGTGACCTCTCTCAGTTGTGACGTTGAGGATCTCTGGAAAAGAGTTCTCGCAGGCGAGAGCGGTATACACCCATTCCGCCTCTTCGAAATGTCGGATTTTAAAGTCACCTTCGGGGGTGATATCTACGATTTCGATCCGTCCGAATATCTCGACCACCGCGAAGCCAAACGTCTCGATCGGTTCTCGCAATTTGCCATGGTTGCTGGATCGAAGGCCATGAAAGATGCAAACCTGGACTTTGAGAATTCCGAGTTTGATCGAGACCGCGTCGGCGTCATCCTTGGTTCAGGTTGTGGTGGGCTTCGTGAAATCGAAGCTCAAATGGAAAGGATCATGACCAAAGGTCCTGATCGTGTCTCACCGATGACAGTTCCCAAAATGATGCTGAACGCCGCTGGGGGCAACTTCGCGATTCGCTATCGTCTCAAAGGACCCAATTATGCTGTTGCGACTGCCTGCGCCAGTGCAACCAACGCCATGGGCAACGCTCTGAAAACTATCCAAGCTGGTGAGTGTGACGTTGTCGTCACGGGTGGAACTGAAGCAGCTATCACGCGTATGGGGTTAGCGGCCTTTCAAAACATCAAAGCGCTCTCTAGTCGGATTGAGGATCCCCCTCGAGCCAGTCGCCCATTCGACATGGACCGTGATGGTTTTGTCTTCAGTGAAGGCGCAGGCTTAATGATTTTTGAGGAACTCGAGCACGCGAAGGCACGCGGTGCGGAAATCTACGGTGAAGTCCTTGGCTACGGGGCAAGTTGTGACGCTGGACACATTACACAACCAGACGAACAGGGACGTGGTGCTTCCAAAGCCATGGACGACGCCCTTAAAGATGCCCAGATCAGTCCCGATCAGATTGATTACATAAACGCCCATGGCACCAGCACCCCCTTGGGAGACAAGGCTGAAACCCTGGCGGTGAAAAATGTGTTTGGCGATCACGCATATAAGCTAAGTATCTCAAGTACCAAAAGCCAGTTAGGACATTCTCTGGGTGCCAGTGGTGGCATTGAATTGATTCTCACCTTAAAAGCGCTCTGCGAACAGATTGTGCCGCCCACCATTAATCTCGATACCCCTGATCCTGATTGCGATCTCGACTACACGCCCAATGTCCCCAAGGAAAGAGAAATTGGCATTACGATGAGTAATAGTTTTGGATTCGGTGGACACAACGCTTCCGTCATCGTAGGAAGACTTCGCAACGACCACGCCGAGTAACCAAATTATGCGGGCTACCTGACCTTTCGACGTCCATATCCCGAAGAAAGCTTTGCTCTTTCCAGATTTCGTCTCAGAACACCCAACAAAATGCTCACAAGCTGACGCTTTCAACTCGACGCCCCATTCGCCTGAATTTAAGATATCCGTTCCCCTTGGTCTGAAAGGCAAGACAACCGAAACCTTAAATCGAGCCTAACAAACCTCTTTGTATCTCCCGACCATTTCTCTAAGACCAATCTATGCCTGCACGTCGCGTTGTAATTACCGGTCTGGCGCCGATTTGCCCATTAGGCTTGACCAAGGATGACCTTTGGGTTGCGCTGAAGCAGGGACGTAGCGGCATCGCTCGATTAGAAAGCCTGCCCGCAGAGGCCCTGCCTGCACCCTTTGGTGGCGAATCAAGGCAATTCACAGGTCACATCGACGACTTTGGTGAGTTAGAGAAAGAAGCCAAGCGTGCTATCAGGAAGGGAATTAAAGTCATGTGTCGCGAAATTCAAATGGGGGTTGCTGCTGCGCAGCGCGCCATTCGCGACGCCGGGCTACTCCCCGATACCATCGACCCGGAAAGAACGGGAGTTGTCTATGGTTCAGACCACATTTTAACCACGCCAGATGAATTCGCCGAAGGTGTTCGAAATTGCTTGGATGAGCACCACAAGTTTCAATTTAGTCGTTGGGCTGAAGAGGGCATGCCCAAAGTCACGCCTCTGTGGCTATTAAAATATCTCCCCAATATGCCAGCTAGTCATATCGCAATTTACAACGATTTCCGTGGGCCAAACAATTCTATTACATTGCGAGAAGCATCGGGGAATCTTGCGATTGCGGAAGCCTACTGCGCGATTGTACGGGGCAGTGCAGATGCCATTGTCGCTGGGGCGACCGGGACGCGCGTCCATCCGCTTCGGACAGTCCATACAATGCTTCAAGAGGAGATCGCTACAAACGGAATTGATCCAACCAAAGCCTGCCGGCCCTTCGACAAAGATCGCACCGGAATGGTGATTGGTGAAGGTGCTGGCGCAATCGTCCTCGAATCGCTTGAACATGCCAAAAATCGTGGTGCGACAATCTTCGGAGAAGTCGTCGGCTATGGCTCTTCAACCGTCATGGCAAAAGATGGCACACCGCAACCTGACGTAGCTTTCAAAAATGTTTTGAATGTTTCCTTACATAGCGCAAATCTTACTCCTGACGAAATTGGTCACATTCACGCCCATGGCTTATCAACCATTGCTGGTGACCTGGCAGAATCTCAAGGCATCAATGAAGTATTTGCCGGTCGCCGCAATCCAATCCCAGTCGTCGCAGCAAAGAGCAATACTGGCAATTTAGGCGCTGGAAGTGGTTTAGTCGAAGCCATTGCCAGTACGTTGGCACTCCATCACGGCGAGCTTTTCCCGGCCATCAACTACCAGACCCCTGATCCGGATTGCGACCTCAATGTCGTCCAGGAGGGCAATGAAACTGCTGGAAAATGCTTTATCAATGTCAGTATTTCCCCGCAGGCACAAGCCAGCGCAGTGGTCATTCGCAAGTGGGACTAGCATCTCTCCAAAGTACGTCGCTTTCGACAGCAAGATTTTCAGCCGCTTGGCAGCGATAGCGTGCCCCGCTGGTGGTGCGAGGTCCCCAACCACAGGTTGACACCCCGTATCGAGCCCGATATCTTGGCTAGATTACGAGTCACTCTAAGTTGTGACTTGAAAACGATTTTCATGCGACGCGGAAGAACTCGTCGTGATGCACTTTACGGAGGTGCGCCGTGGCCATCAAGGTGGTTAAACGGAGTGCGGGCAAATGAGCTTGTACCGAGTTTTGAGGTGGAGTCCGGCGGATTCGCAACGTGCAAGCACTGTTGCGTTTTTCCGTTCGAAGGAAGCAAACAGCGTATGTTTAACCCGACTGAAGTTTTACGAATTGTCGACTCGCTTCACCGCGAGAAGAATATCGACCAAGAGATTGTCTTTCAGTCAATCGAAGCCGCCTATGCATCGGCAGTTCGTCGAAAATATGGCGAAGAAGCTGAGATTTCTGTGCAAATTGCGCGGGATTCCGGTGAATCGACGGTTGTCTGTGATGGCCGAACCATTGACCTCGATTCTGAGATAGGACGAATCGGCGCCCAGACGGCAAAACAGGTCATCATTCAAAAGATTCGTGAAGCTGAACGCGATTCCTTAATCGAAGAATATTCAGAACAAATTGATCAACTCGTCTCAGGGATCATTCAACGTAGTGAAGGCGGAGCTGCTACGGTTTCACTCGGGGCATTGGAAGCGATTCTGCCTCGCAGCGAACAGATCCCAGGAGAATCGCATCACCCCAATGAACGCGTGCGGGCGACGGTAATCGACGTCCGCCCACAGGGCAGTCGCGTGAAGGTTGTGTTGAGCCGAACACGCCCAAAACTCGTGCAACGATTATTCGAACAAGAGATTCCAGAAATTGCTGACGGCATCATCTCGGTTAACGCCCTTTCACGTGAACCCGGATACCGCAGCAAAGTTGCGGTCAGTAGCTCCGATCAGCGCGTCGATTGTGTTGGGGCATGTGTCGGTGTGCGAGGGAATCGCATTAAAAATATTGTGGACGAATTGTCGGGAGAACGCATCGACATTGTTCGCTACAGCGACGACCCCGAAGTTCTCATTCCAAATGCCTTACAGCCAGCTGAAGTTGATCAAGTGTTGCTATGCGACATGATTGGCCGAGCTATCGTTTTAGTGCGTGAAGACCAGTTGTCCTTAGCGATTGGTCGACGCGGGCAAAACGTTCGTCTCGCAAGTAAGCTTTGTGGCTGGGATATCGAAATCATGACCGCCGATGAGCTCGAAGAACAAATTGAGCGAGCGGTGGCTGGTTTTACACAGATCGAAGGAGTCTCCGAGGAACTGGCACAGGCACTCGTGGAACAAGGTTATTTGTCCTACGATGACTTGGAAGTCATTGAACCCGACTCGCTCATGGAAATGGGCGGCCTCACGATGGAACAGGTCGATCTGATCGTCAACGAGGCGGAGGTCAAGGCGGCCAAAGCTGAAGCAGCTGCCAAAGAGCAGCGCCGTG
>JAKVBY010000037.1:6203-37906 GCA_022446825.1 Pirellulaceae bacterium
ATCCAAGGCCAAATCGACGGATAACGACAGTCCTCGCCCTGCCAAAAAGCGAGCGCCCATTATTAACGTCGCACCGATGCCGGTGGCTAGCCAACCCGTCGCTCCTGCGCCGGAAGAAGTCAAGGCTCAAAAGCCCGAAATCCGGCTGCCTAAAGATGCGATACAGGGGCACAAAAAAGGTGCACGCGCCCCCTTAGAGCAACTAAAGAAATCTGATGCCAAGCCTGCCAAATCTTCACGAGGGCCCACAAATCCAGCCCAAAACGCGGAGGCCGCCGGGGCTGGAGACATTGGGGCAAAAACGCCGCTCGGGAAAGCGGCCCGTGGACGAAAAGACAAAGATGGAAAAACCAGCGATAAAGAAAAAATGGCTGGAATGGCGAGCACTCGCGTAGACCGCCAAAAAGCTCGCCGTACCAAAGCGAGAGGCCGTGTCGATCGCATGGGCCGTGAAGACGATACGTCACCTCGCCGGCGACCGCGAACGTTGACAAGGCGAGGCAACTCAAATACCGCAGCACCCCGCAAAGATGCCATTGCCTTAGAGCTGCCATGTACGGTGCGCACTTTCTCCGAAGCAGCTGGCGTTCCCGCAACCAAAGTGATCATGACTTTGATGGGCCTAGGAACGCAAATCACAATCAATCAACAAATCGATGATGAATTGGTTGAACTCTTGGTAGGTGAATTAGGTGTAGAAATAGAGTTCAAGCAGGCCGAAACCCTAGAAGATTCGCTCATTAGTAAAATCATGAATCAGGAGGAAGATGCTGCGAACTTGCAGACACGGGCACCGGTTGTCACCTTCCTGGGCCACGTCGACCACGGCAAAACATCACTTCTTGATTATCTGATCGGAACCAACGTCGTTGATGGAGAAGCCGGCGGAATTACACAACACATTCGCGCCTTTGAGATTAAAAAAGATGATCGCAAAATAGCGTACGTGGATACACCAGGTCACGCAGCCTTCACAGAAATGCGAGCGCGTGGTGCTAACGTTACCGACATCGCAGTACTCGTTATCGCTGCTGATGACGGTATTATGCCTCAGACTGTAGAAGCGATTAGTCATGCCAAAGCTGCAGAAGTCCCCATCGTTGTGGCATTAAACAAAATGGACTTACCAGGCGCCGACCCTAATCGTTGCATGACCCAAATGACCGAATATGAGCTGACCCCCAGCGAATGGGGCGGTGACATCGAAGTCGTACAAACCAGCGCAACGACCGGTGACGGAATGGACGACCTCTTGGAAACACTTCTCACCGTTGCTGAATTACACGAATACAAAGCAAATCCAAATCGCCAAGCGTTCGGTACATGTCTTGAAGCTCATCAAGAACAAGGTCGAGGTGTTGTGGCAAAGTTGATCGTTCAAAACGGCACTTTAAAGAAGGGTGACATCATCGTTTGCGGCTCAGCTCAAGGCCGTGTGAAAGCGATGTATGACACACTAAAACCGAACATGCGGTTGGAATCAGCTGAACCCTCAACACCCGTCAATATCACAGGATTTGATATTGCTCCAGAGGCCGGCGAAGCATTCTATGTTCTGGACGATATTGCCAAAGCGAGAGAGATCGCTGAAAGTCGAAACTTCCGCTCCCGTGAAGCATCCCTTTCGGGTAGTACAACAAAGATTTCGTTTGAAGATTTTCAACGTCGCTTAGAAGAAGGCCGTTTAGGAGAAGCAATCGAGACGGCCACACTAAACCTCATCGTCCGCGCCGATGTGCGGGGCTCGATCGAAGCCATCGAAAAAGAACTTGCAAAGCTGGATCATCCGGAAGTCCAGGTAAAGATTCTTCAGAAGTCTGTTGGTGGAATCACCGTTGCCGATGTTACCTTAGCCCATGCTTCACAAGCGATCATCGTCGGATTTAACGTGATTCCTGACGAAGCAGCTCGCGGTCTGGCAAATGATCGAGATGTGGAAATTCGACGCTATGACATTATCTACAAGTTGACCGAAGACATCAAAATGATGGTCGAAGGCAAATTGAAGCCGGAAGAAAAGATTGTCGAATTAGGACGGGCGATTGTGAAGCAGGTTTTCAGTATTAGTCGTGTTGGCGCAGTGGCCGGTAGTTACGTAACCAACGGAACGATCACACGGGGATGCCGAATTCGTGTGAATCGTGATGGTCGAACTATCGGTGATTACCCACTCGACACACTGCGACACATCAAAGATGACGTCAAAGAAGTACCCCGAGGAATGGAATGCGGTATCAAACTCGCCGGCTTTAATGACATCAAAAAGGATGACATCCTTGAAGGATACCGAATTGAAGAAGTCGCCCGGACACTAGATTCTTAAGTCTACAAGAAATATCGCGACCTTTTCGACAAGGTTCCTAAAAGTCTCCACACGAGGGCTCCATGACATCTCGACGCGTTCTGAAAGTCGCAGAAGCTATTCGTGAAGTCGTGAGTATGGCGATCCTCACCGAGTTGCGTGATCCGCGAGTACAAGATGTAACTGTAACCTACGTTGAGGTCTCCGCTGACTTACGGGCCGCTAAGATTCATGTCTCAGTCATGGGAGATGAAAAAAAACAAAACCTCAGCCTCCAGGGTCTCCAGAATTCAGCTGGTTTTTTACAGCAAAAGATTTCTCACCGGATCGACACCCGTTATACCCCAAGACTTAAATTCACACTTGATCAAGGCGTTAAACATTCAGTCGAAGTGAGCCGCTTGCTAGGGGAACTATTACCCAGTGAAGACTCGCAAAGCAACATACCGGACCAAAACAAAGCCGATTTGACACGGCATAAAGACTCGATCGAATCGCCTGCAAATACCCCCGCCAAAGATGCAGAACCCGCCGATTCCTAAACATTCGCGGCCCGATCAGCCTATTACTGTGGTTACAATTCTTCGAATGATCACTCCCATAGCTGGGCTGGTTAGAATAAAACAAGTTAAGAACACACGGACAAATCCAACTCAGCACTAAAGACCAGCCCTTCAACGCGAGAGAGACATGAGTGCTTCGAATCGAGCCAGCCTGATTACAAAAACCCACAAGGTATTGAAAAAACACTTCAAACCAGTCGCACCTCCTACCGACAGAACGGTTTTTGAGCACCTGCTCTACGCTTGCTGTCTTGAAAACTCCGGGTACGAAGCCGCTGACGAAGCATTTGCCAAACTGCAAGAGTTATTTTTTGATTGGAACGAGGTTCGTGTTACAACCATTTCCGAGTTGTCAGAAGTCATGTCATGTTTGGCCGATCCTAAAGAATCCGCCAAACGCTTGAAAACGACCCTCCATAGTGTCTTCGAAACTCACTATTCATTTGACATTGAACTCCTCAAAAAACAAAATCTGGGAAAATCACTTAAGGAAATTGAAAAATACCCCGGAGTTACTCCTTTTGTGTTGTCCTATATCACTCAGACAGGCTTGAGTGGCCATTCCATTCCAAAGAGCCAAGGAACCATTAGGGCCTTGGTCGTTCTGGGAATTGTGACGCAAGCCGAAGTCGACAAACGGAAAATACCGGGCATGGAGCGAACCATCGCTAAAACGAAAGGAGTTGAATTCGGTTCTTTGTTACATCAACTCGGCACGGAATACGGAGCGTCTGTCTTCTCACAACGCATTCGCAACATTTTGCTTGAAATAGCACCAGATGCCAAAGAACGTTTTCCCAAACGCAGTTCACCCAAAAAACCGAAAAAGCCGACTGCCGTTAAAAAAGTTGTTGCCAAGAAGAAATCTACAAGCGCTGCTAGCAAAAAAAAGGTAGCCAAAACGTCCGCCGCAAAGACCGCAAAGACCGCAAAGAAGAAAACAGCTGTGTCTAAAAAGTCAACGAAAACAAAGCCGGCCAAGAAAAAGACCCCCAAGAAAAAATCGACCACCAAACAGTTGACTCGGAAAAAACCTCGTTAACACATTTCCTCGTAAGGGTTTCAACAACTTCCGAGGGACCGACTTCACTAGGACAACTTCGAAAAGCGTGCGAAAGTAAGAAATCGCATCTTCCGAGTTGGCCAGCACAGGGTTATTCCTTTCTTCGTAACGAATCGGTTTTTGCAGCGTGAATCATCAATTCAGCATCCGGATACTTGCCATCCTTGCATCCGCATGTGCGAGCGCTCTTGCGGATACGGGTTCCTCGCCATTTGAGGACTTAGCGGAACCACTCAAAAATGAGCAGCGTCGAACCGAAGTCGAGCAAGATCGTGTTCGATCTTCCGCACTGTTCTCTTACGGACGCATGCTTTTCCAACGTCGGGAATTTCCAGAAGCGCTGCGATATTATCAACGAGCCGTGCGTTATGATTCGGCTGCAGCCACCATTTTACAAGACATCGTGGCTCTAGCATTCCAGCTACAACGTAACGATGAAGGTATTCGTTACGCCCTACTTGCTGCTGAGAAAAACACGCAAGACCCCGTGGCAATCACTCAACTAGCTGCTTTCTTAACCAAACAGCAAGATTACCAGCGAGCGTTGAAACTCCATGAAAAATCTGTAGCAATCAGTGCAAAACTTGAAGACAAAACCGAAATTCCATTTCAGCGATTGGACATGGCTCGCTTGTATTTTCTCACCGAGGACTTCGAAAAATCCGCTGAGTGCTTTACCGAGGTTATGGAGGCACTGGAATTTCCTGAAAAGTACGGTCTCAATGAAACACAAGTCAAACGCTTGTCTGAAAGTCCCCAACAAACAATCGGGCTCTTTGGAGAAGCCCTTTTCCACATCGGCCGTCTCGACGAGGCGCTGGCAATGTTTCAAAAGGCGCACGCTGATGGTGCGGACGAAACCTTGCTAAGTTTTCGCCTGGCGAAAATTCATTTCAAAAATGGTAAATCGGCCAAAGCAATGGAGCAATTAGAGAACTACTTCGCAGCACACCCCACCCCTGGCACAAACGCGCCTTATCAACTGTTCGCCGATTTACTCACCCAAAATAATCAAGAAGAGTCGCAAGTAGCAGAGCAACTGATCACCAAACTCGAGCATCTATTGGAAAGCACTCCAAACAACTCTGTATTGGCTTACTTTCTAGCCAAACAACTAATCGCAAACGACAGAGTCGACCAAGCGAAAACGATCTATTTGAAACTGGTCGACTCGGAATTATCGGCTGGCGCCCTACAAACACTTGTGACCATTCATCTGCAACAACAAGACACGCATGGCCTACTCTCCGTTCTACGGCAGACCATCCAAAAAACTGGCTCACTAGACCTCGTCCAAGATCAGATCCAACCGCTGATCGAGCAGCCTGAAAAATTGGAGCCTTTTTTTGAGCATTTGAAAAAATCGTCCAAAAAAGACGACCCTACTGCGGATGCAGCGACCGCAATTTCGGTCGGCTTACTTGCAATTCAAGCCCAACGGTTTGATTTGGCGGAAGAAATGTTTTTGATCGCGTTGGATCGCAACAAGGATTCGGCAATCCAAACGCTCACAACATGGGGCCTACGGTTATTTGCTGCGGATCAGCCTGATCGTGCCGCAGACATTTTCCAGCGTGCGATTGATTGCGATGTGGAGGAAAACAACGTTGCCGTGCTTTTGTATTATCAATCTGCAGCCCTCGAGTTTTCCGGAAAAACCGATAAAGCTGTGGATAAGGCACGCGCGGCGGTCGCATTGCAACCGGAATCGCCGCAACTTAGCAATCGCATTGCCTGGATTCTCTATCATGCAAAACGATATCAAGCGGCGGAAAATGAATATGAACAAGTTCTCCGCACTTTTGACAAAAATCACGGTTCGAGCGATGTACGAACACATCTACGTGAAACACGTTTAGTGCTTTCGGCAATTTGCGCACAACAAGAACGCTGGAATGAGGCTGAAGAATGGCTTGAACAAGTGCTTGACGAATTTCCTGAAGACATCGGCGCCATGAACGACCTCGGTTATCTATGGGCGGATCAGGGCAAACGATTGAATCGTGCACTGCAGATGATTCAACGAGCCGTTGCGTCGGAGCCAGACAACCCCGCCTATCGCGACAGCTTAGGCTGGGTTTATTTTCGGCTCGGTGAATTCCCTTCAGCAGTACGCGAGCTTGAAAAGGCTTGTGCTACAGAAATACCGGACGCAATCATTCTTGATCACCTTGGTGATGCATATCAAGCTGCAAACCATCCACAAAAAGCGATCCTAGCTTGGAAACGAGCCATTGACGGTTTCACTGATTCCACCAATCCGAACTGGCTTGAAAAAGTAAAAATCAAAATCCGACAATTCGATAGCAAGTAACACACACATTTCCATGAGTCTGGAAATTCAACCGCACAGAAAATATGCAGGCTAAGTTATGGCAGGTCATTCCCATTGGGCAGGTATTAAGCATAAAAAAGCACTCGTCGATAACAAACGTGGAAAGCTCTGGAGTAAACTCTCTAAAACGATCATCGTGGCGGCCAAGATAGGCGGCGGCGACCCAGACACCAACATTCGATTACGTACCGCCATTGCCGACGCCAAAGCCGTAAGCTTGCCTAAAGACAACATTGATCGCGCCATCAAAAAAGGTACCGGAGAACTTGACGGAGGCAATGTCGAAGAAATAATCTACGAAGGTTACGGAGCGGGTGGAGTCGCTGTAATGTGCGACATTATGACAGACAATCGTAACCGCACAGCGCCCGAATTGAGGAAGTTGTTTGAAGTCAACGGTGGAAAACTCGGCAGTACGAACTGCGTTGCTTATCTTTTTGACCGCAAGGGATTATTCGTTGTTTCCAATGCCGATGTCGATGAAGAAGCCGTCATGGAAGTTGCCTTAGAAGCAGGTGCAGAAGATATCAGACAAGAACGTGAGGCATTTGAGATCATCTGTAGCCCTGAAGCTTACAACGACGTGTCCAACGCCCTGGAAGCAGCTTCGATCTCAGTAGTTACTAAGCAACTAGCGAGAATTCCCAACAATACCGTCGACCTTGACATCCAAACTGCCCGTAAGGTCTTAAAATTGGTAGAAGCATTAGATGAACACGACGACGTGCAGATCGTGTCAGCCAATTTCAACATCTCGGATGAAGCCCTGTCCGAATTAGCAGCCGACTGACATGTTGTTTTTCAGGCTTTAGGCCGGCCTTGAATGAAAATCGCACATTGATACCAGACTATCAAAGAGCGTCGCTGCAAGTTGCTATCCTAGCAAGCGTGCCTCAGAGCCATCGATTGAGCACTGTTGTAATCGGTTGAACGCCGTTGTGATTAAACAACTTACCCCCACTCTGCCGATAATGGATTGTAAGGTTGCCTTGCCGACCTTCGGTACTGCATATTCCAATTTGACTCTGGAAAGGCTCCTAATGTTGCAAAAGCTGTCATATTACTTCATCGCGATTGCTATCATGGCGATCTCAACGCATCCCAGCTTTGGCGAAAAGGCAAAAGTCACCTATTCGACAATCACAGTCAAAGACATGCATTGCAAAGCATGTGCAAAAAAGGTTGCCGACAAATTGTATCGGGTACCTGGCGTCAAAGAAGTGCGTGCGGATGTCAAGAAAAACATCGCCTATGTGATTCCAGAGACGCGGAAATTGCTGTCTGCCAGAAAACTTTGGGAAGCAGTCGAAGCGGCTGGGTTCAACCTTGTTAAACTATCGACGCCAGACGGAGATTTCACCAGGAAGCCTAAACAATAACAGTATCGCGTTATTGCAATCTTTCCTAGCCATAGAGACTCTCACCAAGCGGACCGAGCCTTGCGCTCGTTTAGTTGGCTAGTTGCACCCGTTTAGTTGGTGTGATCCGCCTACTGCTACACTCTCTAGCAAATCGCAAGTGACCAATTTTCCCCACTTGCAATGTCTGCCAACGCTTGTGGTGTCATCTTTACAGAACGCTTTTCTGGAAGTAACCACTTGGATCTCAAACCAGGTAAACAAGGCCAGCATACTTTGAAACCAGTGTTTAAATTGTCATATGCTTTAACACCTGATTGTAATTTGCGTAGAAGGCGATCAAGCTTTTTCAACTTTCTCGCATTCTTCAACTACTTTCACGAGTTTTTGGGCGAACACCTGACCGGTGCTCACGAAAAACAGCAGCACACAACCCGTCGACACAATCCAGAGCCGACAGATAGCTTTATGGTAAAAGGTAAGCCCTGGCAAGCAAAAACTTACCGGTAACCATGTCGCTCAGGGAATACGGAAACCTGCTCAACCGGAGAGTTACTGTGGGCCAGCCGTGAGAAACCATTTGAATACTGTTTCACCCGGGAGGTCTAACCACTTAACTCCCGAATCGGCTCTCCGTTCTGCAAACTTGGAATGGGACGACCGTTAAATTCAACGCTCAGCCGAGGATCAAAGTCAATCTTTAAGTGATGGTACAAGGTCGCCAGAAAGTCGTAAGGGGTAACGCGCCGCTCCACGGGATCCTCTCCTCGGGGATCGGTCGCGCCAATAACCTGACCGGTCTGAATTCCGCCACCGGCGAACAACATTGAATTGGCCCGCGGCCAATGGTCGCGCCCCGGTTGGACAGTCCCTTTCGGACCGCTGGCTTCCCCACCACCACTACTAGGGGAATACGAAATGCGCGGTGTCCGGCCGAACTCGCCCGTAACAACCACCAAAACACGTTTGTCCAATCCTCGGGCATAGATGTCTTCAATCAACGCCGAGACTGCCTGATCATAATAGGGCGCTCGATATTTATTGGCATTAAACACATGGTTGTTGACTGCGTGGTCATCCCAATTACTCGGACGAGCGCAGAGCGGACCATCGAACTCCGTGGTAACAATTTCCACACCCGCTTCGACCAGTCGACGGGCTAACAGGCACTGCTGCCCCCATTGATGCCGGCCGTATCGATCTCGAACTGCATCCGGTTCGCGCGACAAATTAAAAGCCTTGCCAGCTTCGGAGCTCGTCAGCATGGAAATCGCCTGCCGTTGAAAATCATCAACTGCGTCGACCAATGGAGAACCTTCCAGGTCGCGCCGCAACTGGTCAAATCCTTTGCGCAAGGCGATACGCTCTTCCAGTCGGGACAATTGGCTGGAATCTTTCAGGCCAATATTAGGCACCTCAAAATTCGGTTGGTTGGGGTCTCCCGTCACCCTAAAAGGATCAAATGCCGAGCTAATGTGGCCCGCACCAGCAATCACAAAGTTGTCGTAGCGGTCGACGGGATTCACCGCCACATAGTTAGGTAACACTCGCCCCGGCCGATCCCGCAAATAGTTTGCGACCGTCATCCAATCGGGATAGACGGGCTTTGGTTTGTCTGCGCGATCAGGGTCGCCGCTCAAAACGCGTAGAGACCCAGCTGGATGCCCACCCGCATCGTGCGCCACCGAACGAAGCAAAGCATATCGGTCCGCGATCTTAGACAACCGCGGCAATAGTTCACTGATACGAATTCCCGCTACATTGGTATCGATCGCCTTGTAGGGCCCCCGAAATTCTGCGGGTGCTTCTGGTTTTGGATCCCACTGTTCGAGGTGACTGGCACCACCACGCAACCAGACCAAAATGATCGCCGTGTTCTGGTGAGGACTTGAGGCCGCCTGTGCGCGGAGGCGAAACAACTGCGAAAGCGTGAGACTCGAAAATCCACCGAGGCCGGCGCGCAAAATTTCGCGACGTCCTAAACTCTGATGTCGTTGCGGACCCGGGCAAGATCCCTGAGGTATCACATTGGTTTGCATCGCGTTTGGCAGACTCCGTCAAAGACAGGATATTGGTCTGGTGTGAACCCTATAGGCCAGCAGAGATTAACCACTCCATCATATCAACAACTGCCGATTTATACCTGATCCCTGAGGTTACAAGCAACGGAAGGATGACCATTTCAGAGAATTGGTTTGCCTCCCTACGAGCATTAAAACTTTGCAATTCTTGGGAAAACAGCTACCCCGAACAACACCGCAGCCTCTGAGAGATTTATTAATGTGATTCACAACCGAAAAATTTCCAAGTGGAGACAGCAGACCCCAGAGGGTGTTTTTGGAAAATTTCGCCACGCTAATTTGGCACAAAAGAGTCCGACGACCTGGCAATTTCACCTACCGGAACGTCACGGGTCCAATAAAAATCGTTCGATTCCTATGGTTCACGGACACAACAAGAATTCCTGTCGCCTTGGTCTAATCAGTT
The DNA here is from genome assembly GCA_022446825.1 of Pirellulaceae bacterium. Taxonomy (GTDB): domain Bacteria; phylum Planctomycetota; class Planctomycetia; order Pirellulales; family Pirellulaceae; genus JAKVBY01. The sequence continues at coordinate 16,312 of JAKVBY010000037.1, forward strand.
CCCAGAAACGCCACAGTCCTGCTTAAGCAATCAGACGACTGGCATGACCGTGATACAATTTGATAGCGTTTTCGATTTAATTTTTTGGATTTGACCTTAATAAAGGCATTCCCATGTAAAAAGATCGGAAAATAACCCCCAACGAAATTGCAGATCTGACAGTGCATTGCGTAGACTAAAAAGATCATCAAATGGGAGCAGTTTTGTTATCAACAGCACTCGGCTGACCATCGTACCTAGCAGTCGAGGCACGCCTTTTAGATGTTGATAGCAGTAGGGCAAGGCAACTTGCCACATGGGGAGAACAAGAGGAAAAACTTCGCCACAACGACGAAACCTCCAGACTTACCTGGACTGCGTCGCTGCACCTAGTCGCTCACACGCAACTTTTTTAACGCATCATTTGATGCAAGCTATATCTCTTATGAAACGAAAATCACAAGAGACGAGATTCCCAACCGTTGGTAAGAACACATTATCGAATCTAGTGAAAACCGTGCCTTGGCAATCGCCAAATTTCGCTCAGTCAGTAATATCTGAAAAAATACCGATGGAGTTGCCTGGATGAGAAGGAGAACCATTCTTTCCTTAGTACTTGTTTCTTGCGCATTAATCTCTGCTGCGGTCGGCATCGGGCAATTACAACAAGGTCGTGGAAATCGACGCACACAACGGGACGACTACCCGACATGGACTGTCGATCAACAGTTCAAACATGATGTCTTCACATTTGTCCGTATCCAATATGACTCCTACGGGTACGGTGGCAGAGGCAGCCGTTGGGATAATGACTTTCCTGACTGCGACTGGAATTTTTCAGCTCGTCTCCAGGAATTGACATCTTTACAGGTCGATCCCAACGGCAAGGTCGTCCGCCTCACAGACCCAGAACTTTTTAATCACCCATTTATTTACATGTCGAACGTGGCCAACATGAGTTTGAGTGACCGGGAAGTGAACTCGCTGCGCCGCTATTTATGGAACGGTGGATTCCTCATGGCCGATGACTTCTGGGCTCCTCAGGCTTGGCGAAATGTTTCCCGAGAAATGAAACGAGTCTTTCCAGATCGTGAACCACGCGAACTCACAAGTGACCACGAAATTTTCCACATCGTCTATGACCTCCAGGGAAAACCACAGGTGCCAAGTATTTTCGCTTGGCAACAGGGCGATACCTTTGAATACTGGCATGGAGATCCCGAAGGTGATGAAGACCCACACTTTTGGGGATTTTTTGACGACGAGGAACACCTCATGGCCTTGTTTTGCCACAACAACGACATTGCTGATGGCTGGGAACGAGAGGGTGAAAATAAACAATATTTCGAACAATATTCAGTCCGGGTTTCCTATCCCCTGGGAATCAACATTATTACCTACGCACTGACGCATTAAACGGACTCTGCAAGGCCGGTTTCTAATGTGACTGGCTTGCTCCCAATTCCCTGTTTTAACCAGCAATCAACCGCAATCTCGTATTCGCGACCTGGGGATGAATGTTTTAAACTTGCTGTCAAAAACCAATTGCCTGGAAAGCACGTATTCGATAGCATTCGTAAGAATAAGGGATCAGAAAACTATGGAGCGCAGGGCAGAAATGAAAACTTATCAATTATTCAGCGGGCTGATTCTTGGGACCATTATGGGGCTCAGTGGCTGCGGAACAGATGCTACGATCGATCAAACCGCCATGGATGCCCATCGCAGCAAGTTCCTGTTAAAGTCAGAACCAGAAGGTGCTATTTCGATTAGTGAAGCAAAAACATCGATTACAAATCGCTCTCAAGTCGTTTTGGTCGGCCGGATAAACGCTGGTGATCATGAGCCATGGGACACTAGTCGATCTGCATTCGTCATTCGGGATGCTACAGCTTCTCTCATTGATGGGAGCCCAGAGCCAACATCGGGAGAGCACGACCATCATGGTCACGACGACGGACATGACCATGATCACGCGGGCCACGATCACGCAGGCCACGATCACGGCGACGGACATGACCATGATCACGCGGACCACGATCACGGTGGCGGAGATGACCATGGGCATGCGGGTCACGACCATTCAAATTGTAAATTCTGCCAACAAGCACAAGGCGCTGCGGAATCGCAAGCCATTATTCAGTTTGCAGATGACAACGGTGAGGTCCTTCATTTTGATCCCCGAGAATTACTCGGTGTCAGCAAGAATCAACTGGTTGTGATTCGTGGTGATGCGTTAGTCGACGAACTTGGCACGTTGGTCGTTGACGCCAACGGAATTTACGTTCGAAATTAGCCCTACCTGAATTCTTGAGGTTACCACTTCTCCATTAGATCAATGGCGTTGCGCAACCCATTTTGCTCATGACGCATCCATTCATTCACCTTCTGCCAACAGGATCTCTTTACGTTCGCTGAAAACTTGCCTAGACCGGAAACTCGCATAGACAGGGAACGCCAGCCGACATGGGCAGAGAGCTGACAGGATCTACTTTTCTGCCAGGATGCGATTGTAGATGACGTCTCTCCTTCGCAAACGCAGATGTTCCGATGAATTTACCACGAGATGCTCGCTGGCACGAAGATCACTCGTTCGGTCAGGAACAGAAGCGGTCAGGTTAAATTCGCACCGTCATCGTCATCATAATGACGGTTTTAACCATGCCCGTCGAAATCACCTGCGGCGTGATTTTTGGATCATTGGCGGTGCTTGCGGACGGTCTGCACAGCCTTTGCTTATGTCTATACCCCCGATACGCGCACGACAGCCAGCTTAACTTCGGGAGCGGAAAAGCGAATGCCTTAGTTGGATTCGCCAGTGCCATTATGTTGCTTGAATTTTCCCTTCTCATGGCATGGGAAAGTATCGACCGCCTGCTTCACCCCCCGTCAATCTCTTTTAATGAGTCGATTAGTGTGGCTATGACTGGGCTCGTCGTCAACCTAATTTGCATCTTCATCTCGGATCATCCGCATCATCACCTAAGTCCACACACTCCTGACGCGACTTCCCATCATCATGAAGACTCGTCTTCCGAACGACAGCATGATCACAGTCTACAAGCTGTCTATTTCCATGTCGTCACCGATGCCTCACATCCACTCTGGCGATTGTCGCCTTGGTCGCCGGCAAGTACACACATTCCCCTTTCTGGGATGCGTCAGTCGGATTTCTGGGCGTTATCCTTGTGACACGCTGGTCGTTTTCGCTCATTGCGAGTACCAGTTCGATTTTGATGTACCGCCAAGCAGCACCCTATATTTTCACAGCGATTCACGCAGCGATCGAAACGAACGATAGTAATTACATTGATGATCTCCATGTTTGGTGTATCAGACCAAGGCTTTACGCTGTTGAGCTCGTGATCGTTACGTCTGCCCCACAATGCCCTGAACATTACAAACGGCTCTTCCCCATAGAACTCGGCATTGGCGCACATCGTCCTTGAGGTTCATCAAGACACTTAAAGCTCTGGTTGAGCCACTACAAAAACGGACACCGCTCTTATCTGGAATCGCCACGGCTTCGTTACGGCAAACAGACAGCATCGCTGCTGAAAGTAGTCTGCGATATCCTTAGCAATTGTGAAAGAATCAGTTCCTTCACTGGCAAGGCGATCCCTCTCGTAGTCCGACTCTGTATGAGCTACGTACTCGGCCGATCCGTTGCAACCGGCGGCTCCACCAAGTGCTCTTCATCTCGTTCCAAAGATGTTATGCGTTGAGCAGCAGCTATTCCAAACTTCCAGAACAATGCTGGGCGAACAAAAAATTCAAGTAACGTACTGCTGATCAAACCGCCTACGATGACCGTTGCAATGGGGTAAAGGATTTCTTTACCTGACTCACCCGCAGCAATCGCCAGAGGCAACAAACCGATTCCAGAAGTGATGGCTGTCATTAAAACCGGTGCCAATCGTTCTTGACCTGCGCGAACAATCATCGCTCGCGTCCAATCCTCCCCTTCAGTGCGAACCAAATGTAAGTAATGGTTAATCAATAAAATTCCATTACGGGCGGCAATTCCACATAAAGAAATAAATCCTACTAAAGCAGCTACCGTCAGTAATTGCCCTGTGAGATATAAAGCGGCAACACCACCAATAAAGGCCATCGGCAAAGCAATTAATACTTGCAGGGCAAGGTTCACACTACGAAACATGGTGTAAAGAACGAGAAACACCAAAACCAATGCCAAAGAAAAGACAATCGCAATCCGGCGCGATGCAGCCTGCTGACTTTCGAATTGCCCGCCAAATTCAATGAAATAGTCTTGAGGAAGTGTCGTTTTAATCGGTTCCACTTGCTGTTTAATCTCTTCAACAAAGTCTACCAACCCGCGTTCCGGAGACGTGTTGCACTGTAATACAATACGACGACGCACTTGCTCCCGATTAATTGTATTCGGGCCGCCAGCGCGGTAAATCTTTGCCACGCTCCCTAGCATCGTCCGCCCACCACCCGGAAGATCGATTGCCAACCGCTCGATTGCCTGGAGATCTTCGCGAAACAACTCTGGAAAGCGCAAAAGTAAATCAAACGTCCGCTGGCCTTCAAGTACCCGAGAAACAACTTCTCCTTGCATTGCTGTCTCAATAACTTGGGTCACGCTGCCGCGCGTTAACCCCAACTCTGACAACCGATCGCCATCAACCTCAATCCGTAACTGAGGAATCATGAGCTGCGGCTCTACCTGCAAATCCTCAATGCCTTTCGTCTCTCGAATGACAGCGCTGATTTGCTGGGCTGTTTCTCGTAGTACCGTCAACTCATCCCCGTACACTTTGATGGCGACTTGTGCTTTCACACCAGACAACATATGAGAAATCAGATGTTGGATCGGTTGCTCAACTCCCGTCATGGCACCGGGAATTTCGCTCAGGATCGCACGAATGTCTGCCATGATCGCATTGCGTGAACGGCCTGCCTGGGGATCGAAGGAAGCAATAATCTCCGAAACATTCACCCCCTCCGCATGTTCGTCTAATTCGGCGCGCCCCGTCCGCCGAACCGACATTTCTATCCCCGCGATCCTATGCAATTGCTTCTGGACTCGCTCGGCAATTTCCGTCGAACGTGCCAGCGATGTTCCAGGAGGAAGAACCACATTTACTTGGGCACTACCTTCATTAAATGCTGGGAGAAATCCACGCTCCAAAGCGTTTATTGCCACGAGACAAAAAACAAATACCAATGCTGCTACGGTCAACAAAACTCCCGGAACTGCCAAACTAAAGCGAATCGCCACACCACATAGGTGTTTTAGCAAACGCAAGAACACGGGGTCTCGAATCGCTCGCCGTCTGTCCTGAACCAAAGTCTCACTCAACCTGTCGCCCTTGAGCAACCAAAAAGACAAAACCGGCGTTACCGTCAGAGACACAAGTAACGACGAAACAATCGAGATGATGTAGGCAAAGCCTAACGGTCGAAATAGACGCCCTTCCACACCACTCAGGGCAAATAACGGCAAGAACACAAGTACCACAATCATCGTGCCATAGACAATCGAATTACGAATCTCACAACTGGCTCGAAAAACAACCCGCAAAGGGCTCTGTGGTTGCTCTGCTTGTCTATTTTCTCGTAAACGTCGATATATATTTTCGACATCAACAATGGCGTCATCGACTAATTCACCAATGGCAACTGCGAGACCACCTAGGGTCATGATATTGATCGAAAGGTCCAACCACCAAAACACCAACCCTGTCACAGCAATCGACAGTGGAATGGCTGTCAGCGTTACAACCGTCGTGCGAAAATTTAACAGGAAAACAAATAAAACGGCTACCACCAGAATACTGCCGTCACGCAGGGCCTCAATCACGTTATTAATGGCCATGTCGATAAAACGTTTTTGCCGGTAGAGCTCCGTTTCTATCGAAACATCGGCGGGCAAGTTCTCGGCGATGTCCTGAAACGCTGCAGTGATGCGATCTGTGACATCGCGAGTGTCTGCGTCCGGCTGCTTGTTGATTGTCAAAACAACGGCGGGTCCACCCTCAGCAACGACCTGTTTTTCGTTCGCGACATATGCCGAACTATCGCCCCGCTTGACCTGTGCCCCTTCGGTAATAGTTGCCAATTGTCGAAGTAAAACTGGTCGACCGTCGCGGTACTTGACAACCACATTCTCTAATTCTGCTACCGATGTTACGCGTCCAATCGCACGCACTAACAACTCGTGAGGCCCTTGCTCATCGAGATAACCGCCAGTTGTATTTTGATTGCTCTCCAAAAGTGCGGTCCGAACCTCGTCCAACGAGATGTCATGTTGCAGCAACAAATCTGGGCGGACGAGAACTTGAAATTGCTTTCTTTCGCCTCCCATCACAAAGACTTGGGATACACCAGGAATCGCCAAGAGCCGACGGCGGATAGTCCAGTCTGCCAAGGTACGAAGCTGCATATCAGTGGTTGGTGCCACGATTTCCGTACTGCTGATCGCTGAATCTGACGACAAATTATTTCGACCAGCCGCGCCTTCGTTCTCCGTTGTCGTGTTATTTTCCGTTGCCTCGTTGCGTGGGGTATTACGGTACAACCCCACGATCATGATTTGCCCCATGATAGAAGAAATTGGCGCCAGTTGAGGTTTGATGCCCGACGGCAATTGATCGCTCGCCAAGGTCAGCCGCTCATGTACAATCTGCCGGTCGGTGTAGATGTCTGTATTCCAATCGAACTCGACATAAACGACGGAAACGCCGACTCCCGATGAGGTCCGAATCGCCTGAACACCATTGGCTCCATTCAAGCTTGTTTCAATCGGAAACGTAATTAAAGTCTCGACTTCTTCAGGTGCCATCCCAGGAGCTTCGGTCATGACGACCACACGAGGCCGATCAAGGTCAGGAAAAACATCAATGGAAAGATTCGTGATGACCATTCCGCCCAGTGCCAGCACAAGTCCAGCCAACACCATCGTCAGGAGACGATGGGTTAATGAAAACCGAATAATCCCGTCCAAAAATCCTTGAGCCACTGTCGATTTTGATCCCGCATCAAAGGTGAAGGATTGATTAAACGCATTCCAGTTGGCGCCAGATAGACTTCACCGGCTGCCACATAAGCCAATTTAAACGTATATGGCCAAACACACTTCGCTTCACAAATCTCATACCACATCGCTTCTAATGCGAGTGACCATGATGAGCAATTACGGAGCCACCGGCTTTGGCTTTTAGTTCCAGATGCAATTCGTACGCTCCGACAATCACAATATCTCGACGCACTAGGCTGTTATTCCGTTGCAACACCACCCAATTCGAATCACGATATTCGACATGAACCGGTAAACGTTTGAAGTGATTCTCAGCTTCTCGCTTAAAAACATACGCTTCGGGTCCGTCTTCAATTACTGCTTCGCGTGGCAGCACGATGCGCCGCTCCCAAAGTTCTACTGGAACCCGAACGTTCATCCGTTGTCCAGGACGGTAACGCCACCCAATGAATCGGTGGCCATCTCTTTCGGTATCTTGAACAAGCAGGTTTGTCAGACTCATAAAAAAAGGTAGTGCCCTGGAGTCCGCTTCCACGTGGTTCGAAACATACAGAATGGTAGAACTCGCCTGGACAACTTGGTTCTCTTGTGATTCCGCTGGCACCGCAACAATCTCCCAACCTTCGTTGGCAGCTCGAATTAACCTGCTGGCATCCTCTTCAAACGCGTGGCCCTCGATATACAATTCGCAATGGTCGCCCAAAACACTAAGTTTTGTGCCAGCGGCAACGTGCTCACCGCGTTTGACATATAGCTCTTGAACATGAAACAAATGTTCGATTTCTTCAAAGTGGTCTTCCTGAGAAAAATCTGGCGCAGCCACTGTAAGTTTCTGTAAAAGTTGACGCGATTCTAAAATATTTTCGATCTGTTCAGTGGAGAGACCATGTAATAACAGACCTTGGCTTTGCGCTCGCACTGCCGACTGCAGCTTTTGTTGCTCATACTCTTTATCAACAATGCGCCGGCCTGCAACGACTCCGTCACCAGCGTTTTTTAGTCGAGCAATTTCTTTTTTGATGAGATCAAGTGATTGTACGGATTGCAAAAACTCTCTCTGGGCAACCACCAAGTCTTCGTGTGTCAAACGCAAGTCGAACAAAGGCTGCCCCGGCATCACCGCTTCACCTTCCAGCGGATGAATTCTTATCACAATTCCTGTCAGCGGCGCTGTGACTTCAACCTGAGATCGCCCAGGGCGCTCGACAACCTTGGCCGGAACATTAACCGTACGTACAAACTCTTGCAGTGTCACTTTGGTGGTCTGCAATCGGATATTACGGCAGGCTGCAGCGCTCAGCTCAATCGTATCGTCCCCCTCATCAGCATGCTGGTGAGGGGCATGTCCACCTGTATGATGTGCATGGCCTGAATCCGATTCACTCGGACCCAGCTTTACCATAGACTCTGTTAACGACCCAGGGAGTAAAGAGAACCAGCTCTCGCGCGTTAAAACAACAACCAAGGTCACCAGACACACAGTGCCGATGGCTAGCGTCGCGAATAACGGCGTTCTCCGCAGCTGCTGGAAAGACATCTAGTGCTCAATGAAAGAAAATTACCCTGGCACACCAATCAGCTTAACGGATTCCGCCTTTTCGCAACAACTGCACCTCTTCAAAGTCTACTGGAGATAAACGATCAAATACGCAACAAGACCGTTACAAACATCATAAATACGAAGGTCCATTCCGAGATACCGAAAAATCGACGTTAGTACCCGCTCGACACCAAGGTCACCAATGCGAGCAGTAATAATAACTGGCCATGCATTAGTATGTGAACACGGATGTGTCTGGGCCAATATTTGCGAATAGCTTTGCCCGCGTCGTAACTTCGGCACCTGAAAGAATGTCAGCCGCCTCAACGCCTAAGGCTTTCATACAAATCGGACAAACATGAATTTCGGCACCGCGATTAATCAAAGCAATCAGTTGTGATCTCAATGGGTCGTTTTCCTGAAAAGCAAAACTTTCCGGGAAGTCTGTCGTCGGGCATGTCACGCCCTTGACGTTAAAGAAAAGAGCCACCTGCCTGCCCTCGTCTAGTGAGAAACTGGCCAATTTCATCGCCATATCAACCGACTGAGGATCCTCCTGGGCATCACTCTGCACACTGACCAAGACAATTGACTTATCGGCGACCTCCGATTCGCTCGACGCGCCTGCATTCACCGCAACTGGCGAGTCTACAGGTCGGCAACCGGCTGTACCGACTAGAAAAACAAACAACGCCGCGTACTTGACTCTATTCATAGGCATGACATCTCCTTAACGAAAACATTCCCTAAATGTCTTGAGGGGAAATCGGTTTATCTTTATGAATCACGTCGGGGCCTTTCCCCGCACGTTTTTCATAATAACCGTCGCCCGATTTGACGTACTTTGTGAACCCGAGTTTGTCCAGTTTCTTATCGTCTTTCACACTTTGTCCCATGGCCGCATCGGACCAGGCACCACCAATATTAGGCGCCGTAATAATGCGACGGACAGGCACCCCCGTTTCAGGGTGCTCCGTTAACGGAGCATCCTCAAACTTCTGAAAAATTTCAAACTGCTCTCCATCTTGATTGTCTTCCCGGAGAACTTCATAGACATAAATTGGCATTGGTGCTCCATCTCAATCAAAAACAGGATCGTAAATTCATGATTTTCATGAATAGCATAGATCCCCTCATCTTTATTTTACTCGGAAGTCGTATCGGTCAACGGGAGATTTGTAGCGAACTTTTCCAAGTTACCACCCTCACGGCATTTGGGGAGCCAAAATGACCGACTTTGCATTCGGATTACTGTTTAATCCCTTAAACGGTCCCCGCTGTGACTAACTTGTGTGCCAGCTACACTCCACAGTCTGACATACAGTCCGCCTACCAAGGACGTATCATCGTGGCTACGTTGCAGCAAGATTTCAACCACTCCATTGTTTTTAACACCCAGCAGGTTCACTCTTGAAGAGGTCCAAACGCATTCTTCCAGCCACTAGGATCCTGCTTGGCAACAACCAGAACCGTAGGTGAACAATCATTTTACCCAAAGGTGTGCTCGCATTTCATACTTCGTCCAAACCCCCTGTGCAAAGCACAAGCGTCCAGCAAAAAAAACCATCCATTGAACTACGCACCCAGTCATGAGGGAAACAACCACAACCGATCGTCCGGGATTCTCAAGTGTGGACAAGCATTTGAGGAATCCACAAAGAGAATCGCCCTTTGATCGGATGATCCAGCTGGAGTCGACACTGCTAGTTGCTGCTTGACGAGCAAATGGTTGTTCACTTCGAAACCGCCGTCTTCTTGGCTGGCCTTGAAGAATTTCTTCGTAGTCTTTGCACAAGAATTTTCAGTTTGCGACCAAGAAGCGACGTTTACTCACAACAAGCGGGACCCTTGAGATATCCCATGACTGCATCAGTGCGCGATGGGTATTGCGGAAAATACTTCTCTAACCGATTTCTTCGGAGCACTTCCTGATTGGCATTGGAAACACCTGCTAACCGCATCATACCGCCCGTCGATTTAATCATCTGATGTAACCGCTTTAATTCGTTCACAAGGGCTGGACGCAACTGTAGAATCTCATCCATCTCAACGACCACACGATGGGTAAATTGTTGATTAAGGCTCTTTAATACTGAATTGGCAACCTCAGCGGTGACACACTCGGTGTTGGCTGACCCGCGAAGTTTCACAAAAAGCCAATCCGGTCCGCGGTCCCATTCCATTTCCCATCCCAGAACGCTTCCTTCCGCCATCAGCTTACTCCATTTCACAAGCGCTAAGACAACGCAACAACATGACTAATCCATGAAACCTACGGTTCATCTTAAAGATCCGAACAACTTCAGCAACCCAAACCTGCAACTTGCTATCGTCCCTGTTCGCTGAGCCACGCTCTTGCCCCCTTGATGCTACAGCGCAGCTGCGGAATACTAGTTTTTTGCAAGCAAATCAAGTGATAGCGTCGCGCGTACGGCGCTAGTTAAGCTCAATCGACCAAAATGAGGAACAATGCTATGTCTCGAGCAGGCGCTGTAACATTTAAAGGAGCCCCACTCACACTAGCTGGCAATGCGGTGGAAGTTGGCCAACAAGGCCCCGATTTTACTTTGCACTTCTTTGAGGATGGTATGCAAACCATCACGCCAGCCTGCCTGAAAGGCAAGGCATCGATATTAAGCGTCGTACCGTCGCTCGATACACCCGTATGTCAAACTCAAACCAAAAAGTTCAATCAAGAGCTCAGCGCGCTCGGCGATCAAATCAATGCCGTCACGGTCAGCCTCGACCTGCCTTTCGCCATGGGACGCTTTTGTGGCGCTGAGGACATTACCAACATGAAGGTCGGCAGCGATTATCAAGACCGCAGTTTTGGCCAGAATTGGGGCATGCTGATCGAAGAACTTAAACTTCTGGCGCGGGGAGTCTTTGTGCTCGATGCCGACGGCAAGGTCGCCTATGCCGAAACGGTTGGTGAAGTAACCGATGAACCCAATTACGATGCAGCGCTCCAAGCCCTCAAGGGCCTCATATAAACGCAGCAAGGGTAAATTCAGGACGTTTAATCAATGCTTCGGTGGTGCAGAACTGCCGAAGCATTTTGCGTCTGGAGTTGACGCAATCATCCCTCGTTATTGATTCGGCAGCGTGCCGAAGACTTGGCAACTTCCAGAGCCTCGGCTAGTTTGCTGATGTCTTTACCTCCAGCCTGGGCCATGTCTGCTTTGCCTCCACCTCGCCCACCGACAATCGTTGCTACCTCACCGATCCATTCACCGGCATGGATGCCACGATCTACGAGCTCTTTGCTTACACCTGCCACCAGCACAACTTTGTTTTCACCCTGCTTCAGACCCAAAAGGGCGGCGACCGCATTTGACTTCTTCCGCATCTGGTCAATTAGTTGCCGCAACAAATTGGGATTTCCGCTCATGGCTTCCGCGACAACAACTTTGACATCACCAACGTCCTCCGCATTCTCCAACAGCGACTCGGCTGAAAGCTGATCAACATCCGACAGATTGGCGATCTCCGCCCCTAATCGAACCGTCTCTTGCAGAAGCGACTTCGTGCGTTCTGGAACGTCAAAAACAGCGACATTTAAAATTCGCGCGCAATCGCGCAACACAGTTTTTGCTTCGGCATGACTCCACGCACTCCCCTCCTCTTCCCAACGCGTCTCAACTTTTCTCTCAGTTTGACCACCTCCCGCAAGTTGCTTTTTAAGCTCGCGTACTCGCTGCGAAAGACCCCGAATCGCCTCAGTGATCTGCTGCGCACCAACGCCTAAGAGCTCCGCTGTCTCGGTCACAGCAACCTGTGTTTTCTCGCGATTTTCCTTGGCTTTAGCTCCAGTCAGAGCCGTGATACGGCGTGTTCCAGCTGAAACCGCTTCCTCACTAATGATTTCAAAAACCTCGACATCTCGAGTGTTGTCCAGATGCGTTCCACCGCACAACTCTTTACTAAATTCTCCCATCGAAACCATTCTTACTGGGTCCGGATATTTTTCTCCAAAGAGCATCATCGCCCCTACCTTACGCGCTTCTGCAAGCGGTAACACTTCTGCCTTGATCTCTGTGGCCGCTTGCACGCAGCCAGAGGCATCTTGTTCAATTTTCGTTAATAACTCGGCGTCAATCGGCGACAAATTAGTGAAATCAAAACGCAACCAATCGGCGTCAACTTTTGATCCTTGTTGCTGAGCATGGCTACCCAAGTTCTTTTGCAAGGCAAAATGCAGCATATGGGTCCCTGAATGTGCGCGACGAATAGCTGCACGCCTTGCAAAATCTACTTGGGCTTGAACTAGCGTCCCCGTATTTAACTGGCCCGCCAGCAAGTGACCATAATGAAGAATTAACTTTCCATCTTTTTGGGTGTCGGTAACTTGAAATTTAAAAGCGTCTCCAAGGATCTCACCTACATCACCAACCTGTCCACCTGATTCACCGTAAAAAGGTGAACGGTCTAAGACAATTTGTAGTATTTCGTCGCCGTCAACGCTTGCGACAGAGTCACATAATTGTCCCTGAGAAATAATAAATTTCAGTTCCGCCTCCGCTTCTGTCACGTCATAACCAACGAATTGGGTTTCGTGCAACACCTTCTTGATGGCATCAATCGGGCCTCCGCCTCCCATCACCGTATGAACTGCTTTTCCAGAAGCCGTCCCATGCGCTTCCATCGCGCTCGCATAGCCATCCCAGTCGAACACTAAATTATTTTCGGCGGCCATGGCCTCAAACACCTCTGGCGGCACGCCGTACGTCTGATATAAATCCGCTGCCTCCACACCCGCAACCATCGTTCGATTCGCGGCCTTCATTTCCGCAAACGTATTTTCAATTCGGGCTAAACCAGCGTCCAAAGTCCCAAAAAAATTGCTTTCTTCTGCCTTAATGACATCGCTCACTCGTGAGGTTGTTTCGAGGAGATCCGGGTAAGCAGCATGCATCTGTTCGACCACCGCGGGAACAACCTGGAAAAGAAATGGCATGCGCATTCCCAACTGGTGACCATCGAGCACAGCACGTCGAAGCAGTCGACGAATGACATATTTTTCTTTCTGTGCGCCGGGGTAGACATTCTCGTGAACTGCCATCGTGCACGCCCGAATGTGATCCGTAATTCGTCGCAAACGTCGCCCTGAATCTGAGTCGGCTTCATATTTAACACCACAGATTTCCGCGGCGGCCTCGACAATAGGACGCAAAATGTCGATATGATAGTTTGTCTGTTCGCCCTGCAATGTTGCCGCCGTGCGTTCAAGCCCCATGCCGGTATCAATGTTTTGGCTAGGCAGCGGACGTAAATTGTCTGGAGGATCGCCCACGCGATGAAATTGCGTAAAAACTAGATTCCAAATTTCAACAATTTCGCCAAAATTGTCTTGGTAAAAAATTTCGCTACACGGACCGCAAACTCCATCCGGCCCAGAACTGGGAGCACCCGCTGGCCAAAAGTTGTCGTGTTCGCCCATGCGTTCAATGACAGCTGAGGACAACCCAATGTCACCACGCCAAATTTCAGCCGCCTCATCATCATTCTGATAGACGGTCACCTTCAAACGTCCGGGATCGATACCGAGCCACTTTTTATCGGTTAAAAACTCCCAGGCCCAATTAATGGCTTCGCGTTTGAAATAGTCGCCAAAACTAAAATTCCCCATCATCTCAAAGAATGTATGGTGATACGCGGTGCGCCCCACATTATCGATATCCCCCGTCCGCAGGCATTTCTGACATGTTGTAGCTCGCGTGAAATCAAGTTTGACCTTGCCCAGAAAGTGGTCCTTGAATTGATTCATACCAGCGGGTGTAAACAACACAGACGGATCCCAGGTGGGGACCAATACATCGCTGGGACAACGTGTATGCCCTTTGGATTCAAAAAAGGCTAGATATTGTTCGCGAAGTTCGTTAGTTCTCATGGAGAGGCAATCATGGTCTCAGGAAGAAATCAGGTTTCGAGTCCGCCATGATATCCGGTCACTCAAAAGCGGACTAGTCGAGCGTCCGTGAGTTCTGGAACGGTTTAGACCCATCCGCGTCGACTCGATTGCACGCCTGCAGTATGCGAGGCGACAGCATGGCCCACCACAGCGCGTTCTTGATTTCTTTTTCGTTAAACCGAGACCTAATTCCCACCCCTTATTCGCTCGAATATTTAGGAAATATTGCCTTTATATCACCGCAGTGTAGTTTCTAATCACTGGCGGGCGAGGTCTGGCGTGTAGTCAGACGTCGCCTGATGCGTTGGGTGCACAAAGCCATTTCGTCCTGAGAAAAGATCCACGTTGTCGCCTTACGGCCAACACCGCGATCGCTCTGTCAAATAGCTACGACGATTGCCACCAGACAGTTGTCGACTGTCTAGGCCCGTTGGTCCTCGCCCTGTATTCATACTGACCATCAAGGCCAGCAAAACGCCAGCATCCCATCTCGGCTGTCTCTCAACACACGTAAAATCTCGTCCCGATGCTCTTTAGGGTGCAGCTAGAATCCTTACGGAACTCCTTCCAGAAGCCGTGACGGTTCGCAATCGCACTTCGCCTTCTAACTCAGCCACTTTTTGATGAAAATTCTGAGGCGTCGAAACAGGCTCTCCGGCAACATGACTCACAAATTCACCGGGCCGAAACCCAGCCTTCCAGGCGAGCGAATCTTTTGCGACCGACAAAATTCCAACCGGCAATTCCATAGCTTGCTCCTGTAAACCTCGCTGCATTCCTTGAATCAATGACTGGAGTGTTTTCGGAGCCATGGCAGTGGCATACTCAACTTGCAAACCTCTCCAGGAGTCTTCGTGCTGAGTTCCATGCTCGGACATCACCGTCTCAATATATTTCTTCGAAAGCCGCACCGATTGCGTCAGTGAATTCTGTAGATTTCCACGATTGCGTCGTTCCACCGTCAGTTGAATCGAACCACCCGCCTCTTGTTTACTTAGTTCTCGAAACAAATCGTTCTTGTCATAAATACGAACACCAGCGACAGAAGTGATGATGTCACCAAGTTGCAATTGGGCCTCTTGGGCTGGTGTGCCCGGAACCACCGTCACGACGCGTGCACCAAACTTGCCACGCCGGCGCTCGGAAATCTGTCGATTCTCTGGCCCAACGCCCAGAAAACCGAAGGTCGGTACCCGGCCATCTTTTAACGTCTCGACAACGCGTCGAAAGACGTCATTCACAGGAATCGCAAAACCGACAGCACTTTCGTATCCTTGCAGCGCCGCAATCGAAATTGTGAGACCGATCATCTCACCTTTCAGATTCACGAGCGCCCCTCCGCTCGTGCCTAGATTTAATTTAGCATCCGTTTGAATTAAGGTCCCGTAATGATGCAGTGTTTGCTTTTCCAGAGTTAAATTCTCCAGATTTTGATTTAACGCTGCCTTACGCGACAAGTTTGCAATGATTCCCCAGCTCGCACTGACTTCACCATCCCGGGCGATTGCGTATGGATTCCCCAAGGCGACGACGAACATCCCCTTCTTTAGTTGCTGGGCGTCACCAAACGAAATGGGTACTAAATCTGCCGCATCAATTTTTAGAACGGCTAAATCCGTCCAAGGGTCCGCGGCAACAACTTTCTCGACAACCTTAAAAGGTCGGTGATTGAGCCAGACATAATAGTCATACTTTTCTGGATTGCCTAAAACATGATAGGCGGTCAGGATCAAGCCCTCAGAATCAATCACCACCCCCGTGGCAAACTCAGACGGGATAAAATGTCGTTCGGCAAAGTCTGGATCTTGCGGATCCTCATTCTGCTGAGGCAAACGAGGTGGAAAAAATCCCGGCAGATCGTCATCTTCGACTTGGACCGATGACCGACCCCCCTTACGAACGCGAACGAGTGCCACGACCGATTTTTCCGCCCGTGCGATCGCCTCCACCGTTAACTGCTGCATGACGGTGGCCATTTCAATAATCGACAGTTCAGGAGTGTCGATTTCCTTCGGCTGGCCTTGGATCCAACCAGGCGTGGGCACCAGCAAAAGCCAACCCACAAATGTGACTTCGATAAGTCGCTTAACCAAGTTTCGACGCTGGCAACTGCCCTGCCGCAGAGATTGATCTGTGTTCATGCGAGCGTTCACCTTCGCTTTTCTCGTCAACGACAGCAGACCATTTTCACGTTCTCGTCAAAGGTTGTCACCCGACGCGCGAAATGCTAACTATCCGTGGGCGTGACTTCCTTGGGTTCCAAGTCTGGTGCCTCAATGCCATAGCCACCGGCCTCAAGTACTTTTAATTTGATCTCTTCGGTGACTTGTGGATTCTCGATTAAAAAGTTGCGTGATTTCTCTTTGCCCTGNCCTAGATAGGCATCGTTATACTTGAACCAAGCACCGCTACGAGAAACGATATTGTTCGCAACACCCAGGTCGAGAATGTCGCCTTCGTAGCTAATTCCATTTGTGTGCAACATATCGAATTCAGCAATGCGGAAAGGTGGCGCTACTTTGTTTTTAACAATCTTTGTACGTACCCGTTGCCCCACTACATCCTCCCCGTCCTTAATTTGACCGATGCGACGCACATCAATACGACACGAACAATAAAACTTTAAAGCACGGCCACCCGGTGTCGTTTCAGGACTCCCAAACATCACACCAATTTTTTCCCGAATTTGGTTAATGAAAACCACGGCGGTTTTACTTTTTGCAATCGCACCGGTTAATTTGCGCATCGACTGACTCATCAAACGCGCTTGCAAACCGACATGCGTATCACCAATCTCTCCCTCCAACTCTTGCTTGGGAATGAGCGCGGCTACCGAATCGACAATAATCACATCGACCGCATTCGATTTGACCAGCATTTCTGTGATCTGCATCGCTTCTTCACCACTGTTAGGTTGACTCACCAACAGGGTCTCAAGTTCGACACCCAACTTCTTACCCCAACTTGGATCGAAAGCATGTTCCGCATCAATCATTGCAGCAATGCCACCCCCTTTTTGGGCCTGCGCGGCGACATGCAAGGCTAAAGTGGTCTTCCCACTCGATTCGGGACCAAAGATTTCAATAATCCGTCCGCGCGGAATCCCCTGCCCCCCCAAGGCAATATCCAACGACAAACTACCGGTGCGAATTCCCTCCACCCAAGTCTTCCTATCCGCCCCCAACGGCATGATCGAACCATCTCCAAACTGTTTTTCGATCTGCTGCAGGGCCGTCTTCAGATTTGGATTTTCATTAAAAACTTCATTCGTACTGTTTTTTTCTTTGGCTGCTTTGGACGCTGATTTAGACTTTTTTGCTTTTTTTACCATTTGTGCACTCGTCTTTTGGGCAGTAACCATCATTGACTCCTTGTTATGGTGGACTTTGACCTGCTTTTCAACCAGAACCAACCACGGTACACCCCACTGAAATGGTGTACATATGAATATGTATACTGATGATCGGCATTTTGATCAAGAATGTTTCACAAAGAATATCGGGGGTGCCCAGGACACGTTTGGTCCCGTGCGCTGGGGACTGTGCGCTGGGGACTGTGCGCGATACCCGCTTCGAAACGGGCATGCGTCATGGCAAGCGGGCCATTACAGACAGGCGCGACCCATTACATCGTGCGTCGGTCCCGACTTCTCGAGAAAACTCGCCACCACCTGCACTTCCTCAGCCGTAAACTTACCAGCGTCGAAAGCCTCATGCTCCTCCAGAAGCTGAGCTAGATCGGCCAGTTCCGGACCGGTCCGTTTGAGGCGTCCCAGCGTTAAATGGGGATGAAAACGCCGTGGCTCACGAGGAAAACCGAGCTCCGCCAAAGCAATGTCAATTTTTTCCTGCAAACCACGCATCTCTTCATTCCCCTCAGCCAAACCTAACCACACCGTTCTGGGACGCTTTGTTTCTGGAAACGCTCCGGCGCCCTGACAATGAATGTCAAACGGTCCATTTTCAAGTACGGCTACTTTCACCGCCTGACAAACGGCGGCAACTTCCGTATTGGGAACATCTCCTAGAAATTTCAAGGTCAAGTGGAGATTGGCCGGCTCCACCCAACGCGCCTTCACTCCACTACCACGCAATTTCTCGATCAATCGAACCGCCTGCGCACGGACTGCCGCAGAAACATCGATGGCGATAAAAGTCCGCATCGTTTGCATGGATGGTTACTCAGCGTGAAATCCGGTGGTTCCTGTTCAGAAAATTGCTCGCCTGAAATTCTACTCGAAACGCATCATCTCGCGGAAAGACTCAAAACGTTGGTCCAGATCTGCACGAGTCAACGACTTCATCCGCTCGAGACTGAAATCTTCCACCTGAAAACTAGCGGTTAACGTGCCGTAAGCGATCGCCGATTTAATCGTCGTGGCATCTGCCTTTCCTGCCTCAGCCAAGAAACCCATCATACCACCAGCAAAACTATCACCAGCTCCTGTTGGGTCCACCACGTCGCAGGTAGGAAACGCCGGCAACACATAGATGGCCTCTGCAGAGAAAAGCATCGCCCCATGCTCACCCTTTTTAATGATCACGAAATCAGGTCCGAGTTCCAGAATCTTGTGCCCGGCGCGGATGAGATTTTCTTCCTGCGTCAATAATTTGGCTTCGCTATCATTAAGCACAACGCCTTGAACTCGTTGCAAAAGCCGCAAGAGTGCCTCAGGCTCTTGCTGAATCCACAAATCCATTGTGTCCGCCACCACCAATTGCGGATCCGCTACCTGGTCCAACACCTTCAACTGCAAATGCGGCGAGCCGTTGGCTAAAAACACCAGCCTACTTTGTCGGTAATCCTCGGGCAGCACCGGATCAAATTCACCAAACACGTTGAGCTGAACATCTAGTGTCTCGCGATCATTCATATTCGGCAGGTACTTTCCCTTCCAATAAAAGGTTTTTTTCCCCTCCACAACTTCCAAACCGCGGGTGTCAACACCTCGCTCCGAGAGTAGCTGTGTGAATTCATTGGGCCAATCTTCTCCGACCACACCCACCAGTTTCACCGGCGCAAACAAGGCCGCTGCATAAGAAAAATGAACGGCGGAACCCCCGATAACATGCTCTCGGGAAGCTACGGGCGTCTCAATGCTGTCAAAAGCGACAGAGCCAACAACAAGTAGTGACATGGTTTCCAATCCATTGTTTGCAAGAAAAGTGTGTGCAAGAGCATTGCCGCGCAGGTGGTCTTTCACCAACACGCATCAGAAGTCAGGCATTATCTGACTTTAAGGTTAGCATGCAAGGGACCTCAAACGCCAACAGGACCGCCCCCGACAAGTAGATTCACTCTCTGATTCAACATTTTTCGCGTGCTCAGGCGTCGCCCTCACCTTCGCCAGCAAGTGGGAGACACCAACTTGGCCCTGATACCCGATGCCACTGAGACAAAATGACCATGGATTGAACTACAGAACAGCGGCCTACGGGAAACTTGTCTCCCTGACAAACTCAACCGAGTCTTCACTGCCAAGCCTTCACTGCCAAGCCTTCACTGGAAGATTCGCTCCACTGCGTCATCATAGGTCCTCAAGTATTTGCAGGGCTGCAGCTTCATAGATCGCCTGCCATTCCGGTGCCAGAACACAATCACTATCCTCCTGCGCACGCCCGACATTCTTCAGCTGTTCTGCTGTCGGTGCATAGTAGATATAGCCGTTGGTGTAACCCGCCACAAAGGTCTGGGGGTGAGGCGCGGCCTGCTTGATATTCAGGCCAATCTGAACGGTGAGCTCTCCTGGAAACGTCGTCAAGACAAAATCACCAATGCGGACTCCTAAAAGCTCAACGTCGATCGTCCGCTTACCGCTATCGACCAGTTCCGTTTGATGCTTCCGCAACAAGGCCAAATTGGTGTTCAAACGCGTCAATTCTTCCATGGTGTGAATGTTTCTGAGGTACTGCTTCATGGCGCCGCGATTCAAAGCATCCATCCGTCTCAAATGATCTCGGTCAAGAGCATCCTGATGCAAATAACGATAGGAATCGGCTGAAGGAAACGAACTCGCTAAACTGTATTTACTCGCCAGCTGCATGAACGTCTTCAGATTCAGTTCGGTGCCTCTCAAAGAATTCACCAGCTGCTCACGTTCTTCTTCCATAGCGATAATCCGCTGGGCCAGATCCGCCCGCGGCAACTCGGTCATCTGGTGCTTTACCAGGAGGCGATCATCTGCGGCAGTTTGAATCTGGCGGGCCGCTTTGAGTGTGCTGAGACCTAGCATGTTCCCCAACACCTCCGCATCGTGAGGGTGGTCAACGGCCTTGTAACCGACGGGATTGATGTCTCCGCCGCACCCCTGCACAAACAAAGCCACGGCCCCACCACCTAGATTGTCTTCAATCACAGCTGAGGAAAAACCGGTCATGTCCGCCGTACTCCCACCGCTGGGCACACCTTGAATGGGATGGCAGGCAAAATTATAGACCACTGCCAACGGACTGCCGTCTTGCTTGTCTAACCGTAAAACACCAATTTGTGGATCGATCGGACCGACCTCAGCAATGGATTCGTCGGGTGGCAATGCGTAACCCCGGCGGACGTCGATCTCGGTGCCATCCTTCAACTTCATCCGGCGATTCTCCATCACCCGATCTTCATGTCCTGTCCCCACTCCAACCCGTACCGGGACCAGCGACTCCATCGCCATGCGGACCGCCTGCACAGTTCGCTCAGCCACGTCAGCACAGACAACGCCGTGACAATGGCTTGCATTGGCCATCACATGGGTGGGCAAAATTCCCCAATCTTGCTCAATTTGCGCACGTACCGTCGGCAAGTAATCATTGCTGATATACCCAATCTCTCCAATGGAAACCGCATCCAAAGTCAAAAGGGTAAAGGTCGTTTGGTCGTTTTTGACGACCAGGGCCCGGACAAACAAAAGATCGTTGAACGGCTCGTCACGATTGGTAATATCGACTTTGCCAGTCCCTGCCCATAGTTCGGCTCGCGCAGCGTTGTCCCAGTTCCCTCCCCAGCACAGAGCGATCAACAAAACAATCTTCAATCCATGCAAACGGTACGACATGATTTAGGTTCCTTCTGGATGGCTCAAATCTCAGCTACTGACAGGTTGATCATTGAACACAGGTAACTCGGATGACTTGCCGACTGGTAACACGTTTAACTTCTGCATCGACTCAGGGTT
>JAKVBY010000037.1:38006-85112 GCA_022446825.1 Pirellulaceae bacterium
CGGGTGGAGGTAAGGCTCCACCATTTTTCGCCAGGTTTGCCGCCAGGCATCACCAAAGATTACAGCAAGCGTTACTTTTTAGACCGCGTCTCAAACTTGGCCCAGCTATCCCGCAAAGATACGGTGCGGTTGAAAATCAAGTGTTCCGCGCGGGAATCCGCATCAACATGAAAATAGCCCACACGCTCAAACTGAAACGTCCTTCCGCTGCCGACTCCTGCCAGCGCCGGCTCTAGCTTACAAGCAGAAAGGGTCTCGAGGGATGCCGGATTTAAGTTGACCTTGTAGTCCTCCCCTTCCGCCACGTCGTAGGGATTCTCTTTGACAAACAAGCGGTCGTACAACCGCACTTCGGCATCCACGGCATGTTCTGCGGAGACCCAATGGATCGTCCCTTTGACCTTGCGTCCCGCTCCCGGCATCCCACTTTTCGAATCTGGATCATAGCTGCAGCGCAACTCACGGATCGACCCATCTTCGTTTTTGATAACGTCTTCACATTTAATGATATAAGCATAGCGAAGCCGCACCTCGCCGCCTCGTTTCAAGCGGAAGTATTTACGGGGTGCTTCCTCACGAAAATCTTCTTGGTCGATGTAGAGAACACGAGAAAACGGTACCTGCCGTGTGCCTGCCGATTCGTCCTCCGGATTATTGACCGCCACCATTTCTTCAACCTGCCCTTCCGGATAGTTGTCAATCACCAGTTTGATCGGCCTCAGCACTCCCATCACGCGCGGCGCGACCTGATTGAGATGTTCGCGTACACTGTTTTCGAGTACCGTCATGTCGATCACACTGTGAAACTTGGCCACGCCAATGCGTTCGCAAAACTGGCGGATCGACTCCGGTGTATAACCGCGCCGGCGCATGCCGCTAATCGTCGGCATCCGCGGGTCATCCCATCCGCGAACATGGCCTGAAGTAACCAGTTCCAGTAATTTCCGTTTACTGGTGATAGTAAAACTGAGATTAAGCCGTGCAAATTCAATTTGCTGCGGATGATAGATATCCAAAGAATCGCAGTACCAGTCGTAGAGCGGGCGATGATTCTCAAACTCTAAGGTACAGATCGAATGCGTGACGCGCTCCAGCGAATCCGACTGCCCATGGGTGAAATCGTACATCGGATAAATACACCACTGCTCGCCAGTACGGTGGTGCACAACGCGCAGGATGCGATACATCACCGGATCGCGCAGATTCAAATTAGGATGTGTCATCTCAATTTTTGCCCGCAACGTCCGACTGCCGTCGGCGAATTCCCCGGCTTTCATGCGCTGAAACAGGTCGAGGTTTTCCTCCACGGGCCGATCGCGGAAGGGACTGTTTTTTCCAGGCTCAGTCAGCGTCCCGCGGTATTCACGTGTCTGTTCCGCCGTCAGTTCACAAACGTAGGCTTGTCCTGCCTGAATGAGTTGCACCGCCCAGGCATAGAGCTGGTCAAAATAATCTGAGGCAAAAAGCTCGCGGTCGCCCCAATCGAACCCTAGCCAACGGATATCTGCTTTGATCGAATCGACATATTCCTGGTCTTCCTTGGCAGGGTTGGTATCATCAAACCGCAGATTGCAACGCCCGTTGTATTTTTCCGCCAAGCCAAAATTCAAGCAGATCGATTTAGCATGGCCAATATGCAAATAGCCGTTGGGCTCCGGTGGGAAACGCGTCTGTACCCGACCGTCCCATTTTCCTGCCTCATTATCCTGCTCGATGATTTGCTCGATAAAATTCAGTTTGCGCGGAGCGTCTGGTTCCGTCATGTCCATTAGTCCTCAAAGCAACCGTGCTGAAAATAACACTGCATCACAGCGCCAGCGATTCTTCGCTGAGCGACGCCGCCGATTTTATCGAGAAACGGCCCTGCAGACGAGACGGCTCAGAGGCGTGCCAAGGCTGCATCGATGCGGCGGAGGCAGGCTTCGCGATCCAAAATAGACATCGTTTCAAACATTCCCAAACCCACCCCTTTGCCGGTGATGGCCACACGCAAGGGATGGATGATTTGACCGATCTTGATGGCATGCTCCTCGACAAACGACTTCAGCAAAGTCTCTAAAGCAGCAGCCTCAAAAGAGTCCGTCACCTCCAAGCAGTGACGGAAATCACGCAACAAGTCGGCCGCTTCTGCGGGCTTTCGCATTCGTTTCTCAAATGACTTTTCATCGAATTCTAGCTGATCGTCCGCCGCAAAGAACTCGGGAAAGTCGAGAATGTCGCCCGCCGTCTTGATACGATCTCCTGCTGCCTCAAGAATTTGAGTCAACCGCGGTGCCGTGTCACAGGTCGGTGGCGCATCGATCCACTCGGCCCGTTGAAGAAACGGCACGACCATGGCAACTTTTTGCTTGATCGGCAGGGCGAGCATGTAGCGACCTTGAAACGCAAACAGCTTTTGTGGATCAAAACTGGCCGGTGCTTTATTGACCCGTTCTAGGGAAAAATGCTCGATCATTTCTGTACGACTGAACTCCTCAGTCTTATCATCAAGCGACCAGCCAAGTAGCAACAAGTAATTAATGATGGCATCGGCGAGGTATCCGACTTCGCGATAGAAATCAACAATCACCGGGTTGAACGTCTCAGCCGCTGTTGCCAGCTGAATTCGATCGGCGATCGCTTGACCATGATCGGAAATTTTCTTGAACTCGTGATGCTTCAGATATTTCTCCAGTTTGCGTTTACTGAGCTTGTTGTTGCTACCCGGCTCCGCCACATAGGGAAGATGCGCATATTCGGGAAGAGAAAACCCGAGCCCCTGCGCGATGAAGATTTGTCGTGGCGTGTTGGAAAGATGTTCAACCGCACGGATGACGTGGGTAATTTCATAATCATGATCGTCCACAACGCTGGCTAAATGATACAGACAAGTGCCGTCGGCACGCTGCACGACGTGATCTTGTTCCTGCGCCCAATCAAACTCAACCTCTCCACGAACGAGATCGCGAAACTGGCACTTGCCTTCGCGTGGCATTTTGAGTCGCACAACCGCCGTGCGGCCTGCGGCTTCAAAAACTGTGGCCTGCTGATCTGTCTCGGCCATCCAATTTCTGCTGTAAACAAACGATCGTTTTTCTCGTTCTGCGGACTCCCGCTCGGCTTGTACTTCCGCCGGTGTTGAGTAATCACGATAGGCAAGTCCGGCAGCCAACAACTGCTGTGCAGCGTCGGCATAACGCCGCGCCCGCTGTGATTGAAAATAAGGAGCATGTGGGCCGCTGCTGCCGGTTCCATCTGCGGTCGGTCCCTCATCCCAATCAATGCCTAACCAACGGAAGCCAGCAAGAATGGGTTGCAATGCCTGAACCACATTGCGTTGCTGATCCGTATCATCAATTCGTAAAATGAATTGCCCGCCATGCTGACGTGCAAACAACCAATTGAACAACGCCGTGCGCACACCCCCGATATGTAAATATCCCGTAGGGCTTGGTGCAAATCTGGTCCTAACCATCTGACTAATTTCTCACAATTCCATAAGTGCTATGCTAAGAATCTCCGCTGAGACAAGAGCCGACCACCGAGCTGCCTCGCTCGGGCTGGCAGAGAGAGTCACCTTTAAGTTGCTGGTTCGCGCAATCCTCTGCGCTTTCACGCCACCCGTTTCTTCTGTCTTTGCTGCTTCCTTAAGCGACGTCGCTCAGCCTTGGTTAATTTTCTAGGGCTGGCTGGACTTTCCTGATCTGCCTCCTCGAAAAGAATGACTTCCGGCTCGGCTCCTTCACTCAGGGGCTGATCGTGTTCAGGTTTTGTCGCCAGGACTTCCTCCGTCTTCACATTACTTGATACCTGGGTTGTCTGTTTTTTAGTTGCCTTGTTGGACTCAGGACGCGGCGGCACTTCAACGCCTGCAGGATTGCTGGAGACGACGATACTACCTTGTGCATCAAAATAAACAAAACGAGCGTTCAACACCAAAGAAAATGAAAGCATTAAGTGGCCAAAAAGCATCGACGCGGAGAAATATAGCTGGTTAAGAAAGGCGATTCCTGTCGCCCAAGCCCCCAATTCTAACGAAACCGCAAGGCCATACAGCACCAGCGCCAACGACAAGCTGACCACGGCTGTGCGGCAGTTCCTCATTTCCGCAGCAATGCGCGCAAACCCTAACAACCCCACCATCAAGCAGACAGCCATCCACCACCAATCAGGAATCGTCGCCAAAACACTCCCTGTCAGGCGCGTTATGACGGGCGATATCACCAGATGGAAGTGCGTCGAAGCATTGATGCTCACCAACAGTAAAACAACGGAGGTACCAATCCACATACGATACCGCCCACGATAATCGTCGCTCTTGTGTCGGCGCAGGACATAAATCAGGATCGCCATTGCTGCACCGGCAGCATGTAGCATGGAGGCAAACCAACCCCCTAACGTACCGCGGCCGGTCACTTCAAAGGCTTCTCCTCCTTCAACAAGAAATCGCACTCCATCGATCTTCTGGATAAATAAAGCCTCGATGACCACGATTGTCAGAACACCAAGCAAAAAAAGAACGCTTAAGGTCCAATAACGTTTCGGGATAAGATCGATGATGCGTAGCTGTTTCTCACGTTGCGCCGTTTCGGCATAGTTCCGTCGTGGCTTGGCAGTATGGCAAATCGCCGCCTCCAACGTATCGCCTGATTTCCTGTGTGGGCCCGATAAACCCTCTTCGCGCTCATCGAGTAACACTCGACGCCGTCGCTCGTCACTTTGGCCGTACTGTCGAAAACCCATCGCAGTCTTATGCAA
The DNA here is from genome assembly GCA_022446825.1 of Pirellulaceae bacterium. Taxonomy (GTDB): domain Bacteria; phylum Planctomycetota; class Planctomycetia; order Pirellulales; family Pirellulaceae; genus JAKVBY01. Next base: position 42,744 of record JAKVBY010000037.1, read on the forward strand.
TCATTCAGAGCCGGAAAGCGAAGGCTTAACATGGAAACATTACCCCTCGAATTGTCTCAGTACTCATGTTGTCGGACTGCTGTGCCAAGGTTGTCAGCAATCCTGAATACCATCAACGGGTCAGAGGGATCTACACCAACGGCAAAACGCTTCCCTACGCCGGTTCGTTGGTCGAAATTCCGATACTGCTAAGATTCGGCCTTTCCGACGGTGAACTCAATTCTCGCTACATCACAATAGTCACCCAATCATAAATACTATGCCTATGTCGTCAAAAAATATGCCTTGGGTAGCTTAGTTAAAACGTGCGGATAGTAACGAACGTAAGGATAATTCACACGTTTCGCAGCAAGAACGTAGCTGAAAAGAAACTCAAAAATCAGTACACCAGACGGACATCTTGCAGTTTCATTCTCCCTAATGCTGCCTCAGTCCGTTTGACCGAACTCGAAGCGCGACCTAGGTTTTCAACATAATCCAAGAAGCAACCCGGCAACCGGAAGGTTAGCCATGTGGAAATAACACGAGTCAACTCCACGTTGCGACCGTTTTGCTATTTCACCACCTCTACCATGACAGTTAAGACAAATGCACCGGATGGTCCGACCACGAACTGCCCCCGAAACTCCCTTTTCCTCTACGTCGCCTACGACCGACGCACAGCTTTCGACCCTTTCCACACTGCTTAATTGCTTAGATGAAGTTCAGTGCGTACAAGGTTCCGGTGCAAGGCACCGTAATGTTGCCCGTCAAAATGAATTGGTTCAAGTTAGGCTGGGAATGGCGAATAGCCTTTTCCTCGCCTTACGAGCAAAGCATGCCCCCACCGCCACGCACAGCTTGCGGGTTGGATTAGGTTGCACATCATGGGCCATGCAGAAAGACCTAAGTCGTGAAGAAAGTGATCACATTCAAATTGCCGCATTGCTTCATGATATTGGAAAAATTGGTGTTCCCGACCATGTCTTACTTAAACCAAACCAACTTAATGTAGAAGAAGCTTTGGCCATGGATCGGCATCGCGAATTTGGCCTGCAAATTCTGCGTGGTTGCTGCGCCTCACCATCGGTACTTGATTTCATCCGTTATACACCAGCTTGGTTTGATGGAAGCAAGAGAGGTTTTGACCGCCAAGGGGCTCATTTACCAATTGGCTCGCGAATGATCGCGATCGTCGACGCCTTCGACTCCATGACAACCGATCGAGTCTATCGCGCGGCGATGTCTCAAAAACGGGCAACTGCAGAATTGCTAGGATGTTCGGGGACACAATTTGACCCCAACTTGGTTGTTGAATTTTGCCACCTTTTAAACGCCCATGAAATTCAACTGGATGCCCAATCTGGACAGATTTGGCTTGACACTTTGCGTGACACCAACGACCACTCAATGTGGCGATTGAACGATGCAGAAGGACCGGACAACAGCGTTTCCGTTAACGACTTATTCCATGGAAAACTTTTAGAGAGCATGCACGATGGCGTCGTGTTCGTCGATACGGAATCAAAAATTCTCTTGTGGAATCGAGCAGCTGAGCGTCTCACAGGTATCACAAATCGCAGTGTGTTAGAACGTCGTTGGGATCCCGAACTCATCGAACTTTGGGACGAAGAAAAAAATCCTATCACTACCAATGACTGCCCTTTAGCAAAAGCCGTCATGACCGGCACGCAAAGTTTGCGACGCTTGACAGTCAAAGGTCATAATGGCAATCGTCTTGCGGTCGATGCCCATATGGTGCCGGTAGTTGGACAAGAAGGTGCGAGATTTGGAGCCGCCTTATTGCTTCATGACGCATCTTCCAAAGAGGTGCTCGAAGAACGCGTCGTGACGCTTCACCGCAAGGCAACTCAAGATCCATTGACCAAAGTAGCAAATCGTGCTGAATTCGACCGCTGCCTGAACGAAATGGTTGTTTCACATCTCGCTCGTGGTGCTGCGTGCAGCCTCATCGTATGTGACATCGATCGTTTTAAAAGCATCAACGACAACTTTGGGCATCAGGCAGGAGATGAAGCACTTGTCTCGTTTGCCAAGCTACTCCGAAACCTGTGTACCACGGGAGATTTAGTAGCACGCTACGGGGGAGAAGAATTCATTATGATCTGCGCGGACAGCGTCAACGCAACAACGACAGAAAAAGCAGAAGAAATTCGCCTTGCGTTGCAGTGTATGAGACATCCCTGCTTAAATGGTCACAGCTTTACAGCTAGTTTTGGAGTCACCGAGCTCCAACTTGGAGACACTCCAGAAACAATTTTCAATCGGGCAGACCGAGCGCTCTTAAAAGCAAAAGACTTGGGTCGCAATCGCGTTGTTCAACTCGGCCCCGGCATATCAGGAGGTCTACCTGAAGAATCCGATCGACCAACGCCTTGGTTTTCCTGGCTGCAAAAGACGCCACAAACCTCTCTGCTCGAAACAACACTCCGCATCACTCTTCCAGTGCATGTTGCTGTGGAAAAACTCAAAGGATTCGTTGCCGATCACGGCGCCAAGATTGATGCCGTCGAGGAAAATAAAATATCACTGCTCTTTGATGGTCATTCCAACCTGCTAAGACGCGGATCTGATCGCCCTATTCCGTTTCAAGTCATACTCGATCTAGACGATCGCGAGACCAAATCAACAAATTTAAATTCGCTAGCAGAACACCTCACGTTAGTTCACGTTTGCGTCTCGCCAAAAAGACAACGTGATCGTCGGCGCAACGATTTAGTTGAACGCGCCAAGCAACTTCTTTTCAGTCTTAAGGCCTATTTGATGGATCACGAAAGTGACCTCGAAACAGAGCCATTGTCAAGTCCGACAATGCAATGACCTTCGACACCATCAAATGAAGACTGATGAAGGATACGGACTCTTTGATAACGTCTAACAGCCTGTCTCCGGTTTCCATAGCCTGAAGAAACTCCCGCTGCGCAACTTTGCCGCCACTTGCCACCTCTTGCTACACAACTCGGACTGTAAATCGGATTGTCTCCGTTTTGGCTCTGGCACGTTTTAGCTCTGGCAATAGTAAAGCCAAAGATACCCGGGAACTGCAGGGGCCCCGCTATGGGACCCGATTGTAGCCGACAAAATGATGCGGTATGCTGAGTTTTTTGAAGCACTGTCTCGAGCTAAGGAGCGCTCTTTCAGATTGCCCTCGTGCCGAGAGCTCGCACAAGCTAGTGCGTCAGAATCCTGTAACTGTTGCAGCTGTTGGCCACCTCGTAGTTGTCTGAAATAAAGGAACAAATCATGGCTTTTTCTCTGCCTGAACTTGGCTATGCCTACGACGCATTAGAACCCCACATCGACGCTCGTACGATGGAGATTCATCATACGAAACACCATCAGGCGTATATCACAAAAGTGAACGCTGCCATTGCCGGCACGGACCTTGACAACAAAAGCATCTGTGAACTGATCGGTAACCTCGCAGCCGTTCCTGAGGATAAACGTGGTGCTGTTCGCAACAATGGAGGAGGCCATGCCAACCACACTTTGTTCTGGTCAATTTTAGGGCCCAACGGTGGGGGTGCCCCCACTGGCGATCTCGCTGCTGCGATTGACTCAGACCTGGGTGGATTCGGCGAGTTTCAAGAAGCATTCGCGAATGCCGCCGCCACGCGCTTTGGTAGCGGCTGGGCGTGGCTCAGCGTGCAGGACGGAAAATTGACGGTTGGCTCAACTGCCAATCAAGACAGCCCCGCAATGGGCGAAGCCATCGCAGGGATCTCCGGAACTCCCATCCTGGGCTTGGATGTTTGGGAACATGCCTATTATCTGAATTATCAAAACCGGCGCCCCGATTACATCAGCGCATTTTGGAATGTTGTGAATTGGGACGAAGTGGCTCGCCGATTTGCTGAGTCAAAATAATTGTTGGGATAGACGCCAACAAAATTACCGCCAGGACACACTTGAAAGGCCGCGATTCTCAATCGCGGCCTTTTGTTTTTGATTCTTTGGCAGCATGTGGACTGGGACAAGGAGGAGTCAAACGTCGATCGCCAGGATGGCACGGTAATGATTGATTTAGATAGCTTGATTAAAAAAATAAAGTGGACGCTAAAAAAGGGGAAAATGCATGGCGTTCATTTCAGCAGAGGAGGGCAAATAGTGAGCGACCATGCCGATGGTGCTGTTATTTTGTCTGAATTTATGACTGGCGATGGAAAACGAAAGAGCCACCCAGATTGGTGCGAAGTTGCTTTCAAAAAATTAAAACAACCCCACTCAATACATCCCCCTTCAACGCATGGGGGAAATTTTTTGTTTCATTGTCCAACACAATCCTTCAACTAACGTTCGAGGAATTGGACAAATGTTGGTCAGAGCTTGTGACGACCATAACGCCATGGCGTCTAACCACTGCTCTACCGAGATACAAAAATGCTCAAAATGCATTCGCAACGCGTTGGGATCGAAACAGACCCTGCTTTCTGAGCCAATCCGGACAATCTTCTCTTGGTCAAGCCGCACCCACCATGCAGGGTGATTTTTCTTCTGCTAGCTCACTCATCAATCTCTCCATGAATTGCCGTTGACGTCTGCAGGCAACTCTCCTACGATCCGCCGCGCTTTGGCTTGCTAGATTCTCGCATGCCTTGTACTTCGGTAATAAACTTTTCCTTTTAACTCATTTTTTCCGGTTCTAACGACCGAAACAACTAATGAAAAACTAGTGTTCCCGTGGGATCTACCTGACACCTCCAAAGCGTTGCTCTCTGGAAGGAGCGACCGGCCTGAGAAAACGGCAACGGTCCTTTTCCATTCGTGCACGTCCAAAACCAAACTAAATTTCAGAGGACGTAAGCTATGAAATTCTCGTTTAAACGCACGACAACCACCGCATTGTTGCTCGGCTTAGGAATGTCGGTCAGCACTGGCTGTCAAACGACTAGCTGGAGTAATGCGTTCAGCTGGTGGAAGAAAACTCCCTCCTCCTCACCTTCTTCACTGGCCTCAACTCAGACGCCAGCATATCCGTCGAGCAATTTAGTACCTCAAGGCTTAGGCAATCAATCGCCCTATGCTTCTCCGACCTTACAAGGACAACAGGTTCAAGGACAACAAGTCGGTCAAGCACAAACCGCATACGGCACGTCGCCCTACGGTAATACTGCCAATAACCAAGGTTTCAATCGAACCGGAAACCCCGTTTATGGTCAAGGCAATTATGGTCAAGGCAACCCGAGTTATGCCAACCAGCCAGTACCCCAACAAGGCGGGGCCGCGGCCCAAGGATTTTACCCAACGGACTATCCACGAACTGCATCGGAAGCTAATGCTAACAACTTTGCAGCACCTGCAGTTCCTGGAAACGCTGCGGGAGATTACGGCCAACCGCAAAGCAATTCATTTAATTCCAGACAAAATTTCGCACCTGCCGGTGCCCCTAACTATGGAGCCAGTAATGTCGCTCCAGCACAACCTACTGGTGCGACTTACAGCAACCCTCAAGACACCTCAGCAGACAGCTCTTATTCCGCGAACCCCGCGAGGTTTGAAGGCAACAGCTATAACGGGACTGCCTTACCGGAAAACGGGGCAGATTACCAACCCGGTAGTACGGGAAGCGGCAGCTCTCAGGGATTCCAGCCGACGCAACCTGCTTCCTTCGACGGAGGCTACAATCCGGCACCCAATGCGAACCTGCAAACTGGCAGCAACGTAAATGCAGGTGATTTCGGTACACCTACTTACAATCGTTAAGCAACCAGCCACTAATCGCAAACCACACGTTTTACGGCAGTTCCATCCAGAACTGCCGTTTTTGTTGCGCTCTTGGGATATCGAGGACCACGTCAAGCGTTAGCACCATCGGCCGCTCCTTGAGAATGCTGACCACGCGTAGAGAGCACCCACCCCGTAACAAGAAAACTCGTTGCAAAGCTGCGCAATCATTTTGGCTCGTCCTAATAGCTCCGAATCCACCAACACCACTCCACCAATAAAGCCGTTTCTCAGAACACACCCAACAGAACTCAGCGCGTCATTTTCTCGCCAACCGGTTACAGATCATTTAGCATGGGGACTGGGCAGGCAGTCTTAGATCGGCGGCTGACGGATATTCCGCAAATTGCTAGAGTTCAACGATTACTTTCGGAAGGCAAAATATGAGCAGACGGCACTTTTTAAAACAGGCCATCGCGGGCGCTGGCACGACCATACTCTCATCCAGGACGCTCCGCGCAACAAGTCCCAATGATCGAGTTTCTGTTTGCGTGATAGGGGTCCGTGGGCGTGGAGGAGCGCTGCTGAACAATTTCGCTTCTCTTGAGGATGTTGACATCAAATACGTTTGCGACATCGATGAAAAAGTATTGGGTGCAAGAGTCGGACAAGTCGAATCCAAAACCGGAAAAAGGCCTCGGGCGCTCAAGGATTATCGTCGCGCTCTGGAGGACAGTAATGTCGATGCGATTGTTTGCGGTTGTCCGGATCATTGGCATGCCCTACCTACAATCCATGCTTGCCAGGCAGGAAAAGACGTCTATGTCGAAAAACCTGATGGACACAACATTCTTGAAGGCCGGACCATGGTTGCGGCCGCCAGTAAATATCGTCGCATCGTGCAACTTGGTACCCAAGCCCGTAGCGGCACTCACCACAACGAAGCCATGGCCTACATTCGTGCCGGACACCTTGGGAAAGTTCGTTTTGCCAAAGCGTGGGAAAGCACCAAGCAGGGAGCGATTGGTCCTGTCCCGGATAGTGTCGCTCCTACCCATGTGAATTACGACGCCTGGCTGGGTCCTGCCCCACAGCGGCCCTTTAACCAGTTTCGTTTTCACGGAAATTGGCGTTGGTTTTTTGATTATGGTAGCGGCGACCTTGGTAATGATGGGGTGCATCGATTAGACATTGCACGTTGGGCCTTGGATGTTGGAATCGCTGCCGCAGGCGAAGCTCCCATCGGCTTACCAGAGGCTGTCTCGGCCCATGGCGGCAAATACTTTTTCGAAGATATGCAGGAATGGCCCGATACGCTCATGGTCACTTTCGATTTTGGAGGCTATTTGTTGACTTACGAAATGCGAATTTGGAATCGGCACCCCCTCCATGGACACCACGAGGGTGCCGCTTTACACGGTGAAGGCGGCTATGTGATCGTTGGCAATCGCAGCTGGAGCGCTTTTGACGAGCGAGGCGACAAAATATTTACAAAACCAGGTGGGGACAATTCGATCGGCCACGCACGCAATTTTATTGATTGCATGCGGACTCGCCAAAAGCCCCGAGCAGATCTTGAAACAGTAGGACATCCATCGAGTCTGCTTTGCCACTTTGGCAACGCCGCTTGGCGAGCCGGGCAGACCTTGCACTTCGATCCCCAAACCTATTCGTTCAAGGAATCGTCTGCCAACCAGTTCTTGACGCGGGAAGAATATAGAGAACCTTATGCGTTACCGACACTTGCCAGGCTCTAATTCATAATTTACTCGTTCACGAACCTGTTTTTATCATCCGTTCCTCATCAGCCTGAATTGATTCAACGGGCACTTCATCCAACCTGATATGCTCCTCCAGAAGATGCCCCACTTTCCAATCAGATCTTACTGACCGAATTACAATTTCGATCCTGTGATTGTAATTTCCTTCCATTGTCCAAACGTGCTGCTGCCGTTCGTCGTAAGAAAGCAGCATGAATGAGTGCCCGGGCTTGCGAACATAATCTGCATGAATCAAACCACATCCCCCTAGCTCTGCGATATCTTTACCGGTGTGGTATTTTGTCTTTTCAAAACCAAAGAGGGCTCGCAGCTTCGTTCGCCCGTCCTCCGCTCCTACGGTATACGGACCCGTCGCCCACAGATAATAGGCATAACAATCCATGGGGTATTTTTCACCGGAACGCCAACCACAGTTCCGATAATAGAACTCTTTGAAGGTTCTCATGACAATACCTTGTCGCGCTCGCTCCATTTTCGTCCCGCCCGACGTGGCAACGTAGTAGGGACCACAAACCCGTCCAATCACCGACTTTTCATCATAAACATCCGATTTGCGATGCAAATTTACAAATACCCGGTAGACCTTTGAAAGCTCAATCAGCGGCCTAAACTCATCATCGTTTGTTATCTCTACGAAACCTGAAGTTTCATTCGTGTTCGCAGCATAATCGATAGTAACGGGTAAATAGCGAATGTGAATCGTTTCGTAGTCACTGATATCGGTCAGCTTTACTTCGGCTATGATCGGCTGTGTGGAATGCAGAACATCGTCATCACGAATGGTTAAAATGAGGCGAATTTTGTCTTGTAGTTTCGCCTGTTCAACACTCGTCCAATTGTAATTGTGATACACACATAGCGGTTTGTAATGCGCCGACACAGCATCCACATTGGGGGCTCGTTTCTTCAACGCCCAGGCATCTTCCGAAAAGTCAAGAAACAACATCAGCAGCAGGACACAGGGTCCTGGAAAACAACGAAACATATCTTCATATGCCTTAAGAAGAAAAAGCTTAAAGTTGACGTGGCGAGCGGCTGGGGGAGCCGGCTGGGGGGGGGTGCCAAAAAGAAGGCAATCGCCACTGTCGTATTACCCGCTACGGGACAAAAACGGATTCTAGACAATTGTCCGGTTGTAGGAAATGGGGCGACTTTACAGGAATAAATACCGTCCTTCCAAGAGACTTATCAGTTCAAATCCTGATTCGCTCCTCAATGTTTGCGATCTAAGCTAAGTTTATGTAAGCGAACATTTGCAGGACTGCCAATCGACATAATTATGAGCCATTCCGTTCTCACAAATGAACGACTACGCGCAGCTTGGATTATCTCACCGACCTGCGACTTACTCTATCTTGTCGGGACACCTCTGCTGATTGTCCCCATTGTCTGGCTAGTCTCACAACGATTTACAACCCCAGAAAAAATTGATCTGGTGGTAGCGTCCTTTGCCTCACTGGGTCACCATTTACCAGGCTTCATGCGTTGCTATGGGGACCGATCGTTGTTCACTAGATTTAAATGGCGATTCATCTTAGCTCCTCCTATTTTTTTTACCGTGGCGCTCACCTCGGCGATGCTCGACCTGCAAGGTCTTGTCCTTCTGTTGTTGTTATGGGGTACATGGCACGGGTTAATGCAAACTTATGGGTTCATGCGCATCTACGAGATGAAACGGGGCAATCACGATGTCACCACCGCGCGCCTGGATTTTTGGCTGTGCGTGATGATTTTTACCGCTGGCATGACTTTTAGCGACGCACGGGTGTATGGACTTATGGGAGGTCTTTGGAATTGCGGAGTCCCTGTCTTCGACGCTCAATGGCTGTCACTCGCACGTTGGCTTGTCGCCGGGGGGCTAATCGCCGTCATTGCGGGTACTATTTTCAACCTACGCCGTACGAGATCCAACCAACATGGAATTTGCTGGATTAAACTTTTTCTAGCCGCGAGCACTGCCTGGCTCTATTGGGTCAGTGGCAGCGTCACGACCAACCTCGTCGTCGGCATCGCCATGTTCGAAATTTTTCACGCACTCCAATACTACGCCATTGTGTGGTCGTACAATCGTCGCCTCGCCAATCGGGTTGGCGAGCGTTTTGGTCCACTCGGATTCTTGTTCCAGGGTCGCTGGCAATTTTTCGTGGTCTACCTTCTGGCGATTGCAGCATTTGGTGGAATTCGTTTTCTGGGACCGTCTTTCAGTGATCCCCATATTCACAAGTGGATCATGGGCATCATCGGAGCATCTACTCTACTGCACTTTTACTACGATGGCTTTATTTGGAAAGTGCGCGAGGAAACGACACAGGCCAATCTTGACATTCAATCCAAACAGCGCGGAACACTTCACTCCCACGTTCCAGCCTTAGTTCATGCCGCGCGTTTTATAACGCTTTTGCTCGGCCTGACAGCGATGGGCGTTTTAGAACATTTCAATGCACCGAAAACCGCCGCTGAAGAAAATCAACTTCTCTCACATTTAGCTACCTGGACACCCGAACTCCCAGAGCTCCAATCCAAACTCAGCCGCGCGGCATTGGAACGAAATGAGTCACAAATCGCGATTACCCTAGCTCGCCATGCCTTAGAACGACGCCCCAGGTGGCACGCAGCGCATGCGGACCTGGGGACTGCGTTGCTTGCCAATCAACAATTTGCGGCTAGTGTGCAGCATCTCGAAAATGCCGTGCAACTAGGCTCCCACGACTGGAGAAATTTCCACAATCTCTCGCTCGCCTATGAGGGCCTTGAAAATTGGGAGCGCGCGGAATTCGCCTTACAACGGGCAATCGACCTTGATGCATCAGGCGGATTCTTATGGCATGAATTGGGACTTCTTCAACGGCGTCAAGGTAAACTAACAACCGCACAGTTCTATTTTCGACAGGCCATGGAAAAGGCTCCTAAGTCGACGCGTTTCCGAGCAACACACGTCAACGCATTACTCCACGCTGGCAAAACGAAAGAAGCCGTAACATGCGCACAAGCTGGCGTTGCTCTGCGTTCACAAGCACCTAGCGCACACCTAACATTAGGGAAAGCACTTATTGAAGCCCAGCAAATCGAGGTGGGTATCAAGGCACTTCGAAGGGCTGTGGACTTAAACCCTCGACGCGCCGCATCACATTACCAACTCGGCTTAGCGGAAAGTCGCTACGGCGACCCGGCCGCCGCACAACATGCTCTCATCAAGGCGGTTCAACACGACCCTCAGCACGGCATGGCCTTCTTTGAACTTGGCAATCTCGCTCTTCGCAAACAACTTTGGGCCGTTGGCGAAACACACTATCGCCGCTGCATCGCTTTGCTTCCCGATTTCGTCGAGGCCTACAATAATCTCGGCGCCATACTCTACCGTCAGAACAAACTACTAGAGGCTCAAGCTACCTTTACCCAATCGCTTGAGCTCAATCGCGAGAATGGCCAGACCTACTACAACCTCGGACTTGTGCTTATCAAACTCGAAAAATATGCCGCCGCGCGGCAGGCCATTCAGCAAGCACAACAATTTGGTCAAGCCCCGACACCGGAAGTGGTACAACTACTGAAACTCTAAGCCGCATTCGTCTGGGAGGATTTTTGTATTTGCAAATCGAATAATCCAAAAATCTCCTCCTGACTCATCCCACTACTGCGAGGCGGCGCATTCTCAGAGAAGATGCTCGCAAACATTTCGCGTTTTTCCTCCAAAACTTGGTTAATGCGTTCTTCGATGGTATCACGTACTAACATCCTAGATACCGTAACTGGTCCAGCAACTCCAATTCGGTGGGCGCGATTGATTGCCTGATCTTCTACAGCGGGATTCCACCAGCGATCGAAAAGAAAGACGTACTCGCAAAACTGCAAATTCAAGCCGACACTACCGGCACCATAGCTCATTAGGATGACACTGTGGCACGGGTCCTCTTTAAAACGCTCGATGACTCGATCTCGATGCTTTGAGGGAACTTTGCCATGGTACTGTAAGGGACCAAAACGTTGCAGTCGCTCGTGAATTTTTTCTAGCGTGCGTACCCATTGGCTAAACACAATCGCTTTTTTACCACTCGCGACCACTTCTTCGAGGTCGGCTTCCAGCCGTTCCATTTTAGCACTTGCCCCCGTCGCGGGATCAAAATTACAGATCTGCTTCAAACGCAACACTAATTCGAACACGTGCTGGATCGTGAGTTCAGCCCCCAGATCTGCCAAATTAATCACTCCTTCATTTTCGGCTGTCTCGTAGCTCGACCATTGTTCGGGCGTCAACGTCACTTCGGCATCACGAAACAACTTGGGCGGCATGTCACTTAATACTTGATCCTTCGTCCGGCGCAGCACGTAGTCGCGAATCGCCCCAGCCATCTTGCGCGGCTGCATATCAGAATTCAGATAACCCGGTGAAAGAAACTCAAAAATGCCTACCAAATCATCAGGGCTATTTTCGATAGGTGTTCCAGTCAAAGCCCAACTCCGTTTCCGTGATACCGCACGAACAACCTGACTGGTCGTACTATTACGGTTCTTGATACGCTGGGCTTCGTCTAAGACAACAAGATCAAAATCGATCTGCTTATCAACCACACAACAGCGGTCGCGCATGAGCAATTCATAATTGGCAATCTTGACCGGGGCAATTGGATTCTCCCATTGCCAGCGACGCTTGCTCTGATCTCCTTCAATGACCGCCACGGGAATTTCTGGAGCCCAAATTTTGAACTCGCGTTGCCAATTGGTAACCAGTGGTTTTGGACAAATCATCAAAACGCGACGCATTTCCCCACTGCGCAACAGAATACGTATGGCAGTAATCGCTTGGATAGTTTTTCCCAATCCCATCTCGTCAGCAAGAATGGCCGAATATCGAGAAAAGAGAAACGCGACGCCTTCATATTGGTAGGGAAACGGCTGAAACTGAAACTGCAGCGAATTGGTCGCCAACAAGCTTTCTAGTGGCGGTTGTAGAAGGTAGTACAATCGATCCTGAAGCTTCACAACATCATTCGGTGGTTTAATACGAGTGCTTCGTTCCGCCAGCTTCGATGCGGCAGCAACCTGCTGCGTCCCCTGTGACTTTTTATCGTCACGGCAAGATTTCGAGTCTGCGTCCTGCAAAAATTCCGCACTTTCGGGAAAAGTGAAACTCCCAATCTTGATCGCAGAACTTCTCACATTAACACTGACCGTGCGCGGTGCAAATAACGCTAAATCAGCCGACTCGACTTCAGTCTTTGGCAAACGCCCCAAAGCAGTCTGCAGGCCAGTTGAAAAATTATTAACTCGAAAGCCCAATTCACTCGCTGACAAATGAATTGGAACGGTTGCGAAAGGGCGATTTTGATTCTTCATGACGGCGAAACTACCTGCACTACGTTGATCAGCGAGCTGATTTCTGTGCTTCTTCAATCGCTTCACGAATCCGCTCAAACGGTTCAGTCAAATCAAGCGTACCGTCACACACCTTGAAGCACTTCTCGACCGCCGTACGGTCGGCTTCGTACGCATCGGGAATTGCCACCTCGTGCGTTCCGAGCTGAAAGCGCACTAACGGACGCGAAGTTGCCGGAACCTCAGGATGACGTTCATCGACGCGCAATGCTCTCGGCACGGGAGTACTAGACTCTCCCTCTTCGGAGTTCGAACAAAGTAAGATCACCGGAGTCGAATTCACATTTCGCACAGCGATTGCCGGTTCGAGGTCAGTACAGATTAACTGAATTTTTGTCTTCGCTTTCTGAACCAGCGCGTTGCCAATGTGCTCACCGATTAGAAAAGGCCTCAATGTGGTGCCATAGAGGATTTCCTGTGCGCGATTAGGACGCACCGGTGCCGTGCAATGGAACTCCAATGGTCGGGCCATGGCATTTAAGACTAGAAAACCGCCAAAAAAACCGTGCTCTGGGTGCTCAACAACGGTTAAAAAACCAACCGCAGGTAATAGCTTCGTATCGCTAGCAAGCATGAAGGAAGATTTTCTGCAGGAAACCCAAGAGAAGGAGATTGAAAAGGTGGTTCAGAAGGTAGCTTGCAGACAAACAATTCAACCTTCTTCGACTTGAATCGGGCCACAGGCATCACAAACTTTAACGATGTTGAGGAATGATCCGACCGGCAGACGTTTCTGAGAAAGGCATGAGCACGGCTGCAATTTATTGAAAAATGAAAACATGGAGCTGCAAAAAACGACTTGTCAAGCAACAAAACCGAAAAAGATTTGCAACAAATCGATCCTGTGTGCGATTCGCTCGACATCGAGATGGGTTTGTCTATACTGGAGGCTTACCTTCAAAGGAGCCATCCTCTATGAGTGAGAACCCGCATTCTTTCCCCCCGATGTTCAGCTTTGATGTTTCAGCTGAGCCCTCGGATACCGATCCGACCGCTGATATTGAAACCGACGAAATGCTTGTCACTTTGCTACGCCAGTTAGTGATCGGTCAAGAGCGACAAAATCAGTTGCTCGAAGAAATGAGCCAGCAATTAGGTCAAGCCCAGAAACAACGCGCGTCTGAATTGGGACAGTGGAAAGAAGCGAATCCCGAACTTGCCGACCATTGTCGATTCGCCGCAGAAACACTCAGCCGAGTCCAAACTCAATTCCTCCAGAACCTCACAGATGAGATCTACGAAAACGAGGATTGTCTCATGGATGGTGAATTTATGCTGAATGAATTCGTTGACCGCTATGGACCTCGTCTCGCCCACTTAAATGGTGTGTTACAAGTTCTGTCGCAGTTGAGTAGCTTGCAAGCAGCAGCCAATTCCAATTCGCCTTAGTAGTTCACGCAGTCCTCCATACCCAGAGCACGCTCACGGTAAAGTAGCCAGTAGCTACCGAGATGATTGGCGAACTAGTAAACATCAAGACAGCGGATGGTATGCGGCTAAATGGCATACTCCACGCGCCGGAAAACGATAGCGCACCCCATGATGCCATTGATGCCGTCGTCTGCCTGCATGGTGTGTCGAGTAATTTCTATGCCTCGGCTCTGCTAGAACACATCGCCACTTCGTTTGTGGACCACGGCATCGCCGCTTTGCGCGTCAACACACGGGGGCACGACAGTATCGTGCTCACCAAAAACGATCGCGGCCCGTGTCGTCAAGGTTCAGCCTATGAAACCGTTGATCAATGTCGCTATGACATCCGTGCCTGGATTGACTTTCTCCAAGAACGAAACTTTCGAAAGGTTGCTGTTCTGGGCCACAGCCTCGGCGCTATAAAGGCCTTGTATAGCCAAGCTGCGGAACCGCACGAATCCGTTCGATGTGTCATCGCAGCATCTCCCCCTAGGTTGTCTTACGCTGCTTTCCGTGTCGGAGAAGGCAGCGCCGACTTTTTCACCTCGGTTCGGGAAGCCGAAGAGTGGCTCAAAGCCGACCAGCCCGAACGCCTCATCCAGGTAAAGTTTCCTTTTCCCATGCTGATCACTGCCGCTGGGTATATCGACAAATATGGACCCAATGAACGGTACAACCTCCTCAATTTCGTCGATCAGTTGAAAATTCCAACTCTCTTTGTATTCGGCANACTTGAGTTAGAACGCGGCGGGATTGCATTTGCTGGANTACCCGAAGCCATTCAGCGNNAAATTAAACCGGAACAACGGATTGCCATCCAAACCGTTGCGGGGGGCGATCATCTTTACACCGGAGTCTACAATCCCTTATTCGAACAAATTCAGGCGTGGCTCTCGCATCTTAGATGAGGCTCCGCCCGGAAACCATTGTTTGAGGCTCGCTGCAAATTTCCTGCCACGCTCGCAGCCTCGCAAAAACTCCTCTGCGTTCCCATATTCCGCAGAGAAAAGGAACTCTCTGAGGCATGATTACCTGCCGATAATACCATCAGCTACCCTAGGTCGTTCTCTGCAAGAGTGACCGCCAGCTTCACCGCTTGTTTTAGTCGCTTGCCGGAATCTACGCATGGACGGGAGCCAGGTTCGACATACCATTGGCGGCTAGGCAGTAACGTACCAAATGACTTTTTCTCAATCCCGTCGGCTCGGTGCGCATGGAAGAGCGAATCAACAAATATCTTCCGTTTTCGTTAGTAGAAACGGGCCCAGCGACAATCCAGGGAAACCAAAGATTTGCCCGTGTCTTGCACCTGAAAGTCTGCACAAAAATGAAATTCGATCACAGCAGATATCGCATGATTTCATATCCATCACCGTCGCCTTGGCTCTGCAAAGTCATTTTCAGACTTTGCAACAAAAACGACTCGAACGGCTCAACTACGATCGNCTCCGTGAAAAGAACTTTTCCAAAGTTTTGTCTGACGGGGGCTTCGTCAACCAGGAAACCACTATTAATACTACGGCCGCCGCGGTGACCACCGCAACGATCGGTAACATTGGCGGGACAACAGAAGTCAGCCACGCGGGAAATTCGGATTCAGGAAAAACATAGCGAGGATTCGCTCCATAGTCACTTCGATGAAAGAGAACGGCCCAGGTACTGATCGCCGTGATCACACTCGCCCATGCTCCAACCTTGGTTAATCTCCGCCAATAGATCGACGCCAACACCAACGGGAAAAAACCTGCAAATCCACTGAAGGACCACAAACCTAAATCAAATACGGCGCGGGGAAAAAGACTCAAAACGAAGGTGATAATCACAATGGCGACCACAAAGCAACGCGCGACCAGCACTTTCTTCTTGTCTGTAAAATGATCCTTGTTGCGGTAGTGCAGAATAATGTCTTCAGTGAACATCGTGCCAAGACAAAGAAACTGGCTATCCAAGGACGACATAATGGCAGCCAAAATTCCTGCCGTCAGCAAGCCCCCCATCCACGGTCCAGCATGCGTCTGGACCAATGCTGCCAGTACTTCATTGGGATTGGTTCCAGCAACGCCCGAAATTGGACTGCTCGCCCAAACTCCCACCAACACACAAGGCACCCAAACAATCGCAATGAAAATCGGGTGAACGACAATTGGCAGCTTAAAGGCAGACGCACTACGCGCTGTCAACCAATGCTGAAAGACATGCGGAAACATGGCTACAGATAGGGGAATCAGCAAAAACGAAAAGAAAACGGGCTTATGGATTTTGGCACGCGTGATCTGCGTTTCCTCAACCGCCGAACTCGCTCGTCGCAAATTCTCTAACAAACTATCCGTGCCACCAATCGCATTGGCAATCGTCACAAAAGTGAGCATACCAAGAACCATGAAAACACAAGTCTGCAAGGCGTTAGCCCAGGCAGTTCCTCGCATCCCTCCTAAAAACACGTAGACTAACACCACGCTACAAATGGCGGCAGCGGCGAGTTCCTTGGGAACTCCAAAATCGGAACCAGCAAACCAACCTTGCGATTCAAATGCCCCCACCGTGACACGATTGACAACGGCACCTGCGCCAATCACTCCCAATAACAAATACGACACGACAAGAGCAACCAGAATCGGAAACAACAGCAGGCCAATTCCATTGCTTTCCAAGCGATCACGAAAGAACTGAATTTGTGTCGTATAACCGTTTCGACGGCCAATCGCCCACAAAGGCACACCCACAACAAAAAAACAAAGCGAATGCACGATTCCACTGGCCGACGCCAATAACCCGTATACACCCGCACCTAAGAGGTAAGCCTTGCCTGTCGACCCCACTAAGGCAAAAGCTGTCATAGTGGTGCCAAAAAGCGACATTAACAATAGAAAAGGCCCAATGGAATGGCTCGCCAGCATGTAGTCCTTGGCGGTGCCACGAAACAATCGGCTTGCCACATAGCCCACGCCTAGCAACAGCAACAAATAGATCAGGATGACGCAAAGCTGGATCATTTCCGATCCTCCTCTGACGCCGCTGTCACATCAATGCTTCCGATTTCTTCAGGCCAACAAAATTTAGTTGCGAACGCCCAAAGAACTGCCGCAGCCAGCGAAATACCAAGATGATAGAAGAGCGTATGGGGCAAAAAACCAAAAACTAGTGTGGCGTTGTCCCACTGCCAATAATCCTGGTGCAACACCAGTAAAACAACAATCGAGGTCCAAACAGCAAATTTCATCGATCGACAGACTCGTCAGCAGGCAAGAAGACTCTCAGGCAAGCAGATCTTTTATCCCAACGGAGATAGAGGCAACAAGTTTATACCAGTCTCTTCCAGACGAACATCGCTGGCGACGCTGTTTTTTGGTTTCCAGGAGGAACCATAATAACCCTGGTGAAGCAGCACCGGGAATGTTAGGATTTTCCTTTCTTAGGATCCCCGTGAAAGTAACTCCAGACAAGCAACTCCGGCCTCGTTAAAACTCGCCAACGTGAGGAATTTTACTGATGAAAGCGCCGCTCCATTCTCCCGTCTTTTTACTCGCGATTACTGGTTCTTTGCTCCTGTTCACAGGCTGCGGTGGCGGTGGTAGCGGTGGTCGCGAATTCGTCACGCTAGGTACAGCACCCGTGGGTGGTGCTTTCAAACCGGTCGGCGATGCCATTGCCAGCACTTTGAATGAAAACAAAGGTGAAAACAATTGGCAGGTTCAATCCAAAGGCACCAAAGGATCTCAGCAAAATATCCGCATGCTGGAATCCGGCGACATTCAGCTTGGGATGTCGAATTCTGCGATTAGTTATCATGGTGTCCATGGTACCGGTGTCTGGACAAAAACATATGAGCTTCGCACCGTGGTGACCTTGGCACCCAACGTCGGTCTTTTCATTACCAAGACGGACTCCGGAATTCAAAGTCTGGCTGACTTATCTGGAAAACGTGTCGCCGTGGGGCCAGCAGGAGCCGGCTTTCAAATGTTCCTGGAACCATTGCTTGAATCGCATGGTGTGGCGTGGGATAGCTTTACGCAAGTTAATCAGACATATAGCGATGCCGTTGGCCTCTTAGGTGACGGGAACATCGACGCTGCATTTATGGGAGGAGCAATTCCTACGCCTGCGGTAACCCAAGCCTGTACGACCCATGACATTGCGTTCATCCCTTATGACGAATCAACCCGGATGACATTGATTAATGACAATGAAAAGTATCCTTACTTCCAGCAGGCGGCGATTCCCGCCACTAATCAAGATGGCAAACCGACCTACCGCGGAATGGCCGAGGATTTTGCCGCTCTAAATGTTGGTTCCATGCACGTCATCACCACAGCCAACCAATCGGAAGACTTGATTTACAAGCTTACCAAAACCATTTGGGAAAACCGCTCAGCGATCGCACAGCAACACAAAGCGGGTAATGCCATCAACGAGAAAAACGCTGCCCGCTTCACTGGAACCCCATTCCATCCCGGTGCAATTCGGTTCTACCGAGAGATTGGAATTTGGCCCACAGAAACTGATCAAGAATCTGGAAACGCTGAGGAAGCGCAACCAGAAACGGAACATGAAAACACTACTGCAGATGATGAAGGTGCAGACGCAGCGGCAACCACAGAGTCAGAAGCTGACGACAGCGCCCCCGTGCCAGAAGCGGAGTAATTGCCAGTGTTCGATCGGATCATCAAAAAAGTTGTCTTGGTGCTGGGGGTACTGGTCTGTCTTTATACCCTCGTCGCCGTTAACTACGCAGTCCTCCAGCCACAATCTTCGTTAGCTATTTTTGTCGGTATTGGCTTAGTTCTGTGCTATCTGGAATATCCGCTTGATAAACGCTGGAAAGATGTCCAGTGGTTGCGTTACGTCGATGTCGGTCTAGCTCTACTATCCGCAGCTTGTTTTGGTTATATCTTTGTACAAACCGAACCGTGGTCGATATTTCAGCAGTTTTGGGCCGGGGGAGAATCGCTCGGTAGCCGAGCTTCCCAAGAAACCACGCTTGATTTTTGGGTCGGGGTCACCGGCCTGTTCGTCGTCCTCGAAGCAACGCGGCGGAGCATTGGTTGGATCGTTCCCGCCTTAGCTTTGCTGTTTGTCTTTCATTGCTATTACGCGGCGAACTTACCTGATTGGCTACTGCCACACCCGGGCCAAAGTGTCCAACTCATTGTGAGCAATACGGTCCTGCAAGATCTGGGCGTCCTCGGCAAAGCTGCCGGAGTTATGTTTAACTATGTTTTCTTGTTTGTAGTATTCGGTGCCTTTCTAGAAATGTCTGGGGCAACCCAATTCATCATCGATTTCTCTGAAAAGATCTTTGGACGCAGTCCAGGTGGCCCCGCCAAAGTCTCCGTTCTGGGTAGTGGGCTGATGGGATCGCTCTCCGGCAGTGCGGTGGCCAATGCCGTCACGACCGGCAGTTTCACCATTCCCATGATGCGTAATTCTGGCTTTAAGCCGGATATTGCGGGGGGAATTACCGCAGCAGCGGCAGCCGGAGGGGCCTTGGTCCCACCGGTAATGGGCGCTGGCGCCTACATGATGCTGGAATTCGTCAAACGGGATCCCGGTCAACCAGAAGTCACATTCCTTGAAATTGCAAAATCAGCGGTTATCCCAGCCTTGCTCTATTATTTTTCTTTATGGATGATCGTGCACTTTTTCGCAGGACGTCTGGGGGCAACTGCCGTAGAACGAACCGACAAACCACAGCGGTCCATCTGGCAATTTGAAGGCATTGTCTTTTTCAGTGCGCTGGGCATTCTTATCGGCTTACTGGTCCTTGGCTCAACTCCCTTCAAAGCCGTGACGGGGTCTTTAGTTGTCATCCTCGCGCTCTCGACCATGCGGCCACAATTGAAATTGGGAACCGGCCCGCGCATCCTGGCAATCGCCGCATTCCTGCTCGTTACCTTGGCTCACCAGTTTACCGATGGGCTGGCGGACAAACTTCCCGAAAGCATGCGTTGGGTCAACGTATTCCTCGCTAGTTCCTGGGAAAGTCCCGGCACAGGTGAGCTGACGGGACGTGCCATATTTGACTCCATTCTGGCGTCCACCTTTATCGGTATGTTCGGCTTACTGATTTTCGGATTGTTTCATCGCGTCTGGCGTCCAGAAGTGATTAAGGCCTTCAGTAAAGCAGCAAAAAATGGGATCTCCCTGGTCGCCGCCAGTGCTTGCGTCGGCATCATTATTGGTATCGTGCAAACAACCCCCATGGCGAATGAGTTCGGAGCCGCCATAAAAAATGTCGTGGAACATAGTCGACTGCTGGCGTTGATTGGAATTATGTTTTGCTCGATTGTGCTGGGCATGGGCGTCCCATCCGTTGTCTGTTATCTGCTCATGGCAACTTTAATGGGCGCACTGCTGGGAGATTTAGGAGTCGATCCGCTCGCGGCTCACATGTTTATCTTTTACTTTGGCATGATGTCGATGGTAACTCCTCCCGTAGCTCTGGCCGCCTATGCCAGCGCGTCAATTGCCAATGCCAAGATTATGACAACCGCCTTAGCAGCATTTCGTTTTTCCTTGGTGGGCTTCACACTTCCGTTCATGTTTGTCTATCGCACGGAATTACTTCTGATGCCCTCCACACCAGGTGGTGATCTGGACTTTGGATTCTATGTCAATGTTGTCATTGCAGTCGCAGTCGCCATAGTTGGTGTCATTGCTTTGGCGGCAGGACTGACCGGTTTTTTCAGGAGCCAACTTTCATTCTTTTGGCGTGTCCTGCTGTTCGTCTCAGCCGTTCTCCTGCTGGCACCGGAAGTCGGTGGTGCCACGATCGGGTGGATTGTGAACGCGGCTGGGGGAGCTATCTTCCTTGTGATTGCCATCGTCAACTGGCGACGACAACCGCAAATCACCAGCAGCAACGAGTCTGACTCAGAAGCAGCAACCGATGGTTAGCGGGTCTGCAACACTGGAGCAATCGTTAGCTTCAGACCTTTAGTGAGCTAGAATCTGCTGATTTGCCAGAGCGATCTCGCGCCAGCGCAGGCTCCATATCTTTGAAAATATCGCCAGCCCCGGGATAAAAAATACGTCCAATCAGCAAGTCCGTGAGGTTCTCTACGTATTGGGGATGATTTTTCAGGAAACGCCCAAAGCTAAACTCCTCGGTGTAGTAAGCGTCAACAAGCTTGCGAATCCACTGCGTCCCAAAAACAAAATCAGTCACCCACTTTCCGAGTTGTTCGCCCGAAGTGTCGTTATTCTGCAAGCCTTCGACAATCGCATCGGCCGCCAACTCTCCTGAACGCAGCGCAAAGAAGACACCCGACGAATAAATTGGATCGATAAATCCCCAAGCATCCCCCGTGAGTACCCAACCATCGCCTGCATGCTTCGTCGTCGCATAGGAAAATTCCTTAGTGATCCGGAATTCACTCACAAGTTGACTCTTCTCGAGTCGACCGAGCATGGCGGGACATATCGAGAGTTCCTGGTGGAAAATTTCCTCCGGACTCCCGCGTCCCTTCAAGAGATACTCGTTGTCACCCACAACGCCAACGCTGGTGATACCATCTTGCAACGGGATAAACCAAAACCACGACTTCTTCATATTCGTCTGCAGGATGACAGTAGCACCGCCGTTCTTTCCTTCATCACGACGGGCATTCTTGTAATACCCCCAAATCGCGGCCTTCTTTAACTCAGGATTATCAACTTTGATTCCGAAACGATTGGCCAGCAGGGCGTGCTGTCCTGTCGCATCGACAACAACGCGGGCGGCTATATCTCGCACCATTCCCGAGGCTTCTTGCAGCCGCACACCGGTCACACATGCCCCATCCATTATGACGTCGTGCACACGGGTAGCGTCAACGCAATCAGCTCCTTTTTCGCGCGCGTTTTCGAACAACATGTGATCAAATTCAGCCCGCTCAACCTGCCAGGTGGAGGAGCACTCTCGGGGATCGTGTTGGTCAAAGTAAAATGGTTGCGATTCCTTACCTTGATGACCTACAAATTGCACACTCACCTTTTTGACAAAGTTACTCTGCTTCATCTTGTCGAGCACGCCCAGTCGCTCGAACACCCAATAGGTCTCAGGCATCAGTGACTCGCCAACGTGAAATCTTGGCATTGCTTCACGTTCCACAAGTAATGTCGAGGCACCAGATTCGGCAACAAGTGCCGCTGTGGTCGATCCAGCCGGACCGCCACCCATGACAACACAGTCATAAGAGTCCTGAATTTCAAGCATTGGAAAAAACTCTGTGCCAAATTTTTCGGAAATAAATCGTCACTACACGCTTGCGGCCACCGGCTCAGGCACGACGATTTCCAGAAGCTCGACGGCCGGCACTCCATTACAATAAATGAGTGCTGTTCGACCATAACATTCTACCGGCTTGGCAAGTCCTAGTAGATGACAAAGGTCGTTTGCCGGCTGAATCCTCCACAATGATAATAACCGCACATTGCGGAGCACCTCATGCTGGATCAGGATCCGTCCTAAAGGCACCTTTTGTGCTTCGATCTCTGCTCGGACTTCACCGCCTAGATAGTCCAGATTCAACCGCACCACGCCAAACTGTACAACCTCACCGTCCCGCCTGCGATTCAGCAAAATTTTGCGTGAATAATGTGCGTCGGTACGGTGTGTTTGCAAGACATTCACCGCTACTTCACAACCGTGGTGAGCTTCCACCGTAACGGTCATATGTGCATCATGGTCAAGCAAGGTCCGATAAGGTTCCGTAAGCTCCCCCGGCTGTATTTCCTCACAACTGCCAAGGTCCTCAAGCTTCTCATAAAAGAGATGCACAAGCGCTTCAAGTTCCGGCGTACAGCGCCTCGTTTCGCGGGCGGCATCTAAATTCATCTTCTCCGTGCCTCATATTGTCAACTTTTTAATCCCTTGTGGCAGTTGCAATATCCGTTTTAATCCTCGTAAAAACGTTAGTAAAGTTTCCTTAATTCCGGTTCCGATCCCAAAATTCAACCCTGGCAACCAAAACCGAATCCTAACCTTTACTCTCCAGCCGCAATCGGCAGAGACGTCAATACGGGAGTTGTAACCGCTGACCCAACCTCTTCTGGTCGTTCTAAGACGGAATCAATCAAATAATAGAACAATCTTCTTAATTCTTCCGGTTCGATCTGATCTGCAATCGCTTCTGCACGCTGCTGATGTTTGTCGACAAGTCGATGAGCCTGCTCAAAGACGTCCGCTTGGTGATAGAGCTGACGAATCCTTTGAATTCGGACATCATCTGGTCGTTCGTCATTGACTACCAGGTCAATCAGCTCATCCTGGTCATCTAATCCTTGTAACGCCAGCGCCCATAGTACCGTGGGCCGTCCGCCTAACGCATCACCCCCTGCAGACAGTTTATTGTGTGAGTCACCTTGCCAATCATTGAGATCATTAAGAATCTGAAAGGCCACTCCTAAATTCCTGGCAAACTGCCGAATGGCATCAGCATAAGCTTCGGCTGCCCCGGCAAGGCGCGCCCCGGAATACAAGGCCGCTTCAAATGCTGGGGCGGTCTTCAGTGCATAAATCTTAAGTGCGTCAATGGGCTTCAAACACTTGTCTTTCGAATCCCGCCAAAGTAACTCGGCCCCCTGCCCTTCCGAAAGCTTCATATGCGATTCCGAAAGATTATTCAAAATATCCGCAACCACATCAGCACCCAAAGTCTCCGTATCGCGAGCGACTAGACGATACCCCATCCCAATCAGATAGTCCCCGACATTAACAGCTGTCGGAATTCCGTATTGTCGGTGAAGTGTTTCTTCGCCGTAACGAAATGCATCATCATCTTCAATGTCATCGTGGACGAGGGAGGCTTTATGGAATGTCTCAATCGACATTGCTGCACGTGATACGGCATCACCAAACTCCCCAATACGCTGCTCACCATCGACAGTCGTCCCAACGCCACCCGTCAATGCATCATAGACTGCCAGCGTGATGAAAGGTCGCGAATACTTACCACCTTTGGCTAAAAAGTCGTATGCTAAAGCTTCCGTGCCCGCAATCGCATCAAGACCATTAATCCCTTCGCCATTGACGTCGGCTAATCGCTGACCACCTCGCAAACGCGGTGTGATGCGTTCCAATTCATCAGGCTCAAACATTCGAGCCGCCGCGCGCATGAGATGCACATAAGAGCGAGTCTGCTGAGTCGGTTGTTTTTCTTGGATCGTAATTAGCTCTTGAACCCAATCCTCGTCAACTGAGGTGTTGCGACAATCGCTAGACAGGAGAGGTACCGCCGAACACGGAATTCCGGCCAGCAACAATTTATCAATTGCCTTTTCCAGCACATTCAAACAAGCCACGCCCATGATGGCATCAACATGGCCGCTCACAATGATTTTCAAGACAATTGGCGATCCCTCCGCAACGAGGACCTTATAACCCATGTCTTCTGCAAGAGTGCGGAAATCTGCAATGCTACAGGCCCCACACGTTCGACAATCTAGACCAAACTCATCGTAGTCAGCTGGGCAACCTTCTGCATGCTTTAAACAGTGTGGCAGTAGAAACAATCGCCGTGAGGGCGGAATCGATGCAATCTGATCGCGCCAAAATTCCGACGCCAGGATCACCATCGTCCAGCCTAAATAGCCTTCTGGCTGTTCCAATTCTACTAGCAACGCTCGCGCCGTCGCCTCCATTTCATCTTTCCCGAGAGGACGCGACCGATCCAACTGTAACGCCACCTCAGAACACTTCGACCGTATTTGGTTACGCAGCGTTTTCGAATCTGGCACAAGTTTTAAGTGCGCCGTTTTGCGACGACGCGTTTTGCGACGCGGGGCGGCGTCCGCTTGAACCGGTTTGCTTTCAGCCACCGGTTCCGAAGTAGGGGCAGTTGACAAGGTGCTATTCTCTTTCTCAGAACTCGCTAGAAGTTTAATCAAGTTACTAATCAGGCGGGTTCAGCTTGCTTTTTTATCTCAGGTAGGCTCATTTCAGCTTCGCAGGCCGATGCACTCAACAACTGTTGTGCTCGCCCCAAGGCCGAAGCTGTAAAGATCAATGGATAGAGCTTTTCATGATACCATAGCTTGGCAAAGTAAAAACCAATCGGAGAGGTAATTCCGTGCAGATCTTTCTCGACAGCATTGACCAACCACTCAAGTCCTTTTGCTACAGCAGGTTGCAATTCCACGTTCAATTGATTGCCCAAAAGGGCTTCCACAGCTAAGGCCGTTTCTTCCACGCTGCTCGAAGATCCACCCCGCGTGCCGTTCCCCCATCCACCATCCTCATTCTGAGCTTCACAAAGCCAGCGGAGGCCGTGGCGAGCTTCTGCTGATTCAAGGAGGTCAAAATCTCGAAAGGCTTTCAAGACCTTCGCAGTACCATAGACAGGATTCTCCTCGTCCTGATGATCATGATTTCCGAACCAAAGGGGTAGCCAACTTCCGTCGGAACACTGCCGATCTCTCAAATAGGAGAATCCACGCTGGATCGCTTTCTTTGAATCATGTCGACCGTAGGCCGGTGGCGACGATTCCCCCCACCATGCCTTGAGCGCTCGTAAAGCATGTGCCGTCAAATCACTACCACTGCGATCAAACGGAAGCTTTCCCCAGCCACGGCAGAATGTTGGCCACCCTCCATCACGATTCTGCAATGACAGTAACCAACGACAACCAGCAATGGCAGCGGTACGAATCCGACCGCGCTGATGCTCGGCACAAGACTCCGCATCGCGCCAATAGGCGAGTGTCAAAAGTGCACTGGGAGTATCGTCGGCATCGGGTACGGCTCCACTTAGGTCACTCCATCCCCAACCACCTGGCCGCGCGCCTGTGAACGGATGAATGTCCTGATACTGACAACCGAGAATCCAATCCAAAAGCCGTGCTGGATTTGAGTTTCTTTCATCGACAACTCCAGCAATGTCTTCACCAGCCCCCGCTAATGCATTAAGCGACAAAGTCGTATTCCACATCGCGAGGTTTGTATCGATTGGCCAACTTCCGTCAGGCCGCACCGAATCAATGATAAAGTCAACTGCCGCTTTTGTGACTGGATGCCAGACACGACCGGTGCTTGCTAAGCTCATGCAAACAAAACTGGTCAGTGGCACCGCTTCAAGATAACCACCTGTCTCTGGCTGCATACGGTCCAGAACATTTAAGGTACTGCGAACACTGGCAGCTCGTAACAACCTTGCAACCGGATTTCTAGGAGGTCGGTGAAAGTACCGCGCTTGACCAATCCCCACCAAAGCCGGAATCGCATAACTCACCACGGGGAATCCGAGAAATCGATAAAGACCCTGCGGTAGACAAGCGAGCTCAAAGGGCAGTGGCGATACTTCTTTCCAATCAATCAAGTTAGCCAGTGCGCAGTTTGTCAGAATAGGAACGGCAAAGGTTTTGTCCTTGCCATAGCGTTGTCGAAGACCGTCGATGCGCCCGTGCTTATCGATATATTGTTCCGCACGCTTCAAAATTGCGGCATGCGTGGTTGATTGATCCGCCAGATGAAACGCCGCAACCACAAGCATCGTGGTTGCGATGTTGGAATGGCTCTTGTCCGTATCGCCCCAGCCACCATCCACATTCTGCGCATTTGCCAACCAACGGACACCGTTACGAATGAGATCTGAAAATCTTCTTGGAGCATGGTCTCGGCCCATCGTGTCCGGATTGCCCACTGTCCGACTCACGATTGCCAGAGCACTCACCGCCGTCGCTGTGGATAAGGCCGAAGTCGAGAGTTCCCCGATCCAATGACCAGACGGATTACGTTCGACAAGTAAATCGCGACGCACCTTACGATACGCCTTTGCTAATCGATTTCTGTCAAACATCGCTCACACTCCGCGAATTTTAGCGGCAACACGCAAGAACCCACATTCTCTACCCAAGAGGACATTCACCCCCGCTCCAAAAGCCCGCTCGCAGCGGGAGAGAAGAGTTCACTCGCTGCCTGCGGACTCAGTTTAGGTACGTGATGTAGAGATGTCGAGGCAGCCCAAAACTCATTCTGCACGAGCTTGAAACACCCCTCTGACCTGCACTCGACAAAGCAAATTTGTAAGCGGGAGCGTGTAACTCTAAAAAACGTCTTGCAGTATTTCTAAAGCGCAGTACCATGCGCCGTTGAAACGCACCTATTCCAGCCCCTGCTTCAACAAAATTCGACGGTATTTTCTAGAAAATGGTCAGCGGCAGACACATTCTGCAAAAGACTCCCCGTTCAGGGAGCGTTGCTACGGAGCCACCATGGGTCTCCTTATCGGATCAAGAACTTTTAGATTGGCGCATCTGCGACTTGCGTGTTCAAATTAAAGGAAGTCGTCTCGAACAACGGATCGGGCGACTGTACAAGGAACTCACCCAGCGAGGCATTCGTTTTCGGCCGCACTGCTGGCTTTCTGATGACTGGTTTTCACCCGACGGAGTGCCTGGTATTGCCATTCCGTTTTACATGGCGCATCCACGCCTAGCGCGCCTCGAGCGAAATCAAATGCTCGAAGTCGAAGGTGGAAATGAATCTTGGTGCATGCGAATTTTGCGACATGAAGCAGGACACGCGATTGATACTGCTTACCGATTGCATCGGCGAAAACGTTGGCAAAATACCTTCGGCAAAGCATCCCAACCTTATCCAGAATATTATCAGCCCAAGCCACACAGCCGCAGTTATGTGCATCACCTCGAAGCTTGGTACGCCCAGTCTCATCCAGCAGAAGACTTTGCGGAAACGTTTGCTGTTTGGCTCAAACCTCGCTCCAATTGGCGTTTGCAGTACCGCCGCTGGCCTGCTCTTAAGAAGCTCGAATATGTTGATCTAGCCATGGCCGAACTGCAAGCAAAAAAACCTGCGGTTCGATCACGAGAACATATCGACTCTTTAGGGAAACTCCGTAAAACTTTGCGCGAGCATTATGCTGAGAAAAGTGATCGCTATGGTATTGGTTACGAAAGCTATTACGATCGCGAATTACGAAAACTTTTCTCTGACACGGTTGAACACAGCAATCGAAAAGCTGCAGCATCTTTTTTACGCCACGTACGCAGCGATCTAAGGAAGAGTGTGGCGGAATGGACAGGACAATATCAGTACACCATTGACCAAATTCTCTCCGAAATGATTGAGCGCTGCCGTGAATTGGACCTGCGCCTCGATCGATCCGAGTCTCGCACGCGTCGCGCTGCGGAAACAATGCTCACAGTCCAAACCATGAATGTACTCCATCACGGTCATCACAAGGTGGCAGTATGAAACGCCTGCGCGTCCTTGTTCTCATGGACGAAGACCTTGTCCCTCCGGACTCTGTCGAAGGTTATAGCGAAGAAGAACAACTTGAATGGCAGACCGAGTTTGACGTTCTTACAACACTCAAGAACATGGGGCACGACGCACAGGCCTTAGGCGTCAGTGACGATCTGGGTGTGATCCGCAAAAAACTGTTGGAAATGAAGCCTCATATCACCTTTAATTTGCTGGAAGAATTCCACGGTCTTGCGATTTTCGATCAGCACGTCGCGAGTTATCTCGAACTCATGAAGCAACCTTACACCGGCTGCAACCCGCGGGGCCTGATGTTAGCGCATGACAAAGCGATTAGCAAACAAATTCTTTCCTATCATCGTATCCCAACGCCACTTTTTGCTGTCTATCCTCGAGGAAAGGTGGCTAGGCCGCCTCGCAGGAAACAAGTCTATCCTTTACTCGTAAAATCCGTCATTGAAGAAGCTTCGCTGGGTATCACCAAGGATTCGATCGTCCATACCGAAAAGCAATTGATCGACCGCATCGCATACATCCACGAAGAAATCTGCACGGATGCCCTTGTGGAAGAATTCATCGAGGGGCGAGAATTGTATGTTGGCCTGCTGGGAAACCAACGACTCCAAACATTTCCAATTTGGGAAATGACTTTTGGAAACTTGCCTGATAACATCCCCAAAATTGCTACGCGGCGGGTGAAATGGGACTTGAAGTATCAAAAAGAAATCGGTCTGAAGACCCATGCAGCGACCGATCTACCTCCCGGAGCAGCAAAAAAAATTAGCCGGCTCTGCCGGCGAGTTTACCGTGTACTCTTTCAAAGTGGTTATTCCAGGATGGACCTTCGCATGACGGAAGACGGCAAAGTTTACGTTTTGGAGGCCAACCCTAATCCCAATCTATCCTTTGGCGAAGATTTCGCCGAATCAGCGGAAAAAGATCAGCTCTCCTATCCTCAGTTGCTCCAACGAATTCTCAATCTGGGATTGCGCTATCACCCTGGTTGGCGTGGTTAATCGTTACCTCCAAGGATCTGTGCTGGAATCTCGATTTGCCGATAATGATCTTCGCCTTCCACGATCTCGATAACTCGATCCAGTGGTACACTGCCAAACTCTTGCCGCGTGTCCGACGTCGGCCAAAAGATTACCAACGACTCGATCTTCTCTGCCCGCCCGAGACCGATATTTTGCCGTAGTGGATTGCAGCCAAAGCTTCCTCCGCTGTTGACTCGACGATGGAGATGACGCGTGCCACCATCCTCAATGATCGTTACATCGATGCGTGCCCCAATTGCCGACTTGTTAGAAGTAGTACCCACCAGCTTGATATTAATCCAATGATGTCCGAATCCTGGGTTTTCAAAGAGCGCATCGTTAAATTTATCGCCAGGCAACTGCCCCCCCATCTGCACATAAATATCTTGGTCACCATCATTGTCGATATCTGCAAAGCTAACTCCATGTCCTTTTTGCAGATGTCCAAAACCACCGCCCATCGTGACATTGTCAAAACCAGTTCCACCACGATTCAAAAACATCACATTTGGTCGTAATTCCCAGTAATTAACATCTCCCGTCGCCAAGTAAAAATCGAGGAAACCATCGCCGTTTAAGTCGCCAAAGTTGGCTCCCATCGGCTTGGATGGATAATCGAGGTTTTGTGCAGTCGCAATTTCGTCAAATCCTCCCTGGCCGTTTCCACGATACAACGCCGGTAGTTCGTATCCTCCTATTTTCAATTTATCATAACGGACTTGTGGATCGTCGCTGAGAACTAGGTCGCTAATATTCGGTGGCTTCCAACTTTCGTTCAGCTTGACAAAGCCCTCGTCAGGATTCGGATCACTACTAACAGAATTCAGTGACAATACACCGACCGGACCAGAAGTCGAACTAATAAAGAGATCAAGTACACGGTCATTGTCGAAATCCCAAAACCAAACCGGAAATGGTGAGCGGGGACGTACCACACCAGCTTGCCCTGCAACGTCTTCAAAGGTTCCATCCCCCTTGTTGTGGAACAAAATATTACGGGGATTCGATGCAATGAATAAATCGGGTAATCGATCATCGTCATAATCACCCCACACAGCACCCATTGCAAAAACGGAAACCTGTGTCCCCGACTCTTTTGCGACATCGACAAAAGTCCCATCGCCCTGGTTCTGAAATAATTGTGATGGCGCGCGTATATTGGGGCTGGTTTCATTGGCGACATACAAATCAAGGTCGCCATCATTGTCATAGTCGGACCAAGCGCCGGTTTTTGTCGGATAGTGAGTGTCACCAAGGCCCGCATCAAACGTCACATCCGAAAACGTGCCATTTCCGTTATTCCGCCACAGAGAATTTGGGTGCCGTCCCAATTCTTCATGCCAAGCGCCGCGCAGCACAAAAACATCCAAGTCACCATCGTTGTCATAATCGCCCTGCACCATGTTCAAGCCGCCATACATGCCAATCAGCCCAGCAGACTCGGTCAAGTCGCTGAAGGTGCCGTCCCGATTGTTTCGGAAATATTTGGTCTGGCCCGTAGGATCCGAAGTGGCTACCAAAATATCGAGATAGTCATCGTTGTCAAAATCATCGACAACAACGCCGCCCGCTGCATTGTTGACTGCTAATCCCAGGTCAGGCATGACATTTTTGAATTCTGGAAACTCGACTTCCGATTCAAAGAACTTCGCTGGAATTTGATATTCGGTAGGAACTCCTGCGGGATATTCATCAAGTGTCATATAGGCAATGTTCAGTAGCCATCGTGCAGTCGCATGCCACTCGTAAAACGGTCCGTTCTCTTTTTCGTCTCGAGTCGCTTCCAGAAACATTTGAAAGTACTCAATGGCTTTGCGTGATCCTTCTTCTTCTTTATGAATGCCAGCTCCACGAATCGGCAAAATGCAACTTTCCGCTGTGTGTCGTAAACAACAGTTTTCCGTCTCGCCTAAGCGGAGATAGCAGACTCCCAGAAAAAAGTGATTTTTATTTTCGCCGATGCGTTTCATTTCCGGGGCAATGTCGAGCGTTTCGAGTAACTGCTGAGCTTCCAGTAATGTGCTGATCGCACGGTGAGGCGTCTCTTCAAATCCCAATTCCAGATGTCCGACATAGCTCAACGCGGAGAAACGCTCGAGCGGCCGTGTTTCGGCATCATAATTGGCAAGTTGTTCGCGCAACTGAACGTGAAGTTTGCGACCAAAGTATTGGTGCTCATCAGGTGCTCGATCTCGAATATCGGCCAGCATCTCCAGCATGCGCTGATGGCTTGGGCTGAAATCATTGTTCTTGCTGATTTGCGGAAGGCCTGCGCCACCTCCGGAATTGTCTGTAGTCCCTCTACAACCTGCGAGCACCACAGCAACAACGAGTACACCAACCCACCTAAAGCTGGGACGTTGTAGAACCTCCAACCCACCGGTCACTTGCAATAGAATCAACATGAACGGACCGCGTAATACAATGAAAAAACTGATTTAGGATAGAACGTTGGGCTAAAAACGTAGTACTCTCAACTTTCCCCCCTTGTTCTCCTGATCTTAGCAGAATCTCGAGCCAGAGCAGAATTTTCACGAGGTAACTTTCCTAAAGTTACAGTGCAACGTTGCTTTACAAAATAGCTGCCCTGACAATCGCATTGTTCCGCGTCACCCTTTTCTCTGGCCATCGCCGTAGCAACTCTTCGTCGATTCTTTACAAGACATCCAGTCACTGCTCTGCCAGCCTTGTTTCGGCTGCCATGATGTTTTCACGCCAACAGAAAACTTTGCGACTCGGCGCGGTCCATTCTATATGCTTCGGGGGGATGACTGNAGTCTCTGGAATTCAGCAGGGCATGCCACCATCGATCTGGCTTTTTCGTCGATGGGNCACGTGGNAAATTTCCCAGAGTGTGGTCGAGGAAATTGGCTATCAGACAGTCGAAAAATCCCATACTCTGACCAACGTGGATGTTATCAGCATCCGACAAGAGGGACGCAAATCGCGTCGCTGGGAAGTGCTCCCGATGAAAAACAGTTGGAGAACAACAATACCGGGTTTACTGGCGGAGAAATTCTTGCCTGATCTTCGGTTTGTCAGAAATCATCACAAACCACCCAATCGGAATGACTTATCGCAAATAGACTAGCTCTTTGCTGTCACTAAGGTCGCCAGACCTAATCGAAACCAGATTGCACGGCCTTTCGGTAACTGATTATAATCGGCTTGCATGCCGGCGTTCCAACCTGCCGACAATAATTGAGTCCACAACAGACGTGGAAAATCGTCTGCTTCTTCTGTTCCTGAGGTTCAAGATGCTACAAATTCAGGGAAAATCCAACGCAAAGTTATGTAACGGCATAAGCCGGCGAAAATTCATTGAAATTGGTGGACTGTCCGCATTTGGGTTATCCCTGTCCCACTTATTGCGTCATGAAGCAGATGCTGCGACCGCGGCGGGGAAAGCAACACAGTATGCTTCCAAGAAATCGGTCATCTTAATTTGGCAACATGGTGGTCCATCACAACTCGATACTTTTGATTTAAAGCCTGATTCGCCCTCAGAAGTGCGCGGGCCATTTACTCCGATTGCCTCCACACTACCGGGCCTGGATGTTTCCAACCTGTGTGTAGAACAGGCAAAGATCATGGACAAAGCTACGGTGATCCGCAGTTTTTCACACGGCAACGGGGATCACTGGGCCGCCGCACACTGGATGCTCACCGGCCGAACGGGTGCAACTGGATCAGACCGGCCACCACGTTATCCCTCCATGGGTGCGGTCGCTTCAAATTTACTTGGTGCTTGCCAAACAGGCGTGCTGCCCACCATCAACATGAATGATGGTGGGTTTGGCTACCACGGAGGTGCGTGGTTAGGAGTCGCCCACAATCCGTTCCGTTATGGTGAATTCAGTTACGGCAATGAAGCAGGCCGTTTGCCTACCGGGGACCACAAAAGTTTTAGTTTAGTCGATGGTTTAGATGAAGGACGCATGTTGAATCGTGTCTCCTTACAGAAGCAGTTCGACGCTTTGCGCCGAGGTGTCGATGCGAATGCCACCTATGACCATCTCGATTCTGTTAGCCAACAAGCTTTAGACATTGTCCTTTCTGGACGCACCCGGGCTGCCTTTGAGTTGGAAAACGAAGATCCCAAAACCCGAGAGCGGTATGGCGAGGGCTGGGGCGAGCAGGCATTACTCGCTCGCCGGCTGATCGAAGCAGGCGCACGCTATGTTTCTTTGAATACCGGATATTGGGACGATCACGGCAATTTCGAGAAGGCGCTCAATGATAAAATGCCTCGCCATGACCGAGCCGTTGGCGTTTTAATACAAGACATGGCCGAACGCGGCATGCTGGAAGACACGCTCGTCATTTCTGCTGGTGAATTTGGTCGCACACCAAAAATTAACAAGGATGCGGGGCGCGATCACTGGCCACAAGCTCAAAGTATTTTGCTGGCGGGCGGGGGCTACCGTCACGGACAAATCATCGGTGCTACGAACTCAAAAGCAGAGCACCCAATCGACCGGAAGATTAACGTTGAGGATTTCTGTGCCATTGTTTATCACGCCTTGGGTCTAAAAACGGATGATGCGATTATTGACCACTCGGGGCGACCTATTCATCTAGTGCCCAGCGGTATTGTGCCGCGCGAACTATTGTAAGTAGTCTTCCCAAGCCCGCACTCCCTCGGTGGCAATGGTCGTTTTCACGAGAGGTCTTCTAAACGTTAGGCCATGACAGCCTCCTCGGACTTTGGCATAATCTGCCTAGATCGCAAAACGTTTAGGCAATCCCTCGGGTGCTGCACAGAAGGTGAAGATGTCGCATTGATCCTATAAGTATCCGCTTTTGATTTTCAGCTCCTGACAAAAACTCGTTTCTAGGCTTATGGCACGTTGGCCACGTAAAACTTGGACGACACTTTTCACCTATGGCACCATTCTGTTACTGTTTCCGATGCTCGGATTCTTGGCATATGCATTCGTAAGAGGATGGATCTTCTAGGCTCCCTGAGCGCACAAAAAATTTAGTCGCGATGACAAGCAACAGGTCTTTTGAACACCTTACAGCTCTGCTTGAGTCTTTCAATCAAAAGCATTTGCTACAGTTTTGGGACGACTTAACTACGGAAAGTCGCCTACAACTTACAAATCAAATCCAGGCGATTGATTGGGACAACCTTCGTCTTGCCAAAACCGCTGTGGACGATTCTGTAAAGGCGTTGGCGATGAAAGCAGTGGCGCCACCAGCCATACGCCTCGATGGATCGGGAGCCAATATTCCTCCTACGGAAGCGAGGGCCTTGGGAGAAACAGCACTCAGCCAAGGTAAGATCGGTTTAATACTCGTCGCAGGTGGACAAGGGTCTCGTCTTGGATTCGATCATCCCAAAGGAATGTTTCCAATCGGGCCTATCTCCAATGCCTCTTTATTTCAGATTCTCACCGAACGTTTGCTGGCAGTTGGCACACGATACGGCGCCGCAATTCCGCTCTACATCATGACCAGTCCTGTGACCCACAAGGAGACGGTTGACTTTTTCACTGCGCACAATCGATTCGGTCTCGCACCGGAGAACTTGACATTTTTTTGTCAGGGTACAATGCCCGCCAGAGCTGCCCAGAGTGGAAAATTGCTGATGAAGTCAAAGGACTCATTGTGCTTAAGTCCTGATGGGCACGGCGGGATGCTCCCGGCTATGGACCGCAACGGGATTTTGATCAATGCCGAAGAACGCAATCTAGATCACTTATTCTACTGTCAAGTCGATAATCCGCTCGTCCAGATTTGTGACCCGCTGTTAGTGGGATACCATCTTCACGCCCAGTCAGAATTAACAACTCAAGTAGTGTCTAAAACAGGCCCTTTGGAAAAAGTCGGAAATGTCGTTTTGCTCGACGGTCACCTCCGCATCATTGAATACAGCGACCTACCGCGGGAGGCTGCTATCGGACGAACGGCTAACGGCGAGCTCAAATTATGGGCGGGCAATATGGGCGTCCATATTTTTAGTCGAAAGTTTTTACAACGGATGGTACAGGATCCTGCCACACTACCTTTTCACTTAGCGAAAAAAAAAGTAGCGCATATCGATCCCTCGGGAAATTGGGTAGAACCCTCTCAACCCAACGCGATTAAATACGAACGATTTATCTTTGACCTGCTTCCCTTTGCCCACAACGCCATTGTGGTGGAGGGGAGAAAATCCGAATGCTTTGCGCCGGTCAAAAATACCGCTGGAAGCCCGGCGGATACGCCTCAAACCGCTCAAGCTGCCATAGTTGCGTTGCACAAGCAATGGTTACGAGAGGCAGATGCGCATGTTGAAGACGGTATCCTGGTTGAAGTAAGTCCGCTATGGGCTCTTGATGCAAACCAAGTGGCGCAGAAGATAGAGCCTGGGTTACGAGTTACCCAGTCTCAGTGGTTTGGGAAAGCACAAACCGCTTCCTAACCCTGGTATTTTCGCAAACTTTGATTTTGGTCTCTTTGGTTAAGTCATTCTAATGCTTCACGCAGTGATTATGGCTGGCGGAGTTGGCACACGTTTTTGGCCTTCCAGCCGTGTTGCCAAACCGAAACAATTGCTTGAACTAAGCAATGGCGAGTCGATGCTCCAGGCGACCGTTCGGCGCATTGAAAAGCTGATCCCCACAGATCGCACGTTGATTGTGACCAACCAACAACTGATCGACTCCATTGCCGCCCAACTCACCGAGATTGCACCGGAATCAATCATCGGAGAACCGGCCCAACGCAACACGGCACCTGCCATCGGTCTAGCGGCCGTCCTCGTTCGGCAGATTGACGAAGAAGCGACCATGATCGTGATGCCAGCGGATCACATAATTACACCCAATTCGCAATTTTGCGCTGCCGCCAACTGGGCAGCTGATTTAGTAGAAGAGCAACCGTCACGGATTGTGACGTTTGGAATTCGCCCCACCTATCCCGCCGAATCATTCGGATATATCGAACGTGATACGGCCCTCGCCATCGACCAACCGGAACAATCGACCATTCCGACCTTCACCGTAAAACGTTTTCGTGAAAAACCCGCTGCGAGCGTTGCCAAAGATTATCTAGCAGCTGGGCGTTTCTATTGGAACTCCGGCATCTTCGTCTGGAAAGCCAGAACGATTCTTCGCGCGTTAGAAACTTTGCAGCCAGAAATGTATTCGCAGCTTGACTCAATTGCCGCGGCCATTGGGAAAAATCAGTTTCCAGCAGTCCTTGCTAAAGCCTTTCACGCCATCGACGGCAAGTCCATCGACTATGCTGTGATGGAGCATTACCACGACATTCTTGTCGTTGAAGCACCCTTCCAGTGGGATGATGTTGGAAGTTGGCAATCACTAGCTCGGATTCACGGCAGCGATGAAAACGGAAACACTGTCATCGGCAAGCACCTCGGAGTTGAAACGCAAGGCTGCATTGTTCGCAGCGATGGACAGCACTTGGTTGCCACGATCGGAATGAAAAATTGCATTATTGTTCACACACCTGACGCAACCCTTATTGCCAATAAAAGTGATGAAGAAGGCGTTCGACGTCTTGTCACCTTAATCAAAGAAAACGGTTGGACGGACTACCTTTGAGGGCCAACCGGTCGCATAGAAATGAATAAAAGAGACCACTATGGTAAACGACATGCTAAGTGATGCTGGTGTCCACGAGCAGGCTCGACGCGAAAAACTGGCGCGTCTTCAGGAATTAGGAGTTGACCCGTGGGGGAGCCGCTTTGACGACCATCAAGGAATCGGCGGGATCATTTCTCGGGCCGCAGAAATTCGGTTGAAATGCGAAGATGGTAGTAAAGTTGAATTGCCGTTACTGCGGGGAATTCAGGTCGAGGACAAAAGGACCGGTCGGCCGACTACTATGTGGGTCGTCGATAGTGCTCCAGGAGTAGAAGTACCCTTTCGCGAATGGATCAGTGCTCAAGGTAAAACCGAATTGATCGGTCCTCGGGTGCGTGCCGCCGGTCGGGTCGTACTCCAACGCGGCCAAGGCAAACTGAAATTCCTGGACATCAAAGATTGGTCGGGCCAAATTCAATTATTTGTGGGAAAAAAGCAGATTGGTGACGAGAACTGGGAAACGGTCCAATGTATCGATCTGGGGGATCTCGTCGGTGTCGATGGGCAATTGCGAAGAACCAAGACCGGAGAATTATCGATTTTTGCTGAAAAAATTCATTTTCTGGGCAAGTCAATTGAACCGCCTCCGGAAAAGTTTCACGGGATTGCTGATCCAGAAATGCGGCAGCGCATGCGCTACGTTGATTTGACATATACCGATGGCGTACTCGATCGCTTCTTAGATCGCACAAAAATCGTACAGTCAATTCGCCGCACCTTAGGTCTGGAAAATTATGTTGAAATCGAAGGACCGACACTCCATTCGATTGCGGGTGGAGCAGCGGCACGTCCCTTTAAGACCCACCACAATGCGTTGGACATCGATCTCTTCATGCGCATCGCATTGGAATTGCACTTAAAACGCCTACTTGTCGGAGGGATGGAACGTGTTTACGAACTCGGGCGTGTTTATCGAAACGAAGGCATCAGCCAAAAGCACAACCCTGAGTTCACGATGCTGGAGGTATATCAAGCGTATGGTAACTATGAAACGATGATGGATCTGACTGAAAACTTAATCGTCAATGCACTCCAAGCCATCAACGACAAGCTGACCATTCCCTGGGGTAACGCGGAAATTGACTTTTCACCGCCATTCGCCCGCAAATCTTATGACTCCTTGTTTTCAGAACATACTGGACTCGACTCTGATGACATCGAGGCAATCAATGATTTGGCCAGTCAAATGGGATTTGAAACAACAGGCAAGCATCCCGATGTGATCAAGAACGAAGTCTTTGAGGAAAAGGTCGAAGACGCCCTTGTCGGACCGGTCTTTGTGATCGATTATCCCGCCAGTATCTGTCCATTGACAAAAAGAAAACGTGACAATCCGAAAATTGCGGAAAGATTCGAACTATTCATCCAAGGCATGGAAGTCGCAAATGCCTACACTGAGTTGAACGATCCAGACTTGCAGGAAGAGTTATTTAAAACGCAATTGGCTGGCCTTTCTGCAGAAGACTCCATGGCGACGATGGACCATGATTTCGTACGAGCACTGCGCCACGGCATGCCTCCTGCAGGTGGCCTTGGAGTAGGGATCGACCGTTTGGTAATGCTGCTAACGAACGCACAATCGATTCGCGAAGTGATTTTATTTCCACTGTTGAGACCCGAAGGCGAGTAACACAAAGCCAAAAGTGCTAGCACGCGGCTAAAGAACACGGTCAGATATCCCTTCGTCGAACTCCCGACCAGCGTTACAATAGCGACCCGGCCCATGGATGGTCGCCGTCTGTTTTTAGCCGAAGGAATGGCAATGTATAAGCTGCTACTTTCGTGGCGCTATCTCCGCACTCGTTATATCGCGTTGGCATCGATTATGAGTGTCACACTCGGAGTTGCGACACTCATCGTCGTCAATAGTGTCATGTCGGGTTTCACTCATGAAATGCACAAACGCATGCACGGCATCCTTTCCGATATCGTGATCGAGTGTTACGAACCAAGTGGTATGCCCGAACCCGCATGGCACATGCAGGAAATCCAGCGTGTTCTTGGTGATGACGTGGTCGCCATGACACCCGTGGTTCATGTCCCGGCCATGGTGAATATCCGCCTCTCCAACGGTCGGTCAATGACCAAGTGGATCAACTTCCTTGGTATCGACCCCGCTACCTACGGCGAGGTCTGTGATTTTAGCCCTTATCTCATTCATCCGCAGAACCAAAACAACTTAAGCTTTGCATTGCGTGAAGATGGCTACGACGAAGAACGCGTAAACTTTCCAACCTCGGGTTGGCAACATCGCCGTTGGCGCGTTGGCCTCGAACGTTCCCTTTCGCAACGACCGTCAAACGACAATGCGCAAATAGATTCGGCGATAATACAACCTGCCGCGGAGCCATTGGAAACGTTCGAATTACCGGACGATATTCCGGAACTTCCGAGCAAGCTAGACAGTGGGGTAACACAAACAAGCCTGGACAAAACATCGCCAGATAATTCGCTGCAGGAAACGGATTCAGTCTACTCGCAAACCACGCACTCAGACGTCTTCGACCCGATGGATGAACAACACACCGGGGTGATTCTGGGCATGGCCATCTGTACTTCACGTCACAAAACGGCGGATGGAGAGGTCCGAGATCATTTCTTCTGCCAACCCGGGGATGATGTTCAAATTCAGTTTCCCAACGCCGGTCAAGAAGTAAAAGCCATTTTTGAATCCTTTACCGTGGTGGATTTATATGAAAGTAAAATGAGCGAATACGACTCAACCTTTGCCTTCGTACCACTCAGCAAATTACAAGAAATGCGAAACATGTTTCACCCTGAAACCGGCTCGCGAACTGTTTCCTCACTACAACTTCGATTAAATCCCACTGCGGATTTAGAAACGGTTCGTGACCGACTACGCGCTCATTTCCCTGTAGAAACCTTTGGATACAGCATCCAGAGTTGGCGCGATATGCAAGGTCCTTTGTTGGCCGCAGTCCAGATGGAAACGACTATCTTGAACATTTTGCTATTCCTCATTATCGCAGTCGCTGGTTTCGGTATTTTGGCAACATTTTTCATGATCGTCGTGGAAAAAACTCGTGACATTGGGGTGCTTAAATCGTTAGGTGCACCTAGCCGCGGTGTGATGAGCATCTTTCTGAGCTATGGCTTTTCACTCGGCATTGTAGGTTCCGGCGTGGGCATGGTCCTGGGCCTGATCTTTGTAAAATACTTAAACGAAATTGCCGGATTCGTCGAAATCCTGACCGGCCAGGAAGTCTTCGATCCAACGATTTATTATTTTGAAACAATTCCTACCATTACCAACCCGCTGACCGTTGTTTGGGTCACCATCGGCGCTGTGTCGATTGCGGTGT
This sequence comes from Pirellulaceae bacterium, assembly GCA_022446825.1. GTDB lineage: Bacteria > Planctomycetota > Planctomycetia > Pirellulales > Pirellulaceae > JAKVBY01. The sequence goes on from JAKVBY010000037.1 coordinate 83,130, forward strand.
TGGCCAGCATCCTGCCGGCAATTCGTGCCGCACGTCTACATCCCGTGGAGGCGTTACGTTATGAGTAGTGCTTTGCCAACTTCCATCAAACCCGAGTCACGACGAATTCACTCTGTGGATGACCGCACTTTGCCGTCCGGTAAAACAGGTCAGCACCACGTTTCACCTGCCGATCAATCGCCTGCACTCCTGGAATGTCGTCAGCTCATGAAAAGCTACGTCAAAGGCAGTGTGACTATCCCTGTGTTAAGAGGCATAGATTTTTCCCTGACGGCAGGCGAATTCGTCTCCATCATTGGCCAAAGCGGTTCAGGAAAAAGTACTTTGTTACACCTCCTCGCAACACTGGATGCGCCCGACGCAGGTGAAATAACTTTTGAAGGCAACCGCATAGACAACCTTCCCTCGTCCTCACGAGACATTTTGCGTAATCGCTACTTCGGCATGATTTTTCAGTTCTATCACCTCCTTCCGGAACTAACGGTCCTCGAAAATGTCCTTACGCCAATTATGATTTCGCGTGGGGCTGTGAGTTATCTGCTCAACCGTCGCAAGCACCAGAATCATGCCAAGGATTTATTGGAACTTGTTGGACTGTCGCACCGCTTGACGCATAAGCCGCGCGAACTATCAGGCGGCGAAATGCAGCGCGCCGCAATCGCCCGCTCCTTGATTGCTGAACCACAGTTACTGCTGGCGGACGAACCGACAGGTAATCTAGATCGATCAAACGGTTTAGATATCATGAAAATTTTGCGCACCTTGAATGCACAGCACAACCTCACTATAGTCATGGTTACTCATGACAATTCCATCGCTCAAGAAGCAGATCGCACCGTGCGACTGGTCGAGGGACTTGTCGAAAAAGTGTAAGAGAGCTGTTCACGACAGATCGTTAGGCGGCAGCTTTTATATTCATTATTGAACGGCTGGTTGCTTTAACGTCAATGTCTCTGCAAATCTGGATTAATGGAAAACTCGTCCCCAAAGAAGACGCTACCATTAGCGTCTACGATCACGGCTTACTCTACGGTGACGGTGTGTTCGAGGGATTGCGTGTCTACAATGGCAAGGTCTTTCGCTTAGAAGATCATCTGGAACGACTCTGGGATTCTGCTCAAGCGATTTGGCTAGAAATTCCAATGGATGTACCGGAACTTGTAAACGCCGTCAACGAAACCGTCCGAGCAAATGGAATTCAAGACGGCTATGTCCGCCTAGTCGTGACACGAGGGGCGGGAACACTTGGACTGGATCCCAATAAGTGCAGTAATCCACAAGTCATCATTATTGCCGACCATATCACTCTGTACCCAGACCACTTTTATCAAAATGGGCTGGAAATTGTGACCGTTAGCACGACACGAAATCATCCTGCTGCTTTAAATCCGCGAATCAAATCCCTCAATTACTTGAACAATATTCTTGCCAAGATTGAAGGAATGCAGGCCGGTTGCGTGGAAGCCTTGATGCTCAATCACAAAGGTGAAGTTGCTGAGTGTACCGGCGACAACATCTTTCTAGTTCACAACCAACAAATTCTTACACCCCCAATTGATGCCGGCATTCTCGAAGGAATCACGCGTCAAGTGGTGATCGAACTCGCGGCAAAATTAAAACTGCCGGTTCGTGAGATTCCTTTGACTCGACACGATGTCTACATCGCAGATGAATGCTTTCTTACAGGAAGTGCAGCAGAGATCATTCCGGTAGTTAAAGTCGATAGCCGCACAATTGGCAGTGGCAAGCCTGGTCCCGTGACAGGGGATTTGACGACTCTGTTTCGAACCGCGACAAGAACATGACGAGTTGTGATCTCGGCCTACCACGCGGCACTAAAACACGAAGGACTGCCTCGGTCATCGAGCTTGGCTGAGTTCTTTGCCTGCCTTTGGAGCAGCCACGACATTGCATGTAAACAACCCCTGCAAATCTTTTCAGAGACCACAAGGCAAAATCGTTCGCAACTTTCAAAATCTAGTT
>JAKVBY010000038.1:0-35830 GCA_022446825.1 Pirellulaceae bacterium
GGAGCGAGGTTGAAGACAACCTACTCATTGGTTCAGGTAACCTGTGGATGACAAATGTTCTTCGATGTCCCTGTTGCTTTTACTCCAGCAGACTACAATAAACAGCTCAGGCTCGCTCAACAGGGCCCTCTTGGGCAAACCACTGCTAGAATTACGCAGCGGTGACTACCTCTACCGTTTAACGGCTACTGCAAGAACAGATCTCACATTGAACGTCTTTTGGTCCCCTAAAACACAACTCACTTTTCAATTCGAGCAATGAACAATATCTCTCGTCACCTTTGCTTGTCATTCGGCATTTCAATTGCTGTCCAGTCTCTCACTACATCTCTTCAAGCTCAAGAGACAAAACCGTCCCAAGCGACCAAAGATGTCTCCTCAGTCGTGATCAAAGAACGCTTTGTCGACCACATTCAACCACTCTTAAAAGAATACTGCCTACGATGCCATAACGCCGACAACATGAAATCCGGGATACGCGTTGATCATCTCACCGGACAATTGGAAGGCCGTAGCCCTTTTCTCTGGCAGGGAATACTGGAACAAATTTCTACAGGCCTCATGCCCCCAGAAGATGAGGAACAACTCAACGAAGAGCAGCGAACACAACTTATACAATGGGCCGAAGAGGCGCTGATCTTCGCTAAACGTCGCCAAGCTGACAAAAATGGATCCGTACGACGTCTGACGGTTGCACAATATCGCAACTCCTTACGGGATTTACTTGGAATTACGGATGATTTAACCGAAGTCTTACCACCGGATGCCGTATCGAAAGATGGTTTTTTAAATAATGAGCAAACGATGCTTCTCTCCCCGCTGTTGGTAGAAGCATATTTCAACATTGCTGAGAAGGCTCTAGATCTTTGTATCGTGGATGAGGATGCCAAACCGGTAATCCAAAACTTTCGCATGGATCTGGGAGCCGCCATCAATCCGGAACCCTGTCCTGACGATCTGATTCTCGGCGCACTCAGTCGCTTATTGCCAAATCAAGATTTCATTGTGAGTCAACTGGCCCCAACCAAGCCATTTGAATACACACCGTTTTTCATGCGCACCGAGTATCGTTTCATCGAAGGATATGAGGGTAATGGTACCGTGCGCGGTTGGCGGGAATACGATAGTATTTACCATGCCGTCTTCGCCTGCGTCCGCGGCAGTGACGGTTATCCAAAAGGCTCAGCATGGGAGACCATTCCGGAAGGCTTATTACTCCGGCCCGCCATACCAAGCGAAGAAATCTTTGGGCAATCAAGTACCTACGGACCAAGGGCCAACTTCAAGATTTCCTTGAGGGAACTTCCGGATCTAGGTCGATTTCGTGTGAAGGTCAGGGCCACTCCTTATGACGACGCATTACTGCTCGACCCCGGCGCAACCGTTCAAGAGAAGAGTCACGATCAGGTCATCGTCACAGGAGATCTTACGGAACCTCAAATCGTTCAGATTCCCCAAGCAGGGATCTACCAAGCAGAAGTTTATTTGACCTCCACAGAAAAAGAAAGCGTCACGATCAAGGACTCCCGCATCGAGGAAGGACTCATCGGCCATTGGAAACTGGACGGCAATGCTCAAGGAGTGCCGGGCGAAAAAAATCTCGACGGGCAATTGCAAGGCGACGTCAAATTTGTCACATCTCCTTTTGGCCAAAGTGCCTCATTGTCTGGAGACGCGTCTCACGTCGTCGTCCCACATGACGACAGACTTCATGTCGACAACGGCGATTTCACTGTGGCTGCCTGGATCAAGCCACGAGAGCTACGCCAATCCGGTATCGTTTCCTTGGGAGGATATGGATATACACACGGCTGGTTATTCGACATGCCGAATGGCAATGGCGTAATCCGTATCGAAACAGCCAAAGCAGATGGTTTGCATAACGGCACAGTGGAATCAAAAGCAGGCGTCATCCGCGCAAATCAGTGGCAACACGTCGCAGTGACGGTACAACGCGGTGACAAGGCAACCCGTCTGTATGTCAATGGCTATGAAGTCGGGGTCGGCACGATCGGATCGGAAACTCTTAATAACCCTAAAGTCTCATTACACATCGGCAGTATTCAGAACTCGGCATTCTTTGCTGGTGAAATTGACGAAGTGCGAATTTATCGTCGCGCTCTGGAAGTTGCAGAACTAGAAGCACTCATCGAACCTGGACGGCAATTCGCAACGGCTCCCAACGAACCACCGCAGAATTTAACGCTCCAATTAAACGGCCGATGGTTTAGTGGTCTGTTGCGACAGCCGGCTTTCATGTTGGTCAGAACTGCCGCAGGTCCTCTCACTATTGCTGCAAATCATGCAGGCAGTGACCGTATCACCCGGCTTGTCCTCTCTCCCTTAGAGAACTCCAGCGCCCTAGCGAAACGATTTCAAGTTTTCGAGCAGCGCCGACCACGATTAGGAGTCCACCTCGGATTAAGGCGAGATTGTGGCAGTACGCTGAACCCTGTTGGAGCACCTCAAACCGTATCCAACGACCGCGAGGAGTACGTCTTTGAGGAAGCCATCAGCAATTTCCCCAGCCCTGATGTCGAAAAAGATAACGTGAACTATCTGGCCGGGATCCGCGAAATTGGCGTACGCAGCGAATATACGGACGGCCGCGACATGCCGCGTATGCTGGTGCAGTCCATCGAATTTGAAGGTCCTCTTTTCGAGAGCTGGCCTCCCCAATCGCACACGAACATTTTCTTTGCTTCTCCAGACAAAAACAAACCCGCAGTCTATGCTCGAGAAGTCATCACCTCCTTTGCCCAGCGTGCTTTTCGCCGGCCTCTCACTCCCGTCGAAGCCGACGCATTACACCGCATCTGGGAAGATGCTTATACCGAGACCAAGGATTTTCAGCAAAGTGTTCAAGATGCGTTGCTTGTCGTATTAACTTCCCCACAGTTTCTCTTTTTAATCGAAACGAGTGAAACACCGGAACCTGAAACCATTAACATGTACGAATTGGCTGCAAAGCTATCGTATTTTCTTTGGAACGCCTCTCCAGACGAGAAGTTATTAGAGCATGCCGAGCAAGGAACACTCTCTGCTGCTTTGGATACAGAGATCGTCCGCTTAATCGAGAATTCACAATTTGCGCAATTTACAAATGAGTTTGCATCCCAATGGCTGGCTTTGGAAAAACTCGACGTCGTCGACACCGACCTGAAACGTCATCCAAAACTGACACGTGACACCAAAACGGCGTTGCGACAAGAACCCATCGAATTTTTGCAGTATCTCATCCAACACAACTTGCCGTTGAAAAACATCCTGCAATCGGACTTTGTGGTTGCCAACGAGGTCGTGGCAAATTATTACGATTTGGGTGAACAGACAGAATCTGGTTTTAACTTTGTCCCGATTCCGCACCACGACGACAACCTCGGTGGGCTGTTGTCGCAAGCCGGAATTCTCGCGGGCCTTTCCGACGGACGCAAATCCAATCCGATTAAACGTGGAGCCTGGCTGGCGCGCAAGATCATTGCAGAGCCTCCGGATGATCCACCACCAAATGTACCGACATTACCCGAAGATGACGGCGCACAATTGACCCTCTCAGAAAAACTTGCCCGACATCGGAACCAAGAAGGTTGTATGAAATGTCACGCTGGAATCGATCCATGGGGGCTTCCTTTCGAGGAGTATGACGCTGCGGGGCGTTTTCGACGGGATGCGGAAGTTAATATTCAAACCACGCTCCCCGATTCCACCCCAATTAAAAATTCGCGTGACCTGAAGTCGTATCTGGCCCAAAAACGCATGGATCAAGTGGCATTCAGCTTCATGAAACATTTGGCAAGCTATGCTACCGGCCGTAATCTAACTTACAATGAGATTGAATTCCTCAAGGAAGAGGGGGTACAATTAAGAGAGAATGACTACCTCATGCACGATCTATTTCGGTTTATTATTCAGAGTGACCTGTTTCTCACGAAATAATCGATTGCGTGTTTTGAAAAGAAGCCGCAACTGGCATAAGCGTTCCATTCTGCTCCTGCATTGATTAATTCTCGAGAGAGCTGATTTTTTTGAGTTCCACTTTTTAATCCGGAAATAGACATGACACTAAAGCTTAATCGTCGGTCCGTACTTCAAGGCGTTGCGGGCGCTACTTTGGCGCTTCCCGTCTTAGACGCGATGGGGAAAGAGGTTGCCGAACAAACCCCGCGTCGTTTCTGTGCTCTTTATACCGCCAATGGCATGTCTCTTCCGCGGAGCGAACACGGCATCGATGAGTGGAGTTGGTTCCCTCGCGCAGAGGAAAATGGGAGCTTCGTTTTTGGAAAATCAACGGAACCGCTTAGCCCCTTTCGGCAGCAACTGAGTTTTCTCGGTGGGCTTTACCATGAAAACGGCACAAAAGCCGATCCTCACGTATGTTCTGATATGTGGTTAACCGGTGCGAACTTACGCAATCCGAAACCGGGAACATATAACTCTGTTGCACTCGACCAAATTGTGGCACTGCACACTAAACAATTCTGTCGTCAACCGTCGCTTGTCTTATCGATTGATGCCGGCACGGGGTTTCTGTCTCGCACTGGCACGATTTCCTATAGTTTGGAAGGCAAACCAATTCCTGCCGAAAATAATCCGCGGCGAATTTTTGATCGACTCTTTCGTACAGATCGTGCTTCACTGGAAACCCAGCGTGACGAACTAAAGCGGCGCATTAAACTAGTCGACGCCGTACTCGAAAGTGCCCGTTCTTTAAACAATAAACTGGGCAAGTCTGACCGTGAAAAGATGGACCAATACCTGACGTCGTTAAGTGAAGTTGAATCAAGACTGATTACGTCTGAAAAATGGATTGATATTCCACTCAAGGAACAAGATTATTCGCACTTAAACCTAGATGCGCATTCCGAAGGTGACCCGGCGGAATACTACCGCAATATGTTTGATCTAATCGCTTTAGCGTTCGATGCCGACATCACGCGAAGCGTGGCGTTCATGCTGAATCGCGAAGACGGCATGGGGATCAGTGACACTTTTCCTCTCAAACTTGGTCTTAGTCGAACCCACCACAGTCTGTCCCACGCCGAGGACAAAGATGGGCAACTTGATTTCGCTAAGTACGATCTATTTTTGAGCGAACAGCTGGCATACTTCTTTAACCGATTGCAGGAGTACAAAGACAAAAATGGGAGTGTCTTGGACAACAGCATCGTGCTTTATGGCAGTGGCGCCAGTACCACGCACTATCCCAAAAATCTTCCCACCATGGTCGCTGGTGGCTCAAATATGGGGCTTAAACATGGCCAGTACTGGCAGGAAGGCGACAGCCACCTATCCAACATGTTCCTCAGCATCCTTCACTCCATGGAAATCTACGAAAGTTCCTTTTCCGACAGTTCAAGCGTTCTCAGTAGCTCCGTCTTCTCACACGCGTAACTCAAGTCGGCACGCCGAACACCACCACACGCATGAACTCTGCTTGGACGTGGCATGACCAATGTTGCCCTGCTATACCTTGGGGGAACCGAAGGACACAAATAACAGGGTTTGGAATGCAACATCAAGCGACGACGTCACGACGTGAATTTCTTCGGACGGGGGCGGCGTTTGTCGGTTCGTCCTGGGTGGGACATGCTCCGGATGCATGGGCTACTAGCGATGCGCCCAACGACAGACTGCGTTTCGCTGCCGTTGGTGTCGGAGGGCGAGGTACCCAATTGGCACTGCAGACGCTTCCCTTTGGTGACCTGCTGGCGGTCTGCGATGTGGATGAGGAACACGCTCGACGAGCCCAAAAGCAAACTGGTGGCACGGCACGAGCCTACGCTGACTACCGTCATGTCCTCGACCGCGATGACATCGATGCGATTACGATCGCAACGCCGGATCATTGGCACGTCCCTATTGCTATGGCTGCGTGCCGAGCGGGCAAAGACGTTTATTGCGAGAAGCCTCTCACATTGACGGTAGAAGAGGGAAAACAGCTCGTTCAGGTTGTCAACGAAACCGGCCGCATATTTCAAGTCGGTTCGCAGCAACGCAGTGAATTCGGCTTATTGTTTCTGAAAGCGATCGCGATCGTTCATCAAGGACGCCTCGGAAAATTAAAACACGTCCTCGTTTCCAATGGTGCCGCACCTGCGGGAGGACCATTCAAAGTGCAACCAGCGCCCAAGCATTTAAATTGGGACCAATGGTTAGGCCAAACGCCCCGGGTGGACTACATTCCTGAGCGCTGCCATGGAACTTTTCGGTGGTGGTTTGAATACAGCGGAGGCATGATGACCGATTGGGGCGCGCACCACCTCGACATTGCGCATTGGGGCATGCGGATGCAAAATTCAGGGCCACTTGAAATTGATGGGCAAGCTGACTTGCCCGATATTGCGAACGGATACAACACGCCCAGCGAATTTGAAGTCAAGATGATCTATCCGGGCGGATTACCGGTTACTTTGTCGGTTAAAAAGGGAAATCGAAGTGGAATTTTATTTGAAGGAGAAACGGGACGTATCTTTGTCAGTCGGGCAACTTTGGCAGGCAAGCCTGTGGAACAACTTGCCGATGCGCCCCTCCCCGAAGACGTAATAGCAAAACTCTATCGTGGTAAAGAACCTGGGAGCCACATGCGCAATTTTGTCGAGTGCGTGCAGTCTCGGGATCTACCCATTTCCGACGTGACGTCGCAACATCGCAGTACCACCGCGCTGCATCTGGCCAACATTAGCATTCGTTTAGGACGCTCCCTTCGCTGGGATCCCAAACAAGAGACCCTCGTGGGCAATGACTCTGAAGCCAAACAGATGTTGCAACGGGAACCTCGATCTGGATTTACCTTCGACAGCTAGAATTGCCAAGGGACACCTCCGTGTTAACGTGACTGACATTCCAGCGGTAAGGAACTTTTAGTTCCTTCTCTGTACGAAACCAAATACACCACTGACGATGACCGCCCACAGCATTAATGGAGATCTTGCATGCCTCGTTTGTCGCAAATTTTCCTCATCTGCCTTTGCATGCTGATCGATTTACCTACACGCCTGACACTCTTCGCAGCGCCAACTCGACCGCCTGTCCCAACTTTGGAGTCCGTCCTCACATCGCAGCCGCCCGTGATTGACGGACAACTGGACGACAACGCCTGGCAAAACGCCGAGCCTGTTACCACATTCTGGAATCTCGAGGGAACAGCAAAACACCAGGATTTGGTCTGGGCCAAAGTCATTAGCAATGATGACGGACTTTTCATCTGCTACCGAATGCAAGCTGACGCACAATCCGGAATCCCAAGTGGATCAGAAACACGCGACGAAGGAGTTTGGTTTAGCCCAAACATCCAAATCTTCATCCAGCCACCAGGTACGAGCAGTTATTACGTTTTCACTTTAAATTCACTCAATACCCAAGAAGACGCGAAGGACTACGACAGTCTCTGGAATGCTACGTGGGACAGTGCAACTTTCATCGCTCCTGACAAATCCTACTGGCAAGCCGAAGTTGCCCTACCGTTTGCTGCATTTGATTTAGCGGACAGTGCAGGCACCGACTGGCGGATTAATTTGACCTGTGTCAGCTCGGTCGGTGGGCAAGGTTACATTTTGACCTGGGCACCAACCTTCGCTAACTTCCACTCGCCCAGTTACTTTGGAAAATTACCGTTGGACAACATTTCCTGGGACCGGCGCCGCTGCGGACTGTCACTCGCTGCCGGGCCCGGGGCGCCCGGACACATGGACCTTGTCGCCGAATCCTTCAATCCGATAGAAACCGATGCCACCTTACACGTTACGATCACAAGACCTGACGGTTCGAAAACATCTAAACACCAGCATGTTTTATTGACTCCCACGACGAGTACAGAACGTTTTTCCTTTGCCACGGACCATGCCGGCCAACATCAGTTCCTGGCAACCTTGAGTGCTGACCACACCTCCGACTCACGCAGCCAAGAGAATCAATTAATACTCGCCAGCCGACATATCCACACAGTGACTCCACCTCCCTTGGATGTCTGGCTGGATCGGTCCATCTATACGAATCAGAAACGAGCTCGGGTGAAAATAGAAGGTTGGCAATCCGGGCTCGCGGGCACCACCTGCACGATTTCACTAAGTTCGGATACCGCGACCAAGAGTGCAAAACAGCAACCTTTCACGATCAGACTCGATAAAAATGCTCGTGCCACGTTCACACTGAACCTCACAGCATTGCCAGAGGGTCGGCACACCTTGAAAGTTCAACCAACCTCCGAAAGCAATACCGCAACCGCACTTTCCATTCCATTTGACAAGTTACCACCGCAAGCAGGTACCGTATGGTCTGACGATCGAGGGGTTCTCTACAAAGATGAAAACCCGTTTTTCCCTATCGGTTTTTATTACGTGCAAAACTTCTTAAAAGACGGTCTACTTGAAGAGTATGTCGATTCGGGACTGAACACCATTGTCTGGGAATGGAGTAACAGTCAAGGCTACAAGAATGCGTTGGAGCAAATGAACGCGCAAGGACTCAATCTCATTCTTTCGGTTCAAAATGAGGCCTACGCTCGTCATCTTCAAGATCGCATGTGGCAGGCCAAAGATACAGAACGTACCACGATTCAAAAAGATTATGAAAAACACGTCGCTAAGTTTGTGCGTGATGTGGCGAGCACAAATCCCACCAATCTGATCGCTTGGTACGTTCAAGACGAACCGAATCTCGACATACTCCCGTTCGTAAAACGATCTTCGGAAATTGTCGCGCGGGCCGATCCCCGACGCCCCCGTCTTGTCGTACCATGTCTCTCCACAGTCTTTCGCTCCTACGCCGATGTTGTCGAAATCCTTGCCCCCGACCCCTATCCTGGATTTCCGGACGGGCCCTTAGTAAAAGTATCGAGTTTTCTAGATGAAGCGAGGGCAGCAACACGTTTTCGCCGTCCCACACTGGCGGTATTGCAAGCGTTTGGTGAACCGGCAGGCGATACTGGCGTTGTACCAACACCTGCAGAGTTGCGTTGTATGACGTTCCTCTCCATTGCTCATGAAGCCCGTGGCATTATTTATTTTTCCTACAGCTACAACGGCCCGATGCGTGAGAAACATCCAGAACTGTGGAAAGCAGTAAAAACCTCTGCCGCCCAATTGCGTGATCTTGGCGCAGCGACGCTCTCGGCTTCCGCTGGTCAATTTGCACTGTCCCAATCAACCGGTTCACAGCAGGTTCACACCCGAATCATCAAACATAATGGGCAACTGTTGCTCATCGCGGTGAACACGCAACGCTCAGTGATTACGGACGTGCAATGGAAGATGCCTGACGTGCCCGACGGCTCCTTCCAGGTCTTGTGGGAAGATCGAGAAATCAACACTCAGGTAGGCACTTTTGCGGATGATTTCGCACCTTTGGAAGTCCACGTCTATCGGCGGAAACTCAAATAATTTCGGCAACATCTGGGGATCGAAGAAATTGAAAACCACTTGTTTCAATTGTTTTGTGGCTACGCTTCTTGTCTTAATTTCTTGCTCCCAGAAAGGGTGGGCGGATGATTGGCCTCAGTGGCTCGGTCCCCGACGCGACTCTGTTTGGCGAGAAACAGGGATTCTCGAACGCTTTCCACAGAATGGTCCCCCTTTGCGTTGGAAAACAACCGTTTCTGGGGGTTACAGCGGACCGGCCGTAGCCAACGGCCGGGTCTTCGTGATGGATTGGGTCGCCCTCCCGCAGAAAACACCCCCTAAAAACTTGAATACCGGCGAGATTCCCAAAAACCACAACTTCGTGAGAGAGTTGCACCCGGGTACAGAACGCGTGGTTTGCCTGCGGGAACGCGACGGAATAAAACTCTGGCAACACACATATCGTTGCGATTACACCACGGTGTCAACTTATGCTATTGGACCGCGATGCACACCAACGATTGATGGCAACCGAGTTTTTACGCTCGGTGCCGAAGGACATTTGATTTGCTTTGATGTGACGGATGGTACCGTTGTCTGGTCACGTAACTTCGTCGAAGACTATAAACTCACGATACCAGAGTGGGGTATTGCGGCTCACCCACTCGTCGATGGAGAGCAATTGATCTGTGTGGTGGGTGGTAAAGATAGCGTCTGCATTGCCTTCGACAAACGTACTGGTCAAGAACGCTGGCGAGCTTTAGACGCCCGGCAACCTGGCTATTGCGCGCCTATGATTTACGAGATTGCAGGCAAACGCCAGTTGTTGATTTGGCATTCTGATTCAATCAACGCGATCGATCCGGAATCTGGTGAACTCTATTGGTCGGTTCCCTTCGAATCCACTTTTGCCATGTCGATCGGAGTACCAAGATTATCCAACCACCGTCTGTTTATAATGTCTTTTCATCGACAGTCGGCAGCCATCGATATTGCCCAAGATGGATTGTCAGCAGAAATTGCTTGGCGAGGCTCTGGGCGTAAAGGCGTGGGAGGCGTCATGAACAATGCCTTTCTACAGGACGGCCATATTTTTGCCTGTGGCGAAGGGGGGCGATATACGTGCGTGAACTTAGACACAGGAGATCGCCTTTGGACCACGTATGAGCCCACATCAGGAAAACGACCCGTTCACTGGGGAAGTGCTTTTACCATTCGCCACAAAGACCGTTTCTTCATCGCCAACGACTTCGGTGACTTGATCATCGCTCGGTTATCTCCCCTAGGATATGAGGAAGTCAGCCGCGCTCACCTCATCACACCGACACACAACGTGGGCTCACGAACTCTGGTCTGGTCGCATCCTGCTTTTGCAAATCGTAGTGTCTATCTGCGAAATGACAAAGAGTTACGCTGTTATTCCCTGCAAGCCAAATCGGAAACGAACTGATCATGACTGCACGTCATGTTGTTATCAACGGCAAGACAAAATTGTATGGCCTTTTCGCAGATCCTGTAGACCATCTACAAACGCCCGCTGCCTTCAACGATTTACTCGCCGAGATGCGTCTGGACTCGACCTTCGTCCCTTTTCATGTTTCTACAGAACAATTGTCTGTCGCCATCGCTGGGTTAAAAGCAATCCGCAATTGCCCCGGATTTTGCGTCAGCTTACCGCACAAGAAAACTGTTGCCGAACTTTGTGATGAATTAATGCCGAACGCGCTGGCCTGTGGAGTCGTCAATGGAGTACGTTTTAACGCAAAGCGGCAACTGATCGGCGAAACATTTGACGGCCTGGGCATGCTTCGCGCTATTTCCCTACATCGCAATCTTGATACCAACTCCAGGGTTCTGCTCGCTGGAGCCGGTGGTGTAGGACGGGCCATCGCGGTCGCTTTAGCCCTGAAGGGTGTCGGGCATTTAACAATCGTCAATCGCACATCCGATAAAGCTCGGCACTTGGCTGAAACCATACAAAAAGCGCAACCTAGTTGTGATGTCCACACTGCCACAGCCTGTGATGTGCATCGTTACGACATTATTATTAATGCTACATCGGTAGGTATGCACGAAAAAGATCCCCTGCCAATCGATCTCACTGGCGCCCAGCCCGGGACACTCGTGGCGGAAGTGATCATGAAGCCAGAACAGACGCAGCTGCTAGAGGTCGCCCGCTCTCTCAGTCTTGACATTGTGCCTGGGCGTGAGATGCTGACGCAGCAATTAAAAACGATGGCCAGCTATCTTGGTATGTGTCCTGAATCAGATATCATCTAACCATCTCTTTGATCGCAATTAAAGCAGATACGACAGTTGGTCAGGGCGGACAGACGCCTATTCTGCATCCAGACTACTTTACGAAAGTTCCCCATGGCAAAAGTCCGCATCGGCTTGATTGGAGTCGGCAATATTTCGAAGCTCCATGCGCAAGGTTACGCACTTGCTCCGAACGCAGAGTTGTTTGCAGTTTGTGATGTAAATGAAGAACGTGTGCAGGAACGAAAAGCGGCCTGGGGTGCAACAAAAGCCTATACGAACTACCACGATCTACTCGATGACAGCGACGTCGATGCAGTAGAGATCATTACGCCTCATCACTTACATGCACAAATTGGTTTAGATGCCCTGGCAGCAGGTAAACATGTCTCGATGCAAAAGCCGATGGCTACGACGATGGCGGAATGCGATCAACTCATAAGTGCGTCAAATGCCTCAGACCAGATGTTTCGTACATTTGAGAATTTTCAGTACTACCCCCCATTAGTCCGAGCAAAGGAATTACTGGATTCTGGCAGTATTGGTGAACCGCTATCGATGCGCATTAAAACAACCATTGGCACCAAACAAGGCTGGGAAATTCCTTACGAGCGTTGGTCCTGGCGTTTTGATCCAGAGAAAGGTGGCGGTGGACGCATTATGCTAGATTACGGCTCGCATGTGTTTGCAATCGCCCAATTCTTTATGGGTGACGTGGAAAAAGTATTTTCCTGGATCAGTCATCAAACAATACAACATGGCTGGAAAATCGATAGCCCTGCCGTCGTGATCTGGAAATATAAAGATGCGGCAAAGTACGGAAGCTTTGAAGTGATTCAATCCGATGAAATCTTGGTTCAATCAGATCATGTTCCGGAAGATGAGTGGTTTGAAATTACTGGCAGCCGTGGTTTTATTTGGGTCAATCGTTGCAGTTCAAGATTACTCGACGCGCCCCCCGTAGTGATGTATCGAGATGGTGTCACAACCAATTACTCCGATATGGATACGAATTGGGAATCCACTTTCATTGCCGGATGCAATGAATTTGCAGATTGCATTTTGGCAGGCCGCCAAGCGCGTCTGACAGCAGAAGAGGGTGCAAAAATTGTCCAAATGTGCCGTGGCATCGAACAATCAGCCCGCGAAAGTCGTGAAGTATTATTGGACGCACGCGTGGAGTAGCAGGGGGCGCAAGTTGGACCGCCTACGCTGGGTAGCTGGAGGAACTTCAGCATCCGGTGGCAGCGCCGACAAACGTGGTCTTTACACCCCGCAACTCACCGGTTGGATCTGGAACAATCGTTCTCAGCAGCGTATTTCTCATCCAGCTTCTTCGTCGTCCCAACTTTCGTATCCTCTCCTGAGCTCTTGTGGTAATTGTTGCCAGCTCTGAAGAAATTCGCGTTCTACAGACGTAAAGATTGGATTGGCAAAGACCTGATTCCAAAAAGCGGGAGAAACTGTAGCCACATGTATGCCGGCGGCAACAGCATTCGTAAGATGATCCGGAGTGCGTAACGAAGCGGCCATCAGCTTTGTCGGACTGTTTAATTGATCGATCACACGGCGAGTATCCCAGGTCAAACTCGTGCTATCGAGCTTGGCGGCATCAAGTCTACCCACAAAGACTGCAACATAATCCACACCCATTCGAATAAAGGGAATCGTCTGAACTGCGTGGACATTTAATGTAACAAGTAATTTAATTCCTTCTGCGCGCAACGCTTGCGCAGCCAGGAGACCCGCGGTCGAGGCTGGAATTTTCACAACAATGTTGTCTGCTACACGGGCTAGTTTTTGTGCGTGTTTAATTATTCGCTCAGGATCCGTTTCAACCACTTGGGCAGAGACCGGGCCGGCAACCATAGCAGCAATCTCTTTTAATTGCCGAAGAGGTTCTTGGCCTTCTTGAGCCAACAAGGCGGGATTCGTCGTAACGCCGTCGACAAGCCCAAAGTCCTGAAAGGATTTAATGGACTCAATGGAAGCCGTATCCAGAAAAAAATCCATTGGTCGTTTTCCTATGATGTTGGTGCTGACCGTTCGTTCCAACGAATGGCAAGTCCTGTGCTCTTTTATCGCCGCACCATGGTCGCCAAAAAGCAAACAGCGCATCGGTTGAAGAACTTAACTGACTGATCTGAGACATCCACACTGGTTTTCAACAGCTACGTTCAAACGTTTCTGTTACTCCTTACACCGAGAACGCTCAGGATTCGCCTGCCCCAGTCGTAGTCTGCAGACCACCATCAACTCGCAACACTTCACCACTCACGAATTTCGCCAGATCCCCGGCAAAAAACTCGACTATGTTCGCCACGTCTTCCGGTTCACCAAGCCGCAACAAGGGCCGTGTTTCCCCAAGCAGTTCCTCTGCTCCTGGTCGACTTTCGATCGTTGCCATCCAACGCGCACTCTTGATGCGCCCGGGGGCGACCGCGTTAACATTAATTCCATGTTCGCGCAGTTGCACTGAGAGGCACTTTGTGAAATGGATAACTCCTGCTTTCGCAACCCCATAGGTGGTTTCATGAGTCGTTGCTGCAAGTCCTGCAAGAGAAGAAATATTGATAATCCGACCAGGTCGCTCAGCTGCCACCATACGTTGAGCAACGGCACGGCTCACCTTCATTGTCGTCATCAAATTTCGATGGAGTATGGCGACCAGATCGGCATCTTGAATGAAAGCATCGTTCGGTGTTGCTTTACTCTTACCGTCAGCCGCAATATCACCACCAGCGTTATTCACTAAGACATCGATTGGACCAAATTCCGTTGAGACGCGTTCCACGACTTGCTCTACCGTGTCTGCATCAGTCAAATCACCCGTAACGACATACGACTTGCTACCAAATTGCCGAATCGCTTCAGCGACTTCGTCGATCGTTTCGCCTTCACCAAAATCAGAATTCGAATCACGGCTGAAATCGTGTACGACGACATCCGCGCCACGAGCGCCTAAACGCACCGCAATGGCCCGACCGATGCCACGCCCCGCGCCAGTTACTAAAGCAACTTTCCCCTTCAACGGCTCATTCATCCTGCACCTAAATCATTTCTTTTTTACTTAGCTGGAAGCTATCTGAAACGCTGGGATTATCGAAAACGCGGATCTTCTAATCGGTTAAACTGAGCCAATTCATATTCGCTTCCTGTCTATAAACTCAACCATCCGCTCCGGCTGGAACGAGGATTTGCGCTGAGATCTGAACTACAAAGTCCTTAATGCTTTCTCGATACGGAGTCATATGAGGTGCCACAGCGTGAGCTTCTAAGGCTGCTTGATCTCGCCATTTTTCGACGATCACGACCGTGTCGGGGCGCACAGGAATTTGCACCGGAATCGAAGTCGGTAAATCGACCGCGGCTCCATACTCGAGGCATCCATCTTCCGCCTGAACTAAGGGAACGACCTTGCGAAATTCTTCCAGAAAAGCAGCTCGTGTCCCTTCTCGCAAGTCAATCGTTGCCATCGCATAAATCATTCGTTTCTCCATGGGAAGGATTGGAAAAAAGTATTTGCGCCGCAGAGCACGCACAGAAGATCATGACATACACTTCTCCTCCAGGCAACACTCCTGCTGAGGATTGCACCAACACCATCAATCGTCATGGTAAACCCCATATTCGCAACCCAGTCGTTGAATGAGCCGTTTTTGCTGCACTTGGCGAAGTGCCGTTTTCAGGTGTCGTCGGCCTCCTCAACCAAGCACATTTTGGTCAGCCTGCCCACCTAAAAACTCAGAGCACCCCACGGCCAACAGAAACACTCCGCTCACGTGGGAGGAGAGTAAAGGTCCCACAACAAGATGACGTTTCCATCAGTTGCAACCTGCTTAGCCGAGTGAGAAAGGTCGCCTCACCTAAGAAACTAAAGCAAGGTGATGAACAGCATCAAAAAACTCTCCGCAAGCTTGGTCGTCACATCGACTGTCACGGCACGTCTGATCATTAGAAGTAATGTTGTGATTCTATCGTTTCGAAGAGAACATTATCGCTACTTTGTCGTGCCCAAAGCGAATCCGCGCCAGGTCCACGACTAACCGAAAAACTCTCTTTAGTAACAAACTTATCACACGCAAACGGAGCGTCATGTACAAGCTGAGAAACATGCCGGCGTACAAGTATCATTAAGAACGAACTACTGCCGGCAGCCTCCTTGCCGTGCCATGCTAACGCTTAACTTCGTGCAAAAGAGGCTGCCCCTGCAAACCTCGAAACAAATTTTCCACGGACACTTCATTCATCCGTTGCCGAGTTTGTTCTGTTGCAGTTCCCAGATGCGGTGTAATCGTCACGTTATCAAAACCTAACAGGGGGTGATCGCGAGGCAAGGGCTCTGGCTCCGTCACATCGAGCGCTGCAGCATAAATGTCCCCGTTTTGAAGTGCGTCCGTTAAGGCCCTCGTATCCACTACGGCCCCCCGAGCGATGTTAATTAAAATCGCCGTGGATTTCATTTGGCTGAGTTCAGACTGGCCAATCAGACCGACGGTCTCTTCATTGAGCGGGACACAGAGCATCACATAGTCGGAAGTTGTGAGCAATTCCGTCAAGTCTGCATACGTCACACCGAGCGTTGACTCCAGATCGTCGCGGCGATTACGGTTATGGTAAAGAATCGTCATCTCCAGTCCACGAGCTCGTTTTGCGACCTGCTGGCCAATTCGCCCCAACCCAATAATTCCTAACGTTTGACCATAAATTTCCCGGCCCACAATATATCCTGGGTCACCCGTCACAAACTCTGCACTACGAGCAAAACGATCTCCTTGCATCAATCGTCGCCCCGCAGCCAGCATCAGCGCCAAGCCTAAATCCGCCGTGGCACCGTCGGGGACTCCAGGTGTATTGCCCACGGGAATTCCGAGTGCTGTCGCTGCTGCAACGTCGATGTGATCAACCCCTACGCCATTGTTGCTGACGACTTTCACTCCCGGTAAACGAGCGAGCACCCCGGAATCTACGGTCGGACGATCATAGGTATAGATTCCGTCAATCCTGGTTTGCGAGCCCGCTTCCGCGACGCTCCATGGCTGTACTTCGACACGTTCACCAAGTAGTTTGAGGATCGCAGGTGGCAAGGGACAATCGGCAACAATACGAGCCGGAGTTAGTGTTGTCATGGGTTTCTAACTTTTACAGCAGGCCTCTTGTACATCAAAATCGCGATTCCCAACATTCACCAGTTATTTCCCCAGAAACTGAACGCGCCGACCATTCGCTTGTTTTTCTCCTACAGTACTGCGTCCCTGATCGACATAGCGTTGCATCAATGCGGTTAGTTTTTCGACAACCAATGGTTTCGACCCCTGCAAGTTTTTGGTTTCACCAAGATCGGCAGCAAGATCATAAAGTTGCACTGAAGGTAACTCTTCTTTTCGTGCTTGGGGAGGGCGCGGACTACTCCACCCGCCGGATCCTGGACAAAAACACAACTTCCATTGGCCGTGCCGAATGGCAAAAGATCCATTCACCGAGTGATGGACTACCGCTTCCCGCAAGGGTTCCTTCGTCGTCTGATTCATGAAAGGCAAAATACTCACGGAGTCCTCACCTGCGTCCGCTGGCAATTCAAAGTCAAGAATATCGGCAACGGTCGCGAGCAAATCGGTATGACAAATAGGAAACTCCGTAACGGTACCTGCCTTGATCACTGCTGGCCAATGTGCAACAAAAGCGACACGATGGCCACCTTCAAAGATGTCAGCCTTATGTCCGCGCAGCTTCCCACTAGGATCATGCCCATGCTTTCCCAAGGCGGGAAAATCTGCTCCTGGCGTCGCACCATTGTCACTCGTGACAATAAATAGTGTATTTTCACTCAATCCCTTGGCCTCAAGCGTTTCCTTGACTTGCCCAATAGTCCAATCAACCTGCATCACAAAGTCGCCCCATTCGTTCAATCCACTTTGATCTAGAAACCGAGAATCAGGAATGATCGGCTTGTGAGGCGCGGTTAGGGGAAGATAAAGGAAAAATGGTTTCGCACTACTCTGCGAGTGAATGTATTTGACTGCTTTTTCTGTTAACCGGTCGAGCACTTCGACGTGCTTAAAATCATTACTGATCGGACCTTCTCGCCAAAACTTTTTTCCGTTCGATCTCGCAACGATCTGCTCTGGTACCTGAGTAACACGATCATTTTCGATATAGACATAGGGGTGCATATCAAGGGAAGCGGAAATCCCAAAAAAATAATTAAATCCAATCTGATTTGGTCCGGAAGAAATCGGACGCGTAAAATCAATGTTGTGCCAAGATTCATTTGGATTATCACTCGGCTTTTTGTTTTTGTCTTTCAGAGCCCATTCCAGACCTAAGTGCCATTTCCCCACGCAGCCGGTATGATAACCCTGGCTTTTAAGCAGGGAAGCGACTGTCATACGTCCTCGGTCAATCAAAGGCGTTGAATAACCCCAACAAACTCCCGACTGCAAACGGGTTCTCCACGCATAACGACCGGTTAAGACTCCGTAACGTGTTGGAGTGCAAACTGCGGAACCGGAGTGAGCGTCCGTGAATCGCATGCCGCCAGCTGCTAATTCATCAATATTAGGGGTGGCTATTTTTCCCTCTGCATTGAAAGATTGAAGGTCACCAATGCCTAAATCGTCGGCGAGAATATACACGATGTTAGGTCGGTTCGTCTGAAGTTCTGTGGCGAAAGCAACGGCTGACTGCCAAGTGATGGAAAGACAAATTGCCAAAAGAAAGTTACAGCGATGGACGGTGAGATCCAACATTTTCATCTGAACTCCCAGAAATCTATGGAATGTTTTAGGCGACTCTTTCCGTTACTCACAATAGTCAAGTCTTCAGGCGAGAACGGAAGCCGACATTAAGAAGAATCGAGTTACCCGTCGGTAACAAATGCCAAATTTTTTAGCCATGAGTAAAGAGCCTAAATTCTAACATGAGCCATCGCCCAAGAGAACTGTTCCGCACGCCAACTGTTCCGCACGCCAATAGAGGCTTGCAATGCTCGCCGTTTGGTGAAGACGACCTGAACACCGTCCTCGAACCCACGCGTGCTGAGCCTTCAATGACTCTCAAGCTAAAATCCAACGAGATTTCCAATCCCCAAACCACGGACACACGGCAGCTACTTTATCTACTCACCGCCTTGCATAACTTATCGATGCTAGCTTCCAAGGGATGATGAACCCAATCCGCCAGTGGTAACATTTCTCGTTCGATCTCGAGGAACCTCTAACAGGTTTTTCACTCAGCAGTAGTTAAGCGTCCACAGCAAAGGCTCCTTGCTGATTGATTCGCTGCTACAAACTGATTCTCACCCGATTCAGCCATCAATTTGCTTCGCTGGTTTAATTTTCGGACTCTAAGAGAGATTAAAGTAACCGTTACAGCCGATATAACCCCTAAGACTTGCATATCGGACATCACGGAACATTTGGATGTACAGAGTTGCGGTAATTTTGGGGTGCTGCGTGCTTTCCACTTGGTCAGCGCCGGGATGTCGCAGCCCCCGATGCGCAAGCATAACGCAAAACTGCGCAAGCATAACGCAAAACGAGTTGCCAGCAGACCGTGAATCTCCGCATGTGTCCGTCCTCCAAGACTCGCCTACGCCCGCCAAGCTGTCTTCCTTCTCAAATAAACGCCCACCCATTGAAAAATCACTCCGCGACATCCCAACAGTTCAGCATACTCCCCTGCCACAGCGGCCGTCCGAAACGTCGCTAACACTCAAGGACCTTGAGCAGATAGCATTCGAAAACAATCCCACCTTAGCCGCCGCTGCGGCACGCATCGAAGCGGCGTTTGGTAGGAAAGTTCAAGCCAGTTTGTATCCGAACCCGGTCCTGGGATACCACGGAACACAAATCGGGCTCCAAGGAACCAATGGACAACAGGGAGGCTTTGTCCGCCAAGAGTTGATCACCGGCGGGAAGTTGAAGTTGGACCAAGCGATTGCGGGAAAAGAAACCGAGGTGGCACATTTCCAATTTCACGCGCAAGAACAGCGAATTTTAAGCGACGTACGCATTCGCTTCTACGAGGTCCTGATTGCGGAACGCCAACTTGAGCTCACCCAGGATTTGGCAGAGATTGGAGGTGAACTTGTCAGCGCAACGGAAATGTTACTCACAGGCCAACTGGGAACAGAGCAAGAACTCCTACAAGCGCAGATCCGCTCAGAAGAATCACAGCTATTGCAGGAAAATGCGCAAAATCAACGGAGCGAAGCTCAGCAGCGTCTCGCGGCGGTCATCGGTGTCCCGCTCTCTACAACGTTTTTGCTTGAAGGCACCCCAGACAAAAACTTGCCTTCCTGGGACTGGGAGACAGCACAGGCACAAATTTTTGAAGGTAATCCGGAACTCATGGCCGCTCGCGCAGCCGTCAGTCGGACCCGTATGGCTTTGCAGCGGGCCCGCCGTGAGCCCATTCCCAATTTCGATCTTTCTCTCAGTTTACGGCACAACAGCATCACTCAGGAAGATGTTGCAAACGTTCAAGTGGGAATCCCTATACCGATTTTCAACAAAAATCAGGGAACTATCCGCCATATGGCAGCTGATTACCAAGTCGCCCAAGAGGAGGTCCGCCGTATCGAGCTGGCCCTAAAGGACCGACTTTCGGTCACCTACCGACGCTATCAAAATGCTTTACACCAAGTCAAAAGATACCGCGAGAAAATTGTCCCCAAAGCACGCGCATCCATGAAGTTTGTCATGGATGGATACCAAGAAGGTCAAATCGATTACCTCACCCTTTTAACAGCCCAGCAAACTTACGTCGAAGTGGCCTTATCGTCTCTGGCATCTTTGCGCGAGTTACGCACCACTGCGGCTGCGATTGAAGGCCAGCTTTTGACCGGCAGTCTTTACCAAAAAACCGTCGAAAAGGCGTTTCATTAACACGCAAAATGAAAGGAAACGCTTGACTCTTACAAAGAGAGTCTTAATGATGGAGATATGGTTTCTCGGCTGATATCTCCGGTGCTGATTCTTTTGACTCTTGGCTGCCCCCTATGGTGCAACCAAGGTCTCTGTGGTAGTCCGTCCTGTTGCAACGCAAAGACTGGCTCAGCCTTAAACTGTGACTCTCCAAAAGCTACTTGTTGTCAAGAACGAACTACAGGCTCCAATACCACCAGCCCAGCTAGAGAAGATGACTCCCACCCCAGTCATAGCAAGTCCCTTTGTCAAGGCGTTTGCGGTGGTGCCGTACTTCAAGAATCGTTCGGAATAGAACGAACGAATTCCGCCTTTCTTTTACCTCTCAGCGACACACTGCCAGCGACCATGCGTCTGCGCAGAGTGAATTGTCAAAGCGGCTATTACCATTGGCATGATCGCCCTGGTAATTTCGGTAGATGGCTGTGCACGCTGCACATGTCCATGCTTTGTTAAACCGAAACCAAAAGTCCAGAAACCGCGTCTCAGAACAGTCTCGCGCTGGAGTCTCTTTGCTGAGGCTTGTTGCTCTTCGGATGTTCCAGCATGCCGTGCAACCGTTTTTCAGTACTGGATCTTTTAGTTTTGTCTCTTTTATTTCGCCCACTCCCGTGGGAATATGCAATCCGCAACCTATTCCGACGTCCCCTACGAACATTCTTGACCTTTACCGGCTTGACGACCGTCGTCGTACTGGTCTTTGTTGTCATCAGTTTTGTTCGCGGGCTTGAGAGTTCGTTAACGGTAAGTGGTAATTCTCAAACAGCGTTGATTTTCTCACTAGGGATGGGTGAAAATCTCGAATACTCTTCGATCCCAATGCGTACAAGCGATCTCGTCTCAACCAGCGTCTCAGGAATTCAGCAGCGTTATGGACAAAGCTATGTTTCGCCAGAATTGTATCTCGGTACGCAGGTCCAGATAGGGGAAAAGGACTCCAAACAGTCAGATCAAGGAGAAGAAGCCCTCGGTTTAGTGCGTGGAATCACACCATCCGTGTTACCTGTCCGACGCCAAGTCGAACTCGAAGAAGGACATTGGCCAACAGCCGGTGAGATTCTGATAGGACGTTTGGTCCCAGCAAAAATCCAAGCCCTGGAAACCGATCTAGCGATCGGACAATGGCTGCACTTCGAAGGTCGATCATGGCAAATAAGTGGCATTTTTTCTGCTAATGGATCTGCCTTTGAATCCGAAATTTGGTGTCGTCTCGACGAATTGCAGACCGCAATGAAACGGCAGGACCTCAGTCTTGTTGCTTTGACATTAGCGGCACATGGCGACTTTGCTGATTTAGATCTGTTTTGCAAAGAACGCATCGACCTGGAACTTCAAGCGACACGAGAACTTGATTATTACAAAACGCTTCAACGTGACTACGGTCCAGTACGATGGCTCGCATGGCTGGTTATCTTACTTGTTTCCAGCGCTGGAATTTTCTCTGGTTTAAACACCATGTACGGTTCTGTTGCCGGACGCGTGGCAGAACTTGCCACCTTACAAACCATTGGTTTCGTTCGCCGCGCGATCATCTTGAGCTTAATCCAAGAAGGTGTTTTGCTCGCAGCAGCGGCAAGTCTCTCAGCGTCCATGATTGCCTTGATGTTCATTCATGGCGCGGCCATGCGTTTTACAATGGGAGCCTTTGCTCTGCGCGTCGATAACATGGCCGTTTTAATTGGATGTAGCATTGGCTTTTTCATCGGATTCTGTGGTGCAATCCCACCCGCCATTCGAGCATTACGAATGCCCATTGTGGAAGGATTACGCGCCGTTTAATCAATTCCAACGTTCATATAAACGAAGATTTACTGACACAGGTACCTGTTTCCACACCTTCCCTTTAAGAAAGCCTGACTCATGAAACCAAGAATCCCTCTATTCCACTCTGCTAACGGATCGTACGGATTTTTTCGCTTTCTAACATTTACTCTAGGTGCACTGTTTCTCCTCTTCCTTGGCTGTTCAGAAAGCTCGTCGGTTCGTTCACCTTCAGAAAACATCAGCGCGACAGCGGCACCGCCCATAGACGGATCCACTTTTTTACTCTCCTCAGAACCCTCAGAATCACACGACGTTCTAACCGTCCGTTCTCGTGCTAAGGACGGCGAGCAAATTGTGATTGCTGGGCGGATCGGTGGCAGTGCCAATCCCTGGATTGAAGGACGGGCTGCTTTTTCAATTGTCGATGCGTCACTCAAAGCTTGCAGTGACATTCCCGGAGACCAATGCGACAAACCGTGGGATTATTGTTGCGAGACACCCAACCTGCCTGCTGCAACAGCGCTCGTAAAGGTTGTTGATGAGGCTGGCGATCTAGTCCAAGCGGACGCGCGGAAATTGCTTGCTGTTAAAGAACTTTCCAGCGTGATCATCCAAGGAAAAGCCCAGCGTGATGAGTCCGGCAACCTGACGGTCCTTGCCCATGGCGTGTACGTAAAAAAGAAATGACTTGAACTATGAATGATCAACTCGATATTCGAGAGCTTGCCGTCGACCGCACTCCTGTGACAATTGCAGGCCCGCCCGTACAACGACACATCGTTTCACGTTATGTCTTACCGGGGGGTTTAATTCTCGGATTCCTGTGTCTCATTTTGTGGGCATCCACAAATCTAATCTTTCCCCCTCAAGTGGTAACGGTTGTTCCCGTGTTTTCTACGCGTGCTGAATTGCAAGCGGAGGGAACTTCTTTGTTTCAAGCAGCCGGTTGGGTTGAGCCACGCCCCACCCCCGTGCGAGTTGCGGCCCTTGCACCTGGGGTGATTGAAAAACTACTCGTCGTGGAAGATCAATTCGTTAAAAAAGGGGAACCAATCGCAGAGCTCGTTAAGGAGGATGCGCAGCTCGCCCATGATCGAGCACAAGCAAATCTCCAGTTACGGGAAGCAGAAGTTGAAGAGGCAAATGCTACGTTGGCGGCTGCTCAGATTCGATTTGAACAACCAGTGCATCTTGCCGCTCCACTCGGGGAGGCAGAAGCTTTGCTTGCGAAAACTGACACCGAAATATCGAAACTACCTTTTAAAATACGCCAGGCTGAAGCTGATCATGAAACGGCTCAAAAGGACTACGAAGGCAAATTCGCTGCAAAACAAGTCGTTGCGGGTGTGGAAATCGAGATTGCAAAAAACAAAATGGACTCCGCCGTAGCACATCTGGAAGAACTGCATGACCGGGACGTTTCACTGCACAAAGAGATGTCTGCGTTGACACAACGTCGAAACGCATTACAAACGCAACTTAACCTGCTGACCGACGAGATCGAGGCGAAAGAGTTAGCACAGGCCAAAGTCAAAGCTGCCCGCGCGCGCGCGGATCAAGCGCGGATTGCCGTTTCAGAAACATCACTGCATCTCGACCGCATGACAGTCCGATCGCCAATTGAAGGTCGTGTCTATCGGCTCATTGTTGATCCAGGCGCTCGTATTGGCAGCGGCATGACTCAGATGAATGGACACGACGGGAGTACTGTCGTTGTTCTTTATCGCCCTCAGATGTTACAAGCACGCGTTGATGTCCGATTCCAAGACATTCCTAACGTGAGCCTGAACCAATCTGTGCAAATCGACAATCCTGCTTTATCTGCTCCTTTGACTGGACAGGTCCTATTCATTAGTTCCGAAGCAGATATTCAGAAAAACACCCTTGAAGTGAAAGTTCAAATTCCAGACCCACCTCCTGTTTTCAAACCAGACATGTTGGTCGATGCCATGTTCCTGGCAACGAACGAGCCTGGAAAAATCGCTGAACAATCCGAGGTGTTAAAATTCTTCCTGATGCAGCAACTCATCCATCAGGATGAACTTGGCTCTTTTGTCTGGCTAGCCGACCAATCGGCAGGTGTTGCTCAGAAGGTTCCGGTTCGCGTGGGCACCCCAGATTCGGATGGACTCGTTGAAGTTATCGGTGATTTGACGGTTTCCAGTCGTGTTATTACGCGTGGAATGGATGGATTACAGCACGGTGACCGCATCACCATTCGCCATGAAAACACCACCCCCAAGTCCACACAGACCGAGACTCAAACAGGAACTTAAACTGCATTGTAGGCAGCTGAACAGATTATGGCCTTAGTTGAAATCAGAAACGTGACGAAACGTTACCACCAGGGTGACGAAGTCATTACGCCACTAGACGGTGTCTCGCTGAGTATTGAACAAGGCGACTTCATTGCTTTGATGGGTAGTAGTGGAACTGGAAAATCTACACTATTGAACTTGATCGCGAGTATTGACACGTTCGAAAGTGGCAGCATTACCATCGACAACGTCGATATCTCTAAGTTGTCACGTACCAAGCTGGCACACTGGAGAGCCGCCAACATCGGCTACATTTTCCAGACACACAACCTGATTCCAGTATTAACTGCACGTGAAAATGTCGAATTACCGTTGCTTTTATTGCCCATATCGTCTCGCGAACGCCATAAGAGAATTAACATCGCCTTAGGTGCGGTTGATCTGCTCGATCGAGCAGAACACTACCCGCGTCAATTGTCTGGAGGGCAAGAACAACGAATCGGTATTGCACGGGCGATCGTAGGTCATCCCAAAGTCGTCGTTGCCGACGAACCAACGGGAGATCTTGACTCGGATACGTCTCAACAAATTCTCGACTTGCTGAAACGATTAAACGATCAACTCAATGTAACGCTTCTCATGGTCACGCATGATTCTGATGCAGCACAGGTTGCCGACAAACAATTTCGACTCGACCGCGGACAATTGGTTCAAGTCCATAGCAACGAATTTCACTAAACCTTTATTATCCAGGCAGTACCAATCGCAATCATATTCGTCAGTAAACCATGTTTAAACTAATTCCCTACACGCTGAAGACCTTATGGCGGCATCGTTCGCGGACAGTTCTCACCGTTAGTGGCACCGCCACCGCTTTGTTTGTTTTTTGCTTTGTCGGATCAATGCAAGAGGGCATGAATGACTTACAGAGACGGCAGGAGGCCAAAGGATCGTTGATTGCGTTCCAAGCGAACAAGTTCTGTCCCGCGACCAGCCACTTGCCTCAAGATTACGAGCAAAAAATAGTCCAACTCGCGGGAGTGCGAGAAGTTCTTCCTATCCAGGTCTTCACAAACAACTGCCGTGCCAGTCTGGACATCGTCGTTTTTTACGGTGTCCCACCCACAAAACTACGGAGCACGCGAGATTTCACACTCCTCTCTGGAACCTGGGAGGATTTCGAGACACACCAGGATGCCGCATTGGTCGGTCAGGCTGTCGCAGCACGCCGCAATCTCCAAGTTGGCGATAATTTTTCCATCGGTGACCTGAGTGTAAACATCGCGGGAATTTACCGCAGTGAAAATCCTGCCGAAGAAAATTACATTTACTCACACTTGGAATTTCTCCAACGGGGCCAGGGGAAAAACCTAGTCGGTACCGTCACCCAACTAGAAATCCTCCTTAACCCGGGTAGCGATCCGGTCGCTAAATCCGCTGAAATCGACGCGTTACTCCGTGGAGGGCCTGTCGAAACGGACACGCGTCCTAAAGGGGCCTTTCAGACTAAAAGTCTGAGTGACCTCGTGCAGCTGATCGAAATGACCCACTACCTCGGTTACGCATGTGTCGCCCTGGTACTCATGCTGGTGGCAACAACCACTCTCATGTCAGTCCAAGATCGCATCAAAGAGCACGCGGTTCTGCAGATTCTCGGATTTTCCGGAGGACGGGTCTTTCAACTTGTGATGGTGGAAAGCTTTTTACTCAGTCTGACCGGCGGAATTCTGGGGACGGCAGCAGCTATACTGGCACTTCGCTTCAGCAGCTTGTCAGTCGGAGCGGAAGCGGTGACGATTGCGTTTATCCCTTCGCCTCGACTCGCGGCCACAGGGCTGAGCGTATCGGCTATCGCTGGGACCTTGGCCGGCTTTAGTCCTGCCATACACGCGGCTCGCATCAACATCGTGCAGGCATTACACCAACACCATTAGGTGGTCCCGCACTCAAGGGGCATGATGGGAAACACGAGAACGCAGTTCACCCAACACTGCCTTAGTTGGCATTTTCGGTTCCCACTGTGAGGCTTTGTTGTGACAGATTCGCCTTCTTGTCGACATCGGTTGTGTCGTTTGCTTTGATTGCCGGGACACCACCGTCGGGAGAAATTGTATTTTCGTAGCCGGGAAGTGTTTCGAGGGCTGCCATCGGGTCGACGAGCACACGTTCGCCAACTTCAAGTCCAGCCACAATTTCCACAAACTTGTCATTACTTTGGCCCAACTCCAATCTTCGTTGGTCAAGTCCATTCTCGCCATCAACACAACACCAGCTGTCGCGTCCAATCTGGAAAACAGCCGGCACCGGAATGAGTAGGCTATCCTTAACACCATCCACGTGAATATCACAAACGGCAGTCATACCTGGCTTCAGGCCTTCCACTACCTCTTCGAGTAGCACGACAGTGTCATAAATTTTCACGGCCGTATTGCCCCACCAACCTGGACGAGACACGACTGCAATGGAGTCGATCGTACCACGAAAAGTCTTTTCTGAGACCGCATCAAGACGCACCGTCACAGGCAAGCCAACATGAACTTGATTAAGCATGGCTTCATGGATTTGAGTTTTAACCTGCATGCGAGACAAATCGGGAAGCGTCACAAGCCGTTGACGCTCATGCACCGTTCTGCCTTCCTGCACTTCAACGCGTCCTTCTCGTTCACGTGCGTAAACAACCATACCGTCGTGTGGGGCATAGATATAGCAATAGTCCAGCTGATTTCTCCGCCGCTCTAACCGATTTTTCTCGTGCTTAAACCATTGGGTCGCCTCGTATCTGGATGCTTCGGCCTGTTGCAGTTCCGCAGCGTTATCGTTTTTCACTTGCTGTTGACGGCGTTTTGCCGTGTCCATCGCACCTTTAAGTGTCAATTCCTGCATCCTTCGGTCATATTCTTCCAAGCTTTGCAGACCGGCTTGTAGTGTCTCTAAACGGTTCATAGAGGCCACAAGTCCTGTTTCGGCTCCTAAGAATGCGGAGCGAACTCGGTCTAGATCCCCCTTACCTTTGTAGCCACGTTTGAACAACTCCAAGTACGCTCTCTGCTCGTTGCCTTGCAACTCCAAAGTTGTTTGTGCTTTCAAAATCATGTTGTTTTGATCATCGATTTGTCGCTCCACCTGCTCTAAACTTAACTGATAATCGCCTTTGACCGGGTCGCTGAATTTTTTATGCTCTAATTCTGTAAGTTTGACCTCGAGCGCTGCTTTGGCAACAGCCGTCGCGTTCTTCAAAACACGATTTTCATATCTTAAATCCTGTTTAATTTTATTTGCTGCCGACTCATTGAACCTAATTTCTTGCTCTTCGATACGATCGCGAACTGCCGCTGAATTCATTTCGATCAACAAATCTCCAGGAAGCGAAATCGTCCATTCTTTTCCGAGTTGGACTGTTTCCAGATGCACCGTTTTCGGAAATTCCGGATCGCGCTCGAGCAAAACTTGATGCAAATCGCGATCCAAACGCTTGTCGGCAAATGCCCGCACAATGTTCGACTGAATCAACTCGCGTTCCTCGCTAAACGTAGCATCCACATCGGTTACAAGAGGCAGACTAAAATCCGGTGACCTTTCCGTAACAGGATCTGCTCCGGTTTCATCATCGAGGCTGACCGCTGAGTTTGGTTCCGCAAAAAAGAGCAATGACTTGTCGACTAATTTCACCGACCAAATTGGCGGCGGGGGCCCTTTTGCCACGCTCCCATCCGGCACAATAAAAATAATTTGCGTTCCGTCATGGCCGCCGCGATCATGGATGGTTTGGACTCGATTGACAATCGTCGTTTCGACCTGCGCCTGCAAACTACCTCTCTCGGTAAACACAATTGGCAAATCGCCTCGGCTCACCGTGTAAGTTTTGTGCGTCTTGCGGTCGGCACCCCGACTACCCATCCAACGCCATCCTGCACCGCCAATGGCTAACGTCAACCCAACCAACAGGACCCACACAACAGACAATCTCAATTGAGGGCGCAATCCTTTGACTCGATCTAAATCCGTCGAAATACCCAAAATAAAAGTAACCTCCCCACCGTTTCAGCAGGTAAAAACAATGAGTTTCTCGGCGGAGCCTTTGCGAAAGTATTCTTTAGCAACGCCGCNGACTCATAGATTCGTTAAGCTTCGTCTACCTCTGAATGCAGCTTCCCAAATTAACAACTTTTGTTACAAAAAAACGATCGCAAATAGGACACAATCGCNTTCTTGCNCTGTAAATAAANAACTTNCCGCNGAGATATTTTCTTTCACATCNGGCTATCCAATCAAAGCCGCGNGAACACCANNTAATTGNCGCTGCGTTGCTATAACCGACCNAGTNTTCGGTCAGAGAAANCTTCACGNCACCAACACTCCGACAGCCACCACGACCAACCGCAGTTCAACCCTGCTCGTCACAACCCCTATTCACCCATTCGGGTGCGGAATTAGCCACACGCGACAGCTCACTTCTCCTTTTGCCATGAGCTCCGTCCATTATATTGACGGGCATCCATTCTTGCAGCCGTATTTCCGTCTCACCTCTGTAACGTTTTGTATCCCCCGGGCTAAGAAGTCGGAAATGGTGGTGTGCTCACCGGTAGGAAAAGCCATTTTGGCACTTACCTCCACACTCAATTCCGTCTCAAACACGCTTTGAGATGAACACCTAACTTTGTCCCACAACTCTTTGACAGCGACAAATCGAGATCAATTTACAACCTCTGAGCACAAAAAAACCCATTTTCGTCGGCACGAAAATGGGTTCGCATGTCGGGGCGACAGGATTCGAACCTACGACCTCCTGCTCCCAAAGCAGGCGCTCTAGCCAGGCTGAGCTACGCCCCGCAAGTTTCTCTCAACTACCCTTTTAATTTATCCGCCCGAAGGCAGTTGAGCAATTGGCTCTCGAGTAACTTCACCAAGTTCTCCTCTATCCCAAATTACGATCAACGGGAATCGACCCACTTTCAGCTAAAACTCCCCGCATTCGTTCAAATTCCGCATGCCCGGAAAAATGGATTACAATTCGACCTTTCCCACGAGCCGATTGCTTAATATCAACTTTCGTCCCCAACGCTGACCGCAACTCCTGCTCCAACACAGCTACTTGCTCGTTTCGAGTTCTCATCCGATGCTCGACCGTCGAACCGGCAATCGCAATCTCGGGATCGTCCTCTTGAGCAATGCAATCTGCCACGCGCCGTTCGGTTTCTCGTACACTCAACCCCTCGTGGCGAATGTTTTGACAAAATTCAACTTGCAGTTTCTCCTCGCCCAAAGGTAATAACGCTCGTGCATGACCAGCAGTCAGTTTGCGGCTCCGCAACGCCTCCTGAACTGCTTCAGGCAATTCAAGAAGACGTAACAAATTGGCAATTGTAGAACGGTCGATTTTCAGCCGGGTTGCCAATTCATCCTGGGGACAATGGTGCTCTTCCAGATATCTTCGAAAAGACAATGCTTTTTCTAGTGGGTTCAAATCTTTGCGCTGCAGATTTTCAACAATCGCTAATTCTGCAACCAAACGGTCATCGGCTTCTCTCACGCGCGCCGGGATCTGTGACCACCCCGCTTTAATGGCAGCCCGCAAACGGCGTTCGCCCGATATCAATTGAAAACGTTTGCCGATTTTTCGCACGAGAACCGGTTGCAGCATGTCGTGCTCCTTCAGACTCTCAGCAAGCGACACAATTTCTGGTTCGCTAAAGTCACGGCGCGGTTGAAATGGGTTTTCATCAATCTCATAAACATTGAGTTGTAGCTCTTTCGACACAACAGTATCTTCACCTCCTTCGACAGACGGAGGACCCTGCTGTGCAACCTTTGCCTGCGGACCTTTTAACGATCCGCTCGATACCTCCGACGAGGCTGCCTGCCCACTTTCCGCTGGAGTTCCCAGAAGTGCAGCCAAACCTTTTCCTAATCTGCGTTCTTTATTGTTCACGGTCGATTACCTCCATGCTTAATTCGACGTAGGCCCGAGCTATCCGAGAACGTGGTGCATAGTCAAGTATCGTGTTTCCAGAATAAAACGCTTCGCATGTCACAGCGTCTTTCGGTATCACGGTATCGAAAACCACTTCACCAAAGAATTCTCGAATTTCTGCTTCTACAACACCAGAGGACTCGAGCGACTCGTCGTATTTCGTAAGTAGAATTCCTCCAAAGTCTAACTCTCGATTCTTATAATTCATTACATCACGAATTAAATGAATCATTTCAGTAAGCCCCTCCATCGCAAAATACTCACATTCGATAGGAATCAGTACTTCGCGAGAATGTGCTAGCACTGCCTGCTGTAATGCACCGAGCGACGATGGACAGTCAAGGACTATATAGTCAAAGCGTTCAGCACAACTCTCAAATTGAGCACTAAGGACTCCCAGTACGTCTTCTGAGCATTGTGCTAGCAAATCCATTTCGCGATATGAACTGCTACTGGGACAGAACGCAAAGAAGTCACTCTTGGACGGTGTGGCAAAATCGCCAGCAGCCTCCAGCAACATAAACGGATGACGATCGGGTGGCACCAACCCGAGTGCTTGTGTCGCACTACAATGAGGGTCCAAGTCGACTAACAAAGTGCGTTTGCCGGATTTTGCCAAGCCATCGGCCAAGTTGACCGATGTCGTCGTTTTACCGACCCCACCTTTTGGGTTTGCAACACACAGCGTCGTCCCCACCATTTACTCCAGGGCTGGAAGATCATCAGGAAAGAATGGGCGGCGGATTGTAACGGACAAAGGCTCGGTACAGAAATGTCAATTTACAGACATTTGCAGATTCCAAACTGCTATTCCAAACCATGTTTCACGTGAAACGCAAACTAACCCAAAACCCTCTGTTTCACGTGAAACACCAAATCTTCCTGAAACCTAAACTCTACCTCATCCCGTTTCACGTGAAACAACGCAATCAAACGCATCCCGGGCGCTAACATAGTTGCCCACCTGGTTCCCAGACAGCAACCGGTGAGTTATCGCAGGCAATCGCACCTAGCAACGGATCTCAGGTTAATCCTGATCAACGGGGTTGATGACAAGCCCACTCAACAACTTTGGAAAGAAATATGTACTCTTTGCAGGCATACGTTCGCCGAGTTGACTAATGGCCCTAATATCCTCCAGCGTCGCCGGCATCACGAGGGCAGTCAGCGGAAATGTAGCATTTTCCTGCTGATTTTCTAAGCAATTCGCAACTTCTTCGACCTGATGAACATACTCAGGTGTTGGTAAATCACGAGCATCCAAGAGCGTCTCAACTAAAAGCCGATGTAGGATGCTCACTCCTAAACTCCGCCACTCAGGGCTCTGCTCTGGAGACACTTCAGCAAGTCGACGATACCCCGCTTGCGTTATTTTAGCGATCACCCAACGTTCATCTTTGGCAGTATACAAGCCCAAGGTTCCCTGGGAATCTTCGTCTTCAATTAACTCCCAAATTGACTCGGCTAGATCTAAGCCCTCACCCGCAATACGGGTGGAAAAGTTATCACCCATCCTTTGAATTAATTCATCTGACGAGAGCGGCGGTAAACCGCGAAAGAGGCGGTGGGTCGGCAGCACAATCATACCCGGATCATACATGCTGACACACATCATTAAGACGGAGTTGGCTGGATGATTGTCGGTCAACTTTCCCTCGGCACTGAGGTACTCGCGATAGTTACAAGCAGTCTCGTAGCGGTGGTGCCCGTCAGCAATAAAAATTGGCATCTCGGCCATGGCACTAGAAACTGCCATAATGGAATCTACATTCGTCACCGGCCAGATCTGATGCTTCACGCCAATATGATCCACTGCCTCTAAAGGCACGACATCAATAATTTCCTCCTCCAGGCATTCTTGCGCGACGTTCTCAGCATCTGGATAAATTCCAAAAATCTGGCTGAGATTTGCCCGACAAGCCTTAATCAGCTGCAATCGATCGGCTTTCGCAGCGGAATGCGTTTCCTCGTGGGGGAAAATGTTGCCCTCTCCAAAAGTTTCCAGCCGAACGCGAGCCATGAACCCTCGACGCAGATAATCTACACCTGCAAAGCTGAATTTTTGGTGATAGGCGTAAATCGCCGGATCAGGCTCCGTCTGCAACAGCCCTTCGCCCCGCCAGTTCCTGAAGAGCCGAGCGGCACGCGAGTAGCGGTTGCTGTTTTCGTCATCCCCCGGTTCTTCACGATTAAGAATGAGCCGGATGATGTTCGCAGGATGTTGATCATAAAGCTTAGTTTGAAATTCGGTACCAATCACATCGTAAGGAGGAGCCACAACATTGCTCAGTTCCCCGACGTGACCAAGGTCATACCGGATGCCACGAAAGGCATGCACGTTGGCCATTTCTGCTTCCTTAGCAAGGTACAATACTAGCTCTTCAAGCCGCTAGATTTACTTTGGCGAAATCAATAACGGTAATGATCCGGCTTAAACGGACCCTCCGCTGGAACTCCTATATACTCAGACTGAGCCGGAGTGAGTTTTGTCAATTTGACACCCAATTGATCTAGGTGCAGTCGAGCAACCTCTTCATCCAAGGCTTTCGGTAGAACATGGACCCCTATTTCATACTTATCCGGTTCGTTCCAAAGTGCCATTTGGGCCAGTACCTGGTTTGTAAACGAATTCGACATCACGAATGAAGGGTGGCCGGTCGCACAACCAAGATTCACCAGACGACCTTCCGCTAGCACAAGAATTGAATGGCCGTCCGGGAAGGTGTACCGATCGACGGGGCCCCCAATGTCGGTGCCACTCTTGATCACCTGCTTCTCAACGTCCGCTTGACTATTGAGCCAAGACATATCGATCTCCAAATCAAAGTGACCGATATTACAAACAATGGCATCATTTTTCATTACCTGCATATGTTGGCCACCAACAATATCTCGGTTTCCAGTCGTCGTCACAAAGATATTGCCAACCGGAGCTGCCTCTTCCATCGTCGTCACCTGAAATCCCTCCATTACCGCTTGTAGCGCGTTGATGGGGTCAATTTCTGTCACAATCACCCGCGCGCCATAGGACCGCATCGAATGCGCACACCCCTTGCCAACATCGCCGTAACCACATACCACGACTACCTTTCCGGCAACCATGACATCCGTCGCTCGTTTGATTCCATCGGCCAGAGATTCACGACAGCCATAAAGGTTGTCAAATTTGCTCTTCGTGACAGAATCGTTGACATTGATCGCTGGCACCTTCAACTCACCGCGCTCACACATTTGGTAGAGCCGGTGCACGCCCGTGGTTGTCTCTTCAGAAAGACCACGAATCTCCTCAAGCATCTCGGGAAATCGATTGTGAACCATTGCGGTCAAATCGCCGCCGTCGTCGAGAATTAAATTCAGTGGTTGCCCATCTGGGAAAACTAACGTCTGTTCAATGCACCAATCAAATTCCTCTTCTGTCTCCCCTTTCCAGGCATAAACGGGAATATTTTTAGCGGCAATTGCCGCGGCCGCGTGGTCCTGTGTCGAGAAGATGTTGCAACTACTCCAAGTTACTTCCGCACCGAGTTCAATCAGCGTTTCGATCAAAACAGCTGTTTGTATCGTCATGTGAAGACAGCCGGCAATACGCGCCCCCGCAAGCGGTTTTTCGACCCCATGCTTCCGCCGCAGCGCCATCAGGCCAGGCATTTCGTTTTCGGCTAACAGAATCTCTTTCCGCCCCCACTCGGCAAGGGCCATATCCTTGACTTTGTAAGGCAGTTTTTCTGTATCAACTTGTGCCACTTGTCTTTCTCCTTCACGTTGATTCACGATAGTTTTCACTCGCGCGTAATTCGCTTCAGTCAATCCCTGGAGGAATGGCCTATTATGCCATGATATGTCGAGTTCCAGGGCTTCGACAACCGGGACTCGGCAACTTCGTTGACTTGCTCTGCGTTCCTTATGGACTTTTTGTGGAATCGAAAGCGTTTTTCGCGGCTGTCACAAAAGCGGAAACACGCTGAGGATCTTTCCTCCCGGGAGTCACTTCAACACCACTTGCCGTGTCTACGGCAAAAGGCCGAGCCAATTCG
This sequence comes from Pirellulaceae bacterium, assembly GCA_022446825.1. Taxonomy (GTDB): domain Bacteria; phylum Planctomycetota; class Planctomycetia; order Pirellulales; family Pirellulaceae; genus JAKVBY01. The sequence continues at coordinate 34,549 of JAKVBY010000038.1, forward strand.
ATTGCCTCAGCAACGTTCTCAGCAGTCAAACCGCCTGCCAAGATGAGTTTCTGCCCCTGCCATGCTTGAATCAGTTCCGAAACACGTCGCCAATCAAGTTGCTTACCAGTTCCACCAAACTGCCCTGGCGTAAAAGCATCGAGTAGTACGCCCGCAACCTCTGAGGCAACTGTGTCTAAAGAACTCAATGCCTGCAGTACCGAATTATCATCTTGATTTTGGCAACGAATCGCCCGTACGACTTGGTGCTTGCTAAGTTCCTTGATGAATTCAACCGGTTCATCACCGTGCAATTGGATGTAATCGAGTCCCACCTGCTCCGCAATCTGGCGTATTTCTGTGAGCGACGAATTGACAAATACACCCACCCGTTTCACCGCAGAGGGTAATGCTTGACTAATTTCCGTAGCTACGGCAGGCGAAACATATCTGCTACTGGCTCTGTAAAAGTTCAAGCCAATCGCATCTGCACCAGACTCTGCGGTTGCGCAACCATCCTCGACATTCGTGATCCCGCAAATTTTGATTTTGAACACGGTAAATGAATTCGTTGATGATTCAAGGAAATGGCTAGACACTCGCCCTAATCTAACACGATTTTACAACCGCCACGACGTATTCCATCCTCACAATCATAAATCTTTGTTCAAGCTGCGCATTAGGTTCCGTCGATTTTGGCTAGGGCGAAACAGCGCGCCCAGATTGTTCGGTGTGTTTTCAACGTGGCAAAGCGAGAGCGATTACCAATTTTGGCTTCTCCATTAAAGACAAGGGGTTTCCGCTCAATCCCAACGGTTTACGCAATGTCAGTGCTTTGGCTGGCTACTTTTCTGACAACGCTTACCATCTTCGACGGCGACGTGAGCTACTTCGTTGCCACTACAGTCATTGGACCCTCACCTGCCGAAGTTTCCAAAGACAATCGCAACGTCGCTTCAAGTCCTAGACGCTTGTCAAATCAGAAAGATTGGATTGCCCACACGATCTTGGCAAATCAATTGTTTTCTAAGGCAGCCAGAGAGGCAATGCGCGAGAATTGCAATGGTCAACTCGACATCGAAATTGCAAAAGCCATCCGCGCTGTCGAGTGGAGCGTTTCAGCAACGAAAAAAGGTGCGGCACTTGAGATTAAAGCGCAATCACCCGAATTAGCAATACGCATTGCAGATCTAGTCAGCAATCGCGTGCTTGTTCACGCGCAGCAGCGAACACCTTCGCATGAACAGGCGAAACTACTTCGCCAACAACAGTGGAGGACCTTGGAGGCCAAGCATTATGTGCG
>JAKVBY010000038.1:35930-38722 GCA_022446825.1 Pirellulaceae bacterium
TAGGACAACTTGAGATGGACAACAATTTATTTGGACTTGAGTCTCGAGTTTTCTTACCTGGGCCCGACGCCAACTGCTATTTCCCTGCTGACGTCACGGAAAAGGCCAGGGCATCTCTGAGTCGCATGACCCAACGAGGTGAGGGAATTGGCTTGTTGATCGGACCGACTGGCACGGGAAAATCACTTGTCTGTGATTTACTCGCGGAAGAATTCGAAGAACGTTTTCAGGTAGTGAAACTTGCTTGCAACCGTCTCTGCACGCGTCGGGCCCTCTTACAAAATCTCCTCTTCGAACTAGAACTTCCGTTTCGCGCCTTAGATGAAGGAGAGTTGCGGTTATCACTGATTGACCGGTTACAGCCAAGTCCCACATGCCCGAACGGAATGCTATTAATCGTTGATGAAGCTCACTGTCTTCCGCTGCGTCTGATCGACGAGCTGCGGATGATCACCAATCTGGTTCGTGATGGACAATCGCGAGTACGCCTAGTGCTTTGTGGAAGTGCAAGACTAGAAGACCGTTTCAATCATCCACGTCTGGAATCACTCAATCAACGCATAGCAACACGCTGCTATCTGCAAAGCTTTACTCGTGAAGAGACTTTTCAATATATCCAGTTTCAGATCGAAAAGGCCGGTGGCAATGCGACAATTCTGTTCCCTGAGGAGACACTACAGACAGTTTTTCAGGCAACCGACGGGATCCCTCGCCTCATCAATCAAGTTTGCGATCAAGCCCTGCTCCTAACCGCACAATCACAGCAACCTCTTGTGACTCCAAAACAAATTGAAGCTGCGTGGCTTGAATTACAGCAAATTCCCGCACCATGGAATATTGAAGAAAAATCTTCCTCTTCACCATCAGAAATTGAGTTTGGAGAACTTGGCGCTTTCGACAATGCTCAAATTCCAGATATCGGGCCGCCACCCTCGAATTCAATTTTCGGCTTTGCCTCAGACATAGAATCGGGACTGGTACAACGCCCCAGTCCAACTGAGGTCTCTCCAGAACACGACTCCTTGGACCTCACCTCAGATGCCGAGGAGCCCGAAACCGTGGCGATGGAGGAAGGTTTGCCCCCTTCAACAAGCGTGAATAATCCCTTCGAGGAAAGTTTTGCAGAGGAAGTGGTCATTCTTAACCAGTTCACGTCGATTGGTCAGTCATCACCCACGCCAATACCCTTAGACACGGTGACTCCCTTAGAGACGGTGACTTGTTCGCAGAGCCTGCCAATTTCACAAGCTCTCCAACATCAGCAAAATAATCCGACGACCACAAACGAGTCGATTGACCATAGCCCGGCCAAGCCCGTGCCAATAGACTCATCGTTGGAGTCTACTGAAGACGAAATACCCTGCACTGAGCAACCTGCCAGTCAAATACTCGATTCTTCGCAACTCAGTGTTCGCCAGGCCGTGGGCACACATTCAATCGGAACCAGCGAAACACCGTACGCCAACACCACATCGCAACAAGCTTTGGATACAACCACTCCCATTTCTGACTCACCCGATCGCGATGGCAACTCTCATTCGGAATTGATCGGCATTCGCGAGAATCAAATACCAATTAGCAACTCAAGCTCCAACTCCCTTTCAAATGTTGACCGCGCGGCGACCGAAAACATCCTCTATATCGACCAAGGTGACCTTCATCACCTCACTCGTGGACCCTCGCATCAACAACCAAACCGTGTTCCGTCTGAAACCACCAATCAACCTGCGAGTCCATCGAAAAGCGACTAATGGCTTTGTTGGTACGTGGCGATTGATTGGAAACTGAGATAATGCTCATGACGCTCAGTCGCGAGCTGCTACCATCCCTTAAATTTGCTAGGTAGAGAAATCCATGGCAATCCAATTGGTCACGGGTGGTGCTGGTTTCATCGGATCGCACATCGTTCGCGCGTTAATTAATCAAGGTCACGAGGTGAGAGTGGTCGACAACCTCTCAACCGGAACCCTGCAAAACATCCGCGATCTTCAGGATCGCGTAGAATTCATTGAAGCGGACATCCAGGACGAAGGGAAAATAGGTCAAGCCGTAGAGGACGTCGATTGCGTTTTTCACGAAGCTGCCCTGGCATCCGTCCCCTTGAGCCTCGAGCGCCCACTAGAAACCAATGCAGCCTGTGTTACGGGGACCTTAACTTTGCTTGATCAGGCAAGGAAAGCTGGTGTACGTCGCGTAATCTATGCAGCATCGAGTAGTTTGTACGGTGACCAACCAGGCGATTTCAAAACGGAGGCGGATCTTCCCGCGCCACTCTCACCCTACGGCGTCGCAAAATTATCAGGTGAATACTACTGTCATGCTTTCTATCAGAGTTACGGCCTCGAAACCGTCTGCCTGAGATATTTCAATGTTTTCGGACCTGGTCAAGATCCCGGCAGTCCTTACTCCGCTGTCATCCCTTTGTTTCTCACCGCGATGTTATCGGGGAGTCAGCCACGAGTATTCGGTGATGGGCTACAGTCCCGTGACTTTACCTTTGTGGAAAATATCGTCCACGGCAATTTATTAGCGGCAACGGCATCTGACGTGGGAGGAATGTCCTTCAACATCGCCAATGGCAGATCGACAAGTCTTCTGGATTTGATTGGTGCAATCAATGACCTACTCGAACTTTCGGTCGAACCTGCCTTTGAGCCTCCGCGGAGCGGCGACGTTCGTGACAGTAAAGCAGATATCTCCCGGGCTCGAAAACTTCTCAAGTACGAACCCCAGGTCGGATTTCGCGAAGGCCTCTCACAATCAATCGACTACTACCGGGATCTTGTAAACCG
>JAKVBY010000038.1:38822-85015 GCA_022446825.1 Pirellulaceae bacterium
GATGACAATTCTCCAGACGGCACGGGCCAGTGGGTAGACCAACGGGCTGCGGAAGACTCCCGGGTGGCATGCCTTCATCGTGCCGGCAAACTCGGCTTAGGTACCGCAACCTTAGCTGCCTTCCGCCATGCACTCCAGCACAAATACGATTATGTCGTCACCATGGATGCCGATTTCAGTCATCCACCGGAAAAGATCCCGGCATTGATCGCTGAAGTCCAAGCCGATCGTCCGGACCCTGTGGATGTCTCAATCGGCTCACGTTACGTACCCCAAGGCGGTATTCAAGGCTGGCCCTTTTATCGGCATTTCATGAGTCGCTGCGTCAATCTCTGGGCTCGTTCCTGGTTAGGCTTGAAGGTCCGCGATTGCAGTGGCCAATTTCGTTGTTACCGCGCTGATTTCCTCCGAAAAATCGATTTTGACCACATCCGATCAACGGGATATTCCTACGTCGAGGAGATTCTTTGGAGACTGAGCCGCGCAGGGGCACGGTTCAGTGAAATTCCCATTGTGTTTGTCGACCGCCAACAAGGCACTTCCAAGATAAATTACATGGAAGCACTCAATGCCGTGTGGCTCATATTTTATCTCGGTGTCAGTCGACCTTTCCGCAGGAGGAGTTAACGGTGACAAGAAAAGCACTCTTGCTTGTGGCCCCGTTTGCGATCTTGCTTGGCATCTACGTTTTGTTTGCACCAGATTCTCGAAATGCACCTCCCGCCGATCCCAACCCCCAACCCGCACTTCCATCAGTCCCTCCTCTGAAAAAGATCACGCTAGACCGTGGCGAGCCACCCATCGTCCAGTTGGGAAAAGGGTATGTGGGGTCCGAAGCATGTCGGGAATGTCATGAACGCAACTTTGAAACCTGGCATGCCTCCTACCATCGGACCATGACACAAGTCCCCACACAGACGAACGTTGCCGGTAGTTTTCAAGATGTGACACTTGATTATTATGGCTCCCAATTCGATCTCCAGCAGCGCGGCGAAGAATACTGGATTGTCCATCGCTACCTCGCTCCCAATGGACAACCGCATGAAATCGAACGCCGCATGGTCTTAATGACCGGATCGCACAGTTTTCAAGATTACTGGATGTTGGGTAATGAAACCCGTGGCCTCGAGCAATTTCCTTTCTCTTGCCGCATCGCCGACGGCAAGTGGGCTATTTCACAACGTTTTTTCCTTAAACCAGAAACGAGCGGACCAAGTCAACCCAAACTGGGACTCTGGAATATGGTCTGCGACAAGTGTCACGTAACGAACATTCGCCCCCATGTGATCGATGCGGCAAACATTAATTCAATTGTGGGAGAGTTTGGAATTTCCTGTGAGTCCTGCCATGGTCCAGGGGAGCCACACATCGAAAGTATCGCAAAAGAGCTGCCTGACCTTTCTATCGTGAACCCTCTAAAGCTCTCTCCGGCACGTTCTGCCGAACTTTGTGGACACTGCCACAGTTCGTACAAATTGCACGACATCGACGCCTATTATGCTCACGGGCATACGTTTCGACCTGGTAACGCCTTAGCCGAAACACGGTCCATTGAGCAAGAAGGGGAGTACAATTTCTGGGCCGATGGCGCTAGCTTTGTCGCTGGCGAGGAGTACAACGGCCTTCTTACCACCCCGTGTTTTACCCACGGTGACAAATCGCGCCAAATGACTTGTTTGTCGTGCCATAGCATGCATACCGACGAAACAGACACACGCCCGCTGCAGGAGTGGGCCAATGATCAACTCAAGTCAAAGATGGATTCCAATCGGCCGAGCACAGGTAACAACATTGCCTGTACACAATGCCACGATAAATATTCCGATCCACAGCAATTGGCCGCGCACACCCACCACACTGCAAATTCATCGGGAAGCCACTGCTATAACTGCCACATGCCCCACACCAGTTGGGGTTTAATGAAAGCCTACCGCAGCCATGCCATTAGCAGCCCAAACGCCAAAGAATCGCTGCCTCCGATCGGTAGGCCGAACGCGTGCAACCTGTGTCACCTCGACAAGCCCTTGGGATGGGTCGCTCAAAATCTTCAACAGATGTACGGACAGAAGCCACCTCAACTCTCAGCCGCAGAGGAACAAATTGCCGCGGGTGTTTTGTGGGCCCTGAAAGGAAACGCAATTCAGCGTGCCTTCACCACTTGGAGCATGGGGTGGAAACCCGCACGCATCGCATCTGGAGAGGAATGGATGCCACCAATTCTGGCCCCACTACTTCTAGACAACTACTCCGTCGTACGAAGTACGGCTTTTGAGTCTCTTAAAAAGCTCGAGGGTTATCAGGATTTTCAGTATGATTTTGTAGCCACCCCAGAGTTGCGAGCGGAAGTTGGGCGATCTGTCCTCGCCCGTTGGAATGCCCCCCAGCGCAAGTCCCAACGTCGGGCAAGACCAAGTTTGTTGATCAATTCAGAAGGCGGCTTCCTCGAAGAAGCTGCGCATCGGTTGCTTGGCGAACGTGACAATCGGGTCGCCTATATCCAGGAATGACCCCGCGCTCACACACGAAAAATTAACTCCTCGCAAGAGAGCCGCTAGGCTTACCAGCCTGCGACAGTCTAAGGCGGCGGAAGAACTAAAGCTCCCCAGTATGCTTGCATCTCATCCCTCCGACGAAGAAACTAAATAACCGAATTCAAAAACTGTCGTGTCCACTTTTCAATACCTCGCATTGGCCTACACATCATGAAATTACCAGCCAAGACAATGGCCATTCTCACGGCGGTGCTCTGCATCTCGTCAACCATCCCTGCACTCTCTCGTGGTGACGATGGTTTTCGCCCGCTGTTCAATGGGAAGGACCTTACGAACTGGGTACTCGTCAACACACCACCATCAACCTGGCAGGTCAAGGACTCGATGTTGATCTGCAATGGAAAACCCTTTGGTGAAATTCGGACCGAGCAGATGTATCAAAACTTCGTCCTCGAACTCGAGTGGCGACATATGATTCCCAAAGGAAATGCTGGAATCTTCTTATGGGCGGATGACATCACTGCAACGGGTGTCCCCTTTCATCGCGGCATCGAAGTGCAAGTACTTGAAAACGACTACGGAAACACGCAAGGCCACACCACCCATGGTGACATTTTTCCGATCCATGGTGCCACCATGGATCCTCTCAACGGCCGCGGTGGTAGCCGAGCTTTTCCAACGGAGTCTCGCTCGAATCCAAGTCCCGCATGGAATCACTACCGTATTGTCTGTCAGAACGGTGATATTTCTCTGGCAGTCAACGGCAAAGTCGTCACGCGTGGCAAGAATGCCAGCCCACGGAAAGGCTACATCTGCTTGGAATCTGAAGGCGGAGTCGTCCACTACCGCAACCTCCGCATCAAACCCCTTCCGAACACACCAGTCGCCAAAAATAACATTGCCATCGCCAGTCGTGGTTACCGCAGTCTTTACAACGGCCTCGACCTTTCGGGCTGGGAAGGAAATAAAAATATTGGAAGCCATTGGCATTCACAAGATTGGGTCTTGCAGTACGACCCGCGTGACCAACAAAACATCCCGATTTCGACAGCCGAATCTTTTGCGAACTTTGGATTTGTGATCGACTTTCAACTTCGCGACGAGAATGCCTCTCTGGAGATTCTTCTGCCTGAGTCGAAAAAAACGTCAATGTCACTTACTGCGGGCAATGACACCCAAACGCAGCATCACGTCACACCAAACCAGTGGCACCGTCTAGAAGGAAGCCTCTCAGGGAACATCTTCACCGTATCACTCAATGGAAATCAATGGTTGCACGAAAAACGGACCACGACGCAATCCAGAAATGGCCCGTTAACCCTCGCTCCCAAGGGTCCAGCTAGTTTTACAAACCTCTATATTCGGCAAGTTAGCCCAACAGACAATTAAAATACGAATCTTCGGAATTGACCCCTTTGGTGAAGCCATCGTAAAATAGATATCCTGCCAACCACCGATTAATTGCTGATGCTTTCTGGGCCTCGGAAGTTAATTCCCTCCAGCTTTTACATAACGGAGCCGCTGATGCGTGCTTTCCGCATATATTTGTTCTCCTGTGGTTTTCTCGCCTTGGTACCGCAACTCGCTGCCAATGAGCCAGCTCTACATCGATTGATCGACCAGCATGTCGTGCCATCAACGGGATTAGAACTCCCACTCTGTAGTGATGCTGATTTTCTCCGGCGCATCTCAATCGACCTCATTGGAATGCCACCTTCTTTAGATCAAGCACAAGCGTTTTTATCTGATCAAGATCCCCAAAAAAGAACAAAACTTGTTGACCAACTCCTAAGGTCACCGGACTTCACTCGTCACTTTACGCGCTGTCTTGACGTGATGTTGATGGAACGGCGTGCAGCGACCAACGTGCCACAGGATGCTTGGCACAACTACCTTCATCAGGGGGTTGTCGCAAACAAGCCGTGGAACCTCTTGATCAGAGAAATCCTCACCGCCGACGGGGACGGTAGCGGACCGCGCGCCGCCGCACGATTTTATCTCGACCGGCAAGCCGAACCCAATCTGATCACACGAGACATCGGACGGATTGTATTTGGTCGTGACCTACAGTGCGCTCAATGCCACGACCACCCGCTCATCAATGACTATTACCAAGCTGATTATCAGGGTTTGTATGCTTTCTTTGGACCGGGTTACGAAGCAAAAAAGAAAGTCGATGACAAAGACGTTGCTATCTATGCTGAACGCGCCGGAACAGACGTCAAGTTTACATCCGTGTTTATCACTGATACCCAGCGCGTCACCGGTGCACGTGCGATTGATGGCATTGAAATCGACGAGCCTCATTTCCTACCGGGAGATGAATACAAGCCGATGCCCACCGGAAAAATTTGGGCCCCCCCGAAGTTTAGTCGCCGTAATTCGTTAGCCCAATTCGCTACGAGCGGCACCAATCGCGCATTTAACGAAAACATTGCGAACCGCCTCTGGGCGCAAATGATGGGTCGCGGTTTGGTAAATCCCATTGATTTACATCATTCGTCAAATCCACCTTCGCATCCCGCGCTCATGAAGTTATTAGGGGAACAAATCGCAAAGATGAATTTCGACATGAAAGCATTTCTGCGTGAAATTTCGCTCTCGAACACCTATCAACGTTCCATCGACCTACCAGAGCAGTTATTGAATGCTGCTACCCAAGCTGAGGCGCTAGTAGTCCAGCTCACCAGAGAGCATGCGGTGGCTCAAGAAACAGCGTTAAAAAACGACGAGGCACACACCACCGCAGCAGAAAACGTCAGTGCCGCCGAAGCTGCCCTGGTTCCGGTTGTCGATGAAATAGATAAAGCTCGCGCCGCCCTTACCACGGCGCAAAACAAACTGGCAGAAACACAAAAGCAACTCGACGAAGCGAAAAACAACTTGGCGCCTAAGTTAGAAATTTCTCAATTAATTCGGGGAGCTGCAAAGAAAGCTGCCGAAGCACAGAAAACGTTTGCCGATGATGCCACGCTTTCTGCTGCCGCACAATTTTTTGCAAGTCGCGACAAAGCATTAGCTGATGAAGTTGTCGCACTCGAAAAAGTTGTCGTGGAGAAAAATGCCGCAATTCAAGGCCCCACAGACGCTGTGTCTGCTGCAACCTCTCCCGCTAAGGCTGCCTTAGAGAAAGCCAAGCCCTTACGGGCGGTGTTACGGACTGAGCAAGAGTCTGAAGTTGCAGCGCGGCGAAAAATGATCGTCGCAGAAACGCACCTACAACGGCTTGACGCTCGGTTAACCACACAAAAAAAACTGGCCTCGCTTCTTCCACTCGAACAAAGCATGCGTGGCTTGAGTTCAAATATCTCCACTTTACTCGACTCCGTAATGACGGATCGTAAAAAGCTGGAGCGTTATCAGGAAATGGCGACTGCACTTAAAACAACCCAAGAGGAGTTAGGGCAGGTATACCAAAAAGCAATGCAAAACTTGTCCGTCGTCAAAAACTCCCAGACAAACCTTCAGCAAACACTTGCCGCTCTGAAAGCCGCGATTGCCAGTACTGAAATCGCCAAAGACCAAATATCGGAAGACCTTTTACTGGAAGAAGCCCTGAACCAATTAATGCTTAATGCCTCTCAGCTACAAGTGGCAGTGACCAAAATCAAACAGTCTGTCGATGCCCAGGAAGTCGGCGTGACGACAAGTCGAGTACAGTTGGAAAAAGCTCAACAAGAACACCAGGCGGCAATCGAACAAAAAGATCAGCAACAGAAACAACTCGAGACAATAGAAGCTTCCCTAACAGAATCTCAGCAAATGCTCGCAGCACAACAATCGCAACAAACCGAATTCATTACCGAATTAGCGGCTAGTTGGACAGCTGATTTTACGATTGCTGATCTAAAACCCTTGACACCTGAACAACTCTGCTTCAGCGTCATGCGAGCGACTGGAGTTTGGGAGAATCAGTTGGCAGCGGCCAAAGCCGAGCTAGAAAAAAACATGCCTTTTTCCCCAGAAGATCAAAAAGATCCAGAAAAAATGCTCCAACGCGAACGCGACATCGAGGCACATGCCTGGGAAAAATCAAAAGGCTATATTGCCGGCTTTGTCCAAGTTTATGGAAATGGTGCAGGTCAACCACAAACCGATTTTTTCGCCACTGCAGATCAAGCGCTCTTTGTGGCCAACGGTGGCGTATTGAATTCTTGGGTCGGTAATGGGAGCCTAACCACTCGTATCACGAATGAAGAAGACCCGACCGTGGCGGCAGAATATTTTTATCTGGGCTTACTGAGTCGCATGCCCACCGAAAATGAGGTACAAGAGGTCAACCACCATTTGGCAATGCGGGCCGAAGACCGAAAAGTTGCAGTTCAAGAGATTGTTTGGGCAATTTTGAACTCAGTGGAATTCCGATTTAACCACTGAGAAGCGATTTTGCATTAAAATTAAGTTGGTATATCACACTCGTCAGGTGGGACCGTGTCGTGCCCCACCTGACAACACGATGTAAGGCAGGCAATCGCAAGTTTGCAGGTCCTAGATGTCGTGAATAAGGAGTCATTCCATGAACGCTCGCTATGCTTGTCGGTCANATCAACACACAGTCGCTCGACGCCAGTTTTTAGGTTCCGTCGCCGGTGGTGTCGCAATTGGTGGCATGGGGCTTTTTCAACATCCNGCCGTTGCAAATGAGCTGAAAACTGATCATAAGCGGATGGTCGTTTTCGATATGCATGGTGGCCTGAGCCAGTTGGAAAGCTGGGACCCCAAGCCCGGTACGGACACAGGAGGACCCTTTCTTTCCATTCCGACTACCGTCCCGGGAATTCACATCAGCGAATTGCTCCCCTTAACAGCCCAACAAATGCAACATTTGTGTTTAGTTCGTGGTGTGAACACTGCCGAAGGTGACCACGGCAAAGGCCGCTACATGATCGAAAAAGGACGCCGGCAGCAACCGGGTGCCCAACATCCGTCCATCGGCGCCGTTGTCGCGCGCGCTTGTGAACCAAGTGGAAATGTCCTCCCAGGACACATCATTGTGACTCCCGGTGGCGGAGGAGGCCGTGGTAATGACTCTGCTTATCTGGGACCTCAATATTCCAGTATTTCGCTGGGAGGAGGAAAACCACCCGCAAACACCACCCGTCCAGAAAACGTGAGCGAGGGATCTGATCAAACGCGACAGGATTTTCGCCGTAAAATTAACAACCGTTTTTTGAATCGGCGTCGCACAGCAATCACGGAAGCGTATACCTACTCTTATGAACAAGCTTTACAGCTAATGCGAAAACGCGACATCTTCGATGTATCCAAGGAATCTGCTCAGGATCAGGAGCGTTATGGTACACACGACTTCGGTCGACACTGCCTACTCGGTCGACGCCTTTTGGAACAAGGTATTACCTATGTCGAAGTTACGCACTCCAATTATGATACGCACAATGAAAACTTTAATTTTCATCTGGAACAGATGGCTGAGTTCGATCGCGGATTTGCAAACTTTGTCAATGACTTAGCCGAGCGCGGCATGCTCGATAGTACGCTGATAGTCGTGTTCTCTGAGTTTGGCCGCACACCCAACATTAATCAGTATTATGGCCGCGATCACTGGGGGAATGCTTGGTCTGTCTGCATGGGGGGAGCCAGGATTCCCCGTGGTGCGGCATATGGCAAAACCAATGAAAATGGTACGAAAGTGGTCGAAGGCGAAGTTGACCATGGAAACCTGTTCCATACCTATCTGAGTGCGCTCGGCCTTGATTCCAGTTCCTCCTTTAATATCGACGGACGGGAAATCCCTCTGGCCGATCCGGCTTCAGGCCCTATTAGTGAAATCCTTACCTAACCATTCGTCAACTTTTATTTCTGGTTGACAGAGTCTCGCTCATTTTTTGCCATGCACCAACAACAGGACTTTGCCACCTGATTGCCGAGGTAAAACGATACCATGCCTGAGATGCCTGAAGGTTTTGACGTTAAACAGTCGCACGTCGTTTCTCAGTGGAAGCATGAACGGCCCTTGTGCGTTTGTCGCTTTGATCCCGCTGGTCGCTATGTTTTTTCCGGTGCCGAAGATAACACAGTGCAGCGTTTTGATTTGGCAGATGGTAAGTTAACCGTCCTCCAAAATGGTCACAAAACGTGGGTACGAGCTTTAGCCATCTCCCACGACAGTCAATTTGTCATGAGTGGCGGCTGCGAAGGAGCTATTTCTTGGTGGGAAGTGGCCGCCGAACAACCAACCCCGATACGCACCATCGATGCACACCAAGGCTGGATTCGCAAAATGGAAATTAGTCCTGACGGCCAACTCTTAGCCAGTGCTGGAAACGACGGATTTGTGCGTTTATGGAACGTTAGCGATGGAACTCTTGTGCGCGAAATTAAGGCTCACGAACGAGACGTTTACTCCCTTTCTTTTCACCCCAGTGGCGAGTTTTTATTGAGTGGAAGTTTGCTGGGCGAGTTGTTTCAGTGGAATGTAAGTAGCGGCGAAAAGATGCGGGAATTCGATGCCAAGGCATTGCATTCGTTCAATGGCGGCCAGCGTGTCGACTTCGGTGGAATTCGTGGACTCGCCATTAGTCCCGACGGACAATGGGTGGCCGCAGGCGGTTTGCATAAAGCCACCAATCCCCTCGGTGCTGTACACGAACCCATCGTTCTCCTCTTCAATTGGGAAACCGGCGACTTGGCAAAGACACAAGTGGACGAAGCCATTAAAAAAGGTGTGTTCTGGCGGCTTGCCTGGCTCGCAGACGGTTCCCTGATGGGAACATGCGGCGGCGGCGACGGCGGGTATCTCCTGTTCTTCAAGACCGATGCCGAAAAACCGTACCACAAGTTAAAATTACCCAATACCTCGCGTGATATGGATTTGCATCCAGACGGTCTCCAAGTTTGTTCGGCACACTACGATCGACACCTTCGTATTAGCCGCTTGGCCGCCAAACAAACATGATTTTCCTGGAATCTTTTTCGAGCTCGGAAGGCTGGCAAGGGAACGGGCAAGAATGGATTAAGAATTCGGCCCAGGTGCCGTTGCCCCTGTCGACTGCTGACGCGTCATAAGGCACATTTGATTGAACAGAGCGAGCCCTTTCCGTAAATCCTGCTTTCTTATGCTTGCCATCTCTCACAACAGCGTTTGGCTTATTTTTGCTATGGCCGTAGCAAATCACGCCCTGCAGTCAGCCACCGTTGTGTTTGGGGCGGAAGCCGAGGAGCATTTTGATCGTGTGGTGGCACCTCTTCTGGCTCGCAGATGCCTTGGCTGCCATTCCCAAGAAACAGCCAAAGGCGGACTCGATTTGTCTCGGCGCGAAAGCGTTCTCCGCGGGGGTGATTCGGGACAGATCTATATGCCCGCACACTTGACAGAAAGTCGCTTGTGGCAACGAGTGGTGAATGGAGAAATGCCACCGGAACAACCACTAGAAGAAAACGAACTGATGCTATTCCGCAAATGGCTCGCAGCGGGACTGCCCTGGGGAAGCGACCCTATTAACCCTTTTCTCGCGACGAACGCTCAACGAGCCGGCTACAACTGGTGGTCTTTGCAGCCCCTGCGAGACCCTAAGCTTCCTGACGTCGAGCAGGTCGCTTGGAGCAATAGCAATGACTTGGATCGTTTCATACTAAGAAAACTGGAAAGCCAGGGGCTCCAACCGTCACCACCTGCCGATCCGCCAACGCTCGTGCGTCGGGTTTATTTTGATTTAATCGGACTGCCACCCGATCCCCAGGTGACGGAACAATTCACTACCAATCCCTCCCCCGCTGCATGGCAAGCTTTAGTCGACCAACTACTGAACTCTCCAGCCTATGGCGAACGCTGGGGTCGGCATTGGCTCGATGTCGCCCGCTTTGGTGAAAGTGATGGATTCGAAGAGAATCAGGCCCGCCCACATGCGTGGCCTTACCGTGATTGGGTCATCCAAGCTCTGAACGATGATTTACCCTATGACACTTTTGCAAAAATGCAAATTGCAGGAGACCTGATCGACCCCGGATGGGATGGCATGGCAGCCGCTGGTTTCATGGTCGCGGGAATTCACAATACGCTGCTGGGCGCCAGCGATACCATGCAACGTCAAGGCCGCCAGGACGAGCTGGAGGAATTGATCGGCACTCTCTCACAAACATTTCTGGGACTCACCGCAAATTGTGCGAGGTGCCATGATCACAAGTTCGACCCGATCTCCACGCGAGAGTATTACCAACTCGTTGCCGCTGTCGCAGGAGTGACACATGGAACGCGTGAACTAGCTGAAAATGAGTCCCCTTCGACTTTGTTCACCGTCGTTGCTCAAGCGGCTCCTGCTGTGCAGATCCATGTAAGGGGCAGTGTCAATGATCTGGGTGACATCGTGCCTGCGGGGGGAATTGCAGCCATTCAAGATGTCTCGGCAAACTTTGGCTTGGCCACAGATGCCCCGGAAGCCACTCGTCGGTTGAAACTTGCAGATTGGATTGCCAGTCCTCAAAACCCACTTTTCCTGCGAACCATCGTCAATCGAATTTGGCACCACCATTTCGGTAACGGACTGGTGAAAACACCTAATGACTTGGGATTCAACGGTGGAGTGCCTAGCCACCCCGACTTACTCGATTGGTTGTCGATCCAATTTCGAAATGATGGACTCCGGATGAAATCGTTGCATCGACGTATTGTCACATCAAATACGTATCAACAAGCATCCGCTCTCCGTCCCGAAGCACTGCAGTTGGACACTGACAATGACTGGTTGTGGCGTTACTCGCCGAGAAGGATCGAAGCAGAAGTGCTCCGCGATTCCATCCTGCAAATTTCAGGAGCGCTTAATCCTCAGCGAGGTGGACCAGGTTTCATGGACGTGGAAAAAACGCCTCTGAATTGCTGTAATTATTACATCCCCATCGACCCTGTGGGTGAGCAATTCAATCGTCGGACCATTTACCGTTTTTCGCCACGGGGAGCCTCCAACGCTTTACTAGATACGTTTGATTGCCCCGACTCGGCAACAGCCGCCCCACGGCGAAATGTTACGACCACACCGCTACAAGCACTGAGCCTGATGAACAACGCATTTGTAATCCGAATGGCAAAGCAGTTCTCAGAACGAGTCATTCGTGAATCCGGAGAGAATGTCGGTACTCAGGTTCGCTACGCGTGGATGTTAGCACTCGGTCGCTTGCCCAGCGCGTCAGAAGAAAAACTGGCCATTGCCGGTACTCGCCAACACGGATTAAATGCTGTCTGTCGAGCTATTTTTAACGCAAACGCTTTTGTGATCATTGATTAATTATGCAGCGACGTACTTTTCTTGAATGGACGCGGCACGGACTTGGCGCTACCGCTCTCGCCACTCTGCTGAGTGAAGATCGGTCGTTGGCCAGTAACAATGCCTCTTCCGCATTTGGGTCTCAAGTGCGCCCACGGCAGAGAGTGAAACGAGCGATTCAGATTTGCTTGGTTGGCGGCATGAGTCATGTCGACACATTTGACTACAAACCGGCTTTGTCCAAACTGCACGGTCGCGCCGTTCGCTCTGAGAAAAAACCGGAAGTTTTTTTTGACAGTATCGGCCTGTTGCGGGAGAGTGACTGGACCTTTCGCAAACGCTGTCAAAGTGGTCTTTGGATCTCTGACCTCTTTCCCCATCTTGCTCGGATGGCAGATGATTTAACCGTCATTCGCTCTATGCATTCTGATTCAGCAAGTCATACACCCGCGTTATTTTTGTCCAACAGCGGATTCGCATCAAACGGTTTTCCCTCGCTCGGAAGTTGGCTTTCCTATGGTCTAGGCAACGAAGCCGACTCTCTGCCTACCTATGTTGTACTCCCCGACAACCAAGGCACCCCCAATGGTGGCGCATCGAACTGGTCTACCGGTTTCTTACCAGCCCGACATCAAGGCGTCGTCTTGAAGAGCGGCAATCAGACCGTCCCTGACCTTTTTCCCGACAAGTCCGTTCCAAAGGACGCAGACGCTTTTACACGTCGCTTGATTGACTTGATCAATCAGCAACAACTGGTAGACAACCCTCAAGACAAGCAACTTCACGCGAGGATTCGGAGTTACGAATTAGCGGCCAAAATGCAGACTTCTATTCCAGAAGTTGGAAATCTGTCTCAAGAGCCTAGCTACATACGCAAGCTCTATGGGCTCGACGACGATACTACAAGTGACGGGGCACGTCGCTGCCTGCTGGCACGACGCTTGCTAGAACGAGGCGTCCGATTTATCCAAATTTTTTCCGGTGGCCCCTTACAAGGAAAACCGCGGACAAGTTGGGATGGGCATGAAAGCACGATTCGCAATCATACCAATCAAGCCCAACGTATCGATCGCCCTGTGGCAGGGCTACTGCAAGACCTGAAACAACGCGGCTTGTTAGAGGACACATTGGTTCTCTTCACAACGGAATTCGGCAGGACACCGTTTTCTCAAGGCTCACAAGACCGCGTGAGTCCAGGGCGCGACCACAACCCCAAAGGGTTCAGCGTTTGGATGGCGGGCGGTGGGCTACAGCCAGGCATCGCCTATGGCGAGACGGATGAAATTGGCTGGAAAGCTGCACAAAACAAAGTCAGTTGGCATGACTTTCACGCCACGGTTTTACATTTATTCGGAATCGACCACGAAAAAATGACCTTCTACCACAATGGAATCAAACGTCGACTCACCAATGTTCACGGCCAAATCGTCCGTGAAATTCTCGCCTAATCCCGTGTGAAACCCATTAATATAAGGCCCACCATACTGACTTTTCTGGTCCATGACGGCAGGTTCTTTCAAACGTGCAAATCACACTTTTCGGCAAATGCCACAACTTCCTCAATAGCACATCTCATCTGTCGATAGTCGACTTCGTGAACCTCATGTGGTTTGCCGACATCCTCAAGCATCGTCAGCGTTAATCGACCGCCCAGATGCTGGCGAAATTCCTCTAGCCCCTCGAATAACGGAGTTACTTCCTTCACCATGGGATGAAACAGTTCGAAACCCAAGTTCTTTAAACACTTGAGAACCTGGTACGCACGACTCATGGGAAACCCAAACTTTTTGGACGAATAGACCGCATCGATGGCTACACCAATCGCGACGGCTTCGCCATGCCGAACCTCAAAATTCGTTAACGATTCGAGCTTGTGGGCCGACCAGTGACCAAAGTCAAGCGGTCGCGCTTCCAATGCTTCAAAAGGATCGCCACCGTTCGTAATGTGTTCCAAATGAAGCTCTGCGGAACGTTGGATTGCAGCCAGCGCCGGTTCCATTGCGCGTTGCGAAATCTCTTCTGACTTGGCGCACAGTTGATCAAAAAATGTTGCATCTTTGAGGAGCGACACTTTAAGGCATTCTGAAAAACCGCCAATGAAATCCCGATCTGGTAAAGATTCCAACAGACTGGCGTCGTTAATCACTCCCCAAGGGACGGCAAACGTCCCAATCCAATTTTTCTTCCGAAACAGATTGACCGCATTCTTTACGCCGATTCCAGAATCGCACTGTGCAAGTGTCGTTGTTGGTAATCGCACCAGGCGAATTCCACGATGCGCAATCGCTGCAGCAAAACCGACCGCATCTAAAACCGCACCACCCCCGATCACAATCAAATAACTACGTCGGTCCAGATCCGATACGTTAAAAACCTTGAGCATCCGCTCGACTATGTGAATATCGTTCTTGATCTCTTCACCGCCCGGAACCAATTGCACATTGCCAACGCGATCAAGCGCAGGACGGGAATCCGCAAACTGCTTCAACTCGGCAGAGAGATCAGGTCTCGCTTTAGCAACCTGTTCATCCATCCAAATTTGGACCTTCGCCGGTGCCTCACCTGACGGCTGCAAGAGGTCCGCCAGCACGGACTGTTCAGACCCCATGACATCTCGCGTGAAACGGAGCCGATGCACAAAAGGTACGGAAAAGCTCACATCGCGCAGGGGACGGGCCAAATTTTCTGTCATTGTAAGCAACTCTGGAAAGATCTGGGATAGGCATTTGATTCTAGCCACCAAGGAATCCCATTCGCAAGGGGCAAAACGATCGGAAAAGCTTCTCTTTTTCATCCCGGGCGCCCTACACCGAGCAAACCACTCAAGCCTTTTTAGAGACCACGCGGGCGCTGACTACGAGTAGTGGAATGCCGTCTATTTCAGGTGTCCTGCAGAATTGAAAATCATTTTATCGAGCGAGACTACTTTCATTAAAAAAAGTCGTTCTGCTCGATCTGAGGAAAAATAAATACCCACCTGCACGAAGATCTCCTCTGTGTTCAACGAATCCTCCTGAGTCCGTCACATTGGGGAGGCTCTTTGAAGTGCTACGGGCTTGCTTCATTTTCGTAGTCGTCATGAAATCAAATCCGCTGATGCTTGGAGGGCCAGATATGCTTCCACACTCCTCACCGCCCTAAAAATAAACTGCCCCTCTAACGCATTTCAACGATTGTTTGAAACATCTTGCGAAACTAAGATCACAAACATACGTTCATTCCAATGCCGCAAGAAGTAAGAAGGAAGCCTTCACTAACTTGTTGATTGTTGGCCGAAAGGGAGCAGCATGAAGTTCAAGCCACTTGTTACTGCGTATTGTTTCTGCCTATTCATTCTCTTCCTGAACTTCACCGCTTCTCCGAACTGTGCAAATGCCGAACTCCGGGCCGGTGCCGCAATCATTGACGTTACTCCGCTTCAATTTCCGGTACTTGTCAACGGCGGCATGCTGAGTAATTCCGCCAGCAAAGCAAATACGCCATTAAATGCACGTGCCATTGTGCTGGACGACGGTCGTGAACGACTAGGCATTATGGTCGTGGATAGTTGCATGATTTCGCGAGAATTTCTTGATGAAGCCAAACAATTGACAGCGCAACGAACTTCGATTCAACCAGATCGCATGCTCATTTCCACAACGCACACGCACACAGCACCTGCTTCGCTGGCAGTTCTAGGAACGGACGCCGAAACAACCTATTTGCCCTTCCTGCGAGAAAAAATTGCCGAAGCTTTTGCAACCGCTGAAAAAAATCTTGCCCCCGCCAAAATCGGATGGGGCGTGTGCGACGCCGCGTCTTTTACTGCGATACGGCGTTGGATACGCCGACCAGACCGCGTCGGCAAGGACCCCTTTGGGAATTTAACTGTCCGTGCAAACATGCACGCGGGCGCGAATTGGGATGACGTGACAGGAGAATCTGGACCCGAAGACCCCACACTCTCCTTCATTGCATTCCAATCACTCCAGGGACATCCCATTGCCATCCTGGCAAATTTCTCAATGCACTATTTTTCTGGCGAGTCCGAATTAAGCGCAGACTACTTCGGACGATTTAGTGATGGACTCCAGGAGCAACTTCAAAGTCGCGCCACCAAACCCGCGCCTCCTTTTGTCGGCATCATGTCTCACGGGTGTAGCGGCGACATTTGGCGTCGCGATTATACGGTGGCTGCAAAAGATCGCAAACCAGATCCCACGATTCAGGAATACGCCAACAGTTTGGTTGAACTCGTCGTCAAAGCATACGACTCCATCGTGTTTCACGAGGATGCCGATCTAGCCATGGAGGAAGCTCGTTTTAAACTAAAGTACCGTGTCCCCAACCAGCAGAGACTAGAGTGGGCCCAAAACATTCTTGCGGAAATGGGAGATCGAGCGCCGGCAAACCAAACGGAAGTTTATGCGCGCGAACAAATTTTCCTCGACGCACTACAATCGACGATCGTAGTCGTTCAAGCTCTGCGCATCGGCGATGTTGCAATCGCCACGACGCCCTGCGAAACCTATGCGTTAACTGGCCTAAAAATTAAACTACAAAGTCCTCTAAAAAACACCATGGTGATCGAACTTGCCAATGGTGGTGATGGCTATATTCCGCCTCCCGAGCAACATCGGCTGGGCGGCTATAACACCTGGGAAGCGCGTTCCGCTGGACTTGAGATCGCTGCGGAACCTCGCATCACTGAGGCGGCCTTAGGCTTACTCGAAAAAATCTCCGCCCGTCGACGAGAAACTTATCGTCAATCACTTGGTACGTCCGTAAAACAGTTGCTCGCTCAAGCCCCGATTGCCTATTGGCGATTAGATGAATTTTCTGCTCCGGTTGCTCGCGACGCATCGGGCCATCAAAACCACGGTCACTACGAGTCAGGCGTTGCGTTCTTCCTGGAAGGACCTCATTCAGAATATTTCTGCACCAAAGATGAAACAAATCGAGCGGCTCATTTTGCGGGCGGACGTTTGCGAGCACAACTCTCAGATGTCTCCAATGAGTACTCAGTATCCCTCTGGTTTTGGAACGGTATGCCTGACAATGCTCGTCCGATTACTGGTTGGTTAATATCGCGGGGCGACAATCATGCGTTGGATGCCTGGGGAGAGCACCTAGGAATCGGCGGAACTGAGAACGCTCCGGGGCGTTTACTTTTTCAACAAAATACCAAGCAGAGCACGGAAACCGTTCATGGTCACACACACCTCCAACGCTGGACGTGGAATCACATCTTACTGGTACGCTCCGAACAATCGGTCATGGTCTTCTTGAACAAACAAACAACGCCTGAAATCAGTATTGGGTTGCCACAGGATAGCAACTTCCCAAGCGATCAGTGGTTCTTTGGCGGACGTTGTGATAACCAGGATAACTTCGCTGGACGGCTTGATGAGATTGCGGTCTTTGATCGAGTTTTATCGAATAGAGAACGGAAGTAAAACTTTAAAAGACTGCCTAGGACACGCTTTTAGAGTGGATGTTCCAGAAAGAACATCGTGGAATCTGCAAACTCATCATTCCCACGAAACCCGAGGCGCTCGTAGAGGCGACGTGCGCCAGCGTTGGACCGTTCGACCTCCAGGGTCACTTTGCAGCAATTCGAAGCAGTAGCCTCTACAAAAACCCTGTTCATAATGGCCGTCCCGATTCCACAACCCTGATACTTCTCCGCCACAGCAAGATCATGCACGTTTATCGTGCCACGTCCACCAAAGGTCGAAAATCCTCGCATGCAAACACAAAAACCAACTGGCGTTTTATTATCCCAAGCAAGTAAAATTAGTTTTGTGGGATGTTCGCGGAGCCCGCTAATCAGATTGCTTTTCGCCTGCTCTGATAAGCCGTTCCCTCCAACGATAAGTTTGGAAGCATAGTCGCACAAAAGCCCAAGTAGGGCATCCGCATGCAAAGGGTCTGACAAATCTGTCTCAATGATCTCAATCGATGGCATAATTAACTCATTCGTGGCTTCAACAAGACAGCACCTAACGGCGGCAGGGTAACGTCGATCGCAGCAGCACGACCCTGCCAATCTGCCGCATAGGCTTGCACACCCAAGTTGTTCCCTACATTGGTTCCCCCATAGAACTCCGAGTCACTACAAAAAATTTCGTCGTAGTAGGTAAGTTTCGGAACTCCGATTCGAATTCCTTCACGCACGATGGGTGTGAAGTTACAACAAATAACAAGGAAATCCTCGGCGTCATCTGCCCGCCGAATGTAGGACAAGATGCTGTCGCTGTGGTTTAAACAATCAATCCACTCAAAACCATCGCCCGCAAAGTCCACTTCGTACAGAGACGGCTGAGCACGATAAATCGCATTGAGATCGCCAATCATTTTTTGTAGACCGCGATGGGTGTCGGTCTGCAGCAACTCCCACTGCAATTCTCCTTCATGGTCCCATTCTTTCCATTGCCCAAACTCGTTGCCCATAAACAACAGTTTTTTCCCCGGATGTGTCCACATATAGCTGTAGAGCAAACGGAGATTGGCGAACTTCTGCCAAAGGTCCCCCGGCATTTGTTCTAACAAGGAACCTTTTTCGTGGACAACTTCATCATGAGAAAATGGCAATGTGAAATTTTCTGTAAATGCATAGACTAAACCGAAGGTCAGTTTTTCATGGTGGTACCTGCGGTGGACTGGTTCGTGCCGCATGTACGCCAGCGTATCGTTCATCCACCCCATATTCCACTTCAGCGAGAATCCAAGTCCACCAGAAGTTGTTGGGCTCGACACGCCTTCCCACGCAGTAGACTCCTCTGCAATCGTTAGTACTCCAGGAAACTCTCGGTGCACAATTTCGTTAAATTCTCTCAGAAAGCGAATCGCTTCAAAATTCTCTCGACCACCATCTTGGTTTGGAATCCACTCACCATATTTTCGAGAATAATCGAGGTAAAGCATCGACGCGACTGCGTCAACACGCAACCCATCGACATGATATTTATCAAACCAAAACGCCGCATTTGAAATTAAAAAGTTACGTACTTCATGGCGACCGTAATTGAAAATTAGCGTACCCCAATCAGGGTGTTCACCTTGACGTGGATCCGCATGTTCAAAAAGAGCTGAGCCATCGAATTTTGCTAACCCATGTTCGTCACGAGGAAAATGCGCGGGAACCCAATCCAAAATAACACCGATGTCGTGCTGATGGCAGTAATCCACAAAATACATCAGGTCCTCAGGCGTTCCATAGCGACTTGTCGCGGAAAAATATCCGACGGTCTGATATCCCCAACTTCCGGTAAAAGGATGCTCGCTTACCGGCATTAACTCAAGATGAGTGAACCCCATCTCTTTGCAGTACTCAACTAACTGGTGCGCCAAGTCACGATAGTTCATCCAGCCGTTGTGTTGTTGGCTATCGCAACGCCAACTACCAAGATGCACTTCATAAATAGAAATCGGCTGATTCAACGACCGGTTTGCGGTGCGCCGTCTCATCCACGCTTCGTCTTGCCATTGGTACTTGTGCAGATCGACAATCTGCGATGCCGTTTGTGGTGGCACTTCGGCGGCAAATCCAAAAGGATCCGCTTTGTCAACGGCGTTTCCTGCAGCCGTTTGCACGCGGAATTTATAGTGATGACCGTCGCCAATCTCTGGAATAAATAGTTCCCAAATCCCACTAGACAAACGTTTGGACATCGGATGTCGGCGACCATCCCAATCGTTAAAGTCACCAATCACACTCACATGTTCCGCACCAGGTGCCCAAACAGCAAAATTCGTTCCGCTCACGTTATCAATCGCACGTCGTTGAGCACCAAGCTTCTCGTAAGCACGAATCAATTTCCCTTCACCAAAGAGGTGAAGATCAAAATCTGTGAAGTACGAGTTGAAGGAATAGGGATCGCACATTGTCGTTATATGGCCGGTTCGATCTCGCTGACGAAGTCGATAGTACCGACTTGTGCCCTCCGGGGGGAGTGGGCAAATGGCCTCGTAGACACCTGAGGGATGAATGCGGCGCATCGGGCGTAGGTTTTTTTGGTCTGGCTCCACCACCCAGGCACTCTCGGCGGTAGGGAAAAACGCTCGTACGGCGAGAGCCCGTCGCCCATTTTCCTTAATTTCATGTGGCCCGAGCACTGTTTGTGGGCTGGGACAGCGCCCCTGGGCAATTGCCGAAAGTTGAGCGAGTGATACTTGCGTTTGCAATGAACTATCCTGTCCCTTCAAAAAACAACCCTAGCAATGCTCTTTCATAGATTGCCATTTTTATCACAACACTCCCACGTCTGAGCTTTCATCCGGCTCAAGAATTAACCGGTTCTGCGTCTCAACTCGATTTGGCGAAAATGACAAATGAGGCCCCGCCAATGCATCTCCATGAGTGTTCTCCGGCTCATCGAAACGCCATACGCGACAGTCAACTTTGTGAAATTCCAATGCTCGAGCGACTCTCCTCCAAAGATCTTCGTTACGCACCGCCTCTCGAACCCCAAACTTTTCCCAACACCAATCATTTTTTTGCCACTCATTAACTCCAAATCGCAATCCACGCATGACATAGCGGCTCGTCGTGATTAATGTCACACGAGACGGTTGATCCAACGACTCCAGTCCACGTACGACAGGCCACAAGGAAAGTCGGCTCGTCAGAGAATCTTCCTCAAAATCACTAGCAGATAGTTTGTGGTCACCAGTGATTTCATCTAATACGAACCGCCAGCGGCCTATTTTTTTAGCGCCTCTGCGATGGCTCGAAGACTTGTGGTCGACTTTAGAGCTCTCTGTAAACAAAATAAAAAATGGAGTTTCCACGGAACCTTCCCTTACGGACTATTGCGCAACGACCATCTCATTTCCTTACTCAAGTCTTTGCGCATAACCTTCTCACCAAGTACATCCCTGCAACTAAAGATAAATACCTGGGCGATTCACCGCAGATGTGCATCTAGTACATTGCGGGGAAACCGACAGTTGTTGCTTATCGGCAAAGGCACGCCAGACTCCCCAAACTAGAACAGGAATCGCAACCTTTGACGGTTGGATTTTCTGTAGGGCCTTGCGAAACTTGTCGTACAAAAATGCACGGTATTCGTCATAACTAAGACAAACCGGCGGATCGTCAGCCTCTCTTTTGCTGCAAACCTGGGAACCAATTAACTCGCTTTTCATTTCTCTCACTGAAAATGCCGGCAATTACTGATTCGTTTTACAGTTTGCCAGCTTGGGTTTGTTCGTGGTGACTGGGTTTGTTAACTTGATGCGTAAGGTTGGAGATGATCGATTCTCCTCTTTGCAACAGTATTACCGTTTGCGAGTCTGCTCCGTAAAGCGAGGGAACGACTTAGTCCTTCGACCCCGTCCGGCCGTATAAATAAGCCTTTTTAATTCTGACTTTCACTGTTCTCCTAACAAGGCACAATGGGGATCTTGGCTCGCCTTGCTCCCCTTTGCAATTCAGATTTTTTGTGAATCAATACTATGAGTTGGGATAAGATCTTAGGACACGAACAAATTGTCTCTCAATTTCGCCAGCGTTTAGCGCGCGGAAAATTAGGCAGTAGTTTCCTGTTCATCGGGCCTGCAGGTATCGGCAAACGAACACTCGCTCATGAGTTGGCACGGGGATTATTATGTGACCGTGGCGGCATTAATTCGCTGGACGCTTGCGACATTTGTCCAGCTTGCCAACAAACTTCCGCTGGATCTCACCCAGACTTAGAACTCATTTCCAAGCCTCCCGACAAATCCTACATTCCAATTGATCTCTTGATCGGTGACCGTGAACATCGCATGAGTGACGGTCTTTGCTACCGTATTTCGATGAAACCCTATGGCGGTCTCCGCAAAGTAGCCATTATTGATGATGCCGACCACCTTAATATTGAGGGCGCAAACTGTCTGCTTAAAACACTCGAAGAACCACCACCTCGATCCGTATTAATCCTGATCGGAACGAGTCAACAAAAGCAGTTGCCAACCATTCGCTCGCGGTGCCAAATAATTCGGTTCCAGCCTCTATCAAACGGACACGTGGCACAGCTCTTGCTGGACAAAGAAATTGTCAACGACACGGCAAAAGCATCCGAAGTGTCCCGAGATGCCAAAGGGAGTCTCGCAACAGCGATCGAATTGTTGGATGAATCTCTCCTTGAGTTTCGACAGTTCTTCCTCAGCCAACTAACAGAAGTCGACCAATTGGCACACACCTTGGGAAAAGAAGTGACCGATTTTGTAGCCCAAGCAGGTAAAGAAGCATCCGCACGTCGCAACCGCTTGAGACAAGTAGTCGGCTTTGCGACGGAATACTTCCGACAAAAAGTGCGTCACGAATGCGATGCCGGAAAGACATCTAACCTACGGGCTATCGAGTTGTGGACCGATTGCATCGACCGTTGCGTGGACACCGAGTCACAAATCCATAACAACGCAAACCAGGCAACGCTCGTTGACTGCTGGTTAGATGACTTATTGACGCTACAACGATCGTCACTTTAAGTTTCGAGCCACTTACTCCGTGCCGCCAACGCTCAACGCCGGCACTTACCGTGCCTGCGATGTGCCGATATTAATTTCACAATGGCTTGTAATGCGTACTCTCTTCCTCAGAAGTCATGCCGTAGGGCCGATGGCTGAGGGGCCGGTTCAACAGGGTCGGATCTCAAAAACGACCTTCAGGCAAAGGCGCAAGGGCATCAACATCAACCTGATCTGAGGTCAACTCCCATAGCCTACCGTGGAAACATTCACGCTCACGTTAGTGTGTTAACAAGCGTTCTGCAAATACTGCACGTCCCAAGCCAGATCCTCCTTCATTCCGTTGCCTGCATCAATCCACGCATGTAACCGTAGGCAAACAACCTGCCCCGCATTGTATAACCGGGCTCACCTGATTCTTCTCCCACCATTTGTGGAACATGGTCTGGACGAATTGGACCGTTAAACCCAACGTCACGATACGCCTGCATCGCCGCCACCATGTCGGTCGGACCGTTGTCATGAAATGTCTCTGCAAAACAATCAGCAGAACCGCGAATATCGCGAAAGTGAGCATAACAAATGTGTGGTCCCAGACGCCGAATCGCAGTGGGAATTTCAGCGCCCATCTCTGCAAACGATCCTTGGCAAAAACAAATTGCATTACTAGGGCTCGGCACAAGTTGCACTAACTTTTCAAAATCTTCGACGCTGCGCATGATTCTTTCTTTGCCCAGCAATGCTGGAAGGGGAGGATCATCTGGATGCATCGCAAGTTTTACTTCCGCAAGTTCGGCTACCGGCAACAGCTCTTCCAGCATACGTTCAAGATTCTCCCAGAGTGCCCTCGCCTTGATCACCTTAACCTCAGCCCCTGAATGCAACACAGAGGATTCATAGCCCATCAACTGGGCACGCTCAACCTCCTTTAGATCAAAGGCCGTAACTTTCGCACCACCTCGCTCAAACGCGTCCAGCTTCGTGCGCACCCAATCCGTACCGGCCATGAAATTGTAACAAAGTACCGGAATTTGAAGCTCACCCATGCGACGGATCAACTGCTTCATCTCGGCCATTTCTCGCCCATCATCAAGGCCCACTTTAATCCGTTCGATGGGAAGGAACCCTTCGATCACTGAAATTTTCATTCCATACGAAGCCACGATCTGCTGTTCGCTAGCAAGCGCATCAACGCCGCCCTCGGGATAACGTGTCACAAAATCAGTAACGCCGCACTGGGCAGCTAGTTGCAGATTCTCCGCTGAAGGAGGTGTCAGTACCGTCGCAAGTTTCATCACCATCAAATCGCTTTCCAGATCAATTCACAAATTGCACTTTCGCAGGCTGCTTTTATTTATCACAGTATTACCTTCATCAACACTAGGCACCTGGATAGTTTTCAATTCTCCACCAGACATTCGATATCGAAAAATCATCTTCATCAAAAAATGAGCATCTACTAACTCTTTGCTTTGTATTGAATTCCATGAAAAACAAACGACCTGACAAAAATTTCAAGCGTCGAGACATGCTTAAGGGTGCAGCGGCTCTCTCTTTCAGTGCGGCCAACACAAAATTGCCAACCCTGAAAGCGGAGGCCTCAAAAACTGAACGTGACAACTCACTAATTATCACCGAAAATCAAAACGCTGGCTCAACAGATTGGCAATTGACACGCGTCCGCATGAACACGGGTGACATCCATTCTGGTATGCGTTCACCGTGGATCGAAGGCTACTGCTCGCGACAAAGCGTTTCGACTGGTGAGCAAATCGACATTATGGTGTCGACCAACCCACCACAAGAATTTGTCATCGAGATCTTTCGAACAGGCTATTATCAAGGCTGCGGTGCGCGATCAATGAAGACTCTGGGACCTTTTTCAGGAAGGACTTATAAAACACCCGCACCTGGGGAAAAAAATATTCATGAATGCCAATGGGAACCGACAACCACCATTACCATTCCAGAAGATTGGCCCAGTGGTGTCTATCTGGGGAGACTGTCAACGACCTCCGATCAGAGTGGCTGTGGATATTGGCAGAGCTACGTCATCTTCATTGTCCGCGACGACCGGCCGGCCGACATCCTGTTTCAATGTTCTGACAACACTTGGCAAGCCTACAATCTATGGCCCGACAGACATTCCCTATACACACATCCCGATGGTCATCTAGGTCCCTGGGCTGATGTTAGTTTTGATCGCCCCTACGCAAAGTACGCGCAAATTTATGATAATCCCCAATCGGTGGGATCCGGCGAATGGCTGTGCTTTGAATTTCCGTTCGCCTATTGGTTAGAACAGCACGGCTACGACGTGAGCTATTGCTCCAACAGCGACATGATCACACCAGAACGCGGTTTAAAATGCAAAGCCTTTCTGAGTGTGGGTCATGACGAGTACTGGGATCTACGACAGTACAAAAGTGTCACTACCATGCGCGATGCAGGAGTGAATCTACTATTCTTTTCAGGCAACTCGGTATGTTGGATTTCTCCTTTTCGGAACGGTGTTAACGGTGATCCAAATCGCATCATCTACCGCGCCGGACCATTCGGTGGGAACTATCAATATGCCCTGGGACGCGAACGAGACTTCGGTCCATTCCCCCAACGCGGTCCAGATGAAGGATATTTAATGGGTGCGAGGAATGTTGAACCGGTCAACGGTGGTGGTGATTGGACCGTCTCCGAGCCAGACCATTGGATTTTTTCCGACACCGGAATGAAAAAGGGGGATCGCATTCCAGGTTTAATCGGCTGGGAATTTCATGGCGACCCACCCAGCGACCTTAATGGGCTCGAAATTGTCGCCGAAGGCCAAGCGCTTCACAACGGCGTACAACCGCAACATTGGGCTGCCACGATCTACCCGGGCCCGGAAAATAATTTTGTCTTCAACGCGGCAACCATTTTCTGGTGTCAAGGATTAGCTAGGCCACCTGGACATATGCTACCTTGGACACACTGGTCGAGGCCCCACGGACCTGATCGACGGGTACAACAAATAACGTCTAATCTCTTACAACGTGCAACCCTTGATTAAGATTTTGGTGTTATGTAACGCACCTGGCACACGAACTTTTTGCCTGCTAAGCCATGACAATTAACGAAAGCTGAGCAAGATAATTAGAGAAGTATTTTGTCTACCGATTTCTACGGCTCACTACTGGCTAAGCAACAGAAACAACTGCATGCGATAAGGCTATCATTTTGAGCATCAGTTTCACAATTCAAACATCACGGAAGAAGCTGTTTTGAAACGCCAATACCAATTCACGACGAAGATTCTAGCTCTTGGAATCGCCATCACACTTTGGGTTTTGTTTCGGACACTGCGGACTCATTTCTGCACATCCGATCCAGCCACCAATCCCTACAAGAGCCCTGGCGAAGAACGATTTCTCTATTCGGTATGGCACGATTCGATGATTATTCCCGCCTTTGCAGGTAAGCATCCTTGCACCATGGCGTTAACGAGCCAGCATGCAGATGGGTCATTAGTTGCACACGTGCTGAAGTTACATAATATTCCAGCAATCCGAGGTTCAACCAACCGCATCTCAATTAGAGCAACCCGTGACTTAATGGAGAGCGCAGCAGAAAACCACATCGTCATCACACCAGACGGTCCCCGTGGTCCAAATCGACAGATGAGTAAAGGTATCGCTTTCCTTGCTTCACGAACTGGCCGGGCAGTGGTCCCCACCGCTTATAGTTGCTCCCGATGCTGGAGATTCAAGGGCAGTTGGACAGACTTAATCATTCCGAAACCCTTTGCCAAAGTCTTTCTTCTGGCCGGCCCTCCCATTTACATTCCCCCCGGCATAGCAGCGGAGCAACTTCAAGAATACATCACCAGGATTCAGGACAGCATGGACCAACTTGACCATCAGGCAGAAACCAAATTGCATCCCGAACCGATCCCCACCTGCTGAAGGCATGGAACGTTCCTGGCACCGTTCGTATCCGCTTGCCAAACGACTTACTTTACCGACAAGCCATAGCGATAATGGATGTAATCGATAAGAAACGTTTGGTACATCGGACCACCGGGAGGCGCGCCGTACATTCGTCCGGTCACTGTGCTCCAATTGTGCATGCCAAACATCCCGATCCCCGTTCCCAAAATTTCTCCTACGTCACAAATGCGTGAAAGGCTCCAAGGAGCTTTCGGATCACTGCGGAAACCGAGGCGTACGTGACGTTCGTCAATGCATTGAATCAACATCCTCAGCGGTTTGTGGCCGAACACCGTTGCAGACAATTCATGCTCGAATTCCAGCTTGAAAAGCGATTCTCGAAACAACGTGTACTTACCCGCCTGCGGATTATTTTGGACACCTGGCAACCAAAGTCCCCGCTGCTTGCCTTGGTCATCCACCACAATAAAGTTCATGAAGAAGTTCCAAGGAATATCGTCATCAGGCGCTTCAAAACAGACTTCAATCTCCCACGGAGGTGGGTAGTTTTTCAGGTCGAGTTGCGAGCCCCCCGCAACTCCAAAACCAGTTCCCAATCCCGGACCAAGTAATTTCAGCATCAAGTGACCAGGATGAGAATGGGTGTCCATTAACGTACATTGTTCTTGGACTTGCCATTTCGCCAAATAACCAAGAATATCGAAGTCATCCGAAAGCGCTTCGAACGGACGCGGCGGGGCATCAAAAAATACACAGTAATCGACATAGTATTCGTAGTTAGGATCGGGTGGTTCGGGATTTGGTGCATGAATCGTTGCAAGACGATTAGCCTCCGATGGGGGCTTACCAACAAACAACGGGTGCGGCCCTTTTTTTTGTGGGATTTGACGACACAACTCATCAGGAATCCAGCGGTCAGCAGAAATAATCGGCCCCAGTTCCCAGATTCCAGTAATCTTTCCAAAAGCAGAACAGTCGATGTGACGCATGTTCCAGCCGTGGGACGCATCAAACTTGATACCGACAGAAATCTGTGTGGGGCTCTGTACCACACAACGAAAGAAAAGCTGCGGACTTGCGGGTCCCCCGTACTTTGCCCCATCTCCGATCCAGACATAGGGAATCTCCCAGTCGCCCATCACCGTATAACCCAAATCGCCACGGCCCCAAACTAGGTAAGTTTCCGGGTGCGGCTCCTTGGAATACTGAGGCAATCCAATACCAGCCTCTCCCGTCGAACCAAGATGAACCACAAGCAGCTGAAAATCTCGAGTCTTGGGAGGTCTTTGCAAGCGGTCTTCTGGCCACTCCTCAGGTTCTGAAAACGTCAACGCCACGTTCAAACCAATTGCCGTATTGACCTGCGTTGCAACGCCGACTCCAGCTGTCGCATTAAAACTCTGTACTAAGGATGTTTGAAACTCCCAAGGTAAGCGAAAGTCTTCGATGCCAATCGGCTCGGCAAGAATGCCTTTGACATCTTGGCCTTTCCCAGCTTCATAAATCGTCACTAAACCGGGATGCGTCTCGGTCGAACACTCTTGAATATTGTTGCTGGGAACAAAGCTCCAGGGAGCAAGATCGCCACCCGGAAGGTTGAAGTGTTGGTCGAATTGATCAATTTGAGATGCTTTGCCTGGTGGTGATTTGGCCTGCCGCAAAGACAAACTTTCGCTTTGTGCTTCCGCAGGTGGCGGCAACAAAAAGAGTAGATCACTGAAGAATATCAGTCCCCAAAAAGAAAACGCACGCAGTCGTAATTTCATTGGATTCTTTCACGGCATAGATTGACCAACACACGAACAGCTGGCTTTTGGCCAAACCGACTGGGTGCCTCAAGACCCTTGCCGGTTTCACGACAATTATGTTTGAAGCAAACACAGAGTCCAACAGTAAGGAACTGCACGGATTCTAAGTCATCGCTGAGGCGACAGGAAACCCGTCCACGCACTATTTCCCAAACAACGATGCCAAGTCCACCAACAAGTGAGCCCTTATGACCTGAAGCCATGGAGAGCCACACCTCGCGTTGACTGGGCTACAACTCTCCAATAACACAGCTGGTCTCAGAATGGTGAAATCGCCTTATTTCATACGTCCCAAAGACCGTTTTCACAGGCACCAGTGAAAACTTCTCTGGCTCAGGCAAGACCTATCCTATGCTCGATTGAATAACATAGGCCGCAGCAGACGACTCAGCATGTGGGACGCCTCCTTACTGGCTGTGATAAGGTTTCAGATCCACCAGTACCCCGTCGGCACTTTGTCGCCACCACGACCGTAAAAGACGCTTTGACAAGTCGTCTAGGGAGCACAAGAACCGTCGGAATTGAATGGTTCTCCTGCGGATCGGAGAAGCGCCAGGTATCGAGAATCTCTTCATTAAAGATCGGCGTTTTCTGAGAACCTTGCTTCTCTCAAGAAACCACGGTCTAATAAACTTCCTACCGGCTCGCCTTCTCTTATGAATTTCCTGGAGCGTATCTGATGAAGTGGTCCCTTTTGTGTTGGATTTTTGTCACCGTTCAACTCCTCTTACTCGACAAGTTTCAGCACGTTCACGCAGCCGATTGGAGCGCCACTCAAAGTCAAAAAATTCATCCCGTTTTGGTCGGTAAAGATCACAATTCGCTGCTTGAGATCAAGATTGAGTCGGCAGAGAAATCTGTCTTTTTACATTCATTCACACTCTCCTTAAGCGGTTGTGACGATTTGAAAGAAATCGAATCGCTCCAAGTCTTCTCCACGGGCGAAACCCAAAATGAGGATACTACTTTCCGTTTTGGCGCTGCTGTCCGGCCCGCAAAAACCGTCGTCATTTCTGGCAACATCCGATTACGGCAGGGAACCAACTTCTTTTGGATTTCTTGCCGATTACATCCTCAGGCCAACCTCGATCATCAAGTAGACGCCCATTGTACTCATATCAGGACTTCACAGGGTGAACTTCAACCCAGCGATGAAACGCCCGAGGTTCGCAAGCGGATCGGCTGGGCTTTACGGCAACATGGTGATGACGGTGTGCACACTTACCGGATTCCAGCACTCGCAACCACGCCACAGGGCACATTGTTGTGTGTCTATGACGTGCGTCGTCGCGCTGGTCGCGACCTGCAAGAGGACATCGACATCGGCCTTCTACGCAGTACGGATGGAGGGCAAAACTGGGAGAGTCAGCAAATCATCATGGACATGCATGAGTACGGTGGTCTCCCTCAGGAAGAAAATGGCTGCAGTGATCCAGGCATTGTCGTAGACCCAAAAACAGGTGAGGTGTTCGTAGCGGCTGTCTGGACCAACGGACGACCAGGCACCCATCAATGGAATAAGGGTGGCTCGGAAGCCGGTTTTGGCATCGACCAGACTGCACAATTTTTGATGGTGCGATCTCAGGATGACGGCAAGACTTGGTCGACTCCAGAAAATTTAACGCGACAATTAAAGCAAGAAAACTGGATTCTGTTTGCACCCTCTCCTCAACAAGGCATTGCCCTGCCCGATGGCACCCTAATTATGCCCAGCCAAGGTCGTGATGCTCAGGATCGCCATTTTTCAAACCTGATGATTAGTCGCGATCACGGGAATACCTGGAAATTGAGTGCGCCCGCCTCTTTCGAGAACACCGAATGTCAAGCAGTCTTGTTAGGCGACGGCTCCATCATGCTCAACTGCCGGACGGAACACTCGACGAAATTTCGCACCGTTGCAATCACGCAAGATCTTGGTCGCTCATGGACGGCACACCCGACCAACCGACAGACGTTGATTGAGCCAAGTTGCAATGGAAGTACTTACCGATTTGATTATGTTCAAGGAGGCGAGAAGAAACACCTCCTGGTCTTCGCGAATCCGTACTCACAAACGGGCCGAGAAAATCACACCCTCCGTTTTAGCTTTGATGATGGCATGACGTGGCCACGCGAACATCATCTGCTGCTGGATGTCGGGCGCGGCGCCGGTTATCCGAGCCTGAGTCGTGTCGGTGAGAATCACATTGGAATTGCTTATGAAGGAAGTCAGTCACATATAGTATTTCAGCGCATCGACCTCCTGGAACATCTGGGCTTGTAGCCTTGGTTTCCAACGATTGCGCGAAAAAGTCGCTCCTTACGCGGAACGGCTACGAAAAATACGTTTCTTCAAACTCCTTGAAGCGATTCCTGAAAACGCCACCTTCAGGTCCAGCCAACGGTGCAGCCAAAAAGATCACCAGTAGATCAGCACTCTGCTCTCGTTAGCACGGCATGTAGAGACTAGGTACCGCCATCGTCATTACCTGCAATTCATAGCATGCCGCCAAGCGAAAAGTTATTACGTGTCAGTTCGCTTAGCAATTCTTGCCGCGTTGACGTAGCCGCTAGGCAACGAGGTAACTCTGGCAGATGACAAGCGAATTTGAAGGGAAAACCCTCGAAGCAGGCCTGGCAGAGAGAGAAAAGCGACTGGTCGCCACATGGTACGGGCGTACCTGGCAACCACTTTTTTCTTCGCCGCCTCTGCCCTCGATTGTTTCAGTGCTCCCACCTGCCGGGCGCAATCCCCACAGCATCCGTCTTCATTTTTGTCGGTTTGTGTGGTTGCTCCCAAACAACACCAGTGGTGTTCAAGCTCTGCAGGAACGGTTTGGCGATTTCCGGTGCAGCGGCAACGAGTGCCGTGTCCCACTCCTCAAGTGGTTGAATTGGTCCTGCCCAAGCTGGTCGGTAGCCAAATTGAATTAACTCCCGCGGCTGGGGATCCTTGTTGGGGTGGGTGGCGTGAAACATCATCGACGGAATGATGATCGCAGAACCCGCCGGACAGCAAAGAGTTCGTTCCCCAGGATGGGACTTATAGCGCACATAAGGGCTCGCATCTTGATGAAACGACAAATGGGATCGCGGAATGACTCGGAAGGGCGCCCGCTCAGGCGTTAATTCATCCAAATAATACAGAACTCGTAACAATCGTGGAGAACTTCCCTCAAACCCAAATATATCTGAACCATGTGGTTGGCCGTCGGTATGCATGGAAATCCCCGGCGATCCTGGCAACGTCCGCTGAAAGAATCCTCTGGTAAAAACAATGTCCGGCCCCATTAAATGGGACAAAAACTGAACGACGGTCGGCTGGCCTATCAATTCAGTAGCGGCGCGACTGTGCCACTGAGGTTGCTTGACCCCTATTGTCTGATAAACGCTATAGCTTTTGTGTGACATTTCCGCATCGGCTAATTCAGACTTTAATTGTGCAATCGTTGCTGTATCCAGAACGCCAGGCAATACCACATATCCTTCCACCTCAAAGTGCCGAACTTGTTCTGGCACTGTCATCGAATCAAAATCTGTTTCATCGATGTTCATGAAATGGATTTCCTCTTCCGGATCAATCGCCGGAATTTTTGTTTCATTCACGTCAAACTCCTCAAACACCATCACCAGACCAATCGGGACCACCAATCGCACCACACGTGTGCCTACGCTAAAGAAATCGCTTAGCCCGATCATGACTCGGTCCGACGTTACCGGCAAGAGGTACCTATAACAACCGCCACAACTACGGCCACCAAAAATCTGTCGACAATGCTCCGTATTGTGACGATTCAAACGATTGAATTCACCGACTGATTTATTTTTCATACTGAAAAACATCTCTGCCGATAAGTGCTCTTGCTATGGAGCGGCTTTTTGAGAACGTCCACGGAAGGGCTGGTTTGACAAGATTCTCCTAGATGGAATGGATCGACCATGCCTAAAAACACATTTCGTATCGTTACACGTGGATCGAATGGGGACCTGCGAATCCGCGATTTTGATTCCGCTGAGCCATTACAAAAAGCGCATTCCCAAGTCGGAATTGACGACTGCAGTACAGATCTTTCCCTCCGTGGCATGCCTGTTTTTCGCGGCTTGATCGGTCCCATTCCGGAAGGCAAGCATGTCGTCCGGTATGAATCACCAGAAGTGTTTGAAACGCTGACCAAAGAATGGACGGCGGCGAAAGTACCCAAACGACGACGACGGCGGCGCGTCACCGAAGAACAGCCAGCCAGTGACTCTGAACCACAATCGCAAAGCGTCAGGATCTGATCTTGATCAGCTCGACCTTTCTCACGATTGTGCGGTGCCCCATCCGTCATAGTGCATTGCACATGGCGGACTCAGCGTTGATCGCCGAAATTAATGTGGCGATTCAAGCTGGCAAAGCACAATCACTAAATGGCAACCCAATCAGGCAAAACCTCGACCACGGATTAATCAACGCTGATCGATCGTTACTTTACCCAATTTTCAACGAGATCCCCACGCTCGTTTCTGACGCAGCTATTGACCTGGTGCCGTACCAGAAGGAACCCTCAGCCTCTCCATAACCTTCATCGTCTGCATGGCAATGATCAGACGGATGCGGAGCTGGAATTCGCATGAAAGACAAGCCCTCTCGTCGCATTTAGGCAACAGGCTTTACAGCTTTCGTCAACCAGCCTGCCCCCTCCAGTCACGCTTGGTAGACGTTGCTGCAGAAGAACTTGCAGCGTCCAGCATGAGACGAGCAGTAAATAGCTTCGATGCCATTTTCGATAACAGCAGGTAAAACGAAACGATGAGTGAAAAAAACATATTCAAACAGATCATTGATGGAGACATCCCCGCTGACATCTTACATGAAGATGATAAATGTCTTGCATTTCGCGATGTTGCTCCGCAAGCTCCTGTGCACGTTTTGGTAATTCCTAAAAAAGAAATCGTTTCCCTGGACCACCTGGACGATGAGGATCAGGGTTTAATTGGGCACCTGTACGTAATCATTCGAAATTTAGCCCGCGATTTAGACATTGCCGAGGCAGGTTATCGCGTCATTGTTAATTGTGGAAATAACGGCGGCCAATCCGTTGCGCACCTACATTTTCATTTACTGGGTGGCAGGCCACTCGTTTGGCCACCTGGCTAATGCCGACGACGTCTCCCACGCAAGGAAGTCCGTGAAATTTTTCCCGCGGTCACAGAACCTAGGCAAACATCCACACAACTTCATCGCAGATTCTTATGATTTCCTCAATGATTCCTCGCACCATCCTAACCCAGGCGATACTCCAGGTGACTCTGATCACCTCTTTCCTTTCGCCATCATTTGCCACACCGCCAGCCTCCAAACCGCCGGAAGGTTTACGAGAGAACACACCGCAGTGTTTTTCGCTGCGTGGTGTCAAGATCTTCATTAACCCAACGCGCATTCTTGAAAATGCATCGATTGTTGTGCGCGACGGCGTTATCGAGTCTGTGGGACAAGACATCACAATCCCAGCCGACGCGCAAAACCTGCAGCTTGCAGGAAAAACTGTCTATGCCGGTTTTATTGACGCGTTCTCCGAAGTCACTTTAGACCAAACAACATTGGACACCAGCGCAGCGCATTGGAACAACGAAATAACGCCGCAACTTAGTGTAACTCACGACATTCCGTCAGACACAGACAAGAACGCTCAACTCCGTCAACAAGGAATTACCCTACAACTCGTTGCCCCTGCGGCCGGAATCATTAAAGGTCGCAGTGCCTTGTTTTTTACCGGGAATGAACCGCACTCCTCTCGAGTACTCAAAGATGAAGTTGCCCAACATATGCGATTGACGATTTCCCGTTCGCATAATCGCACTGCGTATCCAAACTCTCCCATGGGGGCTGTTGCGTTAGCCCGACAAACGATGCTCGATGCCGATTGGTACCGTCGGGCATGGGCCGCTGCAAAGGCCGATCGGAGTTTACCACGTCCGGAAAGAAACGACGCGTTGAACGCGTTGAAGAACCTTTCGACCTCTGGACAAACAGTGATCACTGATGCCAGCAATGAACTTTTCTTCCTCAGAGCTGATCGTTTTGCCCGTGAATTTTCTTTGAATTTGATCGTGCGGGGATCGGGCAAAGAGTACCAACGACTCGAAGAAATTCGTACCACCCGTCGACCAATCATCGTTCCTGTCGACTTCCCCAAACCACCCAACGTGGCCACTCCCGAAGCCGCCACACAGGTCACGCTAGAAGCATTAATGCATTGGGACATCGCCCCAGAAAATCCCCGGCGTCTCGACGAAGCTGGCGTTCGCATCGCCTTTACAAGCTACGGACTCCAAAACGTTAACCTATTTCTAAAATCGATTCGCAAGGCCGTTAATCGTGGCTTGAAACCAGAGGCCGCACTCCGCGCTTTGACAACAACACCTGCCGCATTATTTGGAGTAGCGGATAAAATTGGTACTGTCGAGGCGGACAAAATCGCTAATTTCGTCGTCACCGATGGAAACATTTTCGACCCCAGTACGAACATTGTCGAAACCTGGGTTGGCGGTCAACGTTTTGAATTAAAGAAATCCTCCGTAGTTGATTTCAGCGGGCATTGGACAGTTCATTTTGAGAACCGAACTATTGATCTCAGCGTGACAACCGAAACTGCCACAATGAGTGGTGAATTCACCTTGCCCAATAGTGATCCGGAAAATCCTACTCAGATCCAATTAAATCGACTACACGCCAGAGACACACGCCTTAGTGCAGTTTTCGATGCAAGCCTATTTGAACACTCCGGATTCGCCCAGTTGACGGCAGTTGCTACCACAAATAATGATGGCGACAACGAGTTGACAGGGTATCTTGTGTGGCCCGATGGACAGCGCACGTCACTATCAGCGGTGCGCCGCGAAGCACCTACAACAGTAACTTCTGCAGCGGACCAAGTACCGCAAAAAGAAACTGTCCCTACAAAAGGCCAGACCTCGGCATCCTTCGACGTCAACTATCCACTGGGCGCTTTTGGAGTTCTAGAAACAGAGCGAACTCCCCAGACGATTCTCTTTCAGAATGCAACACTCTGGACCTGTGGCAAAAAAGAAATACTGAAAGATGCCTCCCTCCTCATCTCCGCAGGGCGGATTATGAGAATTGGGCACCATCTGAAAGCTCCAGGTGATGCACTCATTATTGACTGCACAGGAAAACACATCACACCGGGACTTATTGATTGTCATTCACACATGGCAACCGACGGGGGTATCAACGAAAGTGCGCAAGCCATCACCGCAGAAGTGCGGATCGGTGATTTCATTGATTGTGATGACATTGCAATCTATCGCCAACTCGCTGGCGGTGTCACCACAGCCAACGTGCTGCACGGATCGGCGAACCCGATCGGAGGGCAAAACCAGGTGATCAAACTACGCTGGGGTATGTTAGACGAGGACCTAAAATTCTCCCGCGCACCGGCCGGAATTAAGTTTGCATTGGGTGAGAATGTCAAGCAGAGTAATTGGGGCGATGAGTATACAACTCGTTACCCACAGACTCGCATGGGAGTTGAACAAATTATCCGTGACGAGTTCCACGCTGCAGAAAATTACAAGCAACGCTGGAAGACATGGCAGCGTATTGCAAAAGGTATTCCACCCCGACGTGATCTAGAACTCGAGGCAATTACCGAAATTCTTGCCGGAGAACGTTGGATTCACTGCCACAGTTACCGGCAAGATGAAATTTTGGCGCTACTTCGAACGCTGGACGATTTCAACGTTACGATTGGCACGTTTCAACATATTTTAGAGGGCTATAAAGTAGCCGAGGCAATGGCGCGACATGGGGCGATGGGATCCGCCTTCTCAGATTGGTGGGCTTACAAATTTGAAGTTTTCGATGCCATCCCCTACGCCGGTGCCTTAATGCACAAAGCTGGAATTGTCGTTTCTTTCAATTCGGATGATCGAGAATTAGCCCGGCATTTAAATCAAGAGGCAGCAAAAGCAACCAAATATGGCGGTGTTCCACCCCAAGCAGCTCTCAAGTTCGTCACCTTAAATCCTGCCAAACAACTTCGGATCGATTCCTACGTTGGATCACTCGAGCCTGGTAAGGACGCGGACATCGCCATTTGGAGTGGACCACCAATGTCAAACTTTTCACGTTGCGAGCAAACGTGGATCGAGGGACGCAAGTTCTTTGACATGGAAGGGGACCTCAAGCACCGCAAATTAGCTGCTGAAATGAGGGCCAAACTGATTCAGAAGATTTGGGCCTCCGGTGAAGTCATGCTCACCCCCAGCGAACTGTCTGCAAATCAAGAAGACCTTTGGCCAAGAGAAGATACGTTCTGCTCGCATGGTTCCGACCACACCCACCACCGTCCTTAACGGATTCGCCCGATTCTAGAAAAACGTCAGACAAGAACATGCAACAATCCAACCGTACTCTTCTGGGTATGCTTACTTGGCTTACCTTGTGGTTTTCTCACACAACGTCAGCCGCTCCTGAAATTCCTGGAGAATCCCTCCATGGTCCACTTGCTTTCGTCGGTGCGACGGTGCATCCCATCTCCGGTCCCACGGTCGAGAATGCCACGGTTGTTATTAGCCGCAAAGGACGCATTCAAGCGGTAGGTCGAGAAATAGTAATTCCACCTCAAGCGAAACAGTTAAATTTGGTGGGAAAACACGTCTACCCCGGATTACTCGATGCGCACAGCAATATCGGTCTTGTAGAAATTAACCGAGTTCGCGCATCGGTCGATTCCGCCGAGACGGGAAACATTAATCCCAATACAAAATCCTGGGTCGCTGTGAACCCCGACAGCGAAATGATTCCCGTGACCCGTAGTAATGGCGTCTTGTTGGCTCTGTCCGCGCCAAGCGGTGGTCTCATTTCTGGTAAATCTGCAGTGATGCAACTCGATGGCTGGACTTTTGAAGACATGACCTTACGTTCCAGCATCGGCATGCACGTGCAGTGGCCCAATATGCTTCCTGTAATCAACTGGACCACGGAAGAAACCGCCAGCGAGCAAATAGAAGAACGAGATGAGCAACTGGAAATTCTTCGCCAAACCTTTGAGCGCGCCCGTGCATATCAACAAGCTCGAACTGCAGATCGTGCGAACTCTGTGTTCGATATTAGGTGGGAAGCCATGATCCCAGTATTGGAACAAAAAATACCTCTCATCGTTTCGGCCAACGACGTTCAGCAGATTCAATCCGCTGTCGGCTTTTCCACAAAACAAAACGTTCGGCTCATTATTTATGGTGGTTACGATGCCTTACAGTGTGCTGAATTGCTCAAAAAACACGACATCCCAGTGATTATTGCTGGAATCTATCGGTTACCACGTCGACGGCACGACAACTACGATGCACCTTTTGCTTTACCCGCCAAGCTACAATCAGCTGGGATTTCATTCTGTATCTCGAGTGCTGGCCGATTCGGCGCGTCGAACTTGAGAAATCTTCCCTACCACGCTGCGACAGCCTCTGCTTTCGGTTTACCAAAGGAGGCGGCACTCAAAGCAATTACTCTTTCTCCGGCTGAAATTCTGGGAGTCGCAGATCGAGTCGGCTCTATTGAGAAAGGTAAGGACGCAACCCTGATTATTACGGATGGCGACATTCTAGAAACACCGACCCATGTCGAAGCTGCTTTCATCCAGGGCCGAGAAGTTGAATTAAATGACCGTCACAAACGGCTGTGGAGAAAATATCAGGAAAAGTATCGACGCCTGGGCATTGGTAATTAAACACCTTCCCAAGTGTTTTGCCCGTGAATCTATTGGGCTACTTCGGGTGGCATCTCCCTTGAAACAAACGCACATATGACATGCACAAAGGGTAGCCATTGTTCGGCAAGTATCCGTAAAAAAACACTCGACGCCAATCCATAGCGCCGAGTGTTTATTTTTATCAGAGTTTGCAAACAAACAAACTTGCCAATTAGCGTTTCGAGAACTGCGTTCCTCGGCGTGCACCGTGCAGCCCGGGTTTCTTCCGCTCTTTCATGCGAGCGTCGCGCGTGAGAAAGCCACCATCTCGCATTTGTGGAAAGATTTCGTCATCAAAACTTACCATGGCACGCGCGATCCCCATCCGGCAAGCGCCTGATTGGCCGGTCGGACCACCACCTTTGACGTTGATGATGATATCGATGTCTTCACGGTTCCCCGCTGCCTCCAGGACCTCAGCAATTGCCCTGCGATCATTACTAACAGGAAAATACTCTTCCAAAGCGCGTTTATTGATTGTCACTTTACCGCTACCAGCTCGTACCCGAACACGCGCGACAGAACTCTTGCGACGCCCTGTTCCTAACGCATCTCCGTTTATCTTATCTGTCTTTACTGCAACCATAACCCTACCTTTGTTGGTTGTTGTCTGACCAGCTCGCTCTGCCCAACGAGTCTCCAGCAGCCGTCAGCCTCTAACGTTATTTTTTGATCGCTAACTCTTTCGGTTCAGGCTGCTGAGCCTGATGTGGGTGCTCTGAGCCAGTGTAGATTTTTAACTTGGCAAGCATTTTGCGGCCCAGTTTGTTCTTGGGTAACATACGCCGAGTAGCTTCGCGAAGAATCTGTTCCGGTTTACGTTCTAAACGTCGACCTGCCGTCTCCGATCGAAGACCGGTGTACCCGGTGTACCAGGTATATTCTTTCTGGTCCCATTTATTACCAGAAAACTTCACTTTTTCGGCGTTCACGACAACGACAAAATCGCCTGTATCCACGTGCGGTGTATAAGTTGGACGATGCTTACCCATTAAAATCACGGCAATGTCAGCAGCAAGTCGACCTACCACCCGGTCGTCGGCATTC
This sequence comes from Pirellulaceae bacterium, assembly GCA_022446825.1. Lineage (GTDB taxonomy): Bacteria > Planctomycetota > Planctomycetia > Pirellulales > Pirellulaceae > JAKVBY01. The sequence goes on from JAKVBY010000038.1 coordinate 77,479, forward strand.
ACCAACCACCATTTGCGCTCGATTTCATCAGGTTTTGCCATATATGTTTTGGTCGCAGTCACTTTTACGTCCTCTCGACGTTGCCTATGTTCTTCACCGTCACAATTTGCCGCCCGCCACCACTAGCCTAGCAGGCGAGTGTCCACGGGTACTTTTCCTATCGCTGAAAAACGCATAAGTTTAACGGCTCCCAGCCTTTCCAACAAGGGCCAGAGGATACGGACATCCCTTTTATTTGAAGTCGGAGCTTCCCAAAATGCCCCCCAATTGCGAAAGGCCGGAAAATCTACCGGGTCTGGCTGTGACTTCATACCTCGCTTAGCCTCCCAATCCGAAATCTTTTATGAAAGCTGCCGTTCTTCGAGAAACGTTTCCCGGTGAAAAACGCGTCGCTTTGGTCGCGGGGAACCTTGCCCAACTCCAGAAAGCTGGCATTGACGTCATTGTCGAATCGGGTGCTGGCCAATCTGCCGGAATTACGGATGCGGATTATGAAGCCAAGGGCGCCACAATTGCCACTGACCGTCAAGCAGCCTTCGATGCTGATCTCGTTCTGCAAGTGCGATCACTCGGTGCCAACCCTGAGAATGGTGCTGCCGATCTTCCTCTGATGAAAACGGGGCAATTGATCGTTGGAACCTGTGATCCACTCGGATCCGCCACAGCAGCTGCCACACTGGCCGCAACCGGCGCCACCTCATTTTCGTTGGAATTGATCCCGCGCATTACCCGGGCGCAAAGCATGGATGTTCTTTCATCGCAAGCAACCATCGCCGGATACCGCGCGGTACTACTAGCAGCCAATGAACTCCCCAAAATTTTTCCGCTTCTCATGACCGCTGCGGGAACCCTCACGGCAGCGCGAGTTTTTGTCATCGGAGCGGGCGTCGCTGGATTGCAAGCAATTGCGACGGCCCGACGCCTGGGTGGAATCGTGGAAGCTTACGATGTTCGCCCTGCCTGCCGAGAACAAGTCGAAAGTCTAGGGGCTAAATTTGTCGAATTGCAGCTAGAAGCTACTGAGTCCGAAGACCAAGGAGGCTACGCCAAGGCGTTGGGCGAAGATTTCTATCAAAAGCAACGTGAACTGATGGCCGCCGTAGTGTCGGAAAGCGATGTCGTCATCACTACCGCTGCAATCCCCGGCCAAACTTCGCCGCTACTGATTACCGCCGAAGCTGTGGAAGGAATGGCAAGCGGCGGCGTGATCATCGATCTGGCTGCGGAACGCGGTGGAAATTGCGAATTAAGTGTCGCAGACCAACGCATCGTCAAAAATGGAGTCGTGATTCTTGGTCCGACAAACTTGCCAGCAGAAATCCCCAATCACGCGAGTCAGATGTTTTCGAACAACGTGACCAATTTCTTATTGAACCTCGTCAAAGACGGTGAAATCAATCTGGACCTGGACGACGAAATTATTGCCGGGACGATGGTGACTCATGAAGGCCAAGTTTCCAATGCGCGGATTCGCGAATTACTTGGACTTGAAGCCCTTAACGAGACACCAGAACAGAATCCAGAGGCAACGGGCCAAACTTTTAACGCTACTCAAGATCAAAACATGGAACCTACCTCGAACGAGATAGCCGATTCGATTAACGATGAGGAGCCATCGGTATGAAAGCGATTCTGGGGACCATAGCTTGGTTTCTAGCACCAACGATTGTGTTATTTTTGGTAGGCGTGCAGACATTGAGTGTCATGGCGAAAAGTGACCGCAGCCAAAGCGTGGCGAGCTCCGCTGCCGATGACACCGATGCCAATCCCGCCGACCTCAAATCTCCTGCGGAATCAAACGGCACATCACATCCCGACCAACAAATCAGCACGGGCCAAGTGCCCAACCAGACTAGGCAAAACACCTTTCTCATTGCCAGCTTGACCGTTTTTATCTTGGCAATTTTCATCGGTTTTGAAGTAATCACAAAAGTTCCCCCGACCTTGCATACACCTTTGATGTCAGGCTCCAATGCAATTAGTGGAATTACAATTGTGGGAGCCATTGTCGTCACAAGCAATGCAGATGACTGGAAACTCTTTCTAGGGATGCTGGCAGTTATCCTCGCGACCATCAACGTCGTCGGTGGTTTTCTTGTCACTCATCGGATGTTAGCAATGTTCAAGAGAAAATAAATTGTCCTTTGGCGAGTCGCAGGAAGCAAAACCGGTAAAACCATACCGCAATTCCTTCGCAACGATTCGTTTGATTCATTAGAGAAAGATTAACAGCGTGGGAATGCAGTCACTGGCTGAACTCGGCTACGTACTTGCCGCAGTGCTCTTTATTTTCGGCTTGAAACTAATGGCACATCCACGGACAGCCGTGCGTGGAAATACGCTCGGCGTCGTGGCCATGCTGTTAGCGATGACAATCGCAATGCTTGGCCAACAACACTATGTAACGATTACCTGTGGGCTGGTCATCGGAGCTCTGGTCGGTACGACCTTTGCTCTCCGAGTTCAAATGACCTCGATGCCTCAGATGGTTGCACTATTCAACGCTTTTGGGGGCGCGGCTTCCATACTGGTAGCGGGAGCAGCGCTGGACCCATCCAGCACGGGCGACACCGCTGGAATGGTGGCTATTGCTGCTTCGGGGATTATCGGAGCAGTCACTTTTTGTGGCAGTCTTGTCGCATTTGGAAAACTTCAAGAACTCAACTTTTTCAAAAAGAAACTCAACTTCAATGGACAACAATTTGTCAATTTCGGGTTGACTGCTACGATGGTTCTGCTGGCTGCCTTATTGGTAAGTAAACCAGAACTTTCTTGGCTCTACTTATTGATTGTGATCGCTGCGTCAATGTTGGGTTTTGGGCTGGTGACTCCGATCGGTGGCGCCGACATGCCGGTCGTGATTGCGTTACTGAACGCCTATTCTGGATTGGCCGCTGCCGCAACGGGTTTCGTGATTACCAATCATGTACTGATAATCTCCGGATCACTCGTGGGAGCTTCTGGCATTATTCTTACAAAACTGATGTGCAAGGCCATGAACCGGTCTCTGTTCAATGTTTTGTTTGGTGTGATGGGTGGTTCGGGGAACGCTGAGGACACTGAAAAAATCTATGCAACGGTTCGTAGTACATCTGCAGACGACGTTGCATTGATGCTTGAAACAGCTCAACGGGTCGTTTTCGTTCCAGGTTACGGAATGGCCGTCGCTCAAGCACAACACGCAGTTAGAAATCTCGCCAAATTACTTGAAGAACGCGGCATCCTCATTGAGTATGCCATTCACCCCGTGGCTGGACGCATGCCTGGCCATATGAATGTTCTATTGGCTGAAGCAGACGTTCCCTACGAACAACTGATCGAAATGGACCGCATTAATCCGACGATGGAAACGGTCGATGTGGCTATCGTGATTGGTGCTAATGATGTTGTGAACCCCGTGGCCAAAAACGATCCGGAAAGTCCGATCGCGGGCATGCCGATCATCGATGTCGACAAATCTCGCACTGTCATCGTCATTAAACGAAGTCTTAGTCCTGGATTTGCGGGAATTGCCAATCCGCTTTTTGCCGCGGAGAACACGTTGATGCTCTTCGGTGATGGCCAACAAGCCGTTCTCGACATCGCAGTCGCCATCAAAGAGGGCTGAGAGTTGCCTCTTCGCCAAGTCCAAGTAACTTGGCAGCGCACGGTCCATCAGCCCCGCTCAAACTCACCGTAGAGTTCTACTGAAATCGGGACAGGCACTGCCACGTATGCTTTCCTACGGGGCGGCAATGGTCGTTGTCGTGTGGTAAAGTCCCACTTCACGTGCTCTACTTGGCAATACGAAGGGACGAGACATTTAATCATGCTCAACACGCCGAAATTTCTATTTATCGCTTTGCTTTTGATGGGCACATTTTTTGTTAGTCATGGCTTTGGCGCCGATGCACCAGCCCAGCCTAAGAAAACGCGCGTTCCCTGGACTAGCTCGAATCTACAAGGCACCCCAGACCCTCCCCCACCTTATCGTGTGGAGCGAGCATTTCCTCGGATCCATTTCAAGGCTCCGACGGTGATTACTAGCGCGCCGGGAACCGACCGAATTTTTGTTGCAGAACAAGCCGGTAAAGTCTACTCAATCCCCAATGATCCAACATGTGACGCGGCAGACCTATTTCTCGACATCGAAGCTCTTATCCAGGCCGAGAATGCAAAACATGCAGAGAGCACGGTTCATAAACCAATCGAGTTGGTGGCCATCTATGGATTAACTTTCCATCCCAACTTTGCAACAAACCGATTGGTCTACGTTTGCTATGTTGTCAGGGACGATCCATCTCAAGGCCCCACGCAACAAAAACCAAACGGCACACGCGTCGTCAGCTTTCATGTCAGCGAGACTGATCCACCCGAAGTCGAATTAAATAGCCAAGAATTTATCATTACATGGTTGGAAGGTGGTCATAACGGCGGTTGCCTGAAATTTGGTCACGATGGATGTTTGTACATATCCACAGGTGACGGTGGTTTTGCGAATCCTCCCGATGGACTCGATTCCGGACAAGATCTGACCAATCTTTTGTCGTCCATCCTGCGCATCGATGTAGATCATCCAGAGGATGGGCGAGCTTATCGAATTCCCCAAGACAATCCGTTTGTGGATCGAGACAACAGTCGTGGCGAAATCTGGGCTTACGGATTGAGAAACCCTTGGAAAATGAGTTTCGATCGTACCACAGGTGAACTTTGGGTTGGTGATGTTGGCTGGGAACTCTGGGAGTTAATCTACCGAGTAAATCCCGGTGATAATTTTGGCTGGAGTCTCGTCGAAGGACGACAAGCGGTCCACCCGGGACGCCAACGTGGCCCAACACCCATTGTCGCTCCGACGCTTGATATACCCCATGTCGACGGCGCTTCAATCACGGGTGGCTTTGTGTACCGGGGGAAAAAGCATCCAGAACTTGTCGGTACTTATATCTTTGGTGACTGGGAAACGCGACGCATTTGGGGCCTGCCTGTCAAAGGCCAGCACGTCGGAACACGATTTGATCTCGTTGAAAATACTGTCCGCATCGTAGGCTTTGGAGAAGACCGCGACGGAGAGTTATTAATGCTCGACTATGACGCGGGAACACTTCATCGTTTTTCCAAACGAGAAGTTCAGAAGACCCAGGCACCTTTTCCGACAACGTTGACGGAAACCGGTTTGTTTGACTCGGTGAAAAATCATCAATTTGCCCCCGGTGTGATGCCATTCTCCATCAACACCGAACAATGGATGGATCATGCAACGGCCATCCGTTTCGTGGCCATTCCCGGCGACGCCGCCATACAACTCTTTTCCGTTCCAGAGCCCATCGACGGATCCATGTTCACACGTTCGATCGATTTTCCGACCAATTCAGTTTTGGGAAAGACGATTGCAATCGAAATGCAAGCTGGTAGTCAAGAAAGCCAACGGAAGCTAGAAACCCAACTTCTTCATTTCGACGGGAGTCAATGGCGTGGCTATTCTTACGCATGGAACGAAGACCAAACCGATGCAACACTCGTCCCTGCCGAAGGCGCAACACGCGAACTTATCATCAACGACCATTCCGCGCCCGGCGGCAGCCGTCAGCACACTTGGCAGTTTTCCAGTCGCAACCAATGCATTCGATGCCATAACCCTTGGGCCGAACACACGCTCGCCTTTAACGTCCCGCAATTAAATCAAGCGCCAGAATTCAATCAGAAATCTGGTGATCAACTGCGAGCTTTGATCGAAGCTGGCTTAGTGGAAGATGCTGGACACCTTTTCGGTCAAGAATCTTTACCTACTCAATTGTTCAATCCCTTCGATGAAAATAGTCCTCTTGACGATCGCAGTCGGTCCTATCTGCATGTCAATTGCGCACACTGCCATCGTGAAAATGGTGGAGGCGTCGCCTATCTCTCCTTAGAAGCTGACTTACCGCTCACAGCAACCAAATTGATCCGTGAACGCCCCACTCAAGGAACCTTTGGTCTGCCCAGAGGTCAATTAATTGAGCCTGGAGCTCCGTTTCGATCTATCCTTTTCTACCGCATGTCAACTTTGGCCTCGGGACATATGCCACATCTCGGCACCTCCTTTATTGATCGTAACGGACTCGACTTAATACATCGATGGATTCAGCAGATGCCACAAGGCAAAGAAGAAATCGAAGTGTTCGAGCAGCTGCTCAAATTAGACCGCACCGAGTCTGCAGTTCAAAAGTCGAAACATCGCGTTTCAATGATTGAACGCATTGCTGGCGAAATTGCCGCACAAGACAACCGCAAGTTACCCACCAGCGAAGATTGGAAACTGGCCAAGCAGCAAACCCAGCGCACCATGTCGCAAACAACTCAACGACGAAAACTGGAACGTCAGAAACTCCTCGAGCGCATTCTGGAATCAACCAATCTTTCTTTGATTGCCATGCAAAACATCGAACGGCAAGAATTCTCGCCAATGCTTGTTGCTCAACTCATCGAACAGGCTGCTAAAGTCAAAAATCCGTCCGTGCGTGGTCTATTCGAACGTTTCTTCTCTTCCACACAACGCACTCGACGTTTAGGTGATGTGATTGATACTGACAGTCTTCTCGCTCTTCAAGGTGACATCCGACGAGGGCAGCAACTATTTTTCGAAACCGACGGAATTCAATGTAAGAATTGCCACCAAATCAAGGGCCAAGGGAAAAAGGTCGGCCCGGAACTGTCGACGATTGGTCAAAAGAACAACACCATTCAACTATTGGACAGCATCTTAAAACCGTCGAAGAACATCGATCCAAAATATGCCATGTGGTTTGTCGAAACAGTAGATGGCTTAGTTCGATCAGGACTACTCGTAGAAACAAAAGTTGACAGCCTTCTCTTACAAAATGCTGAAGGTGTCGTGGTAGAAATCCCTAAAGAGGACATCGAAGAAATGCTCCCACAACGCAAATCTTTAATGCCGGACCTGCTGTTGCGGGACATGACGGCTCAACAAGTTGCCGATTTATTAGCGTTTCTTGCCTCGCTAAAATAACCAGAGCCTCGTTAAAACAATCAGGTTACGTTGCCTGCTGCCACTGGATGAACTCAACCACGTTACCCTCCGGGTCATGAGCGTAGGCGACGCCAACTTCGACACCATCGATCTCTTTGAACTTGGGCTCAGTAACGAAGGCCACATTGTGTGACTGGAGTATTTCCACAGTTTTCCGCAAATCAACTACTTTGAAACAAACGTGCATCGACCCGAGCTGGTGTCGATGTAAATGTCCGCTGCGTGCCGGAGGGTCAATATAATGGACAAGTTCAATTTGATGGTCACCTGCAAAGCCGAGAAACACCAGTTTGCGCCGAGCACCAGGAATGCCTGTATGATCGCCCGTAGGTGGCGCCACTGAGTCCACGGTTTGCAAATGTTCTAATCCAATAATTTCCGTATAAAAACGCTGCATTAAATCGAGATCGTCCACGGTTATTCCCGTGTGATGAAATCCAGACACGACGGCTTGTTTGGCGTGTTCAGTCATTTTGTGTACATCTTGCTCTGTGATCTTACGGCGATTTTAGGGCGATGGTTTGAAGGAGT
>JAKVBY010000039.1:0-59422 GCA_022446825.1 Pirellulaceae bacterium
CCACAAATAACAACTATCCTGCTTTTTGGACCATGCAACATGAGTGAGATGTTCTCACTTTTACAGGACGGGTTGAGCACAAAGGACCCTCACAAACTGCAACAGGCCGAATCCTATTACCAACGGATCGTCCAAAGCGACCCGTCTAATGCCAAAGCTTGGCATATTCTCAGCGTCATCGCTCAGACACTAAACCAACTCGATCGCGCAGAAACATGTAGTACCCATGCCATTCGACTCAGCCCCGACGTGGCTGAATTCTACAACACCCATGGGGTCACTTTGGCGATCAAAGGGTCCATCCCTCAGGCCATCGGTTGCTTTCGCAAATCGGTTGCCCTAGCGCCCGATTTTCTACCCGCCCTGGACAACTTAGGACGTTATTTGCAAGAGTCCGATCGCTTCCTTGAAGCGGAGCCACCTTTGCGACAGGTCGCCGACGCACAACCTGCAAACTACACCACAATTTTTAGACTTGGTCAAACGCTTCATGCGCTCGGCAAACTGAACAAAGCGCTGTCTGTACTTTACCAAGTACACGAATTACAACCACAGCTTGCCGAACCCTTGGCTGAAATTGGCAGGGTTTTAGCTGCCCGCGGGCAGATCGCCGAAGCCTTAAGTATTTTTGAACAGGCACTCGAGCTAAAACCTCTTTCCGAAACAACGCACTTATCTCTTTGTCATTTATTGTATGGAATCGGGGCCGTCGACCGCAGCATTGAATGTTATTGGAACGTTTTAAATCACAATCCACAAAGCGCCCGAGCATACGTCAACTTGGCTCTCAAGTCTCCAGCACATTTGCAAGACTCGGACCACTCTTCAATGACTGCACTCGCAGCTGACAAGACCGTCAATGTCAAACATCGAGCTGGATTGCATTATGGAAAAGCCGCAATTGCTGGGAGGCAACGTGATTATGATCAGGCTGCCTTTCACGCCACCCAAGCCAACGCGCTCTTAAAAAGCGACAGCGTCAAAAAGGGCTACGCTTTTGATGCAAAGCGCCATCACAACTACGTGTCCAATTTGATGAGCATATTTTGTGACGATCACTTTGCGCGAACACGGCCATTTGCGAATCCGTCTCAAAGGCCGATATTTATTGTCGGTATGCCACGTTCAGGAACATCCTTGGTAGAACAGATTCTCGCAAGTCATCCCGATGTGTTCGGAGCAGGGGAGTTGCGGTTGATTCGCTTTTCACTCGAACGTCTCATGCTCAACGACAAAACGGGAGACTTGTCAAACGCCCTACGTTCGATTCGTGGTCAGACAATTCGTCAGGCGGCGGCTGAACATCTCACACGGTTGGCTGAGCTTCACCAAACATCCGAACGGGTCACTGACAAACTACCAGAGAACTATTTTCATCTAGGCTGGATAGCTACACTTTTTCCTCAAGCCACAGTGCTTCATTGTCGGCGGGACCCTCGCGATATCGCACTATCCTGTTGGATTACACGGCTCGTCGAGGTGCACTGGTCATATGATCTAGAAGATATTGCGATCAACTTGCAACAATACAATCGGTTGATGTGCTATTGGAAAGACCACCTGCCAATCAATGTGTTCGACGTACAATACGAAAATCTGGTCAACAACACTGAAGTCGAATCTCGGCGGATGGTAGAAGCGTGTGGACTTCCATGGAAGTCAGAATGTTTGAAATTTCATTCCACCCAACGTACGCTGCTGACCGCCAGTACGGGGCAAGTGCGACAACCAATCTATCAAGGTTCGATTGGCAAGTGGAAGCACTATGAAAAACCGTTGGCACCGATCCTAGATGCGCTGGAGCCGATCTAGATTTCCTGGTGCAACCATGGCCCTCATAGTGTCGTACTTTCCCTCACAAGATAGACGCGGTTACAGACCGCTCGTGGCGAAAACCCCACGCATGTTGCTCAAACACCACTTCAACCATCTCATTGCCTGCTGCAGGCCATTGTCTTAACACCCTTTTATCAAAGACGTTATGACTTTTTCCGGATTCGGCACTGCCATTGGCACTCCAAGTGCGTTTTCCTTTCGCGTCGCCCAGCTGTTCCGCCAGCCGACCGCCGCACCAAAGGAGACATATCTTGGCCAGAACCACACAAACCCTAGTAAACCACGCTCAAACCCGACCCAACACCAACGGCAAAGCTACGTTATCAAAGGGAGCCAATGGCAGCAACGGAACATCCCGGAAGACAAGTCTGTCAAAACTGAACAGCTCGACCAACGGAGTGTCCGCCAAGAATGGTAAGAATGGTAAGAAACACGGTCATGCAGATTTTGAGGATTCGTTTGAAGAAGACACCACTTCCACTGGGCAAACCGTCCGTACAAAATCCGCGGATAACACCGACGATCCCATTCGCATGTACTTGATGCAAATGGGACAAATTCCATTGCTTAGCCGCTCAGAAGAAATTAATTCAGCCAAGGCAATCGAAGCTGCACGTGGTAATTTTCGTCACTGTATGTTAGCCACTGATTACATGCTCCATGGTGCCATGAACGCTCTTAAACAGGTTCGTGATGGTGAACTACGATTGGATCGTACGATTGAAGTTTCCGTGACAAACACCAAAGAAAAAAAGAACATTGTACGGAGATTAGGACCTAACTTAAAAACACTGAGCCACCTCCTTAAACAAAATCGTCGTGATTTTTACTTGGCGATCGATCGCACACAGCGCCCACATATACGACGTCAGGCTTGGCAACAATTAACGCGCCGTCGCAATAAAGCAGTCCGCCTCGTCGAAGAACTGAATCTACGAACCAATCGATTGCAACCATTGTTCGATAAGCTAACGGAAATCTCTACTCGTATGCAGACACTCGTAGCACAAATTGAAGAAGCCCGCCAACACGGATTTGTCGGGAACCGATCACTGGATGAACTGCGCGGTGAATTACACTACTTGATGAGGATTACCTATGAAAGCCCTGCGACACTAAAACGGCGCGTCGCAACTGCGGAACGTCATCAACATGATTACGACGTTGCCAAACGCGAGTTGTCGGCCGGTAATCTACGGCTCGTTGTTTCAATCGCCAAGAAATATCGGAATCGTGGTCTGAGTTTTCTCGATCTGATTCAAGAAGGCAATACTGGCCTCATGCGAGCGGTCGACAAGTTCGAACACGCCCGTGGTTACAAGTTTTCGACCTATGCAACCTGGTGGATTCGGCAAGCGATCACTCGCGCTATCGCTGACCAAAGTCGAACGATTCGTGTTCCTGTACACATGATCGACACGATGAGTAAAGTACGGAATGTGACTCGAGAACTCGTCCAGGAGTTGGGTCGCGAACCAACGGCAGAGGAAACGGCTGAACGTGCACAATTATCTCTGGAAGACACTCGTTGTATTATGAAAATGGCCCGCCAACCGCTCTCCTTAGATCAACCCGTGGGTGATCATGACGACAGCTATTTTGGTGAGTTTCTCGAAGATTACCGTGACGATGATCCGCTCTATGATACTAACCAACAAGCCCTCAAGGATCGTATCAACGACGCGATGCAGGAATTAAATTATCGTGAACGTGAAATCCTGCGGCTACGTTATGGGCTTGTCGATGGCTATACCTATACACTGGAAGAAGTTGGCAAGATTTTTTCAGTAACCCGTGAACGCGTTCGGCAAATCGAATCCAAAGCTGTTCGCAAACTGCAGCAGCCTAATCGTTGTCGATCTCTGGCTAGTTTTCTTGATGGAATCGAGCTTCCTACAACGGAAAGCGTTCAAACAGATACGGCCTAAGCCCGCAGAACTGGATCCAAGTCAAGGGTATGAATTGATACCAACCTGGGTTGTCGTCGTCACACCGCCAATGGTTCCTGGGGATCGCATCAACGTCCCTAGCCGGACTTGCGAGCCGACCACCCAGGATATCACTTGAGGGTCTAGAAACAGTGCTCTTGTTTTGTCCCTTCCTGGCCCTCGGCTAGGTGGGGACAATTTACTTGTCGAAACAACTCAAGCACCATTCCTACTGACCACCACGAGGCCATTGTTGAACGGCATTCGCTGCCGCATGTAAACGGCTATCAATCATTGCAGACAAACGTTGATTGTTGGATCCATTGCGGCTGTTGAATAAAACGGCCCAATTGAGCCCATCATGTCGTCTCACAAGTAGCGTTGAGGTGCCATCCAATGATCCCGTATGCCAGGTATTAATTGTCTCTTTGTCTGGGAACGTTCGAACCGACCAGCCGCATGCATAATAGACATTCTTCGGTTGGTCTTGCGCGTCAAAACCTAATATTCCATCAGGTCGGGAGAACATTTTTTTAATACTTGATTCTTTTAACAACGGACTTTTGGTTGGTTGATCGAGCGCGGCGGCAACGCGGACCAAGTCAATGGCGGACGCAATCCAACCACCGTGTGAATCCATCGCTTCCAAATACCAGGCGCCATAAGGAGCAGGCACGGTCTCACCTAGATTTTTAGCAAAGATGGATTCTCCGGTGCGCTGCCGTTCGTCGTAGTAAAGAACCTCTTCTGAAGCTCGATCTTCGAGCAAAGTTCGGCCGAGCCGCATCTGGCCCACGCCCACTGGAAGGAGTACATGCCGCTTCACATATTCTTCGTATGGCATGTTTGTTGTGGCTTCAACGACGCGACCTAACAAGCAATACCCATAATTAGAATAGGCATATTGGCTACCCGGGTCGAAATCCAAAGGTTTCCCCATCATAAAACGAATCACATGCTCAGCACTCGCTGGTGGTTCAAACCCCAAGCTTTGGGCAATCCGTACGGATTGAAACATGGGATCAAAAGACGCCTCACGATCCCAACCACCGCTATGTTGCAGGCAATGTAGGATTGTCACTTGCTGAAGCCTTGGATCCAACTTTCGATCATGGCCTTCAAAGAAAGGCTCGGGTCGAAGAATATTAAAAATAGAATCCGTGAGTTTCAGCTTTCCTTGTTCGACTAACTGAAAAATCGCGACTGCGGTGATCGGTTTGGAGATACTGGCTATGCGAAACTGGCTTGTCGGTTGAACAGGCTGTTTAGCTTTCCGATCAGCGTATCCAAAACCCCGCGCATAAACCAATTGACGATTACGGGTAACTGCTAAGGATGCTCCAGGCACTTGATGCTTAGTGATGAATTGAGTCATCAAATGATCAAAACTCATCAAAGCCGGATCATGTTTTCCCGTTACGAGGATATCGTTGATTACCATCGTCTTCTCCGCAGCATTCGTTAAACTAGACTGCCAACGCACGGTGGCGACCAAAACGACCGCAATCACACATCTCGTATGCCAGCGCCTTGTAAGTTGAGAGGCCAACATCATTTTGCACCCACTTTGCCAGAAGAGCGTTGCCAAACAAGAACCGAAAAACCTTACCGTATCGATAAGCTACTACCCGACGGTTTCACAAATATTTTAACGTCAAAACTGATGAGAAGAAAACGTCACGCAATGTGTCTTTTTCACTCAAGTCCGTGTGTTTTCGTAACCGAGCTCGGTGATCAAGCATCAAAGCGACGACCGAAGGTCGACTGAACGTTGAAACAACTCAGTTTCCCAATCATAGCTGATCTCAACCAACCAATCTCTCACGCCTACTTCTTGACAAGAACCGCATAACATCCGTTATGGCACACAGCTCGACGGAATTGAGACTATGCACGAACACATGAAGTAGGGATTACCAGAGGGCCCCCATACGGCCAACTTCATTGTGAAGGTATCGTTCTCCGACAGTGTAGCCGACATTGAAAATGTAAATCGTTTCTGGAACGATTTTTTGGTGAGTATGTTTTCTTAGAATGTAATCCACCTCGACTTAGTGATTCTTACTTTAAGGTTGTTAGGTGAGAACCGATGATTGAAACTTCCTTTCACTTTCTTTTCTCGATAGTTTTGTGATCTACGGATTTTCCCTGTACAAACGACACGTCATCCGACGACTCCGCTGCCAAGCTGGATTAAAGAGAAAATCATGACTAGTGCTGTGGTCATCAGCCGATCTAGTTAGAATGAACGTGATCACACAAGTACATTCACACTTCTTTGCCTTGCGAAACAGGCGCGCGGTAAAATCGGCGTTGTGCCCGCAATAAAGGCCCCATCGTGACCAAGGCCCCTACAACTTATATCGATCGTCATGTTCGGATACCGAGTGACCCTGCCTTGATTCCGGACATTGTCGCCGAGGTCAGTGAACTACTTGTGACCCAACAGTTTCAGAAGTCTGAAGTCGATGACGTCAAGCATGCATTGAATGAAGCGTTAGTTAATTCGGTTGTTCACGGCAACGCCGAGCGGAAAACTAAACATGTGTTGATCACGTACGCTCTCTGTGGTGGCGAATTCCGAATTCGCATCCAAGATCAGGGCCCTGGATTTTCTCCGGGCGACATTGCCGATCCATTGGACGAGGGCAATTTATTACAGCCACATGGACGAGGTGTTTTCATGATGCGGAAATTTATGGATCACGTTGAATTCAACAACGCGGGAAACTGTGTCACGATGATCAAACGGTTGAGGACTCCGTAGTCATCGCTTTGAATTTGCATTTCACTCATGTGGATCCGCTTTGCTATTAGCGAGCTCATGTAATGTGATCGCGCTCCGCAAGGTAAATACCGTTTTTCCAGAGGCAATTGTTGTCCTGTGCGTACATATTCCAAGGCTTTTAGAAATCTTCCTTTTCCGCAAGCAAGACCGATCATCGCAAAACTCGCTGATCGCATGCGCACTCAAACAAACGTCAACAAAAACAATTGGCATTTCAATAATTGACGACCCGCGGTTAGTCTATTGGGACTTCAGTAGGTCCGTTGCCACCAACGCTCCAACTATCCCTCCTCGGCAAAGATAAATGTTGATCACAAAAATCCAACCTACATCTGAAATGGTTCCTCCTTCTCATGATTCAGCTGTGGAATTTAGCTTGAGAGGCAAGCGTGTGCGGGACGTGGAGCACGACCTCTTGATCTTGGCGAGAGGCGAGTTGTCCCAAATTCAGGTACGGATCATCAACGAATATCGGTTGCACGTTACGGCGATGGTCACGGCTACCCAACACGAACGAACCGTGGAGCTACCGATTTTAGCCATGTCTTATAACCACGGCCTTGTCGAGATTTTACATCAGTTGGTCGATGGCACCTTCCATCAACTCGTGAGAGAGGCTAATACTGCTGCCTAGACAGGCAGGAATTCGCCAATAAATGTCTTCGATTGTCCAGATCCATCCAAGATGTTTTCTTCTGCTGCGTGACCCTCAGGATCTTTGCTTCCGCCAGGATCAAAAACTCAGCTAGTTTGTAACCAACGTCCATTTTTTTCCCACCACCTTGACCAGTAACTCAACAGACGAAGAACTTTTGTGACCAATCTTCAGTAGCGCAAAAGACAACAGGGAACTTTTCGCGATCTAACGTCTGATGATTTTCTATGACTCCGTTACTTTCCTTATCAACAAACCGATTTTGGTTCGAAAAAATGGTGGAGACTTACGCTGCAAACGTATATTGTGGCGAGACCACCATCAGGATAGCTCCACTTAGACACATTTTACTTTTTTAATCGGAGAGGTGTCATTGTGCCGGCAACCATTCGATCTCTTTGTGATTTCCTTGAAGACTTTGCACCGACAGATCTCGCCGAGGACTGGGATAATGTTGGGCTGCTGGTCGGTGACCCTCAGCGGCCAGTTGAACGTCTCATGACTTGCTTGACGGTTACACCTGCCAGCGCAAAAGAAGCGATCCAGAAAAAAGCTGATCTGATTGTCACGCATCATCCACTCCCTTTTCATGCGGTTAAGCAGCTTACCACTGAGAGCACGACGGGACGCATTTTATTGGATCTAATCCGAGCAAATGTTGCAGTCTATAGCCCACACACCGCCTTTGATTCGACATTTGCTGGAATTAATCAGCAGCTTGCAGAAGGGCTTCATCTCTCAGAAATTCACCCTTTAGATTTTGATCCGCAATCGCCATCTGAGACAGGTATTGGTCGTTGCGGACTTTTACCAACAAACTTGTCGTTAGCTGATGTAGCCTCTCAACTAAAAGGTTTTCTCACCATCGAATCGGTGCAAGCAGTTGGGGATCCCGACAAACCAATCCAAAAGATTGCTGTCGGTTGCGGTAGCGCAGGCCATTTATTGTCATTGGCACGCTGTCGTGGATGTGATCTTTTTATCACCGGTGAAACGACGTTTCACAATTGCTTAGAAGCCGAAGCAACAGGCCTTTCGTTGTTATTAGTCGGTCACTATCACAGCGAACGTTTTGGATTAGAGGAATTGGCAAGAGTTCTTGCTAAGAGTTTCAAAACTATCGAAGTGTGGCCGAGCGCCGCTGAGTCAAGCCCTTTGCGTCGCTTGTGATTTCGATCACATAAATGATGTCGGGGGTTAGCAGACTGTAGCGCGATGTTTCAACACGCCTGCTCTTCACATTTTTGACAGCTTTGAGCAAAACTTGCTATTTCGAGCATTTGCCGCTCCACGGACTTTGGATCGCTACCTCACCGCAATCACCGGGCAGCTATCGCAGAAACGAAAACTGGTTGCTTGCCACTCCTTCCATGGATCGGAAGGATAAAACTGCGACACCGCTGGCCTGCATTTCCGCAAACGCCGTTAATCTGTTTGTTCGAGTCCCATTCCATTTCAGTTACGCTACTTCGGTTCCGAAGCAAAGCAGATTCCGCTTGGCAAGCTTCGACGGACCCACATTTGTTCTCTTTAATGAAGGTGTCTTTATTCACGTGCCTCCTTGTGGGCTGATCGCTTAATCATGGTGACCTGATTGCCAAGCTTATTGTGACGGACATCATCCATGAAGGTTTTCATCAGTAATAAACCGCGACCGCTTGATTTTTCTAGATTTTCCGGTGCGGTCGGATCTGGTACCAATTGAGGATCAAAACCTGGGCCTTCGTCGCGCACCACAAAGCAACCTTCCTCTGCGGTCACTTTTACATCCACATAAATCTTGCGACGACAATAGGGATCCGTTACGCGTCGTTCAGCAGCAAGATTGTGATAAGTTTTTTGATCCCCATCACGAAGAAGAGAATCCAATTCTAGATTGCCGTGAAATAATGCGTTATTTAGTGCTTCTTCCAACGAAACGCACACGTGGATTCCTGAAGTCTCATCACACAGGCCCACAGCACGCACGCTGCGGTGCAAGAAACTAATCAGCGGAGGAAACATATTGGCGTCATTTTCAAGCACAAAGCTAAAGTCACTTTTCTCAATGCAATCCAGTAATTTCAATCGCTCCCGTTCCGCCCGGGATTCATCTAAAACATTTTCGATGGTGTCGACCAAATTCTCGTTTAATGATTTTTTGGGAAGGTAACCGGATGCTCCTAATTGTAACGCTTTGACAGCGGCTGCTTCATTCCCGACATTGGTCATCAGAATTACCGGTGTAAGTGGATAATGACTCATGATGTGTGTGAGTAAATCAAAGCCGTCGAAACCGGGTATCACCAAATCCGTCAAGACAACATGAAAGTCATTCTGCTTCAACTGATTGAGGCCCTCTTCACCATTCCTGGTAAAGACAAGTCTGAGGTCCGGTAAATGCTCTAAGAGTCGTGCAATGATCTTTTGATCAACCGGAGAACTATCTACGACCAATACGTTCGGCATTACGTTTAGAATGCGCCAAAATTGAAATCATCAAGATCAGTCCGAGACTGTACAGACCCGAAACTCTTATAACTGTCCCACCCGCCCAGCTATTACCTTAGCGAAATCAAAATCGGAATCAACAATCCATCTCACTTGCTTGGATTCACAGCACAATGTTTTCAGCTGCATTGATTCCCTCCATTGTACTCCTACGCCACAGGACATAGGGCTGATTGTTCCGCACAATGCGACTAATCAACGCAATTATACACCATCAGCCGTAAGACGTTGACGGCTCGATGCCCTCACTTAAAATGGACTGCAAGGCGTCTGTGTCCAAGTAGACCTTTCCAATCGCCCTTTTGCCTTTTTGCCAGTGCTTTATGTCTGATCGCATCCTGACCGCTCTTCCCGTTTTCAACGAAGCTTGTTCCGTTGATTCGGTTCTAGCTGAGGTTTTAAAATCAAGCCCACACGTCCTGGTTGTTGACGATGGGTCCGTCGATGGGACTCTGGAACTGCTCAAACAACGTGATGACATTCAACTGATCATCCACCCTAAGAATCTTGGATATGGGGCTGCGCTGCGGACAGCATTCAACTATGCAATTCAACAAGACTTTGAAATTGTTGTGACCGTTGATTGCGACGGTCAACACGAACCTCAACGTATTCCGGCCTTTGTGAAGGCCGCAGAAAATGCGGATATTGTTTCTGGAAGTCGTTACCTGTCTGTCTTTAATGATGATGATGTACCGCCAACCGATCGCCGTGAAATTAATGCGCTCGTGACGGATCTAATTAACGAACGCTTGGGAATGACACTTACGGACTCATTTTGCGGTTTCAAAGCATATCGAGTCGAGGCTCTACGTCAGTTAAAGCTTACGGAGAACGGTTATGCGATGCCCTTAGAACTTTGGGTTCAAGCAGCACATCACCGCTTAAGCATCTGCGAGCTGGCAGTCCCTCTAATCTATCTGGATGAAAAGCGTTCCTTTGGTGATGCGCTGGACGATGCCGATTCACGCTTACTTTATTATTTTGATGTGCTTGAAAAATCCATCGCGCGTGTTGGTTCCACCGCCTGCAGCACTGAGCTAGATACAGTCTGCGGAGACGCAGCAGAATGAGCTCAATGGCCACGCATTTTACCCCACGTCGTTTCCATGTACCGCGCGAGCATGGCGCGACACTGATTGATCCTCCGCTCAAGCAATGTGTAGAGTTAATCGCTGACAATCAGGAGCAGTTCCGCTCGCGCAGTCTGAATGTTCAAGGTCGTGATTTTTCTTCACTGGCATCAGATGCTCGAACTGAACTTCTCCACCAGGCAACCAGTTATACCTCTGCATATCGAGCTGTTCCGGAGCCGCTTGATACAGAGCTTGATGCACCGATCATCATGTCAGGTCATCAACCTGAACTTTTCCATCCAGGTGTCTGGGCCAAGAACTTTGCCATTCATGGATTGGCGCAGCAACATGGAGGACACGCGATCAATGTGATCGTCGACAACGATATTTGTGCGACTTCTTCAATACGCGTGCCCACAGGGACATTAGAATCGCCCACAATTGCAAGCACGATGTACGACTCGTCGCAACGAAAAATACCCTACGAAGAACGTCGGATCTGTGACACAGAACTTTTTGCTTCCTTCGGGAAACGTACCGCAGCAACCATCTCACCTCTTGTTGCGGATCCATTGATTAACACCTTTTGGACCCCGGCTACCGAAGCGTCTTGCCGCTCCAACAACCTTGGGCAATGTTTGGCTGAAGCGCGACACGTATACGAAGAACAGATTGGATTAGAAACCCTGGAGTATCCGCTGAGTCGCATTTGCGACACGACGCCCTTCCGCTGGTTCGCCTGCCACTTACTCGCTAACTTACCAATGCTTTGGGAAATCTATAATGACGCCTTGAGCGAATACCGTCAGACCCACAAACTTCGTAGCCACAGTCATCCAGTCCCAAATTTGGCAATGGATGGTGACTATCTGGAAGCACCGTTTTGGATGTGGTCTGACAAATCACCAGAGCGGCTGCCGATGTTTGCTCGATACGTCGGTGATGCGATCGAGTTGACGGACCGCCACAAACTCCGCCTGTCGCTCAATTTAGATTCAGATCAAGATGCTGGGTCTGCCGTTCAGCAGTTAAAACAATTTGCGCAGAATGGCATCCGTATTCGCCCGAGGGCCTTGTTGACCACCATGTATCTTCGATTGTTTCTTTGCGATCTTTTCGTACACGGTGTTGGCGGTGCTAAGTATGACGAAGTGACAAATCGAGTGCTCCAACAATTCTTTAATATTGAACCACCTTCTTTTTTGGTCACATCAGCTACCTCGATTTTACCCATTCCCACTGCTCAGGTGACTCCAGCCGAGCTGCGTCACAATACCTGGTTGCTACGCGACATGACCTATCATCCTGAACATCATGTCGAGGTGCACCGAGAAGAAATCAAACAGCAAATAGCAGAAAAACAACGCTGGATTTCAAAAAACTGTCTACCCCAAGATCGCCGAAAACGCCATCTTGCCATTGAACGAATTAATCGCTCTCTGCAATCATTTTTAGAAGAAAAACGGGAATTAACTGTACAGAAAAGGCTCAAAATCGAAGACTCCCTCAGCAAGAATGCCCTTTTGACCTCACGGGAATATTCATTTTGTTTGTTCCCAAACGAAATTTTATGTCGTCTCCTACTGGAACTATTTGTCAAAGACCTTTAACTTGATGCCCAACGAAGCAAACTGACGGATCGCAAATACTTAAAGCGGAAGGGATTCTCGCGATGAGTTCAACGCTTCCCTCGAAGAAAACTACACACAAAGCAAAATCCAATCGAGCACGCGCGGTCGCCAATAGGGTGGCTTCAGGCACGATTCAAAAAAGCCAACAACCACGACACGATTGGCCTACGATCGAATGCGGTGCCGCTGGCGATCATCCCTCGGTACAGGCGTTCCTAACCAGCCTCTTTCACCGGCCATCCTCCGCTGAATTTCAAGCGCAAGTTGACGAACCACAGTACGAACCTTCTGATCGACTGTTACTTAAACGTGGCTCGCGTTTAGTCGCTCATTTGCGGATTTCAAAACGTGAAATGCGTTTTGGAGATCTTGTTCTTCCCACGGCAGAAATTCGCGATGTTGCAACCCTGCCCGAATTTCGCAGGCAGGGTTGTGCTTCAGCGTTATTACAGGCTGCAGACCAACAAATGTGTGACGATGGAGCGGTCCTTGGTGTTTTAAACACATCTGAGCCTCATTTTTATGCCAAACGTGGTTGGGTAGTGTTTGGAAATCAAAGTTACTCGGAAGCCGGCGCACGTGATGTCCTCTCGCAGTTGAGCGCACTACGTGAATCGCGCCCGACAACTTTTTTTACAAAAGTTTCACAACAACCAGATACTCAACTGAACATTCGCTTGTGGCGACATGTCGAAGAAGCCGCCTTAATTCGACTCTATGCCGAAAATACAGGTCATTTGTTCGGTCCGTTAGAACGCAGCCCGGCATATTGGCGTTGGCTTATTAGTCGTCGAGGTTACGATCGCATCTACGTCGCCATTAAAGGCCCGGACAAACTCCCACTCGACGATAAATTGACCGCCATTGTCGGTTACGCGGCTACCAAAGGTGGCCGGATTGCAGAACTCGTTACGACACCCGATTATCCCGAAGCGGCCGAACATTTGTTAGCCCGTGCCTGCAGCGAGGCAATCGAGCTTGACGAACACCCCGTTCGATTTGACGCTCCACCAAACCATCCGTTGCATCAAGTGTTTGTCGACGCTGGTGGTCAGCATCACACCGGATTAATCGACCAAGGTGAAGTGCAAATGGCCAAACTTTTCGACCCAATGAGTTTCCTAAATCATCTTTGCCCGCAGATTCACGCCCGTGCTAAGGCGAGTTCTTTAGACCTGCCAACCGAATTAGGAATCCAAGTTGACGATCAACGTTATCGCATTGTCTTCAATCAGCGTAGGATTACGGTTGTTCCTGGACGTCTCGGTCGCAGTTATCTCACTTGTGGCAACGGACCCTTTGCTCAGCTTCTCCTGGGCCATCTCAACGTTGAGGAGGCGATCAAGGCGGGCAAACTCGAGGCCTCAACACGCATCGCTGTTGAGACTGCAAACTCGCTATTTCCCAAACTAGAGCACTGGTTCCCATCCCTCGATAATTTTACCGCTTAAGGTAGGCTTACTGAGCAAATCCCAGGAACATTTTATTCCGGGCCAAATTTCAGCGAATACAAGTCCGCTGCATACATCGCAATCCGCAAACGAACTCGGCGCCCCGACAAAGCGGCAAGATCGGTTCGCTCTCCAAAACGGATGACGTATCGAATTTGATCTCCATAGAATTCGGTTGATTCCTCGAACTCCTTAATCGGTTGCATTGTTTCGGCATCCAAAAAGCCGAGTCGAATTCCCCCACCCGCGCTGGTCGACGCATTCATCTCCAACGAGTCCCCTGTAAATGTCAACGGCTTTGAAATAGCTACGCCTCCCGGATAGCGGCGAGCGTGTAGCGACATGAATCCGTCAAGCCGTAAGGTTCCCCGTTGCAGAAAGCCGTCGCTTTGATGGTCGTGCTGTAAATAATAAACTGACAGCTCGTCCTCCGCTGTTTGCAGCGTGCCCCAAGCCATCATATTCCCATGTTTTGTCCAATTCTTTTGATCCCTGCCCGGCGCCAAAAAGGGGTCATCCAGGAGCGTAAAGGTTTGGCCATCTCGACTAAACATCAGGGCCGATTCGCTCATTCCAAATGACCCGCCATGAAAAGGCTTCCGGCCTACCGTTCGTAAAGGAAGGCCAATGACAATATGTGGAGCTCGTTTGTAAGGCTTGGCAGCGGTGGTATATAAGGAGTGAATCCAATTTCGACGTCGCTCCCCGTAACTTATTGGCTCAATGTTTTCCCAACGTAAAAAATCGCGTGAGGTACAACGCATCACAGACCGTGTCTCTGGAAAACTCGTTTTACCGTCGCGGGACAAACACGGAAGATAGGCGCGAAAGAATAAAACATACTGTTCGCGCGACGCATCCCAAAAACAAACGTTCAGTGAATCGAAAATCGCCCGTTCTTTGCCCGGATTGTTACCCCAGCGAATCGCGCCATATTTGTCGAAGGCGGCCTCTTCGCCATCAATGATTGGTTCTTCTCGCAGTTTCCGCCAGGACAAGCCATCCGCTGATGCAAAAACGTAGGCTTTTCCATTGCCACCTATGGCTTTGTATCGTTCGTTGTTAGGAATCCCTGGGCGCGTGTCGAGGAACGGGGCGAAATTGTGAGAGGTGTGCCCCTGCAAAAGAATGTTATTTTGTGTAGAGCCTTCAAATTCGACACGGCCCAAAGAAACCCGCTTCCAATGCACTCCATCCTGGCTTTCGCAATAGCAGGTAAATTGTTTTTTCGGGTCGACCGGGTCAAGTCGCAAACCATGATAAGAAGCATAGTAAAGTTGGAACTTGTCGCCATTGTGAAGAACCACAGGATAGCCGCACACCGAAATCCCATGATATTTGCGACCTTCCCAATTTGCGTCAAAGTCCAATATCCGCTCTCGCTCTTGAGGCGCATGTTGTCGAAAGCTGAGTTGGTCGATGGTGTCAAAAAGATAATCATCTAGCATCAACTCGCGACGAGTTCCAAGGTCAATTGTCTCCAGCTGGTCTTCTGCAGCCAGGCCTGCCCAAGTCACCACCATACAACAAACAACCGCAAGATATTTTTTCATTGCGCTCTAACACTGAAAGGGTTCTAGAGATGGGAGTGTGCATCAAATGCGCTTCAGCGGTTAGCGCCAGTTCATCGTACCACAAGCGTGAAAGCAACCAATCTGTTTCAATAGAAATGGTGGCTGGTAAATGATGCAGGGACACTGCCGGTTCGCAGGGCACTGTCTCGAGCCATTTTAATCCACGTTGAGCTACGCAAAACGTCAATTATTGGAGGCGGCTGTGACAAGGCCGTATAAGCATCTTGGGCCGCCGCAATGCTTCTTTTGTATCGGCATTCGTTTGAGTGTTGGACGTGCCGACTTTGGTCAACGAAGAACATTGATTTTGCTTTGTCTGTCTCCAACTCTCGAGACGATCAATCCGTTCCGCATGTCCTGCGGACGATGGCAAGAGGATTTCGGGAAAGTCGCCCATCACGACCCGTTGGTCGTTGCGCATTTCCCATTGCTGACGCAACTTGCTGCCGCTCGCTACTTGTGAAATCTCCTGCACCAATACAACGTCACCAGTAGCCTCGTCGATGCCACACTGAACCGCAGTATCCTCTGCCTGCCTTGTGGAATCACGTATGACTTTAACTTGCGGAAATTCACGAGCTAGTTCGTATCCAACTTCTTCGGTTCGATCAGTCGACATCGCGTCGGCAATGATAATCTCGAAGTTCTCTGTCAAGTCGGCCGCCGTTTCTAGAAGGCCAACCACCCTTGACCGTAGAAAACAAACGGCATTTCTCACAGGAACAATCACACTCAGTGAATCAGACAAAAGATCACTCTCCAACATCTGCCATTTACATTGAAAAACACCGGTCATCTATAACGTTTGATCGGTCCGACAAGCAGTCAGTCTCGATTACAGAATGGCTTTTTTTGTTTGCGCGGTTAATGCGGTTGGCGCCGATTTTACATTCCCCATCTCCATGCTCGCGGTACCTTCTAGGGGTCAGGCAAACTCTAGGGATTCACTCGGCCTCCAAGCGACCGCGACAAACCACAGATTTCTTTGTCAATCTCGGCAGTGAAGTCAGCTGGATCGACAAAGGCACAAAATAGATATTATTCCGCAAAAAAACTCTACAACCCTAGCGATTAGATGCACTCCTCCCTATCCTGACATTTTCTTCCGGTCCAATCCGTCATCCCCTGAAAAACAAGCTCGCTTTTATGGGTAGATTTGTCATGTATTTGCGGCACGGTTTTCCTTATCTACTCGACTTCCATTTGGGATTGTCCCGTAAAATTCCGCTCTTGTTCCAAGAACTGACAGGTCAACGAAAGGACCGCTGACACACTGAAGCCGAGATGGCCTCAACCGACTAGGAGGCACCGGAGCAAGCTTCCATATCCAAATCGCCTCTCTCAAAGGTTTCACCAGCGCTGGCACTTCTACACCTCTTGGTTGGTGTCGAGATTTCTCAGTCGCGACTTTAACAACGCGCGAGATCCCAGGTGGGGATACCTTTTAAAGCCCGTGATTATTGAGTTGTGTCGCCGTACCATATGAGACCTTTGACCGCCAGACCGACCCGTGGGTGAAACCACACCCAAGTTTTGATGCTCTCGCAATGGCCCTTGGCTACAGCAAAACAGCTGACGCCGTACGGTGCCTTTACCGCTACCCACACAACAATCGTCCAGAACCTGGCATTCGGGCTGCTCCCATCTCCGTCGGGCGTTTGTTATGCTGTGCGGTGCTAAATGAGTTCGTCTTGACACCCCGGGAGCCAACGAGAATGAGCGCAGAAGCAAAAGTTGCTGAATTAAATCTTGAACTACCACCGGCACCAAAACCAGGTGGCGTTTATCAACCTTGTGTCCAGACTGGCAATTTGCTCTACGTGTCTGGTCATGGACCGGTAAAGACCGACGGCAGTATGATCACCGGGCGGATTGGAGAAGAAGCCGATCAACAGGCCGGATATGACGCCGCACGACAAACGGGTTTGGCAATTTTAGCAACACTCAAAGCCAATCTTGGGAGTCTCGATCGCGTCAAACGCGTAATCAAAACACTAGGTATGGTAAATTGCACAGCCGACTTCAAGGAACATCCCGCCGTGATTAACGGGTTTAGCGAATTGATGGGCGAAGTCTTCGGTACCGACGCCGGAATCGGAGCTCGTAGTGCCGTTGGTATGGGATCCTTACCAGGCAACATCACAACTGAAGTAGAAGTCATTTTTGAGATTGAGTAGGTGAGTCTGTGAAAAATTTTGAATATGCTGCACCAGCAAACGTTGAGTCAGCGACAGCGTTGTTGGAAAAATATGGTGACGCTGCAAAAATTCTTGCGGGTGGTACTGACATTATTGTGCAGTTGCGGGAAGGTCTCCGCGCTGCGGATGTGGTTATTGATATCAAAAACATTCCCGAAATTGTCGATTACCAGTATTCTGCAGACGTTGGGCTACAACTGGGAGCCGCCACTCCATGCTATCGCATCTATGGCGACGAGGAACTCGCCAAGGCGTATCCAGCAGTCCTCGATTCAACCCGCATCATCGGGGGCTGGCAAATCCAAAGTCGGGCGAGTGTAGGTGGCAACCTTTGTAATGCTTCACCTGCCGCCGATTCGATCCCATCACTCATCGCTCATCAGGCAACGTGTCACATTGCTGGCCCGCACGGGCGGCGCTCTGTAGCCGCTCAAGATTTTTGTACGGGCCCCGGCCGCAACACCCTAGAACAAGGCGAAATGCTCGTCGCCTTAACGCTGCCACCATCCAAACCAAATAGCGGCTCAGCATATTTGCGCTTCATCCCTCGTAATGAAATGGATATTGCGGTCGTCGGAGCAGCTTCCTGGGTTCAACTGGACGATTCAGGCGAATCGATTCAGTCAGGACGAATCGCTTTGGCAGCTGTTGCGCCTGTTCCTTTATACGCAGAGGAGGCAAGTTCGTGGCTCTCGGGCCAGCCAGCGACTGCAGCCACCTTTGTTGAAGCTGGCGAACTCGCCAAGAACATCGTATCTCCCATCAGTGACATGCGTGGTACGGCGGAATATCGCCAACACCTCGTGGGTGTCCTGGTGAAGCGAACATTGAAGATCGCAGTAGAAAGGGCACGGACAAACCAATGAGTAAAAAAATACACGTGACAACCACAATCAACGGGGAGCCAATCGAGTTTCTCTGTGAAGCAAGGCACAGCCTGCTAGAAGTGCTGCGCGATTCACTTGGTTTAACTGGATCAAAAGAGGGTTGTAACAACGGCAACTGCGGAGCGTGTACCGTCATGTTGAATGGCGTCCCTGTCGACAGTTGTCTCGTACTCGGTGTCGAAGTCGAGGGTGCGACCATCGAAACCGTTGAAGGCATCGCTCAAAACGGTGAACTGCATCCAATACAACAATGCTTTCTGGAAGGTGCGGCATTGCAATGTGGAATTTGTACGCCGGGATTTCTGGTAGCCGCAAAAGCTCTTCTGGAAAAAAACCCCCATCCGAGTGAAGAGGAAATTCGTTTTAATTTGGCCGGTAATCTTTGTCGCTGTACGGGTTACGACAAAATTGTCCGGTCGGTGCAGGCCGCCGCCTCACAATTGCAGGAGACGACATCATGAAAGCCGCCACAAGCGATGAATACAAGATTCTTGGCACCCGACCCATTCGGCATGATGGGGCTGACAAAGTAACTGGAAAGGCTAAGTACGGAGCGGATGTTCAATTTGCGAACTTGGCGCATGGAAAGATTCTTCGAAGTCCACACGCCCACGCCCGAATCAAATCGATAGACACCAGTGCAGCAGAAAAGGTACCTGGCGTTTTTGCCGTGATCACTGCCAATGATTTTCCCGATCCTCAGGACAAAATTGCCGATCTCGGCGAGGGTCCGGTAACCTTATCCCACCTCGGTTCAAATGTTATGGCGCGCGGCAAAGTCCTTTACAAAGGACATGCGGTAGCAGCCGTCGCGGCAACAAGTACACACGTCGCCGAACAGGCTTTGAATTTGATCCAGGTCGACTATGAAATCTTGGAGCCTGTATTATGGGTACTCGACGCGATGGCCGAGGATGCGCCTTTGCTTCATGAAAATGTATTTACCGATTCCATGGGAGAGGCGTCAGAAAAACCAAGCAACATCGAAAAACACTTGCATTTTGAGAAAGGTGACATCGAACAAGGCTTTGCAGAAGCAGACATCGTCATTGAACGTGAATTTAAGACTGCCAGTGTGCACCAGGGGTACATTGAACCGCATGTGGCAACGGCTGATTGGAATGAGGATGGCCAATTACGTATTTGGACCTCAACACAAGGGTCCTTCACGGTCCGGCATCAAACTGCTGAATTGGTCGGTATCCCTTTGTCACGCGTCACCGTTTATCCGTGCGAAATAGGTGGCGGATTTGGTGGTAAGATCGCCGTCTATCTGCAACCCGTTGCTGCCCTACTGAGTCGCAAGTCTGGTCGTCCCGTCAAACTCGTCATGCAACGGGACGAAGTTTTTGAAGGCACCGGTCCTACGCCTGGTTCGTTTGTACGTGTGAAATTAGGTGCCAAGAACGACGGCACGTTGACAGCAGGTAAGGCCTGGATCGCCTTTGATGCGGGTGCTTTTCCGGGAGGACCGATTGGCCCGGGCTGCATGTGTGTATTTAGCTGTTACGACCTCCCCCATGCGACGGTCGATGGCTACAACGTTTGCAACAACAAGCCCAAAACTCAAGCCTATCGGGCACCGGGTTCGACCCATGTAGCGTACGCCACTGAGAATGTGCTGGACGAAATCGCTGGTGAATTAGATCTCGATCCCCTTGATCTCCGCTTGAAGAATGCTGTCAAAGAAGGTTCTCGTCGGGTCGATGGGCCAGTCTATCCTGAAATTGGATGCGTTGAGGTACTGGAAGCCGTTAAAAACAGCGAACATTGGAACGCGCCACTCGAAGGACCGTATCGAGGTCGAGGACTCGCCCTTGGTTTCTGGTTTAATTGCGGCCTGAAATCAAGCGCCACTGCCAATGTCAACACCGACGGTACGGTCACGCTGATTGAAGGTTCCACCGACATCGGTGGTTCCCGTACATCTCTGGCCATGCAACTGGCGGAAACCTTAGGACTGACTGCGGAAGAGATTCACCCGCAAGTGGCCGACACCGATAGCGTTGGTTACACCGATGTCACGGGAGGTAGTCGTGTCACGTTCGCTACTGGGTTGGCGGTTTGTAAAGCGGGTGAGGACATTCAAAAACAAATGCGCCAACAGGCTGCCGTTCTTTGGGATTGTGACGCCAACGAAATCGAAATTAGCGGGTCCACATTCAGTCGAAATGGCAACTCCATTTCCTTTCAGGAGCTCGCAGCCAAGCAACTTCAACTCGGGGAACCGATTGTCGGGCGAGCAACCGTTGCGCCGGATTGCTCCACGAACGGTTTTGGCGCTCATATCGCTGACGTCGAAGTCGATCCTGAAACCGGCAAAACAACCGTCCTGCGCTACACCGCAATTCAAGATGCGGGCAAGGCCATTCATCCAAGTTATGTTGAAGGGCAAATGCAAGGAGGAGCCGTGCAGGGAATTGGCTGGGCCCTTAACGAAGAATATTTCTTTGGTGATGCCGGTGATATGAAGAACGCTAGTTTTCTGGACTACCGCATGCCAACTTGTCTTGACGTGCCTATGATCGAAACAATCATTGTTGAAGTCCCTAACCCAGATCATCCATTTGGTGTTCGTGGCGTCGGCGAGACGCCCATCGTGCCACCTCCTGCTGCCATTACCATCGCTATTCACAACGCTACAGGGGTCTACATGCGGGAACTACCGGCATCACCTCCTCGCTTGTGGAAAGCGTTGCAAGAGGCTTGAGCCGTCCACATGGCGACCATCTTCATTCCAGCACAACTGAAAGAGTTAAGCAGCGGCATTGGCCATGTTGATGTTGCGGCAGATAACGTCGGTGAAGCGATTCGGCAACTCGACGCACGCTTTCCTGGAATGAAGCAACGGCTTTGTGCGGGGGACGAACTGAAGCCTGGATTGCAAGTGGCCATCGACGGAAAGATGTCATCCCGTGGTGTTCTCGCCAAACTTGATGTGGCTCGTGAGGTTCACTTTCTGCCGGTGATCGGTGGCGGTTAGCACATAATTCTCAAGGAAAACAACAAGTATGAATCTAAGCTTGACCGATTGTACCAAATCCAACCTCGACACCCCGGCATTATGCATTGATTTGGAGGCCATGGAGTCCAATATCCAATCAGTCATGGCGACCTGTCGCCAACATGGTGTCGAATGGCGACCCCATACAAAATGCCACAAATCACCAGTGATTGCGCAGAAATTAATTGAAGCTGGCGCGATCGGCATGACGTGTGCGAAACTTGGTGAAGCGGAAGTCATGGCGGCGGGAGGAATCCGCGATCTGTTAATCGCCAATCTCATTGTTGGTGATCAAAAAATTGCGCGTCTAGTAGAACTTCGACGGATCGCTGATCCTATCGTATGCATCGACCACATCGATCAAGCCAAACCCATTAGTGCAGCAATGAACAAAGCTGGTTTGAAGCTGCGCGTAATCCTCGAACTCAACATTGGACTTGATCGCGTCGGTGTAGCACCAGGCGATGCAACACTCGCTCTCGCTCAGCAGGTTGCCGCTCTGCCAGGAATCGAGTTTGCGGGCATCATGGGTTACGAGGGACATTTACTACAAGTCGCTGATCTTTCAGAAAAGGAAAAGCGGATACGCGAAGCGTTGGATATCTTAGCGGAAAATAAATCCGCTCTCGAAACGAGCGGTATTCCATGCCCCATCGTGTCCTGTGGTGGTACCGGTTCGTATGTGTTTGCGGTTACGCATCCCGGGATTACGGAATTGCAAGCTGGTGGCGCAATTTTCATGGATGACTACTACCGAAATCAATGCCAAGTGCCGGATCTGGGGTTTGCCTTGACGGTGGTTGCGACAGTCGTCAGTCGCCCTGCACCAGAGCGGGCGATCATCGACGCCGGACGTAAGACCATGAACCCAGATCTTGTGATGCCCCGCGTTTTAAACTGTTCCGGTGTCACCGTTTCGTCACTCTCGGCAGAACATGGATCGCTTTTACTTGATGAGAATTCGCAATCTTTGAAGATTGGCGATCGTATCGAATTACTTCCCGGTTATTCCGATATGACATGTGTCCTGCATGATCACTTTTTTGCCTTTCGAGGTGACCGTCTTGATTCCATCGTTCCCCTGGCAGGCCGAGGAAAGTTGCAATAACCGGGTGGCCTTGTGAGCTATTTTTTAGGAGTCGACTCAGCGGAGTTGCTGTTAGGCTTTTTCTTTGATTTTGGTTTCCGTCGCATCGAACGGGTGCGCAATGCCGCCACACACACTTCATTTCGATTGTGTGCTAGTTGCCGCACGCGAACATATTCAAACCCCCAACTGCGAATACGTTTCACACAGGTTGGAATCTCTTCTATGAGTTCCGGTTGAATCATTTTGAGGGTCAGCAACATGCCGCGGATGTTCACACCCTCACACGAAACAATATCTTCCACCATCTGTAAGGTATAACTCGGTGCCACATTGACATCCGCAGTTAACCATTTGAATCCGCAAAAAGCATTGCGTTTCAGATCGGCACCTCGCTTTTGAATGTGCGTAAAATGGGGATGCGCCGCAACCTCCTTATCCATCGGTGCCGGGTCAATCCCTGTCACTAACAATCCCCTCTCTAGCAGTGCTTGCGCCGATCCTCCTGGAGCGCTACCGATCTCCACACAGGAGTCCCCTCGGGCGACCGGGAAACGTGACCAGCGCAAAGCCTCTGCCGTCTTTAAAAAAGCCCGCGAGGCGATGTCTACCGGTACATCAAATTCGATCACCCCACCCGGCCAGCAATGCGTGACAGAATCGGAGTGATGATATCCACACCACCAGTCATTGGGCTCAACAATGACCACGTCCAAGACTTTTCCACCGGCGCGTGCCCGCTGGTTAAGCTTAATACGGCGCTCGAGATGAGTTGGGCGCGGACGACGCTCAAGAATTTCGATCCCAACTTGTTCTGCCAAAGGAGACACGCCAGGCTCGAATCCCCGTTCTCCTGGCAACCACTGGTCCCGCTGCCAAACGTGCAAATGTCGTATGTTCTCTGCGTCCGCAGTTTTCCAAAAATCGTCAGCCATTGCTGAGATATTCTGCCCCGTAATCCGACCAGTTGAAATGCCATAGGTTCTGGCAAACACACTGCGCAAATCAAATCCGGCCGATAACCGTTGACCGGAGACTTTGAAGGTGACGAAGCCTGGTCTTGAAAACGAAAAGCGAAACTCGGGATTGTTGCGCACAACTTCCGTTTTCAGTGCGGTTTCTGTGCCATTTTGACAACACGCAAAAATAAATGAGGGTTGATCCACGGTTGCTCGTCGTTGTGCGGCGTTAACGGGTAGGTTGGAACCGGTTAGGAACATACCAGCGCGAGGGATGTTCGAACATGGTCCCGTTCAAAGATCACCTGAACTGAATGGAAACAAACAGACATTTTTGAAACCTTGCGGTCTTTGCGAGTCAGAATTCATTGATCGCATGAGACTCTGGCAAGATCGAACATAATCCATTTCCAACTATTGAGAACAAGAATTAAAAATTTCTTTACTCAGATCGTCGATTTGCAAGACCCACCCGTATGCCTCAGGCGAGAGATGGAAATAAGAGAAATCTCCGTTGATTTTCAGATAATCGTGAGCAGAATCTGACGCCACTGAGCGAAGGGCTCATCTGCCTAGGGCAAAGAAAGACCCATAAAATGCTTCTTGTTGTGGACATTTTAGTGCATGGTGGCAGTCCACTCTGCATGCCCTCCTGGACTGGAAGCTTTCTATGTCACAAGTTTTCTGTCGATTCTTGCCATGCCATTTTGCTCACCCAACAAGCCGAGAAGGTGAAAATCGCAAAACATGAAGGCTTGGAAACTCTGCTCACAAGCGTGTGAAAACATATGGCACCGATGCCATGAGCTCCAAAAAGCAGCGGGTCCGAGGACATCCCCGCGCTTCTCAACAGGCATAGCAAAGAGCAAAATCATCCACCCTCAGCAAAGCATATGTCTCACCCGCATTGCCCTCCTTTCCTTTTGGACTCCGGCAGATCATGCTGCCGTAACCAACTGCTATCTACGAAGTCCATTAGCCGAACGAGACAAAAATCCGTGCTCTGAATGGGCTTGAAACCACAGGCCCTGCAATTAAATCTTGGGATTTTTCCTGAAGCTGACCAATCACACTCAATCTAAGCTTTCCTCTTGGTCGAATTCGAGTAAGATTGGTGGTATCAAGATTAAATGCTTGATCCTGCCTTCATGCATGTACGCTAGCACACTTGGCCTGGAAGCCACCAATCGAATCAGCAGCTCTTTGTCACCAGCGGTTTCGCTCGTTTGGTACTCAAGTTGCCGTAAATCGTGGTGTGAAACGTGGGTCAACGAAGAACAACCAATGTTTCTCAATTGAATGTTAGCAGTCTCCGTCTCAGAGATGTTGTGTGTGCACCCATCGATGATTTTTACGTATGCAGTGGCAAAAACGTAGTCGATTTTGATTTGACGAGTGAAAAATGAAACTGGAAAAAGTAAGAAATATTGGAATTTCCGCCCATATTGATTCGGGTAAGACGACCTTGAGTGAGCGGATTCTGTATTACACAGGTCGAATTCACAAAATCGGTGAAGTGCGTGGCGACGGCGATGGGGCAACGATGGATCACATGGATCTGGAGCGCGAGCGCGGGATCACGATTACTAGCGCTGCGACAAGTGTGGAATGGGATGGGCACAACATTAATCTGATCGATACCCCCGGTCACGTCGATTTCACAGTTGAAGTCGAACGTAGTTTGCGTGTACTCGATGGTGCAGTTCTTGTTCTCTGTGCGGTCGGCGGTGTCCAGTCGCAATCACTAACGGTCGATCGACAGATGAAACGCTATCACGTTCCTAGGCTGGCTTTCATTAATAAAATGGATCGGACCGGAGCAGACCCACTACGTGTCTGCGCGGAAATGCGTGAAAAACTTGGGGCGGAAGCAATTTTGATGCAACTTCCCATTGGTGCGGGGGAAGACTTCGAGGCAGTGATTGACCTCGTACGAATGAAAGCACTTTATTTTGAAGGTGCCAAAGGCGAAGAAGTTGTCGAAAAAGAAATTCCCGACAATATGCTCGCCGAGTCCCAAAATGCTCGTACACAAATGCTCGAAGCGTTAGCCATGTATAGCGACGTCCTCATGGAACTTTTGTTGAGTGAAGAAAAAGTTTCTGTAGAACTTATTTACAAGGTGATTCTGGAGGCGGTCCAGCAACAAGATGCAACGCCCGTGTTTTTAGGTACGGCATTTCGTAACAAAGGCGTACAACCACTGCTCGACGCGATTACGCGTTTCTTACCCTCCCCCTTGTCCCGAGAAATTGCGGCGAACAGTGTTGACAATCCCGATGAAAAGATCGAACTTAAGCCCGATGCGAACGCACACTTTTGCGGAATGGCCTTCAAGATTCTGGACGACCCTTTTGGGCAATTAACATTCATGCGTCTCTACCAGGGAACCATCGAAAAAGGCCAGATGTACGTGAATCAACGTACGGGCCGCAAGGACCGCTTCAGCCGCATTTTGCGGATGCATGCAGACAAACGCGAAGAAATTGACTCCGCATCCGCCGGTGACATCGTGGCCATTATGGGTATTGATTGTGCCAGCGGTGATACCTATGCAAGCGCCAGAGGTATGTACACGTTGGAGAGCATGTTTGTGCCGGAACCTGTGATTACCGTCGCCATTTCGCCATTGAGTCGCAATGATGCGGACAAAATGGGCAAGGCCTTAGCTCGTTTCCGTAAGGAAGACCCTACATTTCGCATGAGCACCGATGAAGAATCGGGCGAAGTTTTGATTGCCGGCATGGGCGAATTACATCTCGATGTTTACATCGAGAGAATGCGCCGTGAATACAAAGTCGAAGTGGCAGTAGGTGCTCCCAAGGTTAGCTACCGTGAATCGCCAACAAAAGCGGTGCCATTTAACTACAAGCATAAAAAACAAACCGGTGGTTCTGGTCAGTATGCCCACATGGTAGGACGTTTCGATCCTTTACCGAGCAACGCAGAAGAGGCGTTTGAGTTTGAGGAAAACATCGTCGGTGGTCGGATCCCCAAACAATATATTCCATCGATCGAAAAAGGGTTTCGCGTCTGTCTGAAGAAGGGGCCCATCGCCGAATTTCCGGTCGTTGGGTTGAAAGCCGTCGTAGAAGATGGATCCTATCATGAGGTCGATAGTAGCGATAAAGCCTTTCACACTGCGGCCCAAGGTTGCTTCCGAGAAACGTTTCGCAAAACAAAACCTGTTTTGCTTGAGCCCATTATGAAGTTGGAGATCGAATGTCCCGAGATTTTTCAGGGGCCCATTACGGGGGACTTAACAAGCCGCCGTGGAATTATTGCCGGAACAGAAGTTCGTGATGGCATTTGCTTTTTGAAAGCAGATGTACCTCTTGCGGAAACATTTGGGTACGCCACCGATTTGCGGAGTATGAGCCAGGGGCAAGGGACCTTTACGATGGAATTGCACACGTATCGTCGCGTTCCAGCCAGTATCCAAGAAGCGGTCATTGCCGAAAAGAAAAAGCAGGCAGAGCTTGTCGGCGCTCGTTAGGCTGGTTTATTAAGTTGCCCACACGACACGAACCACACAGACCATTACACTCAAACTGGTCGGTCGTCATTTGTTCCACTGGTTGGCAAAACGCTCTCGCGAGTTGTCCAGCCCAAACAAAACAGGGCAACGAGGAAAAAAGCCCCTGACAAGCTGAGACCAATCAGCGGAAACGGATCGGCACCGTCGTGGGCCACATCACCCACTCCCGATTGGCTGGACACAATGGCCAACGTGTTATTCATGATATGACATAAGATCACAAGGATTACCGAACCGGAACGCCAAGCAACCACACCCAACCAAAGACCCAGAGGAAAGACGGCGATGATATGCAGCGGTTCCATGTGGGCAGTGGCAAACAAGCTGGAACTGATCCCGATCGCCGCCCACACGGGCAGCCGCGCCAAAAGTCGCCTTTGCACATAGCCACGAAATAAAATCTCTTCACTGATCCCTGGCATCATCGCGACTAAAAAGAACACAAGCACCAGGGCGCCACCCTGTTGGTGACCTACCATCTGGTCCAGCATCTCTAATTGTTCGCCCGTGTGATCGAACAAGGCTAATAGCAGCAAGTGCGCCAGCCAACCGACAAAAGGAGTTCCCGCCACAATCAACGGCCACATGAGAATGGGCAGCCTACCTTTCACAAATCCAACTCGCTCATAAACGGAAACCGGTGACAGCCAGGCAGCCCCCAACGCTATGATGAGAAAGACCACTTGACCAGGTAACAGAAGTACAATGAGCCCCTGAGGCCGCGAACTAAATTCCTGGATCCAGGCAAAGAAAAGATTCGGCGCTGCAAGTGTTTCCCGACCAGCGTCCACAATGACGGCGACTAAGGTTACGAACGTTGCCATAATAGTGGCCAAGATTATCGCTAACATACCAACCACCAAGGCCGTCCAAATGCGCGGCTTGGGTACCGTCCTAAGGGACGTGATGTCCACTGAAAGCTTTTCATCCTCGCTTAAATCGCACACCTGCCCGTCTGGATTAACGGCTTTCGTTTCATCGGACAAATTCCTAGGTTGGTCGTCGGCACTCATGGGAGAGAGTACACCTTTTCTTGCTGCCGTTATCACGGTCACCATGACAACGGCAAGTAAATCAAACACGACTGACAGAAGAGGACAGCACAACCTATTCGGCTATTTGCCAATCGTAGGTTTGCTGCAAAGCAGCGACTACTGCAGAGGTGATTTCGCGAGAACTGACTGGTTTCGAATGCACAGAGAAGACATTCGCCTGCCGGGCTTGTTCCGCCAAAGGTTCATCTAGATCACCGGAGATCAAGATACATGGAAGGATCGCCTGAACTTGTTTAAATCGTTGAATTGTCTCAATACCAGAAAGCCGAGGCATGTGCATATCCAAGAGCGCCAAGTGCACGCGCTCTTCTCGGACAATTTCCAAGGCTTCTTCACCATCTCCCGCCAAAACCGTGTGAAAGCCGCGTGGTTCAAAGACACACTGTAATGTCTCCCGAAAAGATCGGTCATCGTCGGTGATAAGTAATGTAGGCGTATCAATGACCATTATGAATTCATCGTATTCTGAGTGCTATTCAAGTCCATTTGCACTTGAGAGGCAGCCTAGTGCTATCCACAACTTAGCTCACCCTTGCCTTTCCTCCACGGCACCTCCAGAAGGCAACCAACCTGGTTCTCCCGTGAGATCCCGATAATTTCATCAAATCTAGTATAACCCGAACGGAATGATCAATGGCAATGTGCTGTAGCTACTCCTCCACCGGTGAAGGTTTCTCACGTCCTAGCCGCAATTTAGACC
The DNA here is from genome assembly GCA_022446825.1 of Pirellulaceae bacterium. GTDB lineage: Bacteria > Planctomycetota > Planctomycetia > Pirellulales > Pirellulaceae > JAKVBY01. The sequence goes on from JAKVBY010000039.1 coordinate 28,858, forward strand.
GAATATTTTCCAGTCTTTGGCTAATCTCCTTTTCAGCACCACGATCCGTAGGACGGTAATATTCTCGCTCAACCCCCAAATAATCTTGGGAGGCAACACCCCCTTCCGCGTCATGTGCATATTGATATTCCGCACCATGTCCCAATTTCTTTGCACCGCCGTAATGGGCATCCCGGAGGTGAACTGGAACCGGCACTAGCCTTGCTTCACGGACATCCGACCTTGCTTCACCAATGGCAACTGTAGCCGCATTCGATTTTGGTGCACAAGCCAAATAAGTCACCGCTTGCGATAGGGTTAATTGACATTCAGGCAGGCCTACAAACTCACTCGCTTGCATTGCACTCACGGCTAAGGGAAGCGCCTGTGGATCGGCGTTCCCAATATCTTCGCTGGCTAAGATAATCAATCTCCGACAGATAAAGCGAATATCTTCTCCACCCTCGAGCATCCGCGCAAGCCAATAGAGCGCGGCATCCGGGTCACTGCCACGGATACTTTTGATGAGTGCGCTCGCAGAGTCATAATGTGCGTCACCGTCTGAGTCGTACTCAACCGCCTTGCGTTGTACCGACTCTTCGGCCAATGCACGCGTAAATTGAATCGGCCGTTCCAGACACGAAAGAACGCCAATCTCCAGTGACGAAAGCGCGCGCCGCGCATCGCCATCACAGACTTCAGCTAAAAACTTCAAAGCGTTATCATGCATTTCGACTTCGTACTGCCCCAAACCACGAGTCGCATCATGCAGCGCTCGGTGCAAGAGTGCCTCGATATCAGTAACGCTCAGAGGTTGAAACTGAAAAATCTGGCTGCGGCTAACAAGCGCCCCGTTAACCGTAAAAAAAGGATTCGATGTCGTCGCTCCGATTAAAGTAACGATGCCTTCCTCGACATCCGGAAGTAAGGCATCTTGTTGCGCTCGATTAAAACGATGAATTTCATCGATAAACAGCAATGTCCTTTGACCACCTGTGGCAAGTTCATTGCGGGCATCTTCTAAAACAGCGCGTACCTCCTTCACGCCACTGGTAACAGCGCTTAATTGTCGAAAACAACGTCGGCTGGCCGTCGCCAACAGTTGAGCCAAGGTCGTTTTCCCACAGCCCGGAGGTCCATAAAAAATTACCGATCCAAGCCGGTCTGCTTGCAAAAGTCGCCGCAGTAGTTTGCCTTCCCCCAGAAACGATTCTTGACCAAGAAACTCGTTCAAAGACCTTGGACGCATCCGCGCCGCTAACGGCTTGACGCGGTCTAGATTGTCCTTTTCAACTTGTTCGAAGAGTGACATCGTACCTCCCGTCGTGCTGCGATACTCCATCAGGTCGCATCCTACAACCTTTCCGATCCCTCTCACACCTACCTATTTCAAAAGATCGCCCAGTGCTCTGATCTGCGTCTTATCATTTGACGCAAAGCAGCTTTGAGCAGCGCCGCGGGCTCTGGGTTTGTCTCTCCACAACATGGCTCGACGGTTGCACAGTAATCCTGAACATTCAGTGGTATGCGGAAAAATGTTTTCGAGATCAATCCCCTTGGAAAAGGGCTTGGCCAAAAGAGGGTTCACTTGCCAATTCGCCAGGCGGTAGGACGCTTTAAGATCGTGTCTACCTTGGCAAAAGTATCACTCATGGAACGCTCGTACCAACAGCGACCTTTTAGATTTATTCGCTCCAATGCAGGCGTTTTTTACGAGTGTCCAGCATCGATACTGCTCGCTTAGAAATGTCTCCATTGGTCTCAGCGGTGTTGGTCCTCCAGGCCGCGGAAAACATGTCCGGTTGTTTGCTTTACTCCCTGGTACTACAAAGGGGGGTGAATTTGTTGGTTACCTTGGGTTAAGTTTCTTTGCGCGCTTGGGAAGCTTGACTTTCTGTAAAAGAACAGCTTTCTTTGTATCGAGAAATCCGAGTCCTGCAAAACCTTTGAAGTAACGTCGCTCGCCGGCTGGTAAGACGCCGTTTACTCATGGTGAAGTATAGCCTTGGGACCATTGAAGCAAACATTACAACGAACAACCAGCAATTTAAGAATTGGCTGATCCGGAAAGTTACAGATCAGAAAATATTGTCTATCGCACTCAAAAGAAAATGGAATTGAGATGATTACAGTTGGCATGAACTATCACGTTATCGAAGGCAAGCAACAAGATTTTGAAGATAAGTTTGCTGCAGTAATCGATGCACTTAATGCTGCTGAGGGACATAGTAACTCCACGTTGTGGAAAGATGTCAGCGACAGTGCTTCCTATTTGATAAGCAGCGAATGGTCCGATGAACAAGCGTTTATGGACTTTATTCAAAGTCAGGCTTTCCGAGATGTTACCACTTGGGGAAAAGAACAAATTCTCTCTGATCGACCTCGACACAAAATCTATCGTAACTAAGCATTTATTTACGCTGAGCTCTATCGGTAACGCTGAAGTTGCCGGCAAACCAGCTGGCATTAAACGCTTCCTGCATGGTTTGTCGCAGGGGCTGGTTGCAAAGGAAACTTGTCTCTTCTCGCTGGTCTTGTGAGCGCCGGACAAACGTTTTTCATGCCCTGGTGACATGACGAAAAACTTTGCGCATCCTCAAAGTGCGCAGCTCCAAACCTCGGCGTCGAAAATTGGCAACGGGACAACTTTTAGATGAGTCTAAGTGTTAGTGCTCGCAAACGCTTTTTTGGAGATCGAGTGGGTTCAAGCATCTAGAGAACTTTGCCATCCCGGATGGTCATTAGCAAATTGCTTTTGCGGTCAATACAAACCATTCTTTTCATCTGCCGAACATTAGTGAAGACTCGCTAGCGATCACCAAGGGAACCCAAAACAAATTCCTATCTATTGTCTAGTGAAGCTACGGCAGTCAACCAGACAAATAACCAACTAAAGTCGCTCAACGAAACAAGCAACAACCCTTTTGTCCAAAAATCATTGGGCGAATTGCTGAGTGCATTCAAGACCGGCGGCCCATCGATCGATGATGTCGATAGATCTTTACTAGGCATCCCCTCAACTACGTTTGATGCTCAGTCGTGCTAGCTACGTCGCGCCGTCGCTGCTCGCACTTGCCGGTATTCGTCTCATGTCACAAGTGACCCAAAAATCACCGTCGCGAGTCCGGAGAAATCTGCTTGTTCTCTTGGTGATCCTTGGTATTGCCAGCGGTAGTTTACCCTCGATTCTAGGAATTCCCTACGTTTTTTCTAGACTACTGCAGATCATGACTCCGGAGATGAATCTCGAAATCGGCTCTGTGTCCCTGGGTTGGTTTTCTCGCGCGGTCTTTTACGACGTCGCCCTGCGGGATGCCGGTGGCAAAACGATTGGTTCGGCGCCGACAATTCACACAGAAAGGTCCTTGTTCGATCTTCTCCGAAATCGATCAGACCTCGGTAAATTAACCATCGACCAACCCAGGTTGCAGATGGTTCTTACGGAAAACTCTTCTAACCTCGAACAGGTATTCTCCGATTGGAGCAACGGTCGTGAAACATCAGCCTCATTTTTTGAGTGCGAAATTCAGGTCATCGATGGCACGATTGAAATTATCGACCAGGTTTCAAAGATCGAATGGCAAGCCACCCACCTGGAGGTCAACTCACACTTCGGCACCTTACGACAACCAACATTCTCCCTGAGCGGAAGTTTGGAATCGCAGGACCATCCAACTGGCAGCCTCTGCCTGTCGTTAACAGCCGACAGGCTGGCACTACCGTCTGACGAACAGAATCTTTACGAAGTTGAATTTGAGGGAATGTCATTAAGTTACCTGCAAACTATCTGTCGACGTTTTCTAGGCCATATCACACTGGCAGGTGTTGTTGATGGAAAAGTATTGGTACGACATTCTGCCTGCCAAGATCTAATCCTTCATATAGAACGATTCCAATCCGCTGCGATGGCAATCGGGATTCCCCATTTTGAGCAATCCGAACAACTCCATTTAGGTCCGACAGAAATTCAAGGAATGCTCTCCTTGGATGCGAAACAGCTTTCATGCAACGGCCTTACAATCGATTCGCCATTAATCCACGGCCACGTCACTGCTGCCCTCGAACGACACACACTCCAACAATTAAGCGAGCTCAATGTACGAGATCTCAATGTACTTGGCGCACTGGTGACCCAAAAGACAAACATTCACATCAATCTCAATGTCGCCCAACTTGCTCAGTGCTTACCACACACCTTGCGCGTTCGCGAGGGTCTAACGATTAAGCGGGCGCTTGTAGAACTCATTCTTGAAACAAAAACGGTTGATGGAAATCGCCAGCTCGTCGGAGTCCTGCGGACCGACGATTTTGTGGGAATTTCCCAGGGCAGGAACATTTCTTGGCACACGCCGTGTCATGCGGAAGTCGTGATTAGAGACTCGACGAATGGTCTCATGATGGAAACTTTAAGTTGTGATGCCGGCTTTGCACAAGCGACTGCCCAGGGCTCTCTCAATCACGGTTCAATCACTTTAAACGCACAGCTCGACGACTTCGTCGATCAAGCAGGGCGCTTTATCGACCTGTCTGGATTCGTAATGCAAGGTGAGATTGATGTCCATGCCGATTGGCAAGGTAACTTCAACAAGGAAGTGCAGTTGGAAACCAAGTTGCTCGTCAAAGGGCTTCAGTTCCAAATCCCGCATGACTTCGTTCACATTGCTGGCAGCTACGATGGGACGCTGCAAGGGGTTGTCAACAAGGAAGCACTCCGGTTCCAGGAGGCACAGGTGACAGTTCATGACTTTGAACTTGACACGGCGGCAATCGCCATCATCGAACCACAAATCCACTTCGTCAGTACCGGAGAATGGCATTTTGCGACTCGATCATTCCAGTCCAAAGAAACGACCTTCACCAGTTCCGCGTTGGCTTTTCGTAGCAATGATTTCAGGGCTCAATGGCGCACCAATCCCGAGTTGGACATCTATTTAGGATTTCGCGGTGATTTAGAGCGGCTAGGTCGGTGGCTTCCAGAGGCATACTATCCTCAGCACATGCGCTTGGTCGGTGAATCGATTGGAAAACTGCATCTTGTTCACCACACTCGTCAAACGACGGCAGACTTCAGCGTCAATCTGCATGACATGACGATCGCAAAAACAAACCCCGCCCGCTCGCTTTCTGCCGGTACCGATCCTTTTCACAACGCCTCTCAGCAGGAATCAATTACTTTATTATTTGAAGAGTCTCTGGCAACGACCTACGGAAGCATTTGTTATGACCATAGCAAAAAACAGCTGTCGATTGATCAACTGGCGATCACACCCTGCCGCGGACTCAACTTTTCGATCACAAACAGTCAACTGGACCTTGGAAAGCAACGGCTAGTGCGGATTCAGGGTTCGACTCAATATGATCTTAAGGCCTTGGTTTCTAAGTTGCGGAACCTAGTTGGAGCAGATGTTAATCTGAGCGGCGTAGAGGAAATGCCATTCCTTCTAGAAGGCTGTTATGCGCCAACGATGGTGTCCGGGCATTCGGCCTTGGCATGGGATCGGGCTGATCTATTTGGATTTGGATTCGGCGCTGGAAATCTTGACATCCGGTTCGATCAATCCAGTTTGCTATTCGGGAATCTCGAAGCCTCCGTCAACGAGGGAACCGCGCGACTTGCGCCAAGAGTCAATCTTGTTCCCTCTCCAACGCTGGTGCTGCAAAAAGGTCGCATTTTAGAGAACGTCGTAATTTCTGCTGAAATGTGTCAAAAATGGCTGCGCTACGTTGCCCCGCTGCTGGCGGATGCGACTCAAGCCCAGGGACGTTTCTCGCTCGACCTTTCCGAACTCTCGGTTCCTCTAGACAACACCTCACAGAGTCAGATCCAAGGTCAGCTACATATTCATCGCGGTCAGATTGGACCCGGATCCATGGCTTACCAAATCATTGCACTCGTCAAGCAAGTTGAAGATTTGCTGCGTCGCCGCCTGCCTCGGCCATTGACTCAAAAATCGATGCCCTGGATTGTCTTACCAACTCAAGATGTGACCTTTTCTGTTGTCGATGGGCGCGTAACACACGAAGACTTTCAGATGCTCGTAGGAAATGTCCTTCTCCGCACCACAGGTTCCATCGGTTTTGACCACACCTTAAAGATGGTTGTGCACATTCCTATTGATGATCAATGGATTAACGGGGATCGTCTCCTGGCAGGACTACGCGGAACCAGCCTCGAAATCCCCATCGCAGGGACTGTTTCGGAGCCGCGTTTTGACAAACGAGTTATCGAACAACTCGGCAAGCAACTATTACGAGGTGCAACTCGCTCACTCTTCGAAGACGAACTCGAGAAGGGACTACAAAAATTATTTGGCTCATAACGAGTCAGCATGTGACGAGCTCAGCTTACGCAGCACCCGAAATACACAGCGCTTCGCCATCTCGCTTTGTGATAATCGCGATATTGTGTTTGTTGGCAAACTCAATTACATCCTGTTCGTCAATAATGATCGTTTTCTCTGATTCAACGACCAGCACCCGCCCACCAACTTGGGCCATCATTTCTAACGTTCCTAGTCCAATTGTGGGAACATCAAACCGCATGTCCTGTTGTGGTTTGGCTACTTTGACAACAGTAAATCCTCCTTTGCAACAAAGCGTTCCCGCCCGTCGAATGCACTCATCCGTTCCTTCAATCGCTTCCACGGCGACAATCGCGCGATCTTTGACAATGACTGTCTGTCCTATATCGAGCCGTCCCATTTCTTTCGCAATCTGCCAGCCAAATTCGATATCTCGTTCGAGCGCACTCGTAATTCTTCTACCACTTTCCTGACGATGTTTCACGAGTAACTCCGGTGCAAAATCAGTAGCGGGAGCAAAGGTAATGCCGTGGGCCGCGTAAGCAGCAACAACAGATAACAACAACGCGTTGTCATTGCAGTTCTTAGATTTGAAGACAAAATTCGGGCCTGCAAAACGAAGTGTCGTCCAATCCGGTAGATGTCGAATCCAGTGACCCTGATAAAGCAGTTTGGCCTTAAAGATCTTTCCAGCCATGGTGGCGTGCTGAACCTTGTGACTCTGATAGAAGCGCATGTGGGCGCCTAACTTTGCAATTCCGGTTTCCACAAAGCCATCACAAATATCCGCTAGCTGTGGATCTGCATGATCCTTGATTCCTAAGCAATAAACTTGCTTGTTTTGTTGTTTTAGTTTTTCTGCAACAACAACCGGGAAACGACCCCAACCAGCGAGAATTCCAATTCGATCCATCATGCGTATTTTATATTCAAGAGGCTTCTACAGGAACGCTTGAAAAACCACCGCGACGCTCAGGTAAAGATCGTGGCTTTGGCTTTTCCAGAAACTCGCTTTACGCTGCTTCAGGATGTGAAGAATCGTCGCGTGCAAGTTCTAGTAATTCATCGATCGCAGCTTGTAGAGTTTTGAACTGCTTCCGCATTTCTGGCAACTTCGCCAGCGCAGCTTGCTTGATCATCTGCTCGCGAATAGGTGTGGCTGGAATTCCGACAACAGCTTGGCCATCAGTAATATCCGACATAACCCCTGCCTTGGCACCGAGGGTCACTTGATGACCAATATTAATATGGTCGCCAACGCCAACTTGTCCGGCCATCACAACGTAATCGCCGCTGGTGGAGCTTCCGGCAATTCCAACTTGTGAACAAATCAAGTTGTGCCGTCCGATACGACAGTTATGAGCAATCATTACTTGGTTGTCGATTTTAGTGCCTTCGCCGATGACCGTTGAACCATAAGTTCCACGATCGATGGTTGTGCACGCACCGATTTCCACATCGTCCTCAACTACAACATTGCCTAACTGAGCTGATAATTGATGACATCCATCAACCGTCGCATATCCGAATCCATGTGCGCCTAATACACATCCAGCATGCAAAATAACTCGATTCCCAACGATCGTATTCTCATACAGAACCACATTCGGAAAAACGGTTACGTCCTTTCCTATGTGGCACCCCGACATCACCCGCACTCCAGCGTGGATCGTACATCCTGCCTCGATTTCTACCTCATCGCTAATGATGGCACCTGGATAGATTTCAACATTTTCACCAATCTTGGCTGATGGGCTGACGCAGGCTCCGCGACGAACTCCAATTCGAGCGTGTTCACGTGGAGGTTGAAAGTGTTCTACGATCCTCGCAAACGCTACATGGACATTATTGACAGAAATAAACGGTAGGTGATCTGGCTGAAATCCGCTCTTCACGATAACTGCCGACGCGGCACATGCAGCCAAGTCCGCTGCCAACTTCGCGTCATCTGCCAAAGTAATCTCTCCAGAGGTCGCATCGCGGATAATCGCAGCTCCGGTAATCACCGTTTCCGGATCACCATGCAGGTCACCGCACACAAGTCCTGCCAAACTTCCCAGTGTGGTCGACATACACAGATTCCTTTCTTACCACCGTTGGTGTCGTAGCCAGCCGACAACTTTCGACAGGCACCTGTACCTATCCTCTTCCTCTCGTCCCTCTCGCCCGACAGGCGAAGAATCGTAATCCATAGAATGGCATTCCACCAACATCAATTGACGCCACATCCACGACCCACGCACTCAAGGGTTCAATTCGTCATGCTAGCGGTGAACAGGTAGATGGCACGCCGAGGCAAATCCGGCCGAAACAAACACTCCGAATTCACTCAGACCGTTCGTCAAACCATGTATCAAGTTCTTCGAGCGAATGCAGCACATTCGCCTCCACATGCGTCCGATGCCTATCAACGAGCAGCGCGTGCCAGCCAGCTTTCGTCGCGCCGCACAAATCGTTCTTTCCATCATCACCCACCAGGAGGATCTGTTCTGGATTCAAACTCAATTCTTCTTCAATGGTGCGGAAGAAGTCCTGATGTGGCTTATTGAATCCAAGAGAGGACGAACAAAAGACATGATCCGATTGGATCATCGGTAGCAGCTCGCTAGCAATCGGTTTTAAACGCATGTCAAAATTAGAAGCAATTCCTACCTGCAAATGATGACGTTGAACAACTCGTAGCGCCGCCACGACATCGTCAAAAACTCGCCAATGTTTGGCCATGGCAAAATGCTCCCAAAGCATCGTAAATAGGCCTCCCTCGACATCCTCTATGTCTGAAAAGACCTCTGCGACCACAGATCGCCAACGCAATCGTTCCATTGTCTCAGAGGTGTTTAAACCAGCGGCAACATAATGGCGTTGAAAAGCCTGTCGAAACCGTTGTTCGATTACATGAACGGGTAGACGGGATCCAAAATGCTGACCGACACGATGATAAACATCGATGACCTGTGGATACGGCTGCAGCAGCGTTCCTACCGCATCGAACAAAACAACCTGAATTGAATTTCGCTTCACATTCATGCAATCAGACAAATCAAGGCATAAACAAACGCGAAATGTCTTGATAGAACACAAACGCCATCAATGCCAATAAAAGGGCAACTCCGACAAGCGTCAACGTGCCTTGGACTTTTTCAGCGACAGGACGGCCTGTAACTCCTTCTGCAGCCAGGAAAACCATATGCCCCCCATCCAATGCCGGAATGGGCAAAAAGTTTAACACCGCTAAATTGGCGCTTAAGAAAGTTAAGAAAATCAGTAGGCGTGGTAACCCTTGAGATGCTTCGGATTTGGCAACGGTGAAAATGGCGATCGGACCTCCCAGATTCTTGATTGAAATCGTTCCTGTAACTAAACGCCTCAATACATCATAAACCCGCTGCAACTCTTCTTTCACCTGTCGAATCCCAAGCGGGAAGGCCGCCGACCACGAGGCAACTCGATGGGCACGGCTTAAAGGAGTTAATCGCAAACCACGTTCTACAACAAAACGATCGGGCGCAACGATGGACGTCAGATCGATTTCTGTTTCCTTGCCTGCGACGTTTAAAGAAACCATCGTATCTTGGAACATTAACTGCATGTGTCCCACCACGTCTGTCCAACGCCCCACGTTTTCATCCCCTAACAAAATCGGTTGTTCGTAACCTCTCATCCCGAACAACTCGGCAGTTGCCTTTTGCTTTTCTTCATTCGTTGCCTTAAAGGAAACGCCATTAACGACATCCCCTGGACTAATTCCAGCCGCCGCGGCAGGGCCATCCTCCAGCACCGAGGCCACCACGTTGCTCACATCGTAGGCAATCCCCAAGGACTCCAAAGATACCAAACCACCGTAGCCGGCAAGAGGAATGTAGGTCACTGGTCCCTGGGGCCCGAGAATGAACGAAAGCGTTTCTGAGGTTTTTCCCGATACCCGTTGGACACCGACCTTGACGGACTCGGAAACATCACTAATTCGTTCTGGCAACGTCAGCGGATCACCCACAGGCTCGTCATTGACCGTAACGATTCGATCACCCACTTGGAGCCCACTGTTTTCGGCCGGAGAACCCGCGCGAAGTGCCACAATGGGACCCATTTCCATCGCCATACCTAAGCTTCTTACGGGCCGCGGCGGAATAACAACCTGTTGGCGAGTGGAAATCGCATTGCCGCTGCTCTCCTCAGTCCCCACACTTTCAATGACGAGCGTGACCGATTCGGCACGACGACGATACAGCAATTGACGCATTTCATGATTGGGAAAATCACCCTTCTCATTGGCCAACGAGCGATCTAATTCGACTTCGTCCACACCAACAATCCGGCCACCAGCTTGAATTTGTTGTGAAATTTCTGGGCCAATCAAATGTTCCACCGTCGGATTTTCCTGGGCAATGGTTGTCGACGTCGTGCCACGGATTCCTATCGATCCGATGGCTCCTCCGAGACGATCTGAAGGCAACAAAGAAACGATTTTTTCTTGCTCGTCTCTTCCGCGCACACGCAGCTGCACCATTTCCACCGGATTTGATAACGACGCTCCACCGACCGTTTGTTGCAAATCCCACAAGAATCTCAGATTTTCTGATGGCTCCGCATCTTCGGACAAGCCAACGATTTTGTCACCCTGTTGAATATTGGCACTCCAGGCCGGATCTCCAATCACAACGCTGCCAATTTCACATGGAACAATCGGAACCCCCATCCGAAAAGCAATCGCCGCAAAGAATACGGCAGAAATCAAGTTCATGATCACGCCCGCAGAGATAATACACATGCGGGCAAAAACGGTTTTGGCTGGGTAGCTGCGCGGATCGAGTTCTGCGACAGGCTGCTCTGAAGTTTCGCCGGTTGACTCGGCTAACTCGTTTTGTGCATCCGCGTTGAGATTGACAGGTTCTTGACCTGTTTGCTCATCATTTTTAAGCCGTATCCGTTCCGCCTCCTCTTCGGCACGCATCGGATTGTCATCCTGTCCAAGCATTTTGACATAACCGCCTAACGGAATGATGCCAATGCCATACTCCGTTTCACCCCATTGGACTTTTCCTAAAGTCTGTGGCAATCGAAGCGGGCCTAATTTGATTGGGACGTCGAATCCAACATAGAACTTTTCGCATTTTACGCCGCAAGCTTTGGCGACCACAAAATGACCTAACTCGTGAACAAAAATCACGAACCCCAGCCCGACGGCGACCTCCAAGAAATACAAGATCGATGCCAGCTGTGGCCAGGAACTTTCAGCAATTAAGTACAAACCCACCGGGTAACCTCCTCACGAGCCCACGCGTCGAGAATTAGCAATTCTTCCAGCGTCGGATCAGGATCAAAATCATGATGATTCAAAATGGTACGACATGTTGGCACAATATCAGTAAAACGCATTTGGCCACTCAGAAAACTAGCAACTGCGGCCTCGTTGGCAGCGTTTACGACGGCTCCACTTGTGCCTCCCGCCGCCGCAACCTCATGGCCAATTTGTAACGCCGGAAATCGTTCCTCATCTGGGGGTTCGAAGGATAGCTCAATGAGTTCCGAGAAATCCATGCGACGTGCTGGACCATCCCAACGCTCAGGATAGGACAATGCATATTGGATCGGCAATTTCATATCGGGTGGACTCATTTGAGCCAATACCGAACCATCACTGAATTCTACCAGCGAATGGACTATGGATTGAGGATGGATGGCCACATCGATTTGATTCGGCTGCAGTCCAAACAACCAACGGGCTTCAATAATTTCAAGAGCCTTATTCATCATCGTGGCCGAATCGACAGTGATTTTGGGGCCCATGCTCCAAGTAGGATGGCTGAGCGCTTCAGCAACCTGAATTTCTTGAAGATCCGTCAACGAATGTCTTAAAAAAGGGCCGCCACTAGCCGTCAGGATCACTCGCTGCACGTCCTCACGTCGCCCGGCTTCCATGGCTTGAAATACGGCGTTGTGCTCACTGTCAACCGGCAGGATTGTCGCTCTATGTCGCTCCGCCAGCGCCATTGCTAAGGAACCCGCGACAACCAAGGTCTCTTTATTTGCCAAGGCAATGGTCTTTCCTGCTTCCAGGGCAGCCCACGTTCCTCTTAAGCCAGCGCTACCAACAATCGCCGTCACAACAACATCCACATCTTGATGCGCCGCCACACATTCGATGCTCTCCGGCCCGACAAACAATTCAACTTCCGGTGGCAAACCTTGCCAAGCAAAATTTTGCGCTGCCTTTGGATCACTGGCCACAACAAAACGCGGAGCAAATTCCTGAGCTTGTTCAACCAATTCCTGCAGTCGTCCATGGGCCGTCAAAGCCACCACATTCAGGGACTCTGGAAAGGATCTCACCACATCCAAAGCACTGCAGCCAACGCTGCCCGTGGAACCAAGAATGGCCACGTTTCTAGCACCATGATTCATGTGTTTTTCCAAGAGAATCCTGCATTGATATAACTCGGTAACCCCTTCTTCTGTCCAGATAATAACGATTATGACAGCTGTGTTGTGGACACTTATAAATAGAGATTCTGTTTGCGTCCGCACGCTAAACTACCAACCCCACTAAACTTAGGGGATGCGTCGCATTCTACGGATGCCAATTTCGTGCGACAACCCTGATTCACAACTCCCGTCATCTCCGAGTTCCACAAGCCGTTGTATAATTAAAGACTAATTCATATCTTAACGGCCTTCCCGTCACAGACGTCGATTTCTGGAGCAGAATCAGCATGACTCAAGAGAACGGTTCAAGCCGCAAGTCATCAAAGAATAAAGGTTTGTCCTCCGGACCAAATATTTTTTGGTATATGATTCTCGGGGCTGCTGCTGTTTCTATTATCTTGTTTTACGTCATCACTCCTTCTCCGTTCGTACTTCCGTATCCGGATCTAGAACGACTGGTCGAGGCCAGTCGACGGGACAAATCGGGGCAGCCCACTGGTCTGGGCTCCATTGATATTACCTCCCCATTGAACCAGGACCGATCTGCAGACAATCAGGGCGAATCCAAGACATTTAAGTTCAGCAACCTCACCAAGGTCATCATCCATGATCGTCATGTAGAAGGGCGGGTTGATACGGTCGTGACGTCGAACGATGGCACGCGGGAACAAAAAGATTTTCAACCTTTTCGAACCGAATTGGGTGCTGCCGATTCTTCTGAAGAAACCTTTCTCAATCTGCTCAAAACCAACAACTTTGTCGACTGGAATCACGCTGCCGAAGCAAGTGCCTGGCAAAACTGGGCCCCCATGTTAGTTTTTTCGGCGCTTCTCATTCTGCTCTTCGTGATGATGTTGCGCCGCCTCGGCGGTGCGGGGTCGCCGATGCAATTCGGACGCAGCAAGGGTCGCTTGTATGCGATGGAAGATCTCGGGGTCACTTTCAACGATGTAGCCGGAATTGAAGAGGCACTGGAAGAAGTTCGCGAACTTGTAGACTTTCTCCGCTCGCCGGAAAAATATCAAAGGTTGGGGGGACGCATTCCCAAAGGTGTCCTACTGGTCGGTCCTCCGGGAACTGGTAAGACTTTGCTCGCCAAGGCAATCGCCGGAGAAGCAGGTGTGCCCTTCTTCAGCCTTTCTGGATCAGATTTTGTCGAAATGTTTGTCGGCGTCGGAGCGGCGCGTGTCCGCGACATGTTCCAGCAAGCAGAACAAAAAGCACCTTGTATCATTTTCATAGACGAGTTAGACGCATTAGGAAAAACGCGTGGAGCAAGCGCAGTCGGTGGACATGACGAACGCGAACAAACTTTAAATGCTCTGCTGGTCGAAATGGATGGATTCGACTCCAACGCCGGAGTCATTGTGATGGCCGCTACCAACCGTCCAGAAACGCTCGATCAGGCATTGCTACGGCCAGGGCGATTTGATCGCCATGTCTTGGTTGATCGCCCTGATCTTCTGGGACGCGAGGATATTCTCAAGGTGCATGTCAAACAGGTGAAACTTGATGACACCGTCGACTTAAAAGAAGTCGCCGCCATAACACCCGGTTTTGTCGGTGCGGATCTCGCAAATCTCGTCAACGAAGCGGCACTGTTGGCCGCGCGCGCGGAAAAGTCCACTGTCCAAATGAAAGAATTCGACGAAGGTGTCGAGCGCGTGACAGCCGGTCTTGAGAAGAAACAACGTGTCATGCGCGATGATGAAAAACATCGTGTGGCGTACCACGAAAGTGGTCACGCGCTGGTTGCTTACAGTTTGCCTAACACCGATCCTGTCCACAAAGTATCCATCATTCCTCGTGGTTTAGCAGCGCTTGGCTATACGATGCAGCGTCCAGAAGGTGATCGTTTTCTCATGACCCAAGGTGAGCTCGAAAGTCAAATTCAGATTTTGTTAGCGGGGACCGTGGCCGAAGAAATGATCTATGACGAGATTTCGACAGGCGCTCAAAATGATCTTGAACGATGTACCGACATTGCTCGTAGTATGGTGATGGAATTTGGCATGAGCCGTTTGGGGCGCATCAACTTTCGACATTCGAATCAAGCGGCCTTTCTGGCGGGAAGCGGCGGTCAAGATCGCGGGCATTCTCATAGTGAATCCACCGCTTGTGAAATTGACCGTGAAGTGAAACGGATTATTGATGAAGCGATGGCACAAGTGCGACACATCCTCGAAGAACGTCGCGCTGCTTTGGTCGCCATGACAAATCGGTTGATTGAAAAAGAAACAATCGATTCCAAAGAACTAAAAGAAATCGTTGAAGAAGCGTGCCCCGGCGCATGGATGGTACCTGGGACCGACACACTCGCTAAACCGACCGTTGCCACCGAGGTGCCAACCGAGCATGATTCCACAAACTCCGACCGAGGGGAACGCCCCGGAATTGCTTGATGAAATCGCTATTTCGTAGGCCGTTAATTTGGTTTATCGCGCAAGCGATGGGCTTCGCTGTATGGCTCTGGGCAACGGGAAAATTTCAACCTGTCATTGCACCGGACACCAACAGCTACGCCGCATTCTCTTTCAACTCCGTTGCGGCGGCATTCAATCAAATTCGGACCATCGGTTACCCGGCGTTTCTTCAATTTACTTCCTTATTGGCAGAGGGTCACACCGCAGTTCCCTGTTGTCAATATGCTATCCACGTAATGTGTGTGTTGGTTTTTTGGCTTGGCAGCCGCAATCTCTTTTCTTCATCCTGGGTGAGCATGGCCGCAGCAAGCAGCCTGCTTTATTCCAACGTCATTTTTCGTTACGTCTTTCAAGTCACAGCTGATTCACTCGCCTCTTCATTGTCGATTTTGACGCTCGGCCTGTTGTTACTCCTCAACACCAGACGCCCAAAAACCGGCCTTTGGATAGTATTCTCCCTCGCGGTATTTGCCACCTATCAAGTCCGTCCTGCATTTTTATTTCTGCTTCCCGTGTTGCCATTCTGTGGCGCGATCATAAAGTGGATGCTGCATCACCCTGCGGACAAACCCTCTGGAGCACGCAGGCATCTGATACGACTAGGAGTTTGTACAACATTGCCACTCCTGCTTTTCTGTTCCCTGCGAATGGTCGTGTCAGATCATTTCGGGATTGTGTCCTTTGGTGGTAGCAATCTTGCTGGCACGTTCGGTCAATTTATGACTCCCGATATGATTTCAGATCTTCCAAAGGAACTTCATCCACTCGCCCATGCCGTCGAAGACCAGCGCCAACACGTGGCAAAAAAACACCCCTGGTTTCAGCCACGAGTGACACTGGACTACATGGACATCGAGCGTCGCTTCGACCTTTCCACCTGGCACGTTTTCATTCCAGCGGCTGAACATGTTTACGGTCCAGATCCTCGGAAAACCAACACGGAACTCCGCAAATTGGCATTTGAGGTGATCAAGGCGAAACCAAGCTATTATGCTCTTTGGTTAGGTAAAGCATTCTGGCGTGGGAGTTACATGGTCGTCTCCGAGATCATGGCCAATCCGGTCTATCTTTTGCTCATCGCGCTGGCCATCCTCATACAGATGCGCTACGTCTTTCACCGCTTGAAAACTGTGGCGTCAGCACCTGAAATTGCCACGACGGATCTTTTTATGGGAGGCAACACGATGCTAGGAATCGGAGTCGTGATTGCCATTACAAAAATTTCTCTTGTGATTCTTACCTCTCCACCGATCGGTCGCTTTATGGATCCGGCCGGTGTCTTTTTAGCACCCGCCATTGTTGTGTTTATCGCAGATCGCTGGCATCGAGGCTCTTCATGTTCAAGAATTGCCGAACGATAATGGTGTGTTACAACACGGGGATTCTCTTGCTACAGAAAAACCTTGTCTGATTAGCAGCAAGCAGGCAAGAGGTAACTATCCTGTCAACATTAGAACGCCTACCTGGCAAGCTCACTCTGAAACGATCCTGTCCGGGACAACCAAGTAGGGGATTCCTTATCCGCAGTAGCCGCAGGTTACTAAGTTGGAACTAGCTGGCCCTAGCAAAAAGTTTTCAAACCAACCTCCAGATCATCGGCAAGCAGCCAGCCGTAAACAGTTGTCGTCGTTCTCAATCCGGACCTTCGTTCTCAATCCGGACCTTGCTGAAACTGCCGCCGTCTTTAATGTTCGTCGCTTGTTGTCTTCTGCAGTTATTTTTGTTCTGCCGGACCAACCTTGCTCACGACCCGATCATACGACCAAGATCCGTTCCGGTGGTTATTGGCTGTGAGAAGATCTGCGGTTTAGACACATTATGTGTTTGCCTAACAAAGGCAATGCTCACTTCGAAGACATTTAACAGCCCATTGTTACATTTTTTGATTCAAAGCAGACTCAGTCGTCCCGTGGCCAGTGAATAGGTTAGTGCCGTGGCAGCACCACTGCACCCGCTAAGTGTCCACCTTAAGGTCCTTCCAAATTCCGTCAGCGCTTCGAGAATCAAACCACAACTGACGGTGGTTCTGCTTGCATTCCACGGGCTGATTGTTCAAAGTGCAGACATCCAAAGTGCAGATATCCGTTGATCAGCATTCTACTCTTACCTCACGCAGAAAGATCTCGATGAACGTTTTCCAGGCACGCTTGTTCACGTTGATTCTCATCTGGTCGCTTGCGCCAACGATCACGCCTGCGCAATTTCTTCAGGACGAAAATCACATCACTCATGGCCCCATCCTCGGGAGACTCTCCGCAGATGGAATTGGTATCTGGGCAAGAACCATGAAAACGGGTGAATTCACTGTGCGCTACGGCGTCCACAAGCAGCAGTTAACCGCAGAAACGGCCGCGGTAGCAACTGATCTAACCCACGACAACACGGGCTGGGTACACATCACCGGACTGCAGCCAAACACAAAATACTGGTACCAAATTTTTCTTTACGGCAAAGCAACGGGGCGGGGCGGATCATTTCGAACTTTACCCGATTCCACTCAATTGGTGGATGACAAATTGAACCCTCGCGGATTGTTTAATTTCAGTTTCGAATTTGCCTGCGGCAATAACCAGAATGCGAGCCATAGTCCCGGCCCTTCAACACCCGCTTTTCGCACCATGCTTGAACGTGGGGTCCCTGAGGAGATCCACTTTGCGATCCTCAATGGCGATTGGCTTTACGAAAATCAACGTGACTACACGCCTCAACAATGGAAAGGCCAAGTTCGACACCAGGGTGAATTTCCTGCCGATCTGGTCGCGGCACCGACGCTCACTGGAGTGTGGGAGAACTACAAACTGTTTCTCAGTAAATCGAATCACTTGGAACAATGGCACGCGCATGTGCCTTCCTTCTTTACTTATGATGACCATGAGTGTTTGAACGATATTTGGGGCGCAGGTTCTCCTGGTTTACGAGATCGCCGCGCCGTCTTTCGTGATATTGGTGTGCGAGCCTGGTATGACTATCTCGCTTGGAGTAATCCAACCTCATTTCCACAAAGAATTCATCTGAGTCGGGGTTCTGTAAACGAGGGTGGCAACGTCATCACCGACGGGTCGGCAGACTTTTCTCAGCTTGATCTTACTCAAGTCAACAATCTGCATGTCCATTGGGGAACGGACACAGCTGGCGTGAATGATAATGCACTCGACGAGGTTGGAGGCGACTTGAATGCTGGTGTCTATCGCATCGACGAGATTCTCGGACCCCATCAAATCAAAGTGTGGCCGCGCTTTGACGCCAATGGTGAGGTGTCTTATTCAATCGGGCGTCGATCGTATTTCAAAATGCGCATCGCTAATTGCGATTTTTTTGTTTGTGACACACGTGGTCAGCGACAGATGCATGACAAGTCCAATCCCTATAAAAAAGGGCTATCAATGCTCGGTCCAGTTCAGCGGGATTGGTTAATGGCAGGAATGAAAAACAGTGATGCCGATTTTATTTTCGTTATCTCGTCCGTAAATCTCACCATCCCGCACGTGGGTGGTGGTGCTGTTCGCGCGAACAATAAAGACGACGCATGGACGGTGTTCTTCGACGAACGGGAAAGACTCATTGAGTTTTGGGATACGTTGAAAAAGCCTGTTTTTGTTCTCACCGGCGACTTGCATAACAGCTTTGTCATTCGGATCACCGACAATGTTTGGGAATGCGCGTCGGGACCTCACAACTCCAACAATCACTGGTATACCGATGAAGGTGATCGTCCACCCAACGGCAAGTTCAAATACGGACCGCGTGAAGTCGACATTCGCTGGTCAACGTGGTACAGCGATGATATTCCACGTGATCAATTACACCATCCAACATATTGCATCGTTCAGCTGAACAATGTTTTCAACAATCCAGAAACAGTTCATGGTACCCGTTGGATTGCGTTTCCGCGCCCACAAGTCATTTTCCAGTATTATGATGGCTGGACCGGGCGATTACAGTACGCAGAATCAGTTCTCGCAAAGTGATACTAGGAGTAGAAAAACAACATTCCAAGACCGGGAATGTTGTTCGGAACTTCTACCACACCGGACCATGCCAATAGTCATACACTTCCCCAGAGGGATGTTCCTGAATTCGGCGAGGATTTGAACGACGTGGCATTGCTCTGAAGTGCGACAACTTCAGGATGAGGCAAGCTGGATTCACAAAGACCACTCGGCCTCGAAGCATCTAAACGCTTGTGCGTTTCAGCGCCTTTCCTCTGGACTGGCTAATTTCGATTGATCGGCAGCGATGTACCGCAAACGCTCACTTCAAACCACACACTAGGCAAGGGTTCCCGACTCGGGCCAGACAACCTGGACCTGGCAGCCCCCTAGTGGGCTGGTATCAANAGCGACCACGCCATCATGACCTCTCACAATCCGTCGCACCAAGGCCAAACCAAGTCCGACACCGTTTCCCGCTTCGTTGAGTCGCACAAAAGGTTCAAATACGCGCTCCCGATCCCTTGCCGGGATTCCAGGTCCATCATCGTCAACAGTGATCACAATTCCTTTTTGCTTGCGGTGGGCCTCGACAACAACACGACCCTGACTAAACCGACCAGCGTTTGCTAGTAGATTACTCAGGACACGCGCCAAACTTACCCTTTCTGCGCGAACAACAATGTTCCCGTCGCGCAAGCCTGCACCAATCTCAAAGTCGATCGTAGGCATGGTAAGTGTGTATTTGTTGATCAGTGTTTCCACAACAGAAAACAACTCGATGTCTTCAATGACAAGTTTCAGCAGGCTACCTTCTAGACGAACATATTGTAATAATTCGTCGACTAAAGCATTTAAATCTTCCGTTGCATCTTCCAGTGACTGCAAGCGCTCTTCACGTTCTTGTGCGGATTTCGCAGCTCGAGTCAGATCAATTGCAAAACCCATCCGCGCCAAGGGCGTGCGCAGTTCGTGGGAGACGGCCTGTAAAAGTTCGCGTTGCGTTCGTAACAACCTTTCAGTGCGACCCGCCATGTTGTTGAAAGCTGAGGCAAGTGGTTTGGCCTCGCCAATGCTCCGCTCGTCAACACGGGCACTGAAGTCACCGGCGGCAATCGCTTTGGCAGCATTCTCCACGTGGCTAAGCTGTCGAGCCATCGGACGAAGTAACAAAGCAATGGCTAAGGCAGCGGGAAACAGCACCAGGCTGAGTGTTGTAGTAGCTGCTTTTGGTTCGCTTTCCTCGAAACTTGGAAACGGACCCACCCGGACGAGATCGCTCTTGTTGGCGAGTGTCGCCACTGCAAACCAATTCCTTTGCTCGCTCACCTGTTCCTCTTCTGCAAAAACAACGGCGTTCGCACCCTCCGCAATCCTTTGGCGTGGCCAATCGGACAATTCAGCATTCTTTTCGATCGTGATAGGGATGTCGAATTGCTGTTGCAAGTCGTTAAGAATGCCAGCGCGTTCGTTAGGCGATGCCACGTCGATTTTGCTCGCGATCAATCGCATCCAACCACTAATCGAGTTTTCAACACTTAGGAATGTGTAATCCGGAAAGGGGCCCAGTTGAACAACTTCTGAGCCGTTGCCCAAAGTGGCAACGACAACCCCCGTAGCGCGAAAGGAGGCTACATCGGCTCCGTTAGAAATTCTTTTTTGAAGGGGGTCTGGTAAGTCCGTCAGAGCAACAACGTCAACTAAATAATCAAACTTCTCGTTGATCTTTTTCAACCGTTGATCGCGGCTCTCTGGAAGCACCGCGTTTAACTCGCGGGCGACAAGACGGGCACCACCACCGTGGGCTTCTTCGACTACTCGAGCCCAATCGGCATCACTACGGCGCTGCAACACCAACCCGTAGATGTACCATGCCAGAAACAAGACAATCACAACACTCACATAAAATCGAATGAAGAGACGTGTCATTGATGCACCGATAAAAGGTATCCGATGCCGCGGACTGATTTGATCCGTTGAGGATTTTGAGGAGAATCATCCAGTTTTTTGCGGAGTCGAGAAATCCGCAAATCGATCGATCGATCAAATCCATCGTATTTAACACCGTTGAGTTTTTGAAAGATGTCATTTCGGCTGAGAACCTGTCCAACGTTTTTCGATAGCAACCACAAATGGTCAAATTCAGCAGTCGTCAGATCAATGCTCGCCCCGTCCAGTTCAACTGCACGGCAGCCGGCGGCGATTAACAAAGAGCCGATGGAAATTCGTTGGTCCGATGTGTTGGCACCGGACAAAGGGGTTTTTCGCAGATGCGCCCGTAGACGTGCTAATAAAGCCCTAGGTCGTACCGGCTTGGACATATAATCATCTGCACCAACTTCAAGTCCCACAACCTCATCGACTTCCTCGCCACAGGCCGTGAGAATAAGGATTGACCCTGTAAATTCTGATCGTATCCGCCGACAGACTGAAAACCCATCCAAGCCGGGTAAATTGACATCCAGGATCACGATATCAGGCGACTCATTAATAATTCAATCGACGGCCTGATCACCGCGGCCTTCGATGGACACATCAAATCCATGAGGCGTTAAGAAATCAGCAACCATGGCTGCCAATTCGTGGTCATCTTCGACCAGGAGTATTTGATAAGGATTTTGGTCTTTAGTCATCGGCCGATCATTACCGTGCTGTTTGGAAAACCAACATTGGGCCACCTCATTCGGTCATCAATGATTCCACCATTCACCTCGAGAGTCGGGGGAACTCATCATAACCGATTTGCGCCTTCATTTTGACAAGGCTACTTGATGATAGGGAATCACCGAGAATCTTCTTTGCTGTATGGGTCGTACAGCATATCGGACGCGTAACAGTTGTAACGATTATGACAGTTATTGTGAGTCACTTCATGGTACACGAAGCACCTGAAAAACAGATCCACTTATGACAGTCCTATGGTCTGTAACATTCTTACGGCTTTGATTTTCCGCATATGTAGTACTTGAATCATAGTCGACAGATGCCCTAAAGGCCGCACTAACGTCATTACGATACGAAATGTTGCAGAGATCAAATGACCGTTTTTCCGGCACTTCGTGCAAACCTTGACAATCGTTACCCATCGGGTTCGCCGAAATTCTCTCACAAGAAAATCACATGAACACTCTAACTCCTCGCATCGTGCTCTTATCTCTTAGCTGTTTGGTTTCGGTGGGCGTGGGGTGTTCACGGACCCAGTACCGCGTTCAAGCAGATCACGAAGCCTACACAACAATTGCTGAGAGAAATACTGATCTACGCTGGAGAGAACCCGACTACGACATTGAGATCGATCCTCGGAGCCGATATTTCGAAACTTTCGATGCGGATCGGCCTCCGATGCCCCCGGATGATCCCGCCTCCCATCAATATATGCATCGCGTCAACGGTATCAAAGGCTGGAAGCACTGGCATGACAATGGCGATCGAATCGAACTAGAAAATCCAGTTTGGCATGACGCGTTGGAAGAATATGTCGATGTCGCAGAAGACGGCACGGTCAAACTGACCGTCGATTCGGCACTCGAATTAGCCTACATTCATTCGCCAGAGTACCAACGCACGGTCGAAGAACTTTACTTGTCGGCACTCGATGTCACTACCGAGCGCTTTCGCCTCGACACTCAGTTCTTTGGCGGATTCTCCACCGTGTTTAATCACAACGGCAATCAGCGCCCGGGGGGTGAAAGCAGTACCTTGACGTCAGGCCGTGGCGCAGGTGCCTTGCCATTTCCCGGCGGCGGTTTTGGAGGAGGTGCAAATTTACTTCAAGCAAATCGCAGATTTGCGACAGCGGGCGAAATGCTTGTTGGCATCGCAAACTCATTTGCCTGGGAATTTACCCAAGGCGATGTTAATTTTGCTAGTTCCATTATCAACGCCAGTATCGTCCAACCATTGTTGCGTGGAGCCGGAAAAGACATCGCCCTCGAACAGTTAACCATTGTTGAACGCGCTTTACTCGGCAATTTGCGCGCCTTTCACCAGTACCGGCAAGGGTTCTACACGGACGTGACGATTGGCGAAAATGGCGTTCGTGGCCCACAACGTCGTGGCGGTTTCTTCGGTGGTACAGGATTGACCGGCTTTACCGGACAAGGTGCCGGTGGTTTTGGTGGCGTTGGCGGGGGTACTTTTGGTGGTGGCTTTGGAGGCGGTGGTAACGGCGGCGCCACGACGGGTACCGGGTTCGCTGGAGGGGGTGCTGGAACCGTAGGTGGATTCATCGGTCTCCTCCAGCAACTCCAGCAAATCCGAAACACCGAAGAGAGTCTAAGCCAGCAAGTGCGCACCCTGTCACTGCTGGAAGCGCACCTCGAAGCAGGCGTCATCGATTTAACCCAAGTCGATCAATTTCGACAAAGTATTGAAACCGAACGCGCTAATTTGTTGCAAAATCGTAATAGCTTCCAGTTCGCCGTCGAAGCTTACATCACCGGCACACTCGGACTTCCTCCCGATATGCCTGTTGAATTGGACGATAGCCTGATTCGCCAATTCCAACTTGTGGCTCCCAACGCGACAACCGTCCAAGACTCGATCGCAAACTTTCAAGAGCGCGTGAGCGAATTATCAGATGAAGCCGGTCCGGAAGAACTTCATCCAGTCCTTGAGGAAGCAGCGGAACTTGCGGAACAGCTTCAAGCGAATCTCCAAGAAGTTGAGACAGATCTTGAACGCATGGACAAGGCAACTCCTCAACGCCTGTCTCAACTAACCAAAGCAGAAAAAGATATCTTTGCACAGGATCGCGAGTTACTGGGAACAAATCATGCCGATTTGCTACAAGAGTTTGACGAGGCAACAACCCAGCTCAAGAATATTCGTGATAATGTGTCCGCCGATCAGGGCGGGAAGACGATCCGGGAATTAGTTGTGTGGTTGAGCGATTTGTACCGTTTGACACAGGGTTCCATCCTGATCCAAGCTCGGGCACGTTTGGAAGCTGTCACCATAGAACCAATCGATCTTGATTCCAAGAATGCTTTTTGGCTGGCGTTAGATAACCGGCTCGACTGGATGAATGCGAGGGCACAATTGGTGGACACTTGGCGCCTTATCGCCTTCAATGCAGATGCCTTACAAGCAAATGTCTCCGTGGCGCTGAGCGGTCAAATCCACACGACAGGAGATAACCCCGTCAACTTTCAGGGTCACAACGCCTCCGCTCAAGCGGGTGTTCGTTTTGATGCCCCTTTCACCCGACTTTTGGAACGCAATAACTATCGTCAGTCCTTGATCGACTACCAACGAAGTCGCCGCAACTTTATTCAGTCGCGCGACGGTCTGCATACAGGTCTTCGGGCAGCACTTCGCAACATCGAGCAACTTGCCACGAACTTAGAGATTCAACGTCGCGCCGTCGCAATTTCAATTCGACGTGTCGACTTGACGCGTGAATCGCTCAATGCGCCAGTACCGCCTCCACAACCTGGCCAACCGCCAGCACAATTCGGACCTACCTCAGCCACAAATCTATTAACCGCCTTGTCAGATTTGCGCAATACACAGAACAATTTTATGAGTGTCTGGCTCAACTACTACGCTTCCAGGATGCGGCTCTCGCGTGAACTTGGCATCATGGTGCTAGACGAAAAGGGACATTGGATTGATTACCCAATTCCTGAGGGAGCGGAAGAAACTCCCTTTGACAGTGACGGATCGAATCTCGAAAAGTTACCTGTTCCTCCTCCAATTTTGACGCAATGGATCGAATTGGCTCAGCGCACCTCTTCTGAGGAATCAGCAAACCGCGCAGCAAAGCCAACACCACAATCCGACGTGGCTACCAAAACCTCGGTTGCGGACCTGCCTCCGCCGCTTCAACAAAAGTGATGGCCGGCCCTCCGCTCACTTGTATGAAAGCATCACTTGCCAGCCTCAACACGGCAAAGCTTCGGTAGCCAAGACCCCACTTTGTCGTGATCCATGGCGACCTTACGGTGCTAAGGCTATCACAGGTCAATATCTAGACAAGTCGCGTCCTAGACGTATCACCGTTCCTAAGCTATTGTCGAGTCTTGAACAGTAGGTTGAAAGTGGATTTTGGGAAGATACAAACAGATACTTAATTGATACCAAAACACGACCGAATTTCTGACTCAATTGACTGACACTTTCTTCATGGAAACCACTATGGACCAACCTGCCTCATCAGCAGTCCCAATTGCACTCGAAGTAGAAGAGTTAACCAAGGACTACCACCTCAAAGGTGAGACAGTACGGGCACTTCGTGGCGTCACTTTTAAAGTTCAGACTGGCGAATATATCGCCGTCATGGGTCCTTCAGGATCTGGAAAAAGCACTTTATTAAACCTGCTGGGGTGTCTCGATCGACCGAGTGCCGGTCGGTATATCCTGGGAAACCAGAACGTAGCCATGTTGAACGATGACCAACTTTCGCATGTGCGCGCGAGTAAAATTGGTTTTGTGTTTCAATCTTATAACCTAATACCTCAACTCAATATAATTGAAAATATTCAAGTTCCTTTGCAGTACCAAGGGGCAATGGACAGTGATGCCGACGAGCGCTGTCGAGAGTTAGCTGACTTAGTGGGTCTCGGGGATCGTATTTATCATCGTCCAACAGAACTATCTGGTGGTCAGCAACAACGTGTTGCCATCGCCCGCAGTCTAGCCAATGATCCGTTTTTCGTTCTCGCTGACGAAGCAACGGGAAACCTTGATTCAACAACTACTGAAGAAATTTTGAACCTCTTTGAAAAACTCAATGAAGCCGGGAAAACTATCCTCATGATCACGCATGAAGACGAAGTTGCCGAAAGAACGAAACGGGTGATTCGACTGCGCGACGGTCTCATTGAATCGGATGTCCGACAGAACTAATCAAGGCGTGTGAACTGTCAAAACAACTTTTCACGTCTGATGCACCTTTCTGCTACACCTGAGGGAGACAGCAGTTTAGTGTGACACGTTTTTCACATCTTCTCTGATAGTCGCCATGTGACTTACAATTTAAAACGCCGCTCTTTACAAACCATCGTCGAAAGAGCCTCGGCTGAAGTTCAGGTATCCTGCCGTGTCAGCGATAGATTCAATACCGCCATTTTGACGGCCGCATTTTCAGTCGCGTCAAGTCCACCCACACGCCCCTCTAGCGATCAAACCATTTTTTGATCGCGCGAACTGTGGTAGCTCGGCCTGCACGGGCAATTGAGGTCGTCAAAGGAATTTCTTTGGGGCAAACCGCCACGCAATTTTGCGCGTTGCCACAAACTTGGATCCCACCTTCTTTCATGAGTGCGTCAACACGTTCGTTGGCATTATTCTTACCGGTTGGGTTGGCATTAAACAGCATGACCTGACTGATTGCATGCGCGCCAACAAAATTCTTGTCGTACTCAGCTTCTTTCCGCGCTTGGAAGGCAGTTTCACTTTCTCCATCCTGCCGCTCCAATTCAACTTTTGTGAATTGCGGACACGCATCGAGACAACACCCGCAACTCATGCATTGACTGAGTGGATACGCTTCTTCCTGTTCTGGGCGCGATTGACGCTGACCTGCACCCATGTCGTAATAGCCGTCGACAGGCACCCAACATTTCGTTTTTTGTAAGGAACGGAATAATCGAGAACGGTCGACAACCAGATCACGCAGGACGGGAAACTTCCTCATAGGCTGCAACTCAATCACTTCCGGATCCTCTTCCAATAAGCGATCGACGAGTGCCGTACATGATTGCCGCGTACGGCCATTGATGACCATTGTGCAGGCCCCACAGACTTCTTCCAAGCAGTTACAGTCCCAAGCAACAGGTGCAACTGATTTTCCTTCAATGGTTTCACTTTGGGCAGCAATCCGTTGCAATACACTGATAACATTCATGTCCTGTTCGTAATCGACACGATGATGTTCCCAATAGGTGTTTTGGCCCGGCCCATCTTGGCGGAGAACTTTGACTTTAAATTCCTCAGGGAGGGGATTTGCATTTTGCATAATGTCAGTCATTCGTTCCGTTGGATTTTTTCAGCTTTTACTAACGGCCATATTCACTTTGTCGCCGTGGCTTCCTCGGCACTCGTCGTAGCCCCATTTCCGCTTGCTAATTCATTTTTCTTGGATTGCCGTTGATTCCACACTTCCTCGATCACCTCGGCACCAGCTAAACCATACAGTCGAGGCCGAGGGGGTATGATCGAGACATCGACATCCTCATAAGTAATCTCAGGTTGATCTCCATTCCACGACGCAATCGTAGATTTGAGCCATTTCTCATTATTCTTTTCAAATTCATCGCACCAGGCTTCTGCCTGTGTTTGCCGACCCGCAGCGTCCTGGGCAGTTAAACTAGTGCGGGCAAAATCCGGTTTGTAATGAGCCCCACGACATTCGTCACGCTGGAGTGCGCCCTTGAGAATGGTTTTAGCAATGGGAAACATGTCGAGTAGTGCTTTCGTAAACACGACATTTTGATTTGTCCAATTCCCCGTATCAGAAAGCGAGCATTTTTTTGCCCGTTCGTGCAACTCATTGGCGGTTTCGACCGCAGATTCAAGTTGATCGTTCCTCCGTACAACCGTTGCCGCTTTGGTCATTACATCACCGAGTTGCTGATGAATCAGATACGGATTCTCATTCCCTGCATCGCGGCGCAACAGTGCATCGTGCACTTCTTGATTTTTCTTTTGTGCACCGGTAAACAGCGCTGAGGGCAACTCCACAGCCGCCCCCCCAGATTCCGCACTGAACATGTTGTGAATACCTGGTGCAACAATCAAACCGCTAAAAATGCAACTCAGTAATGAATTCGCGCCAAGTCGGTTCCCGCCATGATACTGATAATCACATTCGCCAATCGCATACAGTCCCGGGATATTCGTAATTTGGTTTTGAGGAGAACCAAGCTGCAACCCCCCTTCGGCGGTTCGTTCGTAATCAGCCCACAACCCCCCCATCGAATAGTGAACGGCGGGAAAGATTTTCATTGGGGTGAAGCGCGGATCAACACCTTGAAACTTCTCATAAATCTCTAAAATGCCACCGAGCTTGCGGCTCAACTCAGTGGCGTCGATATGTGTCAAATCAAGATATACACATTGGCGCCCCGGCTCGACGCTTAGTCCCTCGTTAACACAAATGTCGAAAATCTCACGTGTCGCAATATCACGGGGAACCAAATTTCCATATTCCGGATAGCGCTCCTCGAGAAAATAGTAACGCTCACTTTCTGGAACCGAAAGCGGATCACGGGCGTCTTGTGGAGTGCGTGGCACCCAGACTCGACCACCTTCGCCGCGCGCGGATTCGCTCATCAGCCTCAACTTGTCCGCGCCGGGAATAGCCGTGGGGTGCACTTGGATGAATTCCCCATTGCCATATTTGGCGCCCGCTTGAAAACAACGAGAGACAGCACTGCCGCTACAAACCATGGACATCGTCGAGCGACCATAAATCAGCCCGCAACCACCCGTCGCCAACACGACTGCATCTGCTGGAAAGGACCGAATCTCCATCGACACTAAATCTTGTGCGACACAGCCACGGCAGACACCGTTCTCATCGAGAATCGGTTCCAGAAAATCCCAAAACTCATATTTTTTCACCAACCCGTCAGATTCCCAGCGACGTACTTGTTCATCGAGGGCATAAAGGAGTTGTTGACCTGTTGTCGCTCCAGAGAATGCTGTCCGTTTGTAGAGGGTACCTCCAAACCGTCGCCTGTCGATAAATCCTTCCTGTGTGCGGTTGAACGTCACCCCCAGACGATCCATTAAATCAATCACCTTAGGCGCCCAATAAGCCATTTCCTTGACAGGAGGCTGATGCTGCAAAAAATCGCCTCCATAGACGGTGTCATCAAAATGCTTCCATTCGCTGTCACCTAACTGCCGTGTTTGATCGTTACAACTATTGATCCCTCCTTGCGCACATACACTGTGCGAGCGTTTGACTGGCGTTAAGCTCATCAAATCCACTTCCACGCCTAATTCAGCCAACTTCATCGTGGCGGCTAAACCTGCGAGGCCACCACCAACCACCATTACACGTTTTTTTGCCATAAGTCTGGCTCTCGTTGCATTACTTCTCGGGACTTGATTTACTGCGCTGCATTACTCTTGGGTGATCGTGAAACTTCATCACGACCCGCTGATTCCGTAGAGTTGGCGGAATCGAGCCAACTTGCGCGTTCTTCATTCGTGGCACGTTTATGTTTCGTTTCTTCGGCGGTTAACTCTGCTGATTCTATCTTGGCATCGTGCATTTTGTCTTCGACCTCCAACGCAGCTTTGGTATCAATGGTCTTAGCACCCACTAACGCGCCGAGACTAACCGCAAACAAACCAACGCCAAAAACAATACTGATCCAATTGGCACGTTGCTGTGCGGCAGGGGTCGTCCAAAGCCCCCAGGTGATGCCCATCGTCCAGAGACCATTTGCTAAATGATATACACAGGCCAGCAGTCCGATGAAATACAGGACTGGATAAAGAAAACCGGCCATCGCCGCTGCAAGCGAAGAGGCAGCGTTATACGGACGGAACATCGCACCACCCAGTGGTTCTGCAATGTTCGTTTGCCAGGCTTCAAAATGGAACCAACCATGCATATGAAAAACGTGGAACACGATAAAGAAAAAAGCAATCACCCCCGTTCGCCGCTGCAAGGTATAACGCGTATTACTCGTGTAACGGTAAGCGCTCGTATTGGGCAATCCACCTTGAATAATCACAACTCCAAAAATTGCGTGGAACAGGATCGGTAAGAAAATAAATCCCCATTCGATCACTGGTAGCGCTGCACCCAAACTATGAATTTGATAGACCGCCCGCTGAAAGGTACCTGGGCTGTTCAGCACGCTAGCATTCGTCATTAAATGAATGACCATGTACGCGCCAACAGGAATTAATCCACTCAGCGAGTGCAGACGACGAATAAGAAACTCGTGGCGTATTAAAAAGGACGATGACTCATTGGTGGCCACAGAGGAACCCTTCATTTCGAAGTTGTTCGACGAGTAACGCAAAACACTGACAGCAGTCACCTACCGGACAAAAACCAGTTTGATCTAAACGATCTGCTGATTCCCCAAATGCTTGCCAGCAGAGAACATAAAGTTCTCTGCTGGCTAGTATAAGTTTGCTTCAGGTGCTGACAACCCGGTCAGACGCACCAAGTCGTGAGGGCCGGTCCTGTTCTCCAACTGGGCATCGACGGGTCACCGCTTTGGCCCAATAGAAAAATGTAGTCCCACTTCATCGTGCATAAGCGGTCGAGAGCTCGTCAAAAACCAAGACTGAGTCGATTTTACAATATATAAGGGTAAGAATCGTGTGATCTGGTCTAGCCCCGATTTCAAGATCCACGTAGCATCTTAAATTGAGATTTTACTGGTTGGTGCTGCGCGGGTGATCGGCAAGATAGTGCCTGCCCAAGCGGGTTATTTTCCAGAATCCTCCGGTCTTCTAAGTGCTTCGTCAGGGAGGACGAAATGCAAACGATCAAAACCGCTATTCTTGTTTTGCTCTTACTTGCCGTTGCTTATGG